>CAWKCS010000024.1:0-17548 GCA_963848165.1 uncultured delta proteobacterium | reverse complement strand
TCTCGGTGGTGCCGCCACCGATGGACAAGATCCGGTTGTCCCGAAACAATCTTTCCACCAGATAACCACGCATGTATCCATATCCGCCGAATATCTGGACCGCATCATAGGTGACCTTATCACTGACACTGCAGGCAAAGTTTTTTGCCATGCTGATCTCCTTGATCTGGTTCTGCCCGGCATCGATCTTGGCTGCAATCCGGTATGTAAACTCACGGCTCGCTTCCACAAGCGTTGCCATGTCCACCAGCTTGTGTCTTGTCACCTGGAATCCCTTCAGCTTCCTGCCAAAAGCATCCCTTTCCCCGGCATAGGCAATCGCCGATTCCAGGGCCAGTTGGGCCGTCATGTTGGCCATGATTGCCAGGGCCAGTCTTTCACCTTGAAAATTTTCCATGATGGTGTAAAAACCGGCGTTTTCTTCCCCCAGCCGATTTTGTACGGGCACGCGACAGTCATCAAAAAATATCTGGGCTGTGTCCGATGCCCACCAGCCCGTCTTCTTGTACTTTTCAGAAACAGAATACCCCGGTGTATTCGATTCGATAACCAGAAGACTGATGCCGTGAGCACCGGCTTCACCGGTGCGTACAGCGCAGGTGATCTGATCTGCCCGGTATCCGCTGGTAATGAAGACTTTGCTCCCATTGACCCGGTAGTAATCTCCTTCCCTGACGGCCGTCGTCTGCAGATTGGCCACATCCGAACCCCCTCCCGGCTCTGTTATGGCCAGTGCCGATATCTTTTCTCCCGCCAGAACCGGTTTGACAAACCGTTCTTTTTGGGATTCGGTTCCGGCCGACAGAATCGGAGGAATGGCGATATTCAGGCTGCCCAGACCCGCCACCAGACCGCCGGATCCCGAGCGCATCAGTTCCTCGGACACGGCGATATGGAAAAAAATATCTCCGGGTATGCCACCGTATGCTTCGGGATATCCCGTTCCGAGAATACCGACTGCCGCTGCCTTTTGATAGAGCTCCCGTGGAAATTCTCCGGCTTCCTCCCAATCATCTATAAAGGGAAGAATCTCCTTGTCAACAAAGGCCTTGACCGATTTTCTCACCATGTCGTGAGCTTTGCCGAAATATTCCTGACAGGTTGCCTTGGCATTAAATTTGTAGGACATTATATAATTTTCTCCCAAATAGTTGAGGATACGGGGTCAAAAATAATTGTCATTTGCTTCGCGTCATTAATGGTCATTTACTTCGTGTCATTATAGATGGTTTTAGGTTTTATGTTTTAAGTGTTAGGTAAACCCCAATCTACAGCCATTAGCGACAATAAATTACGCGCGAAGGGCTAATTACCATAAATGACAGCCGCAGGCGTAATGTCGCGCGAAGCGCTAATGTCGCACGCAGTGCAAATGACACGCGAAGCGTTAATGTCGTCCGAAGGACAAATAACAGCCGCAGGCTAAATATCGCGCGTAGCGCAAATGTCGTCCGAAGGACAAATGGCTTTGGGCACGTCAACAATCCTGGCTCTCAGGTATTCTCCCAATGTTTTGGCCTGGGGGTCACTCCTCAGGGATGCGGCCACTCCGTCACCCAGCAAGCCTTTGATATAGAAATTCAAGGCCAGGAGATTCGGCAGTTCATAGCGCTCGATGTCAAAATCCGCCAGATCCTTGAGAAGTATTTTCAAGCGTTCCACCGATAAATAATCCCGTAAAAAGGCAAATGCATCCGGTGTCTTTGCCCAGACACCCAGGTTGGCATTTCCGCCCTTGTCTCCGGAGCGCGTGGCAAACAATTCCCCAAAAGGTACTGAAACGGTTTCTCCGTGTGGAACCGATGGAATCGGTCTTGTTTGAAGCGGCGTGACATGCAAGGCTTCTCCCTGAACCAACGCTTTCACAACAATCTCTTGATCGTCGACAAAAACATGCTGTTGGATATGGTCGTTCGACACCAGTGCCGGCCAGTGCATAATGGCCGGAACGCCTTTGGTGGGGGGGGCTGTGGCCGTAAAACCAGGGATGTTGGCCAGAGCCAGCTCCACCAGTTTTGAAGAAAACAAGGCCACCTTTTTGGGATCCGGATCCAAGACCGATATACGCAGATGCGCAAAAGCCTCTTCATTGGTTGGCGGATTTTCCTTTTCCGAGCGAACCAGCTGTACATCCACCACCGAAAACAGTTTTTCCCCACCCAGGCTGTCAAAGAGGGCTTCTGTCACGATCTGCGCCTTTTTCTCGATGTCGAGTCCGGTCAGGACGATGGTCATGCTGTTACGATATCCTCCCAGGTTATTGATGCAGACTTTGGTGGTGCGGGTGGGGGGTTCCCCCTTGACACCTTGAATCCGAACCCGGTCGACATCTTCCTGGAAAATATCGATGGTATCGAAACGGGCTGCCACGTCCGGCGTCAGATATCTGGGTTCCCGGACTTCATACAGCAGCTGAGCGGTTACCGTTCCAACCGAGACAAGCCCGCCGGTGTTGGGATGCTTGGTAATAACCGAGGAACCGTCCTTTTCAAGTTCCGCAATGGGAAACCCTACCTTTTTGAAAGAGGGTACCTCCTCAATGAAAGCGTAATTGCCTCCGGTCGCCTGGGCGCTGCACTCGATCACATGACCGGCCACCGCCGCACCCGCCAGGGCATCCCAGTCTGTTTTCTCCCATTTGAATTGCCAGGCCGCAGGCCCCATGACCAGTGCTGCGTCGGCAATACGTCCCCCCACGACGATGTCTGCGTCGTGATTCAGTGCCTCCACGATCCCCCAGCAACCCAGATACGCATTGGCTGAAATCGTCTGCGCCTTGGCTTCTTTCAAGGAAATCCCCTTGTCCATGTGGGTAAAAGGTTCTCCTTTGCCCTGAAGATCCTGCAGCCTCTGCATCAGGTTGTCACCCTCGATATAGGCAATTTTGGGATGAAGCCCCAGGCTGTCCGCTACCTTCTCGAGTTCTTTGGCAAGTGACGCTGGATTGAGACCGCCTGCATTGGCGACAACCCTGATGCGCCTGTCAAGACATTCCCCCATGACAATTTCCATCTGCTTTAAAAAGGTCGTGACATAACCGGCATTGGGATCTTTGAACTGCTTGCGAAGCAGGATGGCCATGGTCAGTTCGGCCAGGTAATCACCAGTCAAAAAATGGATGGGACCACCCTGGACCATTTCCTGTGCCGCAGAAAACCTGTCACCGAAAAACCCGCTGCAATTGGCAATGATTAATTTCTCGTTGTATAATTTGTATGTCTCATTCATCCGTAAACTCCTTCGCAGTCACATAACCTTCGGCTGTCATTTGCACTGTGCGCATTAGCCTTCGGGCGTCATTTACGCTGCGCTGTCATTTATGGTCATTAGCCCTTCGGGCGTAATTTATTGCCGCTAATAGCTCGTAGCTTGGGGTTTACCTAACACTTAAAACGCTAAAACTTAACCCTTGACCTCCAACTCTAACCTCACCCTAACCCTTGCCCCTGATCTTTCTATTTCCCCTTAAACTCCGGCTTGCGTTTCTCGATAAATGCCGTGATCCCCTCCACGGCATCTTCGGTGGATACCACTTCGGCCAGTTTGCCGCTCAGGTAATCGACGGCCTCGTCCAGGGGCATATCCGACATGTGATGAAAAGCCTCTTTGCCGAGTTTCAATCCAATGGGGCTCTTTGCAATCAACGACCCCAAAATCCGGCCAACGCTTTCATCCAGCTTGTCAAAGGGAACGACCCGGGTAACGAGACCCATTTCGAGGGCTTCCTGCGCCGTGAGTTTTTCCCCCAGGAGCACCATTTCCATGCCCTTTTTTTGCAGCACATTCCTGAATATCAAGGCACCTATCATCATCGGGAATAAGCCCACATTGACCTCAGGGGTCCCGAATTTGGCCGTCTCCCTTGCCACCACAATATCACAGGCCAGCATGAAACCCATACCCCCGGCCAGGCAGTACCCATTGATCCTGGCAACGGTCGGTTTGGGGTAAGCCGCCATGCGCTTTAAAAGATCTGCATAACGACTAAAAGATACCTTGCCCTCCTCCGTGGCAGCACCCCCAAGGTCGGCCCCGGAACAAAAAGATTTGTCGCCTGCACCGGTCACCATGAGCGCCCGGACATGATCATCGGCTTCCGCTCGATCCAGGCAATCCATGAATTGTTCAATTACCTGGGGTGTCAGGGAATTTCGTTGCTTTTCACGGTTGATGGTCAGCGTTGCCACCTGATTTTCAACATGATACAGGAGTGGATTTTCCGTCATAATTGATTCCTCCCTATTTTAGCCATTACCGATAAGCATGCTTATGCTTATTTCATCAAATTCCTTATGCCTCCCACGATAAAATCGACAGCATCACGCCCGAGTGTCGTCAGGTCCTTTGAGCGGTTCCGCCATATGAGATACTGATATGCGATCCGTTCATACATGCCCATGATACTGACCGCCATAACCTCGGCTGAAAATTCACTTTGATAACCGACCCCGAGATTGTCGCTCACCCTGAGCAATGCCTTTTGAACATCCCCGATAAGTTTGTCGAAGATTTTTTTTCTGTGTGCCTCCATCTGTTGGCTTTGACCTGCCGATTCCCGAAAAAAAATGGCTACCTTTTCCGGATATTTGAGACAGAACTCCTCGAAGAAGATAATACCGGCCCGTCTAAACCCCTCGATGCTTCCGTCAGCATTGTCGAACTCCCGACCCAGGAGATCGCGAAGTTGGTACCCTGTTTTTTCGAGCATCTGCAGCATGAGATCTTCTTTGTTTTTGAAATAAAAATACACCGTTCCCACAGAAACCTCGGCAAGATCGGCAATCTCTTCCATACTTGCCGTATGATATCCCTTGCGGGCAAAAAGATTCTCCGCGGCCTCCAAAATGGTCAGATAGCGCTGTTCCCTTTCCCGTTGTCGTCTCAGTTCGCTACGCGTGGGCATTTTCTTCTCTGACGTTTCCATTAAATTTGTCATTTCTCCATTGCATTTATCCTGCGGGCGTCATTTGCACTACGTGCGACATTAGCGCCTGTCGCGTGTCATTTATCCTCCGGATGATATTTGTCCTGCGGACGATATTTGCGCTACGCGATATTATGCCTCCGGCTGTCATTTATGGTCATTAGCCCTTCGGGCGTCATTTATTGCCGCTAATGGCTCGTAGTTTGGGGTTTACCTAACACTTAAAACATAAAACCTAAAACCATCTATAATGACACGAAGTAAATGACCACAAATGACGCGCAGCAAATGACAGTTGCTTTCCCCTCCACCCCTCCTAATACCCCAACGCCTCATCCCCGATGAGGACCCTGGCAATTTCTGTGGAGGTTCCTGCAATCTGGGCATACTTGGCACACCTGTAGGCACACTCGGCCTTGTTTCCGGTCCGATATCCGGTTCCGGAAAGTACCTGCAGAGCCTGACTGGCAACCTTTTCAGCGGCCTCGGTGCAAAAGACCTTGGCGCACAGGGTCAGGCTGACGCCTTCGCGCTCGCTCATATCGGAAGACCAGGCCGCACGAAAGGCCAGGAGTTGGGATGTCTGGTACAAGGCCAGCATTTCAGCCAGTTTGAAAGCCACCTCCTGGTAAGCAATAATCGGCTTTCCGCCTGTCCGGTGCGTATTGGCAAATGTTTTGGCCGATTCAAAAGCAGATTTCATCATCCCGAGGCTGGCCCCTATGAGAATCTGGTTTTCCCATTGCCGGAGTTTCTCTAACACATGGACCTCCCCTGGTGCTATAATAATTTGCCCGCGCAGCACACGGCAGCAATCCAGGCGAAGGCCGGAAATGGCAACATCTTCATAACCAAGAGTGGAGAGGGGTTTATGGACCAGCAGACCCTGGGAGCCTTTTTCCACCAGAAAAATGACTTCTTGATCATGCATCCTGCCCACAACGGCGATCCAGTCTGCAACCGGACCGTTCACCACAAAATTTTTAACACCCGAGATCCGGATGTCATCACCCTTTTCGACTCCCTCGGTTTCCAGAGGGTCATTGTGAACATTCATGGCGTCTTCAGACAGTGCCACAGCACCCAGGATTTCGCCTGTTTTCAAAAGGGGAAGCAGATGCATTTTCTGTTCCCGGGTCCCCCATGTATGGATGATTCTGCCGAACATACGTGTGCTCATCTCGGTCGCCAGATACAGGGACTGGGACACAGCCGCCAGAATTTCCATGCAGGCCATGAGGTTGAGAGTTCCGCCCTGGACGGCATCTGGATTTTCGAGTCCGAGGCTCAGATATCCATTCTCGGAAAGCATACGCAGGCACTTCCGCACAATTTCCCCGCTAATACCGGAATCCCCCTCCCCCAGATTCTCCTGCGCAATAAACCCGGCCAAGGTGCTGTCAAGCTCGAGATGGAACTTTCGTTCTTCTTCACTAAAATCAAAATTCATAAGCATCCTTATCTAATTTGATGATAACCCGCTCTGCAAGTAGCGGGGAATCAGCAAATTTGAAATAGCTTCATTTGTAGCAACTGGATTCTGCCTGAGCCATATTCTTAAAGCGGCAACGCCGCGCCATAAAAAAATCGTGTAACGATTTTTTTACATCAACTTCGAAATTATTTTCTTCTGGATCTCGGATGTGCCGCCACCTATGGGCGCCAATCGGCTATCCCTGAAAACGCGCTCCACGTCGAACTCGTGCGTAAATCCATATCCGCCATGCAGCACCACAGCGTCATTCGTGGGCCCCAGGCTGTAGTCACCGATATAGAGTTTCGCGATAGCCGCCTCGAGATGATTCAAGGGACGCCCCTGATCTTTGTACCAGGCCACCCTGTAAACGAGCGCCCTGGCTGCCTCTCCAAAAATCCTGATATCAGCCAGCTTGTGCTTGATTGCCTGAAAATGCCCGATAGGTCTCTTGAACTGCACACGGCCCCTGGCATATTGTGCACATTTTTTCAGCAGATAATTTGCTGTTCCCAAGAAGGGCGCCAGAAGTGCGCTCCGATCCCACTCCACGGTTTGCATGGCCATGAGAAATCCATCGCCCTCATTTCCAAGAAGGTTCTCTGCTGGAATTTCACAGTCGCTAAACACAAGTTCAGAGGTTTGAGAAGAACGGACCCCCATCTTGATAAAAGGATTGCCGGCTGTAAAGCCGCGGGTCCCTTTATCGACGATAAATGCCGAAATACCTGCGTGCTGGAGTTCCGGATCGGTTTTGGCGTATACAACCGCTACATCGGCGATGGGACCGTTGGTTATCCACATCTTGGTGCCATTGAGAATATATCGATCACCCTTCTTGATTGCGGTGGTTGTCATGGACGCCACATCAGATCCTGCATCCGGTTCTGAAAGCGCCATACATCCAATCATTTCACCGCTGGCCAGTTTTGGAAGATAGCGCTGTTTCTGTTTTTCAGATGCGTGGCACAGGATGTTGTCTGCACACAGAAATGAATGTGCCCCGTACGAAAGGGTAAGACCGCCGTCGACACCCGCTTCCCCCAGGGCTTCACCGGCAATCACCGTGGTGACGACATCTGCGCCTTCCCCACCATATTTCTCTGGAAAGTGAAGCCCCAGGATACCAAATTCTCCCAGCTTACGAAAGGCGTCAAAATTAAAAGCCTCTTTCAGATCGTATTCCCGGACGTGCGGCACGATTTCCTTTTTAGCAAACTGAATAACCTCTTTTTTAAACATGAGCTGCTCTCTGCTCAATGCAAAATCCATACTTCCTCCGAAGACATACTATTATTTAATTTTATTTTTGAATCTAATTCAAAATTCGAATCAAATATAAATTATCTGTGATTGAAAAGTCAAGCCCAATAAATTCGTTGCACGAATTTATCAGACGCGACGGTGTCGCTATTAGAGCAGATGGCTGCAACGCCTTTAATTTACAAAAGTTTCGGAAAAATCGAGCCTTTGTATTTGCTATCCAATTGAGAATATGTTTAATGTTTGCTCAGATTGTTACCTTCTAGGTTTTTCCAAAAGAGTTGATCGAAATGAAGTGATTGAAGAACCTCGAGATTGTGCGAGATTCTTCAGTAAACCAGCATTCCAGAAAGGACTCGATCATGAAAGACGTTGTTATTGCATCGGCATGCAGGACCGCCATCGGCGCATTCGGTGGAACCCTGCGGGACACTATCGCCTCAGAGATTGCCAGGGTTACCATGCGGGAAGCCATAGACCGGGCCGGCATCGATCCTGCGATGATCGATGATGTTCGCTACGGCTGCTGTTTGGAGCCGGTGGACACATTGAATGTCGCCCGAACAGCTGCCCTGCTGGCAGGTATACCCGACACGGTTCCCGCCGTAACCATCAACCGCGTGTGTATTTCGAGTATGGAAGCGACCATTTCCGGAATGGCCATGATTCAGGCCGGTATGGCCGATATCATTCTTTGCGGGGGTGTTGAGCACATGTCCGGGGTCCCATATGTCGTGCCGGCCGCCCGTTGGGGATGCCGTCTGCAGGATCAGGTCTTTGTGGATGCCTTGATTCGGAGCCTCCATTGTGGCTCCCATGTGATACCCCATCCTGAAAACGGACCGGTGAATGCAGAAGAACCTCCCCTCAGCTATTTTAAAGGAAAACCTTATATCATGGGCCATACCGCAGAGTTTGTGGCCCAGCAGTATGGCATCACCCGGGAAGAGATGGATGAAGTGGCGCTCAGGAGTCATAACAACGTAGAGCGAGCTACCCGGGATGGTTCGTTCAAGGAAGAAATCATACCCATGGAAATTCCCCAACGAAAAAAAGATCCTATTCTGTTTGATAAGGACGAACACTTCAGACCCGGGATGACCATGGAACAGCTCCAGAAACTGCCACCCGCCTTTATTCCCAAAACCGGCAAGGTTACGGCGGGAAACGCGAGCGGTATCAATGACGGGTCAGCCGGAATGGTGATCATGTCTGCTGAAAAAGCCGCAGCCCTCAATATAAAACCCCTGGCAAAAATCAAAGCCGTGGGAAAGGGAGGCTGCCATCCCTCGGTAATGGGCATGTCGCCTGTTCCGGCTGTTCAGGACCTGATGACACGCAGTGGTTTGAAAATTGAGGATTTTGAACTCGTTGAAGTAAACGAAGCCTTTGCCGCCCAGTATATCGGCTGTGAAAGAGAACTGGGCTTGAACCGGGAAATCACGAATGTCAACGGGTCGGGAATCGGTCTGGGACACCCGGTCGGCGCCACCGGTGCCCGTATCATGGTATCCCTGATCTACGCTATGAAACAGCGAGGAAAAACACTGGGACTGGCCACCCTCTGTGGCGGCGGGGGCGTGTCCATGGCATGTGCGATTGAGATGGTGTAAAAGAGAGGGTTGGAGGGTTCGAGGGTGATACAAGGGTTGAAGGGGAAGAAACTTGAAGGTGTTAAGTGTTAAGTCGTTTTAAGTGATTAGGTAACCCCGAGCTACAGCTATTAGCGGCAATAAATAACGCGCGCAGCGCTAAATTACGCCCGAAGGGCTAAATGACAATAAATGACGCGCGTAGCGCAAATGACGCCCGCAGGGCAAATATCATCCGGAGGATAAAGGAGTCGTCCTATGGAAAAACTTTTCAAAACAATTTTACATGATCGCCATGTCGACCTGGGTGCCCAGATGGTTGAATTCGGGGGCTGGGTCATGCCCATACAGTATCCACAGGGCATCGTCCGGGAACACCTTGCCACAAGACGGCATGCCGGTCTTTTTGATGTGTCGCATATGGGCCGATTCACCTTCCGGGGACAGGATGCGCTGCCTTTTTTACAATATGTCCTTTCCAACAATGCCATCGGGCTCGAGGAAGGAGAAAGCCAGTATACCTTGATCCCCAACGACAGCGGCGGCGCCATCGATGATGCCTATCTCTACCGCTTTCATGCCGATGAATACCTGCTGGTGGTCAATGCCGGCAACCGTCTCAAAGATTGGGATCACTTTCAGGCCTGTCTGCCTGATTTCAAAGATGTCACCATGGAGGATAAAACCAAAGACATATCCATGCTGAGCCTGCAGGGGCCGACATCCAAAGATATTCTCCAGAAAATATTGGACATCGGGGCCCTTCCGGAACCCATGCGCAACCATCTCAGCACCGCCACCATTCAAGGCAAAAAAGTGCTCATCGCGCGCACGGGATACACCGGTGAACCCCTCTGCTTTGAGCTGTTCATCGACAGCGCCGACACACCCGCTATCTGGGATCTATTGATCGACCAGGGTGCCCACCCTGTTGGACTGGGCGCGCGGGACACCCTCAGGCTTGAAGCTGGTCTTCCCCTGTACGGGCATGAATTGGGAATGGATCCGGACAACAAGGAAATCCCGATCTACGCGTCACCCCTGTCACGGTTTGCCGTAAGCCTGTCTCCTTTGAAAAAAGATTTTATCGGTCGAGAGGCCCTTGAAAAGCAATTTCAAGCGTTTAAAAAAATTGCCGATCAGGACTATTCCCTCATTCATGACCTCCCACGCTGCATCATGCCGGTGGCATTGAAAAAAAAGAGTGTGGCCCGCGCCGGATACAAAATTTTTCAAGGAAATCGTCAGGTCGGGTACGTCACCAGCGGCACCATGATTCCAAGATGGGAGATCGAGGGGCAGGGAATCTTCTCGAAATTGACCGAGAGTCACGATCTCAGGGGAATCTGCCTGGGACTGGTGGACAGCACCCTGGTGGAGGGCGACGACATCGAGATCGAAATCCGGGGCAAGCAGGTGCCGGGAATTATCGTTCCCTTTCACATGCGAAGCGAAGCACCGCCTTTTGCCAGGTCTATTCCCTGGGACAGGATCGGACAGGAAAAAAAATCATCAGGAGAAAATGATATTTTCCAAAACGTTCAATCTCTGCTCATAAAATCGATTCGAAATACAGACTGGCGCCAAAAGGAATGCATCAACCTCATCCCGTCCGAACAGACCCAGTCCGAACTCGTACGCTTGCTCTCCATCATGGACCCCTGCGGACGCTATGCCGAGCACAAGCAGGTGGGCGCCTTCAGCGAAGCCGAGGTTTTTTATTACCAGGGAACCGATTTCATTGCCGAAGTTGAGGCAGAACTCGAAACAGAGTTAAAAAAATTCTTTGGGTGTCAGCAGGTCGAAACCCGCCTGGTTTCGGGCCAGATGGCAAACATGGCTCTGTTCAGTGCATTGGTTGATTATATCAATCGAACCGACCGCAAAAATGAACAACGGCGCCTCAGGAAAGTGATGAACAACCATATCATCAAGGGCGGTCATCTGAGTGCACAGCCCATGGGAGCGTTGAGAGACTTTGTGGCCCGGGACCCTCTGTCTGAAAAACCGGCGGTGATAAATTTTCCGGTCCTGCCGGAAAACCCCTATAAGATTGACCTTAATGCCTGTGAGACCCTCATCCAAAAACATGCGCCGGAGCTGATTATCTTTGGCAAAAGCATGGTCCTCCACAGGGAGCCCGTCGCAGAAGTTCGCCGCATAATCGATGGCCTGGGTATGGATTCGGTCATCATGTACGACATGGCTCACGTTCTGGGGCTGGTAGGCCCCCACTTTCAAGAACCTTTTAAAGAGGGTGCGGATTTTATTACCGGGTCCACCCATAAAACCTTTTTCGGAACACAACGGGGTATCATCGGTACGAATGTCAGGGATGAAGACCCCCGGTTCGAACTATGGGAAGCCGTCAAACGCCGGGCATTCCCCGGAAGTGTCAGCAATCATCACCTGGGAACACTTCTGGGGCTCCTGATGGCAGCATATGAAATGAACCATTTTAAAAACATATACCCCAAAAAAGTGCTCGACAATGCCCGTGCCTTTGCCAAGGCGCTGAACGACTGCGGGTTGAGCGTGGCAGGCGATCCGGAGATCTCTTTTACAGAAACCCACCAGGTCATACTCAACGTCGGCTATGCAAAGGGGCCTGAAATTGCCAGGAAGCTGGAAGAGAACAACCTCATCGTCAATTACCAGGCAGCCCCGGTGGAAGAAGGCTTTACAGCTTCCGGATCTCTTCGCATGGGTGTACAGGAAATGACGCGATTTGGCATGCAGGCCGCGGATTTCGAAGAACTGGCACAATTGTTCAAGGATGTTCTGGTGGATAACCGGACCGTCAAGGAAGCCGTTATCTCCTTCCGAAAACGTTTCTTGGAAATGAAGTTCTGTTTTACGGCAGATCAGGTCGGAGATAACATCCAGAAGCTGCATGAACTGTAACTAGCTGTAGATGATATAAGCTATAGACTGTAAGCTCAACTATTAGAGCTGTTAGAGCAAGTTTAAAGCCTGCAGCAGACTGCAGGAATTCTATCTGTTTGATCATGGTCTCGTATTTTCGTATTTCGTGTTAAAAGAACTTTTCTATACCGTTTATCCAGCATACGCTTTCAGCCTAAAACTTAACACCTAAAACGACTTTTCATAGGAGGCCTTTATGAAAGAATTGAGTGAGTTGAATTTTCCCGACGATGTCATGTATACCGATGATCACGAATGGATAAAAATGGAAAACGACGAAGCCGTCATCGGCATCAGCGACTATGCACAGGATCAGCTGGGAGATATCGTTTTTGTCGAACTGCCCCAGGTTGGTGAGACCTTTGAAAAGGGTGCCGAGTTCGGCACGGTGGAATCCGTCAAAGCCGTATCCGAACTGTTCATGCCTGTGAGCGGCGAGATTGCCGCCGTCAATGACGCCCTGGAGGACACGCCGGAACTGGTCAACAACGAACCCTATACCGGGGGATGGATGCTCCGGATCAAGCTCAGTGAAAAATCCGAATTGGACCAGCTGATGAATAAAAGCGCTTATCTCGAATCATTGAAGGGGTGATAGCATGAGATATTTACCGCACACGCAAGAAGATATCACCGATATGCTGAAAAAGATCGGTGCCGGCAATCTGAATGATCTGTTTACAACCATTCCGGAGAACTGCCGCAGAAAAACGGACCTCGATCTGCCCAAAGCCATGACCGAGTGGGAACTGAACCGTCACATGAGCGGACTGGCAGACCAGATGGCGGTCTGCCCTGATTACAAAGTGTTCATTGGTGCCGGCAGTTATGATCATTACATTCCGGAAGTGGTCAAACAGCTTCTGAACAGGTCCGAGTTTTACACGGCCTATACCCCTTATCAGCCGGAAATGAGCCAGGGTACCCTTCAAGCCATCTATGAATACCAGACACTTACCGCGCGTCTTCTGGGGTTGGATGTGGCCAATGCCTCCATGTATGACGGGGCATCGTCTCTGGCGGAAGCACTCCTGATGTCTATCCGGATCACCCGGCGGAAAAAAGTGGCTATCTCCCGTCTCATCCATCCTCTGTATCGGCAGGTGGTTCGAACATACTTCGCGCCCACCGGGTTCGAAGTTGTCGAGCTCCCTGTTCTGGATTCCGGTCAAACAGACATGAGCGGCCTGGCAAATATCGAGACATTTGCAGGCGTGGCCGTTCAATCACCCAACTATTTTGGATGTATCGAAGATCTGGCTGCCTTTGGGGAAAAAGTCCACTCGGACAACAAAACACTCTTCATCGTCTCTTTCACAGAACCCCTTGCCTATGGCATATTAAAAAACCCGGGCAGTCTCGGTGCAGACATTGCCTGTGGTGAGGGACAGAGTCTGGGTATCCCCAGATCTTTCGGCGGCCCCGGTCTTGGCATGTTTGCAGCCAAAAAGATCCACACCAGAAATATGCCCGGCCGGCTCGTTGGCCGGACACAGGATCTTGAAGGCAAGAGAGGGTTTGTCTTGACGCTCTCCACCAGGGAGCAACATATTCGCCGGGAAAAAGCCACGTCGAACATTTGTTCCAATCAGGGCCTGTGTGCTACTGCCGCAGCCATGTATATGGCAACGCTGGGCGGCACCAATATTCGAAAACTGGCCGCATTGAATCACGATAAAGCCGCTTACCTGCAAAACATATTGAAAAAAGCCGGGTTTGAACTCCCCTTTGATTCACCCGTATTCAACGAATTTGTCGTCAAATTTCCAGAGGACTTCAAGAAAACCTATGCAAACCTGCTGGCCAAAAAAATTGTGCCGGGACTTTCACTGACACCGGATTATCCCGAGTTTCCCGATCACTATCTGTTGTGTGCCACAGAAACCATGGACAAAGCGGATATGGACCTGTTGGTCAAGGAGGTAACATCATGAAGGAACACGTCGGAACCACAGGCCTGATACTCAATGAGCCCTTTTTGTGGGAAAGAGGCAAGAAAGGACGAACAGGGTTCTCTTTACCCAATAGCGATGTCCCGTCATCTCCACTGGTTGAGGAACTGATCGGGGAGGGACCTGATTTTCCCGATCTGAGCGAGGTCGATGTCGTGAGACATTACACCCGCCTGTCCACCTGGAACTTCGGGGTCGACAGCGGTATGTACCCCCTGGGGTCCTGCACCATGAAATACAATCCCAAAACCAATGAACGTCAGGCGTCTCTCCCAGGCATTGCTCAGGCCCATCCACTGTTGCCGCTCGAATTGGCACAGGGCGCTCTTGAAATCATGTTTGATCTTCAGAAACATCTGGCCGAAATCACAGGACTGCCGGCCGTTACGTTACAGCCGGCCGCCGGTGCCCAGGGAGAGCTTACCGGCATGCTCCTGTTTTACGCTTTTCACATGATGAACAAGGAAAAGCGAACCAAAATCCTCATACCGGACACAGCCCACGGCACCAACCCTGCAAGTGCCGCCCTGTGTGGTTTCAGTTCGGTTCCCGTTGCCTCCAATGCACAAGGCGTTCTTTCACCGGAGGATGTGGATGCCCTCATGGATGAAGACACGGCCGGCATCATGGTCACGAATCCCAACACACTGGGTCTCTTTGAAGAACATATCAAACAGATTTCCGAGATCGTACATGCCAAAGGCGGTCTCGTATACGCGGACGGCGCCAATATGAACGCTGTGATGGGGATGGTTAACATGGCCGACCTCGGTGTGGATGTGCTGCACCTCAATCTCCACAAGACATTTTCAACCCCCCATGGCGGCGGTGGGCCTGGCAGTGGTCCGGTTTGCGTCACCAAAAAACTCGAACCCTTTCTGCCGGTACCCAGGGTGGTGCATGCCCGGAACAGATATGAACTCTCTTATGATTACCCGCAATCGATTGGCAAGGTTCACGCATTTTACGGAAATTTCGGGATTCAAATTCGAGCCTATTCCTATATCCTTTCCATGGGTGAGCAGTTAAAAACAGCGAGTCAACTGGCTGTGCTGAACGCCAATTACCTGAAAGAGAGCCTCCGGGATATTTTCCACCTGCCCTATGACAGACCCTGTATGCATGAGTGTGTCTTCACGGACAAACATCAACAAGCATACAAGGTAAGTACCCTCGATATTGCCAAACGACTGATAGACTACGGTTTTCATCCACCCACGATCTATTTCCCTCTCGTGGTCCAGGGTGCTTTGATGATGGAGCCCACAGAAACAGAATCCAAAGAGGATCTTGATCGCTTTATCGAAGCCTTGAGGCAGATTGCCCAGGAAGCCAGAGACACTCCGGAGCTGCTGTTGCAGGCCCCTACAAAAACCAAGGTCCGGCGGCTGGACGAAACCATGGCCGCGCGAAAACCGTGCCTGGCAGGTTAACCCGGATATTTTGTTATATGATGATAAATGGAAAACCACTCGTTAGGTCTTATGATATATTCGGATCGGTCCGATGGTAAGACACCCGTCTCCCACTCGGACCCAGGCCTGCTGGTACCTGGATCTCCAGACAATGGCATATCAGGAAGTCTGGGAATTCCAACAGACCCTCGTCAGAGCCAGAATTGAAAAGAATTTTTCTCAGGATGTCATTCTGTTCGTAGAGCATGCCCCGGTTTTTACACTGGGTCGCAGGGGGGGGATTGAGAACCTGACAGTTTCAGACGCTTTTCTGAAAACATCAGGCATCCAGGTCATACAAGTGGAAAGGGGGGGGGATATCACGTATCACGGTCCCGGTCAGATGGTGGTATATCCCATCCTGGATCTGGACCGTCAACGACTCGGCATCACGGAACTGGTCTTCATGCTCGAAGAAGTCATGATCCGCGTTTCCGAAACCCTCGGTGTCCAGGCTACGCGAAATCCCAGGAATCGCGGTGTCTGGGTCGGTGAAAAAAAGCTTGGCAGCATTGGCCTCGCTGTCCGGAAGGGAATCAGTTTCCATGGAATGGCCCTGAACGTCAACCTTTCCATGACCCCCTTCAAATGGATTCATCCCTGTGGTCTTACCAATATTTCCATGACTCCCTCGAAAAAGAACTGCCCGAAAACCTTCCATGCAAGCGGTTCGGAAACTGACCAAGCAGTATTTAGGGGATGTTTTCGGGCGGCCTTTAGAGGATATAACACGGGAGAGCTTGGATAAATGGATAAAGAGAGAGGGGAAAATAAGGGTCATTTGCTAGCGCGTCATTAATGGTCATCTACTTCGTGTCATATCATGGTTTTATGTTTTAAGTGTTAGGCTAAACCACAAGCTACGAGCTATCAGCGGCAATAAATGACGCCCGAAGGGCTAATGACCATAAATGACAGCCGAAGGCATAATGACGCCCGCAGGGCTAATGTCGCACGCAGCGCAAATGTCGTCCGGAGGATACATGTCACACAAGGTGATAAAAAAACCCGCCTGGCTAAAACGACGTCTGTCTGCGGGATCGGATTATGAAAAGGTTCGCGCGCTCATCGAAAACTGTCATCTGCACACGGTTTGCCAGGAAGCCAATTGCCCCAATATCTGGGAGTGTTTTTCCAGAGCAGACGGCCACATTTCTCATCCTGGGAGACCGCTGTACACGCAATTGCCGATTCTGCGCCGTTGCCCAAGGACCCCAAGATCCGCCAGATCCGGAAGAACCCGGTCATGTGGCCTTGGCGGTTCAAGAATTAAAGCTCGCCTACGTGGTCATCACCTCCGTGACCCGGGATGATCTGCCGGATGGGGGCGCAGAACATTTTGCAAATACGATTCAAGCGGTAAGGGACAAGTGCCCCGGTGTGGGTATCGAAGTGCTGATTCCTGACTTCCAGGGTAATCGTCATGCCTGGCAGACCGTTCTGGACGCACGACCCGATGTTCTGAATCACAACCTGGAAACCATCCAGCGTCTCTACCCGCAGGTCAGACCCCAGGCGGACTACACTCAATCTTTAGAACTGATACGGTATGCCGCAGACAACGCTCCCGATATTTCCACCAAATCAGGACTGATGCTGGGACTGGGAGAAAGCGATCATGAAATCGTGGCGGCATTTGCAGACCTCATCCAGGCCGGATGCCATATCCTGACCCTGGGCCAATACCTGCAACCCAGCAAGAATCATCTTCCGGTAGCCCGTTATGTGCCACCGGAAGAATTTGAGGAATTGAAAAAAATTGCCCTGGAAATGGGCTTCAGCGACGTTGCCGCAGATCCGTTTGTGCGCAGCTCCTATCGGGCCAAGGAGCTTTTTAGCGGTAAGTCTTAAGGGCTTGTTGACTAACAAATTCATTCACCATAATTTTGGTATCATGGCCTCTTTTAGATTTCACCTTGATTATGTCAACTATCTGTTTTATATTATATTTATCACTCGTAAGA
>CAWKCS010000023.1:0-109057 GCA_963848165.1 uncultured delta proteobacterium | reverse complement strand
TTTTCAAAGTCGATATGGGACAGTTCCCTCTTCCACCATGCCGCCTGACGCAGACCTTTTGAACTTAAAGGGACATCTGTCTGACCGATATAGCGCTTTTTTTCACTACCGGCAATCTCGCCGTGACGGAGCAGGTATAGCATTTTCAATTATCACTAAATAAAAGTTAAAAGAAATGAACATCGAACATTCAACATCGAACATCCAACGTCGAATGTAGCGGACGGCCACACAGCGCGCTGTAAAAAGGTCAAAAGAGACGATCTGTCCAACTATCGGTCCTTGCTATCAGAGCACCGATTCTAAGTCAAGAATCGGCAACCAAACTCTCTGCTGGAAATCATCCTCGTGTTGTGTTAGCGTTTCTGTCTCCTGTTCCCAAACAAGGCAAAGCTTTTTTTCGGCTCTGTGACGGATAGAGTAATGAATTCAAATAGCAATATAAATAATCGCTGCAGAGCGACAACGCCGCGTACCATAAAATCGTGTAACGATTTTATCCATATCCCCCTGCTAACATGGTACGACCACAACTGCCGGAATCTGCCTTGGAGAGAAACAAACGATCCCTATTCTGTATGGGTTTCGGAAGTCATGCTACAACAGACCCAGGTCAAAACGGTTATTCCCTATTACCGGCGTTTTTTGAGCACATTCCCAACCATACAGGATCTGGCTGCTTCAGACCTTCAAACCGTGTTAAAGACGTGGGAAGGTTTGGGATATTACGGTCGCGCCCGCAATATGCACCGAACAGCCCATATCATCGTACAAGAGCATCAGGGAAAGTTTCCTGACACATGGAAACATATCCGTAGCCTGCCGGGTATCGGTGATTATATTGCAGCCGCTGTTCTGAGTATTGTTTTCAACGGTCATTATGCTGTGGTGGATGGCAATGTCAAACGGGTGCTGGCAAGACTTTTCAGGGTTGACACCCCTGTGAATCAGACCTCTGCCGGCAAGATGTTCAAAAAGCATGCCGATAGATTGCTCTACAAACCCGAACCCGGAAAATACAACCAGGCTGTTATGGAACTGGGCGCCCTGATCTGTACACCCTACTCTCCTCTTTGCGGTACGTGTCCGATTCAACCGGCATGTAAGGCTTACCAATCGTCAACGGTCGATATCTATCCCAAACGCGTTAAGGCAAAACAGACACCTCTGTACAACATTGCCATCGGTATCGTTTTGAAACGAGACAGGGTACTGATTACCCGGCGTCGTAGCGATGGCCTGTTGGGGGGCTTATGGGAATTCCCAGGGGGTAAAATTAAGAAAGACGAAACACCTGTGGCAGCCTGTATTCGTGAAATCAAAGAAGAAACCGGTCTGACGGTTGCGGTTCATCAGTATTTGACACAGGTCAAGCATGCCTACACCCATTTCAAGATCATCGCGGATGTGTTTATTTGTGACAATGTTTCTGGTATTGTTGCCCTGAATGGTCCGGTGGACCACCAGTGGATTACGCTGGAACAGATTGGTGATTACCCATTTCCCAGGGCAAATCATAAGTTTATTCCTCGCCTCAGAGAGGCAATGGACGGAATGAAGGGTTCAAGGGTCTGAGGGTGATACAAGGGTTGGAGGGACTGAGGTTTGGAGAGTGCCTGACAGCTATCTGCTATTGGCTCCTAACAGCCAGTCTCAGTCACTCAATCCGATAGAAAAAAGTTATAATTTCATTTGGTTGCCTTGGGCCGACCCCCATAGATTTGTTTGATCCGTTCAGAGTGAGTAATATGAGCCCTGAATGTATTGTCATCCAACAGGTCTACTAAATAGGCATGCTGCTCAGCCGGCGATGCCGCCACCATCCACGACCAGTGTCGTGCCGGTCACGAAAGAGGAATCGTCCGAGGCCAGATACAGCACTGCTTCAGCAATCTCTTCGGCTGTGCCGATGCGACCGAGAGGCCGGTCGGCGGCTTCGGCAGCGTACGCTTCCCAGGACATGCCACGCTTGGCCGCATCGTCAGGAAGCATAGGGGTCTGCACATCGCCAGGGCATACGCAGTTCACGCGAATCCCGTCGGGGCCGTGATCGATCGCCATGGCCTTGGCCATCACCACCAGTCCGCCCTTGGCGGCGCAGTATGCCGCCGCCTTGTGACCTCCCTGGATCCCCCAGCCGGAGCTGGTGTGGATAATCGAGCCGCTGCCGCGCTCGATCATCGACGGCAGAACGTATTTCGACATCAAGAAGGCGCCTTTGAGGCTGGTGTCGATGGTCTCGTCCCACTCCTCCTGGGTGCATTCCGGCACGGTTTTCGGATGGAACACCCCGGCGTTGTTGAACAGCACGTCGATCTTGCCGAAGCGCTCGAGGGTCTGTTCGACCGCCTGGCGGCAAGCGTCAGCAAAGCGCACATCGGAGCAGATAAAAAGAGCCTCGACGCCATGTGCGGCGATGTCCTGGGCCACCTGCTCCCCTCGCCCGGCATTGCGCCCGGTGATAACGACCGCCGCCCCCTCGCGTGCGAAACGCACGGCGGTGGCACTGCCGATTCCCGAGGTTCCTCCGGTTATGAGGGCTACCTTTCCTTTCAGTTTCATATCCCTACCCCTTCCATATCGGTCCAGGGGACCAAAGTACCGCGGCCCGCCCCCTGGCAGGTTACGTGTGTACCCACTGACTGCAGAGGCCCCCGGTGGTTTCTGCGCCGTCCATGACATAGACGTGGCCGGTGGCAAACGCGGCGTCCTCGGAGGCCAGGAACGCGAACAGCGCGGCGATCTCCTCGGGTTTCGCGTGCCGACCCATCGGGATCTTCCGGTTCACCGCGTCCAGCATCGAATCCGTGTACTCGGCGCGCTGCATCGGGGTGAGGACGTACCCGGGAGAAATCGCGTTCACACGGACTACGGGGGCCAGCTCTAGCGCCATGGACATCGTCAAGGCGATCACGCCTCCCTTGCTTGCGCTGTAGTCGGCGTAGTGCGGGTACCCGGTGGAACCAGCCGTGGAGGCGGTGTTGAGAATCACGCCGGAGCCCTTGTCCATCATGTGCCTTGCGGCGGTCTGTGCCACGTAGAAGACCCCCTTGAGGTTGATGCCCAGCACCTGGTCCCACTCATCCGGCGTGATATCCAGGAAATCGTGGCGGATGCTGATGCCGGCGTTGTTGATCAGCACGTCGACCGATCCCATGCGATCGATGGCCTCGGCGAATGCCGCCTGTACCTGTTCCAGGTTCGATACGTCTGCGTCGATCACCCCGGCTAACGCCGGAAGCTCTTGGGCGACCCGGGCGCGTGCCCCGGCACTGCGATCGAGGATGCAAACGGCGCAGCCCTCCTCCAGAAAGCGCGCCGCAGTGGCCTGCCCTATACCACTGGCGCCACCGGTCACCAGCACATTCTTGCCGTTCAAACCGCGCATGGGTCACCTCCCGTCACTCGATTTCTTCGTGTTCTCATTTCGCACCTCTACAATAGGGGACGTTTGAGGCAGAACGTTCACAATTGAAGATCTGACCCCGTTATCTTCTTAGATGGCTGCTTTTGACCCCCAAAATGTGGTTTTAAGGACGTTTGACGCCTGATTTCGAAGTCTTTTAATTATAATTTCATTTGGTTGCCTTGGTCCGACCCTCATTTACTCCTGTCACCTTTACCCTTGTCAAGGGCCTCGACATCAAGGGGAAAGTTATATCCGGCCTCGGCATACAAGCGATGGATGGATAGCAGATCCTCTTTGAGATTGTCGCCGGGCTTGAATTCACCCAGCCAGCGGGTGACCTTGTTGGCATTGTCCAGGTACCAGCACACGATGGAGACGTCAGCCGCCTTGGCGATGTACCAAAAACCGGTTTTGATGGTGTGAACTTGCGATCGGGTGCCTTCAGGCACGACGGCCAGGTAGAACTCGTCGCGCTGGGAGAAGATGTCGGCCATTTGACCGACCATGCCGGTGGATGCCTTGCGATCGACCGGTATACCGCCGATGAAGGTGAGAACCCAGCTCATGGGCCAGATGAACGCCTGCTTTTTGATCATAATGTGGCCGGTGAGCCGTGCGATGCGAAAGCCAATAAAGGCCCGCACCGTGTCCATGAGACAGGTGTGGGGAAAGCCAATGATCACATGTTTGCTGGCAAAGTACGATGGGAGTGGCTCGAAACTCCAGCCAGTCACCCAGAAGAAAAATCGTCCCACCAGACACATCAATGTCTTCACACTATTTCCTTTATTACTAACGATGTGGGTTGACGGTCCTTATTCACAATTCAATATCTTACCCCAGTTACGCTGTGTAGAATGTGTCAAGAATGAAGACCTGACCCCGTTGTCTCTTCCCGTGCAAAGAGAGCCCTTTCACGGGCATTGCCCCCGTAACGGTCATCGCGTTTATTCGTTAGCGGCGAAAGGAACTGGCTGATCAGGTAAAGGTGCGCACCATGTATCTCCACGCCGTCAAAACCGGCCTCGGCCGCGCGGTCTGCCGCATCCGCAAAGGCCGTTTTCAGGCGTTCGATTTGCGTCTCATCGATGGTAATCGGCACCACATCGGGTCTGAACGCAAGCCCCGAGGGCGAAGCACCCTGCATTTCTCCGCCGCCCGGAAAACCGCGGGCGCCGGCGTGGCTGATCTGCAGGACTGCGGCCGCACCCAGCGCCTTGATGGCACCGGCCAGACGTGTCATACCGGCCAACTGCGCATCTTCCCACAACCCTAAACTGCCGGGGAGTATACGACCGTCGGCACGCACCGCAGTGGCCTCGACGATGACGAGCCCGACATCTCTCGATCGTTCTCTGTAGAACGCGATGATGTCATCCGTTACACCTCCTTTTGAATCCCCGTAAGCTGTTGTCAGGGGCGGCATGGCAATTCTGTTGCGCAGCAGCATGCCGTTGATGATCACTTCATCTCTCACCGAAGCCATTTATCTGTCCTCTCTGCCGGTCCTCATTTTAGTTTTTCCAACACGTTTTTTGTTTTACCGATCATGTCTTGCTTGCCCGGTTATCTTCTTAGATGGCTGCTTTTGGCCCCCAAAATGTGGTTTTAAGGACGTTTAAAGCCTGATTTCGAAGTCTTTTAACCATAATTTCATCTGGTTGCCTTGGTCCGACCCCCATAGATATTTTAAATTATTTGGTTTGCGTGTTTGCATGGCAAGCTCTAATTTTCCGGTTCAATAATTTTCAACAGCTTACGGCCTTTAGGGCCCACGCGGTATTTTTGTTTGCTGCTGGTCGGTTTGTCCGGAATGGTTCGTTCAATAATGCCGGCATCAAGAAGTGGTTTCAGATAATTTTTCTGAAATGTTTTCCAATGTTTGCGCTTAAGCAGTTCCATTACTTCAGTTGCATTGCGGGGCTTTTTGCAAAAAACCAGGACTTGTGCGGCAACTTGTGCGGTGACTTGTGCGGTCAGCCCTTCGAATTCTTCTACAACTTCTTTTAACATGCTTATTTCTTTAGTTTTATCAACTTGTGCGGTAACTTCTGCGGTCGGCTGCTGTGTTTCTGGTAGCGCTGCCGGCTGAAAAATAACATATACCGAGCCGGTCTGTTCCACCCAATTGGGGGCGGGATTGCCGTTTTCCAGGCACCAATCCAGGATGTTCAAAGTACCGCTGCCCCAGCGCTCGATAATGCCCGCCCGATAGAAAACATTGGCGATGATGGGATTCCAGGGTCGGGATTCGTGAGGCTGAATCAATTTTTCAGGCGTAATGTCAAAATGAAACGCACCAGGATTGACGATCTCCAGTCGGTCATCGTAGAGAGCAATAGAGACCGCTCCACCGGGTATGGTGTAGTCCCGATGGCACAATGCGTTTGCCATTGCTTCACGGGTTACCCTTGGCGGATACCATGGCCGGTCTTCACGGACCATTTTTCCGGACACCACCCGACCGGCAATGGGCACATGATCCATCAGGAATGATTCAGCACGATACATTAAAGAAAAGGCATTCCCCCAATATTGCCGGTTGTCGGCAAAATCAGATAAACGATCCTTACCTCTGAAGCGTGCCATTCGAATACTCATCTGTGGATAGAGGGTTTTCAGGCGGTCACTTTTTCCATAGAGCGCTACCGCAGCATTCAGAAGATGACCGTCACGGATGAGCTCCAGCCCTCGGAGGATGGTTTCGGGTTCTCTCTGCCGTATTACTTCAAGTCGCCCAAGCCGGACGGCATGATCAAGCGTTACCTGAATCTCCTCGACATCCAGGTCTTCAATCGTAACCCCATCGGCAACCGGTTCGTTTTCCCAGCGCCGGGTGGCATGCAGGTGCTCGACGAGGCGCCGTTCGTATTCGTCACGGGGCATTGCCACTGTTGTTGGTCCTCGCCGAAGATAGGGTCTGCCGTCAAATGTATATGGACCCATGCCGCCTGAAATAGTGAGCGCGATAATAGCATTGCTTTGCGGCAGCTGAATCGTTTCAATATCCGGAAAAGCGGGCGGTTCTATTTTTCCCAATTCTGCGGCCAGGCTATTTAGCGTCTGTTCACTGACCTCCTGGCCGACAATGGCGGCGTCATTGCGAACACCGAACAGAACATGACCGCCTATACCATTGAGCATGGCACACACGGTTTTTGAAGCGGTCGTTCGTTGGCCGGTTGTACGTTTGAACTCCAACCGGTCAGACTCACCGATCTTTACCAATTGCTGAAGCTCATCCAGATTCATACATCCCCTTTTATAAGCTGAACAGCAAGCTCTGCGCTTTCTTGCGAAGATTTTCGTCGGTCGTTTCGGCGGCCCAGACCTGCAAGAGCGCTTTGAAGAACGCTTCTGCCGGTCATCATTTTAGTTTTTCCAACACGTTTTTTGTTTTACCGATCATGCCTTCCTTGCCCGGTTATCTTCTTAGATGGCTGCTTTTGACCCCCAAAATGTGGTTTTAAGGACGTTTGAAGCCTGATTTCAAAGTCTTTTAACCATAATTTCATCTGGTTGCCTTGGTCCGACCCCCATAGAGCTTTTAATAGACATTTAAGTCCATGTAACCTTGATAGCATTGGTGCCATAAGTTAATCAATTACCTATTTTTTCTATCCTTTCGTGTATCCAAGCACTACTTTGAATATCTGGAAACCATATGCCCGGCTGTTTGTTCTGTAGTATTGAAATATATCATCAAAGCGCTTATGAAAACGGTTGTTTACCACATAGCACATTATGCTACCTTTACGTGGCTTCAAACCTGAGGTGTCCTTCTTCATGAGTTTCAGTAGTTTGGATTTATAGCATCGGAAAAACAGGGCATAATCCAGGATCTGAGACATTACTTCCAGATTCGAGTCATCCAGTTTGAGTTCAATAACTGATAACTCCCCCCACCGGTTGAGAGTTACAATATCGACGAATTCCGTGGGTGTAATCCGATTGCGCCTGGATTTGGTGTTCAGATAAGCACCCGTTGGAAATTCCCTCATTACACCGTACTTCTTTTTCTTCAATTGAAAGAAGTGCTCTCCCAGTATTGCCAGCCGGTCATTTGTCCTTGATTCCGTTCCGAGATCCTTCCCAAACAGGAATGCCTGAAAAGCTTTTTCAAGAAAGTCCCCCTTGTCGTCGTCCCCTCTTTTATTGATGGAATCGCGAACGACCTCCGTATCCGGTCTTTCGAATAATGTCTTTTGGCTATAGAGGCTCATTCTTTTGTTATGGTACTCAACTGTGAAGTCGATATTCTCGTTGTTTATGTCAAGAAAAGAGACTCTCCTCTTGAACGACTCCATATTCGGTGTCCATGAACTGCCATTTTCGTTAATGATGAACGATATCTCTTTTATGTCAAAGCTATGTTCAGTTTTTACATGGTGAAAAAAGGCCATTCCCCATGAGTCCAGACGCCGAAGCTTTGACTTGTCCAGTTTTCTGTTTGCTTTCAAAGTGATTCTGTCTGGCTCGATCATGTAGTCAAAATAGGCAGGCCATTTACCCCCACCCCCTCGTTTAGAATTTACTTGTTCAGTTAGTTCCCGGGCAAAAGCAATTGAATCAACATCCATGGATAGACTCCTTTTATGAGATTTGTCTGGGGAGGGATCAGAAGAAAGTTCCCACCACTGGCCGTCATTTTTCAATACGACGTTTTTAAAGTGATTGGCAAATTGTTCGGGTTCAAAAGAGTGAACCGGGACAAGCATTTTGGGAGATAGGGCATCGGCAAGACGCTTCAAATCAGCGACTGGGGCGTGACCGGAGGTATGACAGTGAACCAGGGGAATTGAATTCATATCAAGCCAGTCTTTCAGCGGTAGATATTGATCACGTTCAAGATATCCTGACCACAGGGAGTAGATGAGCATTGCATTTTCAAGACAATGGGCTTTTTCAAAGTCTTTGATCATCGACGGGCGAAACAACATTACTGATTTGTTCGCAGCTTTCTTTAGTTGTTCAGGATATATTCGACTTGGCGCAAACGATTTGGCAAAGTCAAATAGCCCTTTCTTAATGATCGTTCGTTTCTGCGTCCAGGGCAAAAATACAAGAAAATCTTCCCACCCGGGTTGAGGAAGATGAGGATTTTCAATGCCCTTTAAAACACTGGCAGTGTACATGTCCGCGATGAACTGTTTTCCAGAACGTCTGCAGGCTCGGTAGATGGTAACAAGCCGATCGATGTTTTGCCCCGAGCACCAGACCAGTGCCAGTCCTTTGGCATTGTCAAACAGCTCGATGAATTTATCCTCAAGCTCTGATTCAGACGGATACTTATAACTATCCCTGGTTCTGCCAATAGTGGTTCCTTCCATCAAAAGTGCGTCTATGTTATTGGGCGGGTGAGATGCCAACCGATCAAGCAATTTGCCTTTTCGTCCATGCCCACGGAAATCCCCGGAATAGAAAAGGCGCTGACCATCTGCTTCGACCAGGAGCGCATATGCATCATAAGCTGAATGATCCATTAAATAAGGCGTTAACGTGAATGGGCCAAGAATGACAGGTGTTCTGTCTTTGATTTCTATTGTCTTATGAAAACCAGTGGTGTCGGGAATAAAGCTTCCTGCAGCCTGCAAAATTCTTTGTGCGGCTGAACCGATTAGTACCGGTATTTCCTCGCGCATCTTAGGTGCAAGTCCATAATGATCCATGTGCAGATGGGAAATGAATATACCCAGAAGGGAAGGATCAGGCTCTGTAAGGCCTGAGATCGGTGGTAGAGGGACATTGGCAAATTCGGACTCCAGGGGCAGGCCGATATCCAGAACAATGCGTTTGTGCTGAGCTTCAATCTCTATACAGGTACCACCGATTTCATGGGTACCTCTATGGATGCATACACGCATTTAGATCTTCCTATTTCACCTGGGGCATCAATGCCCATTTGATTGCCGGAGATTCCAAACTCTCAATCTGATCAAGGCACAGAATGCCTCCGTTCTGGAGCTTGAACACGACGGGGCTTTGCCGCCCGGTGATGAGAAAGGACGTCAACCGTTCCAAAAAGGGCAAGTGACCCACCACCATGGTATTGACTGAATAATCCACCTGAGATGCAAAGGCCGCAACGTCATCCAGCGGTTTGATATTGGCTATCTCCTGCAGCCCATCTGGCGGCTTCAGGATTGCGGCCAGAAGCTCGGCTGTCTGTCGGGCCCGTTTTTTCCCACTGTGCTGGATCCGCGCCACCTTCACCCCATAGTTTTGCGCGATCCGGGCGATTTTTTCCACCGTCTCGATTCCGTGATTTGAGAGACCCTTTTCGGGATCAAGATCCTTGGTTAAGCTCTGACCGTGTTGGACAATGTAAAAAGCCATAACGCCTCCTGCGTATTGCATGCCGGAATCTTATTTAAAGACCTGACCCGAATTAGTATTGAATGTGTCAGGAATGAAGACCTGACCCCTTTGTCTTCGTTTTTCTCTAAAATTCGCTCAATAAGTTCTTTGTGCTTCAGGCCGGTGGATGAGTAGACTTCCTCTTCAAACGTAAGTTCGTTAACAGATACCCCCTTGATGCGTCCCACACGGCTGCCCACGGTATAATATTTCACAGGCATTTGTAATTTCTTTGCGTACAGGATTTCAAAAAGCACCCCATCGGCGATCGTCTCTCCAAAAACCCACAGTTCGTCACATTTTCGTATGACCTAAAGTGAGCGTTTCAAATTTTAAGAACATTGAATTTAACAATATTTTCATCGGTTTTTATCAATTTACATTCTTATAATTTAAAACCCGTTGGGATTGTCGATCTCACCGCATCTACGGCGTCAGATGCCGTCCCGCATAGTCCACTATAGCCGAACGACATCTTTCTTGTAGCTACGGCAACCTCGACAATCGCTCAATTTAGGTATGTTGTTGTTGGCCTGCCTGATCAAATCCCTGTCAACACGATCTGCCAGGAAATATTCATAAAGGCGGAAAGGGTTTACCGGAATGGCGCCCTGATTGAACACGAATTCACAGGTCGCATCCCTGCAATAGAAGTGCAATTTCGACTGCGCCGTGAATACGACCGGTAGTTCTGCAGTGGGTTTTTCCAATAGCATAAGGATCAATTTTGAGTTTTGAATATTCAATTTTCAATTATTCATTTTCGATTACGCGAGCGACAGCTTAGCCACAATACGTACACCTGCCATGCAACACCAGCATTCCCTTTGACACCTTACCGCAGACATCACCCCGATGAAGGTTGTAATTTTCACTTTACCTCTCGCCACTCAAAGCATTCCCGCAAACCGTTGTGCCACGATGGTTCCAATATGCCGTCATTTTGCAGACGGCCGACTACGATTCCGGGAGCGATCCCAAGACGGTCTGCAAAACGTTGAATGTCGTCAGGATAATAACTGCCGTTGTTATTAAATTCTTTATAGTCCTTGGCAGAAATAAGCATGTTTTCGGCATATTTATCTGCCTGGGCCTCCCTTTTTATTGAACGCGGGGTGTCATCTTCACCTTCAAGTACGACAGCATTGCGCCCGTGCAGCAAAACGTGCGCCAGTTCGTGGTATAGGCTGAACCAGAAAATATCTGCCCATTTATAGCGGATCGTCATCATTACCACAGCCTTGCCCGATCCCATCCAGAAGGTTGCGCCGTGTATGCCGGTGGATTGCATGTGTGGGCAGATGACAAAGGCGACACCGCAATCTGCGAGAATTTTTTGCAAAGGGTCTTGAAAGTGCCCGGGTGCCTGCTGTGTCATGGTGCGGATATTATCGATGGCTTTCTCCAGGGTGCCGGAGTTGAAGGGTGAGCAATGAATTTGTGCAGCCTCCCGTTCTCCCATGCGCAGCCAGGACGCAATTGCCTCCGGGTTGCTGCCCTTGGTTGTCTTCTTTCCGGTACGAAATGCCGGCTGATAACGTTTCAAACCGGAAATTGCTTCAAGCGAAGTGACCCCGAAAAAGTGCTGCAGCGCAAGAACCTTGTCGACCGGGCGGGTAAATTTTTTCACCACCCCCATCTTGACCAGTTCGGCATAACAATAACGGGTCACGAACCTGGATTCAGCCTTCAGTTGTTCCCTCTCTTGCTTTTCTTGTATGCGGGCAAGAGCCAGACGGTATTCGGACTCCAGGCCTGCCCAGATATGGGCTGGAACGCCAACGACCTTTTCGAGCCGCAATGCCGTTTCCGGCGTGATCGCCTTACGGCCTTTAAAAATGGCACTCAGCTTGGGCGCCGGTCGGTCCATGCGTTTGGCCAGTTCATCTTTGCTCATGCCGAGTTCACCCAGGACCTCTTCCAGGTATTCTCCTGGAGGAATCGCCAGATCGGAATGTATGTTCTGCTCAGTCATCATAATGTTTGCTCACCTCCTCAATATTTGCGATTTCGAGTGCATCGCCATGAAGGGTGAAGATCAAGCGATAAAATCCGGTCAGGTTAACTGCAAACTGACCCTGTCGATCGCCTTTGAGGGGATGGCACCTAAGTCCTGGAAGTATTGTCAACTCATCAATATCTCGAGCGCCTTTTATAATGTTAATACGTTCAATGTACTTTCGCGCGACCTTTTGACCATATGCTTTTATGGCTGCTGCACTTTTGCGATATTCCCGCTCCAGCTTTCTCGTTCTGAAGGTAACTTCCACACAACCCCTCTGATCATTTTACCCTAAGGGTAAATTATGATGTGAATTCTATTTTGTCAACATTTTTATTTACCCAAGGGGTAAAGATATTTTTCTGCTCAACCGGCACATCCATTTGTGAATTTCCGTTTAAAGTAATTATTCTACAAAACTCGCAGACCGTCCTGCGTATTGCATGCCGGGGTCTTATTTGCTCCGTGCCATGAAGCTGTCATCGGTTTCCTTCACCTGAAACACCCTGCCTTCCCGGTACTGGTCCAATGATCGCTCCAGATCCGATTGAACCAGCCATCGGAGCTCTTCGGGTTCCACCACATAAGCTTCGGGCCCCAGCCCCAGCACCCACTGTTTGATTTCATCCAGACCGGCCACCCGGAAGATGATCTCGATGGCACCGTCCAGGTGCTTTTGTATCATCTGGCTTTCGTGCCATATTTTTTCGCCCACATATCGCGCCCAGGAGGGGCTGATCATGATGCGAACTGTGTACAACTCGTCGTGCATGACCTTGAAGCCGTGGCGGATGTACTTTTGAAAATTGAAGTTTCTGGGTATATTGAATGTTTCATCCGTGACTTTCAGCACGTGAATGCGGTCGAGAACAAACGTCCGGATTTCGTTTCGCAGACGGCAAAACCCGATAATGTAGATGGTTCCCTCGTAAAACCAGATCTTGTAAGGGTTTCTTTTGATGCAGATTTTTTATCAGCCCCCCTTCAGTATACACGCTGTCCACGTCGCTGCGAAAACCGCCGGTATGGGACACGATCGGGTCCATGACCATGATCTTTTTTGAATGCCGAAAAATGAAGGACGCGGTCCTCTTCCACCAGGGCTTCACCCGATACGGACCGGGATTCAAGCGCAACGGTTTCACCCAGGCCGATGGACGGGTGGCTTTCCTGCTTACTTTTATGAATCGATTGTATAAAACGCCGGACCTTTTCCGGTGGAACGGAAACATCCTCCTGATGCCTTATGTGATCCAGGGCATCCAGGGCATAGCTTTTCACCAGTTTGCCGAAAAAGCGGCCGAAGGTGTCACTGCATCCAAAACATTCGATACCCGATATCAGTCTCAGTTCAGGAACGCTGCCGGCCTGATCCATCTCGGTGATCTTCACAAAGCCTCGTTCCAATGCTTGTTCGAGTGTCAGGTAGTCCGGCTTATCTCCATCGGGTGCCAGCAACGGGAATACGGCTAAATTTTTGTACGACTGTTTGCGGGCGAGTTTTATGGCATTTAAAAATACTGTGACAGGTTCCATTGTGACCCTCCTTGTTTTTGGTTTTTAATCGGAGACTACCATGAACGTTTGTCAGATAAGGACAAATTTGACATTGCCGGCAGTTTTTTGTATACTCTCCTGAAAATTGAACCGCGGGCGATTATATTTTTACAACTTGCTAGAAAATCTGACACATTCATCCCTCCCCTCTTTCTATTAGACGACATAATCGCACCTACAATCATTACTATATTAGATGGTTATAGCACCTTTTTAAATATTTTTAGATTGGCATCATTTCTGCATTTTAATTGGATGGTTTAAAATCCAAACAAGGGGGTGCTATATGAAAAACCTCAAATCAAACAGAGGGACCAAAAAGCAAAGAGCGACATTTTCCATTAATTTATCAGATGCCAAAGAAGTCTACCTGGTGGGAACTTTCAACAACTGGAACCCCAAGAAACACCCCATGCATAAAAAGGAGAATGAGATATGGGAAAAGACCGTGATGATTCCTCCAGGGGTGTACGAATATAAATTCCTGGTTGACGGTCAGTGGAAAGAAGATCCCCAAAGCTGTTTAACCTGCGTGAACTGCTTTGGAACAAAAAACAGTATTTTTGATTTCACACGGACGTAAAAGGTCTGTTGAGGAACCTCGCAGCATGCGAAACACTACCGCAGGCAGAACCTGAGGGGAATGCGCCCGCTGTTAATAACTAAGTCGTCAAAGCACCCAAACTGCATTTTTTTGACAGCGGCTTGACGTGTTACCTGTTGGGAATCCGCGACCCGAGCCAGCTTCGCCATCACCCCCTGCGCGGCGCTATCTTCGAAAGCTGGGTTACCGATTTAAAACATTCCAAAATCGATTTAATCCGAAGGAAACACCAGGAAGGAAGAGTAAAGCAGGGCAATAGCAAATTATGGCAAAAACCCTCCAAAATGCGAAAAAGGCTTAGCTTGGCGGAGCTAAACCTTTTCCTAACCTACCGTTTTCAAATCAGATATTAGTGGCGCGCCCGGCAGGATTCGAACCTGCGACCTACGGATTCGTAGTCCGGCACTCTATCCAACTGAGCTACGGGCGCAAATGAAAAAGAATTGAATTTGGGGTGATTTTTAGGCTATACAGAATCGATGTCAATAAGGAATCGTATTTGGGTTTTTAGTTTTAGGTTTTAGGTGAGCCTCAAGCTATAAACTATGAGCAACGATGAATAACGCCCGTAGGGCAAATGACAGCCGAAGGCGTAATGACGCGCGCAGCGCAAATGTCACACGAAGTGTAAATGACGTCCGAGGGACAAATGAATCACGCTCGATTTCATGAAAATAGCCATTCAGGAAGCCGGAAAGGCCGAGCAGAAAGGTGAAGTGCCGGTGGGCGCTGTGCTGGTGAATGAAGATGGAAAGATCCTTTGCGCCTCTCACAATCAGCCCATCAGCCTCTCGGATCCCACCGCACATGCTGAAATTCTGGTGTTGCGAGAGGCGGCCGCCCGAACCCGAAATTACCGGTTGTTAAGCACCGTGCTATATGTTACCGTTGAGCCTTGTGTAATGTGCATGGGTGCTATCATTCATGCCAGGGTATCGACGCTTGTTTTCGGTGCAAAGGATTCCAAATGGGGAGCTGCTGGCTCCCTGTATCATTTTGCGCAGGACAACCGGCTGAATCACCGCCCAGAGGTCATCGGCGGCATCTGCCAGGATACCTGCCGGCAGCTCATGCAGGATTTTTTTAAAAATAAACGCATACACACCATCGCGTAACTATTTATATGAAACGCGGCATTCTCGCGTCATAAGGAGTCAAACATGCCTAACGTTGTTATCGTTGGAACCCAGTGGGGAGATGAGGGAAAGGGGAAGGTCGTGGACCTCCTTGCAGAGCACGCCGACATTGTGGTGCGGTTTCAGGGTGGGAACAATGCCGGCCACACCATGGTGGTTCAGGGCAAGCAGTTTATCAGCCACCTGGTACCTTCCGGGATCCTGCAGGGAAAAACCTGCTACCTTGGAAACGGCATGGTGATAGATCCAGGCGTGCTCCTGGAAGAGCTCGACTACCTGAGCGACCATGGCATATCCGTCGGGCCCGATCAGGTACGCATCAGTGAAAAAGCCCACGTCATCATGCCGTATCATAAAAGCTTTGACCACGCCCGCGAAATCAAAAAAGGCGACGACAAGATCGGCACCACCGGTCGCGGCATCGGCCCCTGCTATGAAGACAAGGCCAGCCGGCGGGGCATCCGTTTTATCGAACTCATCAATTCGAAGGTTTTTGCCGAAAGGGTCAAAAGCATTCTTGAAGAGAAAAACTTCACCCTGGAACAATACCTGTCTGCAGCACCCCTGAAAGCCGATGAAATCATCGATACGTACGCTGCCTATGCCGCCCGTCTGGCACCCTATGTCGGAAATATTTCCGTTGAACTGCATCGCTCTTTGAGAACCGGGAAGCAGATCTTGTTCGAGGGGGCCCAGGGAACCCATCTGGATATCGACCATGGCACCTATCCCTTTGTCACATCGAGCAATACCTTGTCCGGAAATGCCTGCTGCGGTGCGGGAATCGGACCGAAGGAAATTCAGCATGTCATCGGTATTGTCAAGGCGTATACCACCCGGGTAGGACGCGGACCTTTCCCTTCAGAACTTTTTGATGATATTGGCGATACCATCCAGGCAAAAGGTGCTGAATTCGGCGCCACAACCGGAAGAAGACGACGATGCGGTTGGCTTGATACGGTTATTCTCAACAATGCCGTACGACTGAACGGCTTGACCGGGCTGGCCGTAACCAAACTGGACGTCCTGGGTGGTCTGGACACCCTCAATATCTGTACCGCTTATGAGTATAAGGGAAAAACACTCGATTATTTCCCCGGCGATCTTAAAATACTCGGTGAATGCAAACCGGTTTATGAAACGCTTCCCGGATGGTCGGAGGACATTTCCGGTATTCGAAATTACGATGATCTGCCCGAAAATACAAAAAGTTACCTGAGACGAATAGAGGAAATTGTGGAAACCCCGGTCCAGATTATATCCATAGGTCCGGCAAGGGAGGAAACCATTGTGCTGGAGAACCCATATATCAATTAGATGCCCGGGCTTACTGGCCCTGCCCATGCCCTTTAAGAGTCCAGGTAAACTATTGTATGTTTTAAATTATAAATTCGAATAACGAAATACGAAACAAATCCAAATATCAAATGTTCAAATGCACCAAACATACGCTATTCACAATCACCTTCGAGCCTCGTTTTGAACATTGGTATTTTTGTCATTCGATATTGTTTAGAATTTCGATATTTGTGCTTCAAACTTGATTACTATCGATTTTATTTGACAATGCTTTTTTCGTGAAATAAAAGAGGCACCGCAACCGTGTCGGGATGTGGCTCAGTCTGGTAGAGCACAGCGTTCGGGACGCTGGGGTCGCTGGTTCAAATCCAGCCATCCCGACCAAATAAACAAGGGTTCAGCGGACATAAAATGCTTGGAGGCTTAGATGCCATAAAGCTGGGAAGCTGCTTATCGCTTTCAACTTACAGCCAAGGTCTTCCCCTCTAAACCTCAAACCTTCCAACCCTGTCCTATCAACCCTCTGACTCTTGGAACCTCGACCCCTTGTATGCTGGGACGATAGGATGCTTGGAAGCCGGGACGCTGCTGACCACTTATAGCTGTCAGCTACCCTCGAACCCTTGTATCACCCTCGGACCCTTGACCCTCAACCCTTTTGTTCTGGCTGCCTCCCACCCCAGCATGGCCTTTTTCCGCTCCCTGCCGCCACCATAATTACCAAATTCACCCACTTTTCTGATAACGCGATGACAGGGTATCAGGAAGGGGATCGGGTTCTGCCCCACGGCGTTACCCACGGCCCGTGCCGCTTTGGGCATCCTGATCTGTCCGGCGACATCCTCGTAGGTGACCACGTTTCCCAGAGGAATCTTCAGCAAAGCTTCCCACACCTTTAGCTGGAAATTGCTGCCTTTAACATACAGATGCAGGGGAACACTGCCTGATGTTGGATTGAAATCAAAAATTTTTTTCACAAGCGCATGACTTTTCTTTGGTTTCAAAACGATATCCGCCCGGGGCCATCGTTTTTGAATGCCCTGGATGGACGGATTTTTCCGACCGTCCGCCTGGAATTCCAGATAGCAGACACCCCGTTCAGTGGCACCCAGCAGGCAATACCCGAATGGGGTGGGATGGCATCCATAAAAGATCTGCAGACCTTCGCCACCCCGCTTGTATTCGCCCGGCGTTACCGCCTCACAGACCACGAAAAGATCATGCAAACGGCTGCCACCGGATAATCCGATGTCATAGGCCGTATCCATCACAGACTGATTACTCCGCAGCAGTTTCTTGGCATACTCCTTGGTAATATATTGTAGAAAGCGCTTGGGACTGATGCCGGCCCATCGGCTGAACATTCGCTGGAAATGATAGTCGCTCAGGTGAACACTCGCCGCAATGTCAACAAGATCGGGCTGTTGGCTCGCATTTTTTTTTATATAGCCAATCGCTTTTTCGATACGGTAGTAGTCCTGTGAAAGTTGGTTCAGCGTCGTATTTGACATGATCGGTCCCCCAATAAAATCGTTGCACGATTTTATCCAACGCGGCTTCGCCGCTATAATTGGTTTCTGTTCCAGAAACCTTAATGAACTTATTTATAGCTGGAACTGGACTGCATGAAATAATAAACCTGCATAACACACTATGTTGCGATCATGTGTATTTCAACCCGATTCTTGCGCTTATAATATGCGCTGCTGTAAGACGATAGACTTTAGTCAACTACCACCCGTGAAACGGTGGCTTGGGTTTCCCCAAAATGGGGGAAAACAAAGGAGACGGCACGTCTCCGCAAGTTCACGTTCGGAACCGCGTGCCAAGCACGCGGTTTGTAGAACAACCAACTGCAAATGCCTAACAGTCTATAGCCTACAGTCTTCAAGTTATGGTTTGAGATGCGGTTCGGTGTTATTCTGTATCATGACAGTTTCACCATAAGGTGCCATTTCCGGCATCAAGAATCTGAACTCGAATACCGCAAATTGGATTTTATCACCGCTCTTGAGCCGCATGGGGGTGTTTTCCTTGACTTTCACGTTGTTGAGTCTTGTGCCATTCGTGCTGCGATGGTCCTCAAGATAGTAATATCCGTTTCTGTATTCTATGGTGGCATGCAAACTGGAGATGGAATCTTTTGGAATGACAATATCGTTGCTGTCATCCCGGCCTATGGTTACGACCTTGCTACTGATCGGGATAGATAAATCGGTTTCCGTTACCACATTTTCAGCATCGATGAGTTCTGCCTGGCCTTTTGGGGGTTCCTGGGAAGACAAGGGTTCCAGGCGCTCCTGTGCGGCCGGCCCTGCCGAAATTCCTCTTTTTGTGTTCAGGTAAATCAATACAACAACGACGAGGACAATGATAATGAGACCCGATAAAAGCAGCGGTAAGGGATTGAAGCTTTTGTTGACGGTAGCCGCCGGTGGCGGGGTTGGGACAGGCTGCTGGATAATGATCGGTTTGATCTGAATCGGTTCCGCTTTGACCGCAGGCTCCTGGGGAGCCTCCTCTCTGGGCGTACTGATAATCCGGTCGATTTTCTCAAAAACAGCCGGTATGTCCTCACTGTTGAAGGTTCTGAAATATTCACCTTCTGTTTTCAAGGCTATGGTCTGAATAAGCCGAAAATCAGCCATCTCTGTAAATGCTATGCCAAATACGCGGATGCCTGCTTCCTTGCAATCCATGGCCAGCTGGTCTCTCAACCACATTTCTCCAGCCATGTCCTGTGCCTTGTTGCCGGTATCGACGATTCCGTCGGTGAGCAAAATAATAATTTTTTCTGCATCTTCGCGGCCATTTGACTTGAGTTCATAAATAGCTCTCTCAACTCCGGATGGCGTGTTGGTGAACTGGCCCTTGTAATCGATTTTATCGAGACTTTTCATGAACCGTTCACTATCCGCAACGGTATCGATACTACTCAGCGTTTCGATGAGGTTTGCGTTCTGGTCAAAGGAGATCATGCCGACCCGGAAACCTTCTTTGAGGTTCATCAAAAAATTCGTCACAACCTCCCGGGTGATGAACTGTGGGTCATTGGCAATCATGCTCCCGGAGTTGTCCAAAAGAAAAAGCACGTCTACCTTCAAGGCCTTATTCGCATCGTCTTCTATTGCGGCCGGTTGTTCCATTACTGATAGCGCGTTGGGCGTTTCCCCCTGCTGTGCAAAAACCCCCCACCCACAAACCATCAGTAGACTTATCGCCATACAGCTCAACATACCGATTTTAAGGGTTCTTTTCCCTGCAGATTTCATATTCCCATCCTTTTTCAAATAAAATCGTGCCAAAAAGATTATGTTCAGGGTCCTTGAACCGCAATAGCGAGCGCATTCCCCTTAGGTTCTGCCGTTCGGCAGTGCTTCGCATGCTGCGGGGAATGCGAGCGAATCTAAATCAGGCAAAATTCCTTACGGTCGATGCGCAGCACTGCCGTAAGGCAGAACAGTCCTCGTAGCTTGCTGCGAGGCTCTTCAAATGTCAAGAATTTTCCGGACAGCAATATATTGTTTCATTGACACGATGGTAAGTTTAGCATATTTTAACCCAGTAATGTCCGGTCGAACCCTTGTCCTTATAGAGCAACCATGTCGCGTTTATAATATCGTGATACGTTTTTGATAAAGGTTAAAAGATGTATCTTTCGCATTTCAACCTCAAGATAAAACCCTTTCGAATCAGTCCGGATCCCAAGTTCCTGTGGCTGGGTGAAACCCACAATGAAGCTTTGGCCATGCTGAGATACGGAATCAGCGACGACTGTGGCTTTCTGTTGCTTTCCGGCGATATCGGGACGGGTAAAACAACACTGATTAACGGCCTCCTGGAAGGTCTTGACGACAAAACACTGATCGCCTTGATCCCTGATCCAGGTCTCGAGAAACTCGATTTCTACAATTTTATTACCCAGGCATTCAACATAAAGAAAACCTTCAAAAGTAAGGGTGACTTTCTGGTTCATTTCATTCATTTCCTTCACAAGGCCAATGCGGACGGCAAAAAAGTTCTCATCATTATCGATGAAGCACAGCGTCTCAGCCATGAAATTATGGAAGAAATTCGCCAGTTGTCCAACATTGAAAAAAAAGACGCCAAATTGCTGAATATCTTCCTTGTTGGACAACATGAACTCATCGAAACACTCAACGAAACCAGAAACAGGGCGCTGCTACAGCGCATTACCATGAAGTACTTGATCGGCCCACTCAAACATGAGGATGTTGGAAATTATATCGCTTTCAGGCTTAAGGTTGCCGGAACCCAAAAAAAAATCTTCTCCAGCGGGGCTATTCGCCAGATCATCACCTTTTCGAATGGATACCCGCGCCTGATCAATATTATTTGTGATCACGCCCTTCTGACAACCTATGTAAAGGGTAAACAAAAAGTTGATGGTGCCATCATCAAGGAATGTGCCAAAGATCTCCAAATCAATGTGGAACGACCTAAAGGAAGTCAGAAGAATATACCTTTCAGTGACCGTCTGTTCGATGCCTTCCGGCATCCCCTGCAAAAACCGATCCCCGGCATATTATTCTTCCTTGGGTTGCTGCTTTTGACAATAACCGCCGCCGGTATTCTCTTATTCAAATCAGGTTTTATGCCATCCATGATTTCCGATATATTTTCGGAAAAACCGACCCAGCACCAAAACATGACCCTGGAAACTGCTACATCGGCTCCAAAACCGCCGGTAGAATCAATACCGCCCCCTGATTCGACTACCCAGCCTGCCAATGATGATTTCAGGGCTGGAAACAGATACGCAGGAAAGCAACACTCCCCCACCACCCGCAGAGCCAGTACAGGCGCTCCCTCCTTTTCAGGAAAAGACGTTTATGGTTCAGTTCCCGTCCGACTCCAATGAATTCTCGCCGGATGCGTATACGCTTTTAGATGACATCATCGACATGGCCCTGAAATATCATGGTCTGGAGATTCTAATCACGGGTTACACGGATTCAGTGGGAACTGCAGACTATAACAGGCAATTGTCAAAATTTCGAGCGACAGTTGTCAAAATCTACCTGGTAGGAAATGGCGTCGATTCAAAGCGGATTTTCGTGTCTGGTATGGGTCCGGACAATCCGGTTGCCGCTAACGATACGCCGGAAGGTCGGCAATTGAACAGGCGGGTGGAAATCTTGCTGAAAAGTAAGGAGTAGGCAGTACGCAGTACTGCGCTCTCCACTCCCTACTACCTACTAGCTATGCCTCTTTCTCGAACTCCGACATTTTCTCGATAATCATCCGAACATGTTTCCCCATATCTCTGGCATGTGCATAACGTTTGTCATGATCCTTCACCAAGGCCTTATTCAAAACCGTGAGAATGGGTTTGTTTATATCCGGTCTGTATTCCGTGGGGGGCGTCGGATTGACGGATGTGATCTGGTACATGATGGCCGCCATGTTCTCCCCATCAAACGGCAACCTTCCCGTCAGGAGCTGGTAGAAGACAACACCCACTGAAAAGATATCGGATCTGCCTGAAAGTTTCAGGCCTTTGGTCTGCTCCGGGGACATATAGTAAGGGGTCCCCTTGATGATACCCGTACGGGTTTTGGTGCTGGTGGTTGCCCGGGCAATACCAAAATCGGTTACCTTGATGGAGCCATCCCCCAGCAACATGATATTTGCGGGTTTGATATCTCTGTGGATAATATCGTGCGTGTGGGCATATTCCAGGGCATCACATACCTGAGCGATGATTTCAAGGCATTTCTTCACGGGAAAAAGATTCCCTTTGGATGTATATTTTTCAAGACTCTCGCCTTGAAGATATTCCATGGCCAGAAATGACAGATCCAGGTCCTCACCCACATCGTAAATGGTGACGATATTCGGATGAGAAAGCTTGGCCACAACCTCGGCCTCGCGGTAAAAATGGGTTTTGATGACATCGACTTTGTCTTCATCGAACTCATCGGAAAAACGGATGGTCTTGATTGCTGTCAACCTGTTAAGAATGGGATCCTTGCCCTTATAGACAATTCCCATTGCTCCCCGGCCGATCTGTTCCAGAATCTCATACCTCCCCAGCTTTGGCAGCTTTCTCACCACAGTTTTATCCGGCGGCGTCATCTTGGGCATCTGGATCGGAGTTTCGATCTCTGGCTGCTGTGTTTTTTGATCTTTTAGATCGACCGTATGCTGCATCACCCCTACCGTACGTGATCTGCCGACAAAAAAACGCAATCCGCCGAAAAACAAAATACAGATTGCCGCCAACCTCAGCAGGATCTTGATGATCTGGACAGTATCCTCATGCCTGGGCAGGATTAGAAGTAAAAAATAGTCCGCGAGATCGGAAAGAAATAATATTAGCAGAAAACCCATTATCAGGTTGATGGCTGCGCCTATCTTACCCCCGATATATTCATTTCTGGCACGGTTATATATCAACAGCGTCATGATGTAGAAAACCAGAATCAGAAGCTGCGCCAGCCAGTAGTTTAAACCATTGTCCATTTTAACGACCTTTATTGAAAGCGGTAAGCCATAAGCTATAAGCCGTAAGCTGCTTAAAGCTTATGGCCTGCAGCGTAAATACATCAAACCAGCATCGGGGCCATGGCTTCTATTGATGAAACAAAATACGATCCCAGGGGCATGAGATCTCTCTGTTTTGGATCGGACAAAAACCGGTTAATCTTCGACATACTTGCGCGTGTGGACTTATCCCCCAGGAGACGTCTTTCCTCCAGCAGAAGCTCGATTAATACCTGCTGAAACCCTTTGATGAAACTCATTTTGCTGAGCCGATAGCCCTCACTCGAAATATGGCGCCGGATGCTTTCTACAGTGACAGCGATATCGTCAGCAACATGGAACCGGCATAAAAACGCTTGGTGGTATTCCGATCTTTCGAGTATTTTATCAAACAGCGCATGCGTTTTCGCCCCAAGATTTTCTTCTAAATCCGTGATAAGTATCTGGGCAATTCTGCTGTAGAACGCGATAATCACGGCCCCACCGATATTGCTCAAATTTGGAGCCTGGATGCCGCTGGTTCCGCCGCTGACAGCTCCGTCCGATGTGGTTCGAGCAAAAACATCTTCTGTCCCCAGTGAACCCTTTTCACTCGTAAATAATTTGGCCAGAAGGGGCATAAAAGATCCGGCGATGATCTTCTGTTCCGCAGGCATGTTCTCTATCAGGGATATCATGCGCCTGAGCGTATTGTTTACGGCCTTGAGTCCCAGGAGCTGGTGCTCTTCCTTGAGGATCTGTACGATGGTGTTTTTCAATCCTGTCGCCAGATCGGTCGATTTTACCGGTTTAGAAGATCGCCCAATCCGTTCGCGGATATTTTTAACCATCGTGTCGGTTGTATCCTCCGGGCGTACCTCTTGAAGAAATGTATCGTAATGCGGTGAAGACGCAATACTGCCGGCAAGGATGGATGCAGCCTTCTTAGCCCCCATCTCCGTGGAGATATCTGAAACGATCTCTTTGATCAAGGGCAGGAAAAAAAGCATGATGGACTCGGCATTGATCTGCTTCCCCTTTCTAATGTCTTCAGGCGTTTTTTTTCTCTCGACAATGCCCTGGACAAAGAGACTGGTAAGGGCTCTGTATACCGCGATGCGTGTTTTACCTGTCGCCTGGATAATCTGCGCAACGGTACGGTTACCATCCGCCAGAAGCATGACATCATAAACGCCTTCGGTTGAAAGACTGTTGGGACGTAACTCCACGTCTTTTATTTGAAAAACAACCTGATCGTTTGGAATCAGAATCCTGTATTCCTTCCATCTCTCGGCCTCTGCAACCAAGCGGATGGGATCCATGTCCAATTGGATATCTTCCACGTATCCATCGAGCCCGTCCGTGTAAACAAAGGTACCTTCCTTCCATGTCAATGCTTTTGAAATAGCCTCTTTGAATTGCTGGTTCAACACCTTGACTAAATCCTCTTTGGTGACACAACCCTGCTCGATGAGGATGACACCCAGACGTTTATTTGAATTCGCAGCAATTTCCAGGGCGTTCTGGATTTCTGTCTCTTGAACCAGTTTATCAGCCTTGAGCAATGCACCCAGAGAAAGTTCCTCGGCAAGGTCGCCGCTGATGAAAACGATGCCGCCCTGATTGAAATATATACGGGTGACGGAATCGTCGCTGCTGACGCTCAGAATGCCCGTCTTTTTTTCGTCATGAATCATTCTCCCGATCGCAGACAGCGAAAAGGTCTGAATGTCTCCCTGGATGGACATATTGTTTGCTTACCTTCACTTATTTTTGAATTACAAAGATGAACATCGAACGTCCACGACATCGAATTTTGAATAAACTCGATTCGGATTTTATGGTACGCGACTTCGTCGCTATTTAGTATTTTTAATCTGTTGGATAGTTCGATGTTGAATGGACAGATGAAGAATCAGAATTCCGACCTCTGTCCTCCGACCTCTGTCTTCTGTCCTCCGACTTCTACCTAGTCCTACTGCCCTACTGTCCTACTGCCTCTGACCTCTGGTCGCTTACCCGACTTCCAACCTCTGAACCCTCTGACCCTCCCTCACTCACATCCCTTGATAAGTTTCCAGGAATCCTTTGCCACATCATAAGCGATCTCAACCGAGCAGGCACCTTCGTCAATGCCTTTGAAACGCCATACCTCCCACGTGTAATCAACCGTATAATTTGACTGCCTGCCGGTATTTTCCTTCAAGTGAACCCGCTGGTATTTGATGTCCTTTTTATGGATTGTCTCATCACTGTACTTTGCCAGCACATACGATTCCACCACGTGGTTCTGTTTTCGACCTGATAAGTTTCCGAAGGGTTCGATAGTCCCTGAATTCCCCCTGAAATTTAACATACCCCTCTTTGAGGCGTAATATTTCATATTCTTCAGGAGAGACCCAGGCCTCCTTGTAATGTATATAGCCCCTTGGGCCGTATACCATGTCTTCCTGCAGCAGCCTGTCCTGGATTATGACTTTCTGTTGCAACAGCCGTGAATCCTCTTTGTAAGCGCTCTGTTCAATCAATTCCAGGGCAGCTGCATATTCTTTCCCGGCAGCGTCATACGTCTCGTTTCGTCGATGTGTGTCTGCGGTCGTCACCATGGTTTCAAGTTTTGAGAGTTCTTTCTGGAGGTCGGCTTCCCGCATTTCTTTTTCAATTCGTTCCCGCTGTTCCAGCGCCCGCTGCTTTTCCTCTGCGATTCTGGCGATGCGTTCGGACGCTTCCTTCTTCTCCGCCTCAATGCGCCGCAACCTTTCTTCTTCCTGTTTTTGCTCCCTGAGCAATTTGGCCTGACGCTCGGACTCCAGCTTTTTCTCCGCCTCTATTTTCTTCATTGCAAGGGCCAGTTGGATTTTCCTTTGCTCTTCTTCGGTGGATTCTTTCTTTTCCTGTTCTGCTTTTTTATCTGCTTGAACCTGTGCAAGTTTCTGTTTTTCAAGCATCTTTTGTTTCATGATTTCCTGAACCAGTTGCTGCTGTTGTTCCTGCATTTTTTTGTTTTTCAGCTCAGCTGATTCAAAATATTTATAGTACACCAGCTTCAGAAGTCTATTGTCGGCATTCGGGCTCTTCCAGAAGAAGTAATAACTGCCTGCTATCAGGATCAGTGCCAGAACGGCATAGGCCAACGGAAATGCGTATCCCGGTAGCGCCTTCCTTTCATTCTTGAATCCGTTTGGCGAAATATGCTGCTGGACTGCTTCATTCAGGTCTTCCTGAAATGAATCCGTCTGTACAATCTGTCGACCGGTATCGGTTTTAATCGCATCAACCCTTTTAAATGCGTCCGTACCAGCATCGGAACCGTTCAAACGTGGTGATTCGGGTTCGGCACCCTTTTGTCTTCCGGCAGCAATTATTTCTCTCAGTTCCGCCAGGTCGAATCCTTTCCGTGTTTCATCCTCGTCATCATACAGCACCGTATCCCCGGTGCTGTCCGCGACAGGCAGGTCTCCGGCATCGACGGCGGTCACGTCTTTTTTATCCTGTGTTACGACTTCCGCCTTCAACACCTGCTCCAGATCCGATAAATCGATGGTCTCTTCAGGGTCTGACTCAGATCCCGGTACCCGATCAACCGCCTCCGGAAAAACAGGCCCGCCAAGATCGATTTCCCGGGCAGCGTCATCCGTTTTCGACTTTCCGACAAATTTTCTCAGAGCGTCGGCCATTTCCTGGGCGCTGCCGAAACGCATTTCCGGATTTTTCTCAAGTGCCTTGTTAAGTATCGAGACTACCGCGGAATCCAGATCCGGTTGGTATGTCGTGACGGGTTCCGGGGTCACGTTGGCTGTCTGATACATGATGGTCGCAAGGTTTTCTCCGGCAAATGGCAATTTGCCCGTCAGAAGCTGATAGAAAAGAACCCCCAGGGAGAAAATATCCGAAGCGCCGGTAATACTGGCACCTTTTGCCTGTTCGGGTGACATGTAAAAAGGAGTGCCTTTGATAATACCGGTGCGTGTTTTTGTACCCCCGGCTGCCCTGGCAATGCCAAAATCCATGACCTTTGCCAGTCCACCCTTGAGTATCATGATGTTTCCGGGTTTGATATCACGGTGAATAACACCCTGGTTGTGGGCATAGTGAAGTGCCTCGCACACCTGTATGATATAATCAACGCACTGGTGCAGGGGAAGCAGATTGTCTTCTGATGTATACTGCTCGAGACTTTCACCCTTCAGATATTCCATTGCCAGATAGGACAGGTCCAGATCCTCGCCCACATCGTACAGCATTACGATATTTTTATGGGAGAGCCTGGCTACGACTTCAGCCTCCCGGTAAAATTGTGCTTTTATCTGTTCTGCTTTGTCCTCGTCATACTCATCGATAAAACGGATGGTCTTTATGGCAGTTAATCGATTCAGCTTTGGGTCCCGCCCCTTGTAAACAATTCCCATGGCGCCCTTGCCGATCTGTTCGAGGATCTCGTAGCGGCCGAGTCTCGGTTTCTTTTTCTCGGACAAGTCCTCTAAGATAACCGTTGCCTTGTTATCCGCAGGGGAATCTGCCGTTTGCGACTGGGGTAACTCCGAATGGATACCGACCAGAATATCTGTGTCCTGATCCATACCGGATACGGCTGACCTGGAAACAAAAAACCTGAGACCACCAAAGAACAGAACACAGATGGCGATCAGCTTCAGCAATATTTTGAGAATGGTGATGGTATCCTTCCCCAGGGGCACCAGCTTCAGGAGAAAGTAGTCGATGAAATCAGTAAAGAAGAGGATGACCAGGCAAACCATGATCAGATTGATGGCGGCGGCAATTTTTCCACCCACATATTCTTTCTTGGCACGGTTGTAGACAATGATGGTCATGAGATAAAACACAAGACTTAGAAGTTGTCCCAACCAATAGTCCACACCGCCGCTCATATGCTCTCCAATGTCATGCCTGATAAAATCGTAATATGATTTTATATATCAATAGGGGATGCTTTGTCAAAAGAATGATCGGAATAGCGGGGGTAAAAATGAATTAACTGGCTATAACATACAGATGGAGAAGTTAGGCTAGTCAGACAGTTTCTGCATCCATTTCATGTACGATTCATCCTGAAAAGCGAGAATCTTCGCCATCTTTTCCATTAACCGGCATGTGATGGGTCCGGGCGCCACCAGGTGTTTATCTTCAAACTGTCTGACCGGTTCTACCTTGACACCCGTATGCGACAGAAACATTTCGTCGGCGCCGTAAAAATCATCCATGCTCAAGGGTTCCTCGACGGTCTCAAGATGCATAGACCCGGCTATTTCCAGGACGGACATCCGCGATATGCCGGGCAGGACCCTGCCCAGAGGTGGTATTTTGACAATGTTGTCTTTGACGATAAAAACAGATTCCGCCGATCCCTCTGTCATAAAGCCATCCGTTCCCAGCATGATTCCAATATCGAACCCACGCGCAACAGCATCTTTCCTGGCCAGGTAGGCATTCAGGTAGTTGGAGCAGGCCTTGGCTGACACCGGAACTGTTTCCGGATCGATTTTACGCCATTTGCTTATACAGGTCCTTACCGGTTCCCGGCTATCGAGATTCATCTCCGGCATTTCCGGTATGGCAAATATCGCAAGATCCGGCTTTGACCGGGGCAGCAGCCGAATAACAGCTTCTTCGCCCCAATAAGCCATGATCTTCACCACGCCCCTGCCGACATTGTTACAAATCACTGTTTCGGCCACTGCTTCTGCGATGCTATCCACGGAATAGCACATCTCCATCTCCAGAAGCCTGGCGCTGTTCTGCAGGCGCTTGAGATGGGCATCCATTCGAAATGCTGCCGGACCCTCCGGACCTGTATGGATACGGAATATCTCAAAAATAGCAGAAGCTCTCGAAAAAGAATGGGATAAAATCGGAACTGTCGCAGATTTCCAGGGTATGAACACACCGTTCAACCAAACCTGTTTCTCGTCTTTCATGATAGCTTCCTTTAAACTGGATCAGAACATCTCGCGACATCTTCTGAAAAAAGGATTTTACATGGTCGGTTTCTATTTTTTTCGAATCCTAAGTACTGGATGGCGCGCTGGATGGCAAGGATCGACAGCGCATCGATAATGATACCCGTGTCGATCATCTCCAGAATGTCTTGAATAGTATATCGGTAAACCTCAATGATTTCATCTTCATCGAGAGTTTGCACTGTTCCGGTCATGTTTCTTGCGAGATAGATATAAGAGATCTCGTCGGAATATGCGGGTAACAAATACGTTTTCCCTAAGGAGATGAATTGCGAGGCGGCATATCCTGTTTCCTCTTCCAGTTCACGCCTGGCGCACTGTTCCGGCGACTCACCGGAATCCATTGTCCCGGCAGGGATCTCATAGATATAGTCATTGACAGCATGACGAAATTGCTTGATTACGCCGATGGTTTGATCTTCGAACAATGGTACGATAACAGCGGAACCAGGATGACGGACAAATGCCATTTCTGCATCAACGTTGTGCGGCAGCGTAATGCGTTCTTTATAAATTGAGAACTGTCGCCCCTTGTATATCTCTTCACTGGAATGAATCGTTGATATCGGTTTTTGCGTTTTTGGCCTGCGCCATGTTATCCTCTCTCGATAATCATGTGTAATGGATCCTCACGAGATAAGCCGGTGGTCATCTGATAAGCCATCGTCAAAAGGTGTATGAAAGCGTTGTTTACGATTATAACCGCGAAAGTATAATCCGGTCATCCTCGCAGGTAACTTTGAACATATCGCCTATCTTGAAGTCGGCATCCTCGATTCTTGCCTTGGGGATAATAATGGCATTTTGACTCATTTTAACAATTTTTGGTTTCGGTTTGTATAAGCCCTTGATTTGAGATGGACTTTTGAGAAGGTTTTTGTAGGTCAGCCTCCCAACACGCGCCTGAAGCGTCTTCAGTTTCAAATCGGTTTCCTTGCATATCTTATCTGCATCCATATACCGTTCTATTACTTCCAGGAGTTCTTTGTCGGATATTTTAGCCGCCATAACGTCCTCTTCAAAATTGAAAATTCCCCGAAAACTAAAGAACCCCGCAGTAAACTGCGAGGAATCTCCGACCACAAGGAATTCTGTCTATTTCAGATTCGCTCGCTGACCCCGTGACAAGACTTCGGCACTCTCAGTCGAATCGCCAGGGAGAATACGTTCGCTGTTGCGGCTCAGCGGGAATCTTTTATGGTGTGATGTCTGAGATACCTGCAACAACAGATTCGACCGCACCCGTTTACGGGCGATAGGCCGGAAACGGCGTGCTTTTCCTTCAAACCTTTGTGATTTTCAGGAAGTTGCAGTTACCTTAGCACATCTATCCGATTTCATCAAGATTTTTTATATTAATTCTTGATTCAAATTTTCTTTCATACTCCTTTGATATTAGATCAATATCTATTTCATCAAATCTATCAAACTCATCAATAAAGGAACTAAAATTAAACTCTTCATTAAAGTTTTCATTTAATAATCTCATTTTAATCCTCCTTTAATTGATTTTTATAGTTTTTAAAACATAGCTTTTTAATAATGTCAAGAAGTTTTTTCATATTTATGTTTATATTATAATTTTTTATTTAATATTTAATTATCTTTATTTTAATATTTTTAATGATAATTTTTCATGCTATTTTTTTTTGCACGACTCTGGCGGTTATAGCATGTTGCCATAAATATGTTACGTTTAATTTTTGGCTGACGCTTCGGCTAGGTGTATCGGCAAACATACCGGTCGACCTGTTTGAGCCGCGATAGTGAGCTATCACCCCGTGGTTTGCCTCGAGGGTTAGCAAGCTACGGGGAATGAGCATCGCTGTATTCGGTTCAAGGCGTGCAAATTTTGAATGGATCATGAAGCGTACTTACGTGTACGTTGAATGATGGCGAAATGCAGCAAACGCCGAAGTTGGACTTTTTACGAAACCGTCAACATCGAAGCTTGAATGGAAATAGCGAGGTTTCTCAGGTTTGTGAACCAGCAGGAGGGGGGGTGTCGTCGGAAGTGCTTTTGGCAACGTCTCCGGGCTGGGCCGGGTTGGCTCCCAGGAGTTTATCGAGCTGTTTGAATACCGGGCCGATGGACATGCGTTGAAGCGGATCTATCTGGATATTGATCCTTTCAAAAGCCCTGGAGATGATACGTTCCGGGCCCGACACCATTCGAAGACAGGCTTGAAGTAAAAAAAAGCTTAAAAACATCACAATCCCAGCCGTTAGAAAGGCATGGATAAAAAAATCCGTCGCAAGATAATCATGTGCAAAATAATGTTTCACCGTCAGCCAGGCTATATGCGCCAGTATGCCGACGGTGGGGATATTAAACAGGATCTGAAGCCACATACCGCTGAATCGCCGGGCTGTCTTTTCAATTGTCGCGCCGAGGGTCTCCTGCCACATGGTCGAAAGTGCTTCATTCAATTCGTGCTGGTCAGACATACCGGTATCCGGCTGTCTGACCGATTCTTCAAATCCGCCCTGTACAAGCATGTCGGCAATTTCGGGCCACTCCTTGAGAACCGCCACCCGGTATTTCCTCATGGCGGCCCCCAACTGATTCCCTTTTTCTCCGGCGGTAATGGAAGCTTCCGCCTCTTTGAAATGGCGCAACGAAGAAATGATGCCCATGATCTGACGCACAGGATTTCCAAATCGAAACAGGGCCATCAAACCGGTTCCAAAAATCAGGATTCTTGCCCAAAGCGCTATCAGCCACCCCACCGGTCCAAACCATTGTTGGGCTAATTTCTGGTATAGCAGGACATTCACCCCCAGTATCTGGCCGGTCCCCTCGTTTTTCAGGGTTTCGAAAGCTTCTTTTAAAGCGGTTTTCTCCACATCCCTCATACGCGCCGATGCTGCCGCCAGAGGCGTCTGGCACTGCCGGATGGCCTCCTGCACTTCGGATTGTGCAAATTTTTTCAATTCCTGTACGTTTTTTAAGCGTCTGTCGGCAATCGCTCCCGGGAGATTGTATGCCCCGCTTAAGAGGTCCTTCAGTTCGCCATACTGATCAAACGCATGTTTGGGGCCTGCGTTGACATCCCAATTCGGATTCTTCAGGTGTCTGCGCGCGGAAATACAGAAAAATGACGCCATGGGTCTTTCCCAGGCGTTGGTGATATGTTGCTTAAAATCAGGCAAAATGACTTCTTTTAGTTCGCGTTCGTCCACCCGATCGCACTTATTTAAGATGCCTATGAGCGATTCACCATGAAACCGCTGAACATAGGGATGAAAAAAATCGACCTGATCCCTGGTTTTCGGATTTTCCGAATTAAACACACACAGCAGTACATCTGCCATCTCGATCACCCTTTTGACGAGCGGTCGATGCTCTGCCTGGTGCGTGCTGTCAATATCCGGCGTATCCACCAGGAGCAGATGATCCATCTGAAAAGCACCGGGTTCGGCAATCACCCGCAAGTCTTCCGGGTTGAATAAGCGGGTCAAGAAACGCAGCATCCCCGGGCGACCGGCACACCAGTACGACTTCCGTGGTCGTAGGACGCCTGGTCCCGGCATCAGAAAGGCCATCTACACCTGCCAGCGAATTGACGAGGGTCGATTTTCCGGAGCCTCCAGGTCCGATGATGGCGACCACCAGCTTCCTTTCAAATCGTCTCTCATGGTCGTTCATGAGATCAAGGATTTCCCTGCACTCTTTTTTCAAGGCCGTGCCGGGGCGCCACAGGGGTAACGCCTCCAGCAATGTCGCCATGCCTTGCACCTCATTTTTACATGTCGCTATTTTTCCCAGCGCCTGGATGATTTCAGGGTGATTTGCTTGATTCATGGGGAAACCTTATTTATGATATAGTTTTTCTTCTTAAAGTGAAGGTTTAAGTTTTAAGGATGATTATTTTATAAAGATGAACGTCCAACATCGAACATCGAACGTCCAATGTCGAATGAAAACAAAAACCCAATACCGAATTATTTCTGTTTCTTTATCTTTTCAAATTGAAGAACCTCGCAGCATGCGAAGCACTGCCGAACGGCAGAACCTACGGGGAATGCGCTCGCTTTTTCGGTTCAAAATTCGATGTTGGACGTTCGATGTTCGATGTTCATTCGGTTTCCAGCATTGAAACAATTTAGCGCTTTGCAAAATTCTGAATTCTGCATTCTGTATCCTGAATTCCCTGGTTCATATACCTATTTGTTATAGGTCCTACAATTTGCCAAAACCCGGTTCAAATCAGCAATATGCCGGTCTGCTTCTGAATAAATAGCTTCGGCCTTCGCCAGGGTTTTTCCACTGATAGTGTCCTGAAAAATGGTCTGGATCACCTCGAGCTTGTGGTTGAGCCAGGTTTCTGCAATCGGTCCCATCAAGGCCTCCAGCTGTGTCTGATCCGCTGCCCGAAGGCCTGAAGTGGCCGGCAGGGCTACCAGCGCATACAGATCTTTCAATCCGAACAAACCCGAGAGTTTTACCTTGATACCCGCAGCGCCCACAGGGTCACCGGTTGACAGAATGTACGTAACCGCCACCGTTGCCGGCAGCACGTTCAGGAAGGCAGAAAATGTCTGCCCGATTTTTGACCATAGGTTCATACGCTTTCGAAATGCTTCCACCAGTGTTTCAAGATCCCGGTCGATCTGACCGGAGGTATCCAGAAGTTTTTCCGTGCCGGACAGGATCGAGGTAATGGCCGGCCGCCATTCCCCTGAACCCGGCAGTATCCCTTCTTCGATAATCGCCGGATGGGCTCTGACGATAAAATTCCAGCCCCCATTGGCTGAAGCCCTCATCTGGTGGGGATTCCCCTGGGTCAACAGCTTGAGCTTCGCCTCGATTCCCTGCCAGGCTTCGCGCATTTTCTTTGCCACGGGATCGGTTTTCACCAGCGATACGGAGATTTCGAAATCAATGAATTTTCGCCACAAATCATTGGCAGCCGTCAAGAGGTCGTCCATTGTTTCCTCTGAATATCGAACCTGGCTATTTTCTTCTGAACCCGGCGGCAGGGATTCCCTGCCCCTGATCCATTTAACCGTCTTTACGGCGGCCCGGATCGGTAGGTCGATGATGGTGCCTGCTTTGCGCATCCATCTGATATGAGATGGGTCTGTTCGGTGCCAGATCTCCACGAACCGTTTGAGTACGATATCCATGGGAAAGCGCTTCAAGGCCTGGTGCACACAATGGCTTTGCCAGGTCTGCAGGGCATTTCGGTAGAGTCCCAGTTCGAGCAGCGAAACCCCGGCCCTGTTTGAAATCTCCCCGGCCTGTTCCAACACATCCATAAGGATGCTGGACATCAATGCCAGGCGGATCTTTTCCCTGTCCAGGCTTGCCAATGCATCCATCAAGGAGACGCCGCCATCTCCCACCGGCAGCACGTCCATGAATATTTCATCGGTGGCGACCCGGTTATCCTCGTCCGCCCTGTAGACTCCCAATATATGGCCGGCGGCATCACTGCCGTACAGATTTTCCGCAACTGTCCCGGCATGTTCCAGAATCTCTTCTTCGGGATAGCTGGCATACACGCGATAAACCAGAAAGCATTTGCGGATACCGATACCGGTGAGTATCTCTGAAATAAAATCGGTGTTGTCCCGGTTGTTATAATTGGCATTGGTAAAAATATAGATCAGCACATCCGACACTTCCAGCGCCTGTCTGGCAGCCTCGCGGTTGAGATAGGTACCCTTAGACCCGGTATCGAAATCAGGCGTGTCCAGAAGAATAAGATTTGAAGGCGTTTGGGTATTGAGTACATACCGGGCATTTCCCTGCCGGATGAGATCGTTTTTATCCATCAGGGGCTCCGGTCGAAATCCGAAGGTCTTGAAAAGATCGGCAAAACGGTTGCCGTCTGAAAAACTGTCAGCATTACCGGATATGAGAATCCGGCGGTTGATACCGGCAGTACCACCCGTGGGGGAGATATTGTCTTGAATGAGTGCATTGAACAGTGAGGACTTGCCGGATGAGCCCCCCCCGCAGATGGATGCCACCAGCGGAAAATCAGGAGCCAGTTTGGGAAGCAGTTTTTTGTCGATGAGGGTCTGCCAGGTTGTGATATCCACATCGTTGTCCAGCCTGAGCCGGTCCACCAGTTGCGGCACAATTTCCCTGAGGGTTTTGATTTCTTTTTCTAGGGGCTGTTGCGGGTGTTTCACAATCGGCTGTTCTCCCTCTTGAACTTCAAAATGCTTGTAATCATATCACATTACCTGCAAATCTGTACAAACTTTTCTTATTACCGCCTGCAAAGTTATCTATGCAAATCCTCGGCTCTTAACGAAGCAATACGCGTCATTTATCCTTCGGATGTAATTTGTCCTATCGGACGACATTTGCGCTACGCGCGTAATTTATTGTTGCTCACAGCCGTGACCCTTAGGCATATGCTGCTTGTCGTCTATGGTTTACTGCTAACCCCTTTCGGTTTTGACCGACAATAGAGCGAAATGGGTGATCCAATGGCGATTTGCGCTGTTTGAGCCGCTTAGGGCCCCTTGCATCAGCGCATGTTAATGAAAATCCAATATGAAAATGCGGTCATTTGTTAATCATGCCTGTTTAACTATATAGCCAGCGCTGATGTTAGAAGCCCTTGCGGCGAGTTCGCAAAGCGCCAGGGGATTATTCATTTCGTGTTCGCTGAACCCCGAAAGTTGAGTTACAGCATATGGCCAAACTCAGATATCTCCCCCCCTCTTCGAACATCAGACCCTTTCCGGTCATCATTTGCAGAAACAGCATGAGTTTGTCTTCCGGAAGTTCGGGAAATCGCGACATGATCCGCCTGATAGATCGGGTTTTGTTGCAGAACAGATATATCTCCCGGGATGTGCCGGTGAGACGATGCTGCAAAGGGTCTGCGTTCAGTCGCCGCTGACGGATGATCATAAAGCGGCCCCCATCCTGGTAACCGAGAATCGGATCAGCTGACGGTTGCCGGTGAAGATCCGCATAATATCTGTTCCACGCCTGAACTTTCTTTTCAACAGGCTTCCAGAGTTTTCTCTGGCGCAGCAGATCACCACGATAGGCCTGAATTGAAAATCGTACTTTTTCAGTGACATGTTCCGGAAACAGGATACGGTAATACGGATGATTCGATATGGACCGGATATGAAACTGTGTGGGCTTTTGCCACACCGGGCTCCCCAATCCCAGCCAGAAATTAACGGGCTTCAGGGGCCGGAAGGGCATGGCAAATTCCAGATTTTGCATGGTTTCCCTGACATCTGTTTCATCACTTCCCGGAAAGTGGAGCATCAGGTTGGAAGCATTCCGCAAGCCCAGGGCTTCACAGTTTTTCATGATCTCCATGTTCTGAATTGCCGTAGTGCCTTTATTCATTTTTTTCAGAAGGTTGGAACTGAGTGCTTCAACTCCTACCTGAACTTCGGTCATGCCTGCCGAACGCATCCTGGCCAGGGTCTTCAGGGGTGTGGACGCCCGGATCTCTGAGAACATCTGCAGATCCTTGTTCAGGCGACCCAGTCCTGAGAAAAGAGTGTCTGACGATTTGGACGGCAGTACGTTGTCCATGAATGCAACGGACAGGGTCTGGTGACGTTCCGTCAATGCATCGATGTCGTGAACAACCCTGGCGGGCGTCTTCTGCCGGTATCCGGACCACTGCAGGTTCAGGTTACAGAAAGCACATCCTTTGGTCTGTTTTTCCAGGATATCCCCTTTCCACCAGCATCCCCGTGACGATTCCACGGGCAGGGTCGGGAAAAACCGTTTGGCAGGTGAAAACGTGTCCAGGGTTTTAAAATAGTCGTCATAGTCGGGTGTTGCAAGGCGTTCCAGGTGGGGCAATTGGGAAAAACAATGCCCTTCGTTATCGGGCGATCCCCGGGTCACGACACCGTCAATGGTATGGGCCGTCTCGATACTGCCGTATTTTTCAAGATGTTCCAGCAGCCTGAGCAAGGGAAGCTCCCCTTCCCCGTTGACGATTACATCGATGTCAATGAAAACATCGAGATACTTCCGGCAGAAGGGATTGGAGACGGTTGACCCGCCGAAAAGCGTAATGATATCGGGCGAAATCTTTTTGATCTGCCGGACGGCATAGAGACTCGATGTCAGCTGACACAGACACACGGAAAACCCCACCAGGCCGATACCCTGCCAGTTTATTTTTTGTATCGCCGCATCCGTGGCATTCTTTGCCTGCCGAACCAGCACCTCGAAATCAACAGACTTCAACACCTGATTCCGGGATGCCTGCTTCCTGAAAAATCGTTTTATTGCATCGGACCTTTCAGGATACAAAAGCGCTGCATATACCGACTCCGCCAACCAGGTCCGCTTGGATATGGCCTGGTACACGTCATAGCCCATGGCATGGGCCACGTTGAGATATATATGGGCCGTGTCCACACGGGTGTCCTTGAGATCTCTGTTCAGAAAAGATTTCAGGGAACCCAGCTGAATCGACGGCCGTTTGAAAAGCGGCCACGGCAGGGACATGAGACAAATGTGCTTGAATCTATTATTTTTCATTCGATGTTCGACGTTCGATGTTGATGAGCTCATAAAAAGTCAGAATTAGACGGTTTTGTAAAAAGTTCAAATTCAAGGCGTGTAAGTTTTGTAATCATGAGGCGTACTTATCGTACGTTGAATGATTACGAAATGCAGCACAACGCCGAAGTTGGACTTTTTACGAAACCGTCGATGTTGGACGTTCATCTTTATGAAGCCTTTGGGTTCAGGTATGTTTCATCCATGACACCCTTGAGAACAGGAAGGGAACCGTCCGTCGGCAACGTAAAATCGAACATGAGCTCGAGAAAATTCAGGGTAATGCGACACGTGGCGCCCCATAACACCTCGCTCTCCAGGCTGTTTTTGTGAAGAAAGCTCGGGGCATCATAGACCTGCTGACGGCCATTATCGGCATTGGGATCTTTCATCTCGAGCCGATACTGAACGTAATTGCCGGGATCGAGCAATTCTCTCAAGGGTATCGAGACGATCTTTTCCACCTCCCAGTTCAGTCTGAAATGCTGCTGTCTGGACACCCACCCCACCATGGGATAGATGACCCGCCCGAACATGACCAGCCGCTGGACCGGCAAAGGTCCCAGAAAACGGACACCGAATGGATTCAGGCGCATCTCCTCGAAAGCTTCACGCAGGCTGGTAAAAAAGAGCACCCGCAGAATCTCCGCCTCCTTGGATCGGTGCGAGCGAATGGCCGGCCAGAAAGGCCAGCGCCACATGGGAAGACCCGGCAGAGCCATGGTTTTCGCCAGAAAGGTGTCCATTCCCGGAGAGATGCCGCCACCCGGGACAGCACAGATCACCCGCCTGATTGACCGCCTGGGATCGTTTGTTCAATATGAGACTGGGCTCGGGTGCCTGTCCGTTTTCACCCGGCATAAGACCCAGAAGAAACATCACTGCCGAGGCGTCTTTGATACCATCGATATGCTCCGGGTAGACCGGTTCTTTGAGGAGGTGCTCACCCGTAATCTGCTGGATGTGGGATTGGAGTAATGGCGGGTCGTTTAATAGAGAATTCATATGGGGTCTTTCAGGAATCTCAAGCTATAACGTCGTGCAGTGCTTCAGCCCTGCCAAGGTAGACCCCAGGCAGAGTTGAAGCTCTGCGCTACATCACTCAGTTAACGAGATTGCTTTTTGATATTTCAAGGTTTTACTGTAAAAATGGATTATTTTGAAGGGTACCTGTTGGAAGAGGATATTGTCAAGAAATGAGAAAACCGTTCAAGATTGAGTGGGGTTCTAAAAAAAACTGCCCGTCCCCCATGGACGGGCAGCAAAAGGAGTGACATGCGTCACGTTTCAGAACTATTTTTATCACGTATCTTATTTATTGAAAAATTTCTTCCTGCCAACCCCCAGCAAGACCGACGAGGCCGGTGCCGAGCAGTAACATGGTGGCAGGTTCGGGGACGGGTGCTGATGCCTATCGATGACATCATTACCACATGGCATTCGTCCAATGAAATGCTAATGTAATCTCCTAAAATAGCATAATACAATCTGAAAACCATATATAATCATTTGTCACTATCTACGGTCCCAGACTTCTCCTAAATACCAGAACTAGTTATCCAATCACTGGTCGCATTCTAGCTTCTTGATAATTGCTGTCGATATCCAATTGAATGCATATTTATGTAAGGATAGGATAGATTTCAATTGACACTGATAAAGTGTACAGTTACCATCGATACCTGGTAGATTCAATATTGCAGAACATATTCCCAATCCTCACCATTTGAAGCCTAATCGTCAAATGCAAAGTGTCAGGTCCATAGGATTCCATCCATCAGTCTGATGTAAAATCATCTACAGATTCAAGTTGCCTAGATTATCTGCTAGATCAAAATAGAACATTTCATCTTCAATAACCAGCCCGATATCATACTCAAGATCCATGCCTAACATAATATCGAAGCATAGTACCATCGATGTCATCTTCCTGTATAACCACTATTGGTATCGATCGCGCCAATGTAATCATCATGCGATGGTATATGCAAAGAGCGACGTCCCGCGCACATAAAAACAACACTAAAAAGGGCACGACCAAGATCTTAAATAATTTCTGCATGTGTCATCTCCTTGTCTGTTAAATATAGTTTAAAATTCGTTTAATTTCAGACTTGCAATGACATAATGCAGTGTTTGTGCCAAATCATGAAAAGAACTTTCACATATTTTTGTATTCAATTATTATTTATATATATTTTAATTAGTTATAATGTATATATCGCTGAAAATCAGATCCCTTGGGATACTACCGGCAGAATTTTGGATTTTTTATGTAATACAGGTAATAGTTTTTGGAGTGTCCTGGTATGTAATTCAGGTAATAAAATCATGAACGATTTTTATGCTGGGAGGCTCGAGGATGCCGGGAAGCTGGGAGGCGGTTATCAGCTCATAGCCATATGCTCATGGACAGCTTAGCACTTAATGCTTATCGCTCCGCCGCCAACCCCACACCCTTCAACCCTCCAACCCTTTATATATACATGCCCCCCAGGTAACACCGGACCCTAACCCCAGAAACAACAGGGTACTGGAATCGTCGATGATCCCCTTTTCCAGGGCCTCATCCATGGCCAGGGGTATGGAGGCGGCAGTGGTGTTGCCGTATTTGTGGATGTTGTTGTAGACCTTGCCTTCGGGTATCTTCATGGTCTGCTGGTAAAACTGATTGATACGCAGATTGGCCTGGTGGGGTATGATCAGATCGATGTCTTCGATGGTCAGACCGGACTGTTCCAGAACCTTCTTGGTGACTTCGGGCAGTCGTTTCACGGCCATCTTGAAAATATTCTTGCCGTCCATGTAGGGATAATGACGGTTCTCTGCCAGCATTTTTTCATCGATACGGGGCATCTGCCGTGATGCCGGGGCTTCCACCCACAGACTTTCGGCAAATTCTCCCTGGGCGTGCAGGGTCGATGCCAGAACACCTGCATTCTCATCCGTCTCCACCGCCTCGATGCAGACTGCGGCGGCACCATCCCCGAAGATTACAGCCACATCCCTGCCGCGGGTGGAAATGTCGATGCCCGTGCTGTGGACTTCCCCGCCCACCAGGAGCACACGATTGTAAAGACCGCTGCGGATGTAGGCATCCGCGGTGACAAGCCCGTAGAGAAAGCCGGTGCACTGCTGCCGGATGTCCAGGGCCGGCGTGTCATGAAGACCCAGTTTGTACTGAAGAAAACACCCGGAACCAGGAAAGAAAGCATCCGGGCTCAGGGTCGCGAAAATGATCATGTCGATATCTTCCGGCTGCCACCCGGCTTTTTCCAAGGCGATTTTAGAGGCTTCAAGCCCCAGGTCGGACGCGCCCACATTCCCCTCTTCCGGTATCCAGTAACGCTGTTTGATCCCGGTGCGCTGCTGGATCCATTCATCCGACGTTTCCATCCACTGGGTCAGATCGTCGTTGGTAATCAGCCGCTCCGGAACATATCTGCCCGTGCCCTTGATAATCGTCTTTCGCATGGTATTTATTCTCCGAATAAATTCGCGTTGCGAATTTATATAACGCGACCTTGTCGCTTTTTTATCAATACTACTTTTGTGCTGTAGTACAGAGCTTTCAGCTCTGCAAATCGATTGCATGACAGGGCTAAAGCCCTGGGCTACGTCTGCATTTTTGAAACATATTAGGCGCTATGATCTATCACCCATGAGCATATAAGCTGATTCCAGCCTCCAAGCTTCCCGGCATCCTAGCCTCCCAGCATACTGAAACTCAAGAAACCCAATAGAACATCAATAAACACAACGAACTCAATGAACCCGTTCTTCCCACAGGGCATCCCGCAAACCCGATGCCCGTTCGATCTTTCTTGATACGGCGTTCCTTATAACAGATTCAGAGGCTAAAATCGACAGCTTTCGTTTGGCCCGGGTAATACCGGTATAGAGCAACTCCCTGGTCAGCAGAGGATTGTCCTTTTCCGGCAGCACCAGAAGCACCTCGTCAAACTCCGATCCCTGGCTTTTGTGTATTGTCATGGCATACACATCCTGATGCCGGGGAAGACGGGATGGCGCAAATCGTTGGAGCGGCCCTGCAGAACCACCCCGGAAATAGACATGACAGGCCTTATCATCGGCTGTTTCCAGGGCCATGGCAATCCCCACATCCCCATTGAAAAGACCCAGGGTATAGTCATTCGCTGTAATCAGAATGGGTCGGCCATGATACCATTCCGAGTTAAATCCTCCCGGGATCCAATTTTTTTCTTCTGAGCCCAGGACGGCTGCCGCCCTGGCATTGATGGTGTCGACGCCCAGTTCCCCCTGGTTGACGGCACACAATATTCTGAAGCGATCCAGTTCGTCGAGCGCCTCCTGGGGATCATTACCATTGCTCAGCCTGCGATAGTGCTCATGAATGTTTTTGGACAGCAGATGATGGTGGTCCGCATGGCTTGAAAGCGGGTACCAGGTAACCTCCGGGTAGCGACCCTGTCTGAGAATGTCCACGGCATCATCCACAGCACCTTTATTAACAGCCTGACTGAGTATGTTGATACCGCTTTCTTTCTCGAAGCGATAACTCCTGGTGAAATAGATCATGCTGTCCTGGATACCTGTTTTATCCCTGCGGGAACACGCCAATTGCTCCGGAGGGTAATTCACTACAGGTGCCAGGGTCCGGGAAAACACCTCGGAAAAGCCGTTGTCAATCTTGTCTCCACAGATGTCACCCAAAACCGATCCGGCCTGGACGGAGGCGAGCTGATGTCTGTCGCCGATGAGGATGAGTCTTGAATCCTCCGGCAGCGCCTGGATCAGCTTGGACATGAGCGGGAGATCCACCATGGAAGCTTCATCCACCACCACCACATCCGCCGGCAATGGGTTTTCACGGTTGTAAAAAAAATACGGGGAGCCTTTCACAGGCTTGAGCATGCGATGAATGGTGGAACTGACATGGGGTATGGTTTCAAGGGTCCTGGGATCACAGGTCAATGCCTTCTTGGCATTTCCTATGGATTCCGCCAGCCTGGCTGCGGCTTTGCCGGTGGGGGCCGTCAGGTATATCCGCAGCTCGCGGGAATCGTGCTGTTCGATCAATGTTGCCAGAATCCGGGCAATGGCATAGGTTTTTCCGGTACCGGGTCCCCCTGAAATCACACAAAACCGTTTCAGCACCACAACGGCTGCGGCCAGTTTCTGCCAGTCGATGCCGGGTTTTCCAGTCTCCGGGAAAAAGATCTCCAGATGCTGTTTCAGTTTTTCGGGGTCCACTTCCCCATCTTCTCTGCGGGTTCTCGAACGGATGAGATCGATCAGGTTTTTCTCATACTCCCAGTAACGGTAGAGATAAAGGCGGTCTGCATCATCCCGGATCAATGGATAGTACTCTCCGGGATTCCCCACCAGATCACTTTTTCTCAGGTGCTCCCGCCATTTCGACAGGCTCGGGCATGTCAGCGTGTATTCCACATCCGTTTCAGAGCCGAGGGTCAATCCGGCAAAAGAATTCAGGTCAATGCAGACGTCCCCTTCGCGGTTGTTGCGACTGACCAGCGCCGCTGCCAGCCCGATGACGGGGTCCGGTTGTGAAGAAAGCTCCGTCATGAAGCGTGCAAAATGACGATCGATGGACGAGAAGTAGTCGCTTCGATCTATTTTATCAAGGATGTCCATGTTTGGCTTTCGGTCCAAATAAAAAAGTTAGATTCTTTGATAACGAGTAAATAAACGATGACACAAAACAAAGAATACAGAAGACAGAATACAGAATAAGGTGGTCGCCTTCGGCACAGCTATTAACCCGGCGACTAAATAGCCAATCCCCGTCATGCCGGACTTGATCCGTGCATCCAGTGCCTTTCTGGATTCCCGCCTTCGCGGGAATGACAACCGTAACATATTTAATTGCCGGAGTAATAATAGAAATAAGATTACCGGGTCGATAAGAGCGACACTGTCGCGTTCGATAAAATCGTTCCTACGATTTTATTCGTAGTTCGGAATCAGCGCCTTTCCCAACGCATCCACCAGACGAATATCCGGACGATCTTCAAAAATACCATAGCCGGGCCCTTTTGTAACATCGATACCCCGCAGAAATATATAAAAAGCCCCCCCGAAATCTCTTTCATACGCGTACCCGGGCAGTTTCATCTTTAAATGCAGATGGGTTGCCAGGACATACAAGTGGTATTGAAGTACATAAAACGATTTCTGCATCTCGGCAGTCAGCAGGTCTCTTTGATAATTTTCCAGTGTCGCCCCCAGAAAGTTCGATTTCCAGTCCACGACAAAAAACCGGCCCTCATGCTGGAACAGAACATCCAGGTATCCTTTCATTAATCCCTTGACCGGAGAAAATGTCAGTCGCTCCATTTTTTCGGGGAATCCCTTTAACACGCCCTGATCCGAAAAATCATCGAAAATCTGTTTGAGAATGGTGCAAGACAGGTTTTGCAATGGAAAATAAAATGCCATCTCGTTGATCCGCCGGGCATTATCGACTGCGGACAAGGAAAAAGCGGCCGTATCCCGGGACAGGTTAACGGCTGAAAGATTTTCAAGCATCCGGACAATCACATCCACCCAGGACGGGTCAAACCCGTAAGCGGACAGTTTCGACAACACCAAACCCTGCCGGTATTTCAGATCCCCATTGGTAAAATCGAGGTGCTCCAGGATGTCATGAAAAAATATGCCGCTGGCAGCGCCTTTGGGAAAAGAAAACATGCTACGTTCCCCTGCTGCGCCGGTATCGCCCGCTAGCGTTTCAAGATGCTGCACAACGCCATGCTCCTCAAACCCGGGCGGCTCATCTCTGTCCGGCAGTTCATGATCCGGGGTTCTGCCTGAAACGAGTGACGAGTAGCTTGACACCCGCCACCTTCTGTCAATGCTGCGGGAAAAGGTTCTCACCTTGAGATCTTTTCTGTCCGGGATGGGCCGCGCCACAGCCGGAATCTCATTTTCAGGCAACGGTGACACCGCGATACACCCTTGAGAATTGTGTTCCAGACGCTGCATGTCTTTTAAGAATGTTTCCGGGTTCATATTGGATAAGACATCCCGCAACGTAACAATCAGATTGTCTGAAGGTTTAAAGGAAGATTTCGGACCAAGGCCATGCAACAGATACGCCAGGGCAGAGGTCTCTGACTGCCTGATTCTTGGCCACACCAGATAGCAGCGTTCAATAGCCCGTGTGACAGCCACATAGAGAAGCCTCAGGTTCTCGGCCAGCAGCTCATTCTGGGCCATCACCCGGTGGTCTTCCACCTCCTTTGATCCCAGATCGAGGGTAATACATCGGTCTTCATCCATGTCGTGGAATGTAAAATCATCCCCGGACACCTGGGATTTCCCCCATCCAAAAGGACAGAATACAATGGGGAATTCCAACCCTTTACTTTTGTGGATGGTAATGACCTTAACGGCATCTTCATCGCTTTCCAGGCGAAGCTGGTGAATCTCCTGCCTGGGTGTATCAGGGTCTTTCTGGACAAAATACCATTTCAGAAGTCCGGTCATACCCAGTTTTCTTTCCATTGACGCCGTGTGAAGGATTTCTGAAAGATGCAACACGTTCGTCAGGCGCCGCTCACCATTGGGAAGGGAAAGCAAGCGCGCCCTGACGCCCTCTACATTCATAAAATGCCTGAACATCGGCATAAAACCACTATCATGCCAAAGACGATGGTAGCCCATAAAAGCTTCGATGCGCTTCTCCCACCAGCTGTCCTCCATTTGTGCGGAATCGAGGAATGCCACCCTGGTTCCCAGCATATCCGTCGACAAGGCCGCCTTGAGGGCACCCTCTTTTGCGGGATTCAAAATGCCCAAAAGTATCTGCGCTATTTCCTGGGATTCCGATGAATCCATGACATTTCCGGCGCTATAGATGACAGCGGGAATCCTGGCACTGGATAGTGACTCTTTTGCCAGAACAGCTTGATTGTTGGTCCGTACCAGTATGGCGATGTCCCCGGGTTTGACCTTCCCTTCCGGGCTCGTAATCAGCTGTGCAATTTCTCCGGTAACGGCATGAACGATCGCGCGGGTGGTGTCCTGGACCGTCATGCTGCGGCCCTCTTGCTGCTGACAGGAACCAGATACGACAAGGCGCCTCCTTGGTGGTGGCGTCAAATGCCGGTTTGTTCCCGGGTTTTCCTTTCTCAAAAGGAATCTCTTCAAATATGAACGGGTTGACCCTGTTTGAAAACAGGGTATTAACGGCCGTTATCATGTCGGGCGTTGAGCGATAATTCTGAAACAGGGTGTACCTGTTTTCTGCGCTGGAAGAGGCTTTCATGTATGAAAAGACATCGGCTCCGCGAAAACTGTAAATGGCCTGTTTGGGATCACCGATCATGAACAGCGGGTGGTCTTTTTTCGAAAAAATACGCGTGAATATCTCGTATTGAACCAGATCGGTATCCTGAAACTCATCCACAAGCGCTGCGCGGTATCGGTGACGTATCCTGGCCGCCAACAGATTACCCTGCTTTTCCATGAGAGCCTGTTGCACCATCAATAAAAGATCGTCGAAAAACTGAACATTCCGGCGCTTTTTTCTTTCCAGAAGCTCTTTCCGGCCAAATTTGAGACATTCGGACTTCAGGTAGACAAGATAAGCATCCAACTCGGAAGATAGGGCATCGGCACGTTCCTTCAAGGTCTTGCATGTGAGAAAAAATGGATGTGAAATGGGGTCGTGTCCTTTCTTGACACACGATTCGACTTTGTCCGCCGTAAACCTCTCGAACCCCTGCCAGAGCGGTAGATCCGGGCTGTCCTCTTCCACAAACCGATCCATCTGTTTTACCAGCGCCGACACCCTGATTTCCCTCACAGTGGCACCGGGCGCCTTTTTATCTTCCTTGAAACCTCCATAGACAACGCTGTTCAAACACGGATCTTTCAGTATCTCCTGGATCTCTGTTCTGACATCCGGCCACATCCACCGAACCTGAGACAGTTGATCTCTGAAACCCGCCAGGTGACTTATTTCGGGTTCATCCGGATCAGGAATAACCCGGATGCCCGGATGCCTGGCTTTCTGCAGAAGTGTATAAAAAAATGCAGGTTTCCTGATTTTTGTCAGGGCATATTGAATTAATTCCGGGGCTGCTTTGTAAAAACGTCGCCGCCAAAAATCATCCGATACCGATGTAAGCATCGATGTCGGCTCTGTCATCAGTTCCGTATCGAATCGGTCACCGGTTTCAAAGGCGTGATCCGTCAGGATCCGGTGGCAGAACCCGTGAATTGTGAAAATTGCGGTGCTGTCGAAATCCCTCAGGGCATCCTGTATTCTTTCAAGGGCTGATTCAGCATGATCCATCCCGGAAACCAGCTCCGCCACAGCTGCATCGTCGCATGAGCCCGATGTAAATGCGCGACGGGCCGCCAGCAGTTTATTCCGAATCCGTCCTTTCAACTCTTCTGTGGCTGCCTTTGTGAACGTCACCACCAGGATCTGGTCCACCGTCAGGTGCTTTTCCAGCAGCAGACGCAGAAAAAGACCGGCGATGGTGTAGGTTTTCCCGGTACCGGCGCTGGCTTCGATAAGGTTTGTGCCGGTAAGGGGACTATTTATGAGATCAAATGGTTTCATAGCGATAAGCGGGAATCCGTGGAATTGCTGATTGCATTAAATTGAATGACCTGGCAGGCATGCGAAGCACTGCCGACGGAGAACTCAAGGGGTTAGCTGCTCGTGTCGCGGTTCAAACGATTAGCTTACCCTTCACCCCTCTGAACCTCCAACCCTCAAACCCTTAATTGCCTATTGACTGCAAACATGATAATTGTAATTCATTCCTTGAAGACAATTATAAAACCAATCAAGGAGGTACCCCATGACCCATGAAGACGCAGGACACTATGCATCCAAACACCCCAAGGGAGTCGAGGCTGATCCTGAGATTGTGGAACAGGTCAGACAAAAACTTTCCAACAACCACATCACCTGTGCCGCAGCGCATGCGGTTGCTGCAGATCTCTCGGTGCCGCCTTCACAGGTCGGTATGACCATTGACCTCCTGGAAGCCCGTATTATCAAATGCCAGATGGGACTCTTTGGATATTCACCCCAAAAAAACATCGTCACGCCGGCGGAAAGTGTCTCTTCAGCGCTCAAAAACGCCATTGAAACAAAACAGAAAGACAACCGCATCTCATGTGAGCACTGCTGGGAAATCGCCTCCCAGCAAGGGCTTAAAAAACTTGAGGTCGCGAGCGCCTGCGAGACTCTGGGGATGAAGGTTAAGCCGTGCCAGCTGGGCGCCTTCTAAGAGACCTTTGAAAAACACTCCCTTTTGGTCTATTTCTGTGTCAGGCTCAAATTTTAGATCCTCAAAATACACCATATATTCCTGCGGTTAAAATTTTCGCCTTCCTTTAACTAAACCAAAATTGAGCATTTTTCAAAGGCCTCTATAAATCCATTATTCGGGCCCTTATCGTCCATTGTTCAGGCACGTGTTGGAAATGGGTTCCACAAACCGGGACTCCGCGTCCCACGGAAACAGAATCCAGGTGTCCTGGCTCACCTCCGTGATAAATGTATCCACAAGGGGTCTTCCGGCAGGCTTTGCATAAACCGTTGCGAAATGAGCCTTGGGAAGCATTTTTCTGGCAACGCCGGCGGTTCTGCCCGTGTCCACCAGGTCATCCACAAGAAGCCAGCCCTCCCCGTCCCCCTGAAACGATTTCAGCACATCCACCTTGCCCTGTTCCTTCCATTGGTAACTGGAAATACAGATGGTATCAACCATGTGAATATCCAGCTCCCGGGAAATAACCGCGGCCGGTACCAGTCCTCCCCGGGTGATGGCGACAATCCCCTGCCACTTTCCCTGGTCCAGCAGCCGCCAGGCCAATGCTTTTGAATCCCTGTGCAGCTGTTCCCATGATATGGGATAGGTCTTTTGGTATTTTTCAGACATTTTCTGTACCCTTAATAAAATCGCTGGGGCGATTTTATCTGACGCGACGTTGTCGCTTTTTTTTTTCGACTTATAAACTTGCAGTATAACCCTCCGATGGAGGACCGTGACTGCTACTAGTCCTTTATGCCGATAGTATCATGATTATCTTAAAGTTCCGAATTAGGTTGTCACTAAAAATCATCTAAGTTTTGGCCTGTTCGGTCAGGCACTTTGAATGAGTCCTGAGATCAGGCAACATTCCTCTTTGTTCGTGTTAAGATTAGGGTCCTTCCAGTTCCTGGGAATTTGCCATTATCGGGCTGAAAACACTTTCCGCAAGGGTTTCAAAACGAGTGTCCAATGGATTTGATCCCGCAAAACAGAAGGCAACATAGGGATCGGCCGATTCAGACCATGAACGCTCATTGATCCACTTTTTCGCGGCAGCCTTCAACCCTGCTTCGCGCTTTTTTGAATATTGTATCACCTGTTCAGCATATGCATGGGATGATACCGGGAAAAAAGGAATCGGATCAGCCAGGCCCTCCCAATAAATCGCCAGAAGAGAGCTCAAAATCATATGGCTGTTACTCACCGGCGTAAATTCAAATACCTTGTTGCGAGCAATATACCAGCTCTTTCCTGGAGGCACATCTGTCAGGCAGCAACGGACCAGATGATATATCCACAGGCGGATCATATCCCCGGGATTCCATCGGGCATAGCGAAAATAAAGGCAGTTGTCGTCATAGATGCCGGGAAGGCTGCCTGTCAACGTAAAATCACCGAGCATCAGCTGGCATGCCTGCGACTCCGGCACTCTCTCCTGGATATATGTTGCCAGAAAATCGCCATATCTTTTGATATCCAGGGACATCCGGTTGAATTCATATGAACCGATTTCCGCGTGAGGGAGAATACCTCTGGCATCAACAGCGGGCTTCAAGTCATCCAGATCGATCCCTTGCGCCCGATGATGGAGCAGTTCCTGTTCCACCAGGTACCTGTCCAGACCCTCCAGCCTGAAGTTTTCCCGGTCGTCCGGCAAAACCGCCAATTCTTCAAAAACGATTCCCAGGCGCTTTTGCAACAGAAACCTGGCTGGATTCTTGAAAAAAAGACACAAGGCCTCCACATCCAATTGACGCCATTCATCCGATGGCGGCCCCAGGCTGCCGGCGATGATCCTTTGCCGAGGTCCTCTATCATTTTGCTGGGTCACTGCTGCAAAATTTTCCTGCGAATAACTGAAAAAGGGGCTTCCCTCCTGAAAGTACACCGGGGAGAACGCCTGCAAGGGATGATGTTTTACCAGGACATCCGGGTCAACGCCAAACCGATCATGGATATAATCGATAAGTTCACTGACCAGGACTGAGGGAACGATTCTCGTGTTATCTTGAACGTTTTGCCCGATATAACTGATATACAATGTTTCTCTGGCTGAAATCAGCGCCTCGAGAAACAGATATTTATCATCATCCCGCCTGGATCGATCCCCTTTCATGGGGTGACCCGCCATCAAATCAAAACTCAACTTTCGGATATCCCTGGGAAACGCATCCGTACTCAGTCCCACCAGACAAATCGCCTTGAAGGGTATGCTGCGCATGGGAAGCATGGCACAGAATGTAACCCCCCCCGAGATGAATCCCGAGCCAAAAATGTTGCCCTCGATGCTGTTGCGCAGGCAGGCTTTGACAACCTCGATGTCAAGTCTATTCTCGAATTCGGAGACCCGGGCATTCTCGACCATCTGATCGATTATTTTTCTCAGCATCTGCAGATCTCTTCCAAATGGGTCACCCTCAGAAAACATCTGATTCAAGGTCGTGATAAAAGCTGTTGCCCATCGACAAATTGTTTTGGGTTGTTCAAACATCGTGCAGATTTGAAACAGGCACCTTAAAAAATCAAGAAATCTGCCCAGCAGCAGACTGTCTTCCCCTTCCATGTTGTCATAGGCAAGAATACCCGCAAACAGGTCTCGATCGTTGCCCGTCATGGCCAGACCCAGGAGCAGGCGCTGGATCCCCGCCCCCCAGGTATTTTCATTCAGCGCCGGCAGTCCCAGCCGGGAACGGGAAGCCGCATCCCTGCCCCACCGGATATTGACATCCTTTACCCATCCCTCTATACGGATCAGGTCTGCTTCGGTCAGGCCGAACTTCTCTCTGATGGCAGGATATTCCAGCAGATAAAGGACACGCCCTGCTTCCATTCTGCTTTCCGTCAGTTCCAGGATGGCCATGAAACCCTCGATGACACGGCTCTCTTTGACAAGGCTTCTATCGGCAACGCTGAAGGGAATGCGCATCCTGTCCTGGGCAATGGTATCGAACACGGCATATACAAACGGTGCGTATGTTTCAATATCCGGAATCATCACCAGGATATCCCGGGGCATCAGGGCGGGGTCTGCCTCCAGCATGGCCAGGATACTGTCATAAAGCACCTCGATCTCCCGCATGGGGCTGTGGCAGGCATGTATGACAATACTGCTGTCTCCGGCAAACGGGTGTGCTGGTTTGGACCTGTCCTCTGTCGAATCATCACGATTCCCGGTTTCCGGATCAAACGGGGCGGCGGGTTCAACCAGATCCAGAATATCGGCCTGGATAATCGAAAGCATGGTCCCCCGGTGTGGTGGTTCAAACATCTCAATCTGTTCACAGTCCAGCTCACTGATCATGGAAATGAAATCTCTTCCGAGGGCGCCCATGGTCGCAAGAATCCGGTTGCCCTTATCGAGATGCAGGTCCTTCGGTTCGATATCCCTGGCCGCATACTGTTGCCTGATGCGACGGATGTCCCTGTTGGTAACGATCTCTCCCCAATATTCCCTGCAGGGATTCATGAGGAATAGATCGACCTGGACATGCTTCGACAATGCCGCCAATATCTGAAGATGGAACAAGGGAAGGTGCGAGATACCAAAGGCTGAAACCCGTTTCGGCAGGGACGGCACAGGGACATCATCGGCTGACAGTCTTTCAAGCAGCATCTCACGCATGCGTGCGCGGTGCATGGAATCCACGGGTGTGGTGACCGCCCGCCACAGATCGGCCTGCCAATGCTGGTTGATATCTGTGGGGGTTTCGCCCTGCTCCCAGCCGAGAATCATTCCGGGCCTGAAGACAAGATACTGGTCAAACAGATCTGCGATCCTGCTTGACAGCTGGAACAGCTTCACACCCTCCTGATCTTCCGAAAGGTAGGATCTCAGGGTGCTGAATTCAGGCTTGTGCAGGCATCCGGGCAGAAGGGTCATAATTCTGAATGCCAGAGCACTGGTATCGAACACAGGGGATTCAGAAACACCGGGCAGCAGTTTCTTGCACAGGTGATTCAGAAAGGCATTCGGGAAAGGGAAAAAACAGTTGGCACAAATACGATTGATTCCGGCCAGTTCCATGGAAACCCACCTGGCCATTCCCTGGCTCTGTACAATGATCAGATCTTCATCGAGGGGTGAGGAGAGCGGTGCTCGAAGCTCCAGGGCCAGCCGTTCCACGAGATTTTCAAGGCGGTTGCTGGTAAAAACAGTGAAACCTGGATTCGGCATTAGAACTCAATCTTTGCGCCATAAGAAAGACTGTACGGCATTTAATAATTATGGTTCTTCTCCAAAAGAGTTTGGAGAAAAGGGTTCGAGGATCCGAGGATTCAAGGATTCAAGTGTTTGTTTTTAAAAATTAAAAATGGCTACCAGCTTACTTTTGAGCGATGATACATTTCGTTTCTTAAGGCTCAATTTTCTTGCTTCACCGTTGATGCTTTTGATCATTTCGCTCGACCCCTCGACCCCTCGGATCCTTGAATCCTGAATGGTTGCAATGGGTAAGCGATTATATTCATTTCTTTAATAACAACTACAACAATCGGGATATGATCCATAATTATTTATGCCCCAAACAGTCGGTTGAAAAATCGCTTAAATCGCATCTGCCAGTATGAAAACGTCAAGCCGATGGATAACCTCAGATCAAAATGAGGATTTTTAATCCCGGCCAGAGCCGATAAATAGTTCACATGCTCAGCAACCGATATGGTGCACCCCTTGGCATGCAGATATCTTGATCCTCTGTTTTTATACGCATTAAAGAGGGCGGTAATGGTCTTGAGCAGCATGTCGTTTGACTTTGTCTTTGTTTCATCCACTTCATGAGGTCTTTTGTATTGGCCTTCGATGGTTACTTTTTTACCATCGATCTCCCCTTGCCAGCGGGTGCAATTTCCGGCAAAAATGACCTTTTCGTCATCGGCCAGGTCAAGGGGGCCCTCCACCTTGCCGACAACGTAGCGGATTTTTTTCATCTCTTTGTCGACGTCCGGATATAACCTTCTGAAAATGTGCATCGACTTCCTGCAGCGCCCCCGGGCATCCTCCCCAGCAGTAATCGGGTGAGTGTGCTTCAGGAAAAGTTCCCACGGTGCAGGAAAGATTGCTTTCATCTCCAAAATAATCGTCGATTTTTTCCATGCAGAAGGCAAAGTCCCTGGTGTGCTCCTGGACCGCCTCCAAAGGAAAATCACCCAGAACCTCTATTTCCTCGATATCCATGGGACCGAAACCCCTTTCCGACGCAAGACGGAGGTGGATGACCTCTTTTGGGTCTGCGTGGACCATGTGACACCCCACCGTATCCACGGCACAGGAATTGGTACCCATCACGATGGCACCCAGCGGGAATGGTGTCGGGGTCAACATCATTTTCTGACCCGCAATGATCCCGTCGATGGCAATAAATTTTGGCTGGATAACCTCCTGCAGGTCGGCGATTTTATGTTCCAAAAACTGGTTGTGGTCCACCAGACGGTGCCGGTCATCCTGGATACCGATAAAGTTTTTGAGACTCAGGGTCATGCGGCTCCAGGGATGGGCTTTAAATTTCGGCAGATTGATCAGGAAATCGGCATCGACAACCGGCTTGGGAATAAACAACTGGCGTCTCAGGTTTTCTTTGCCCTTTATTTCGACCGGCAACCTGCCTGACCTCATCAAAGTAATGGGTCTTGACCCCATGTTTTTTGATGATTTCAGGGTACCCGGCGTTCTTGAAGCTGAAGCGGGTCGGTATGACAATGCCACATCTTTCTCCGACAGCGATCTCTTTGACATTTACGGCAAGTGATTTTGTGGCGGCAATAACCCCGTCTAAAAATTCCTTGCGTGTAAAGGCGTGCTGGAAATATTTCAGGGTGGGCAATAACCGTATTCGGTTTCAGGAGGATGTTGCCCTCGGGTTTGGCCCCCAGCTCTTGCATACCTTCCCGGATAATGCCGGCTATCTTGTCTGCGTCGTAATCAGCACATTTTCTGATAATGACCTTGTGTTTCATGGGAAATTCTCCTGTTCAGCTAAAACCCGATTCGACTTGTGAGGGAAAAGTAAAAGATCTTTTATCACGAAATCACGAGTAGATACCCGGGTCCAAAGGGTCCGGCACTGATTCAACCCTATACGGGTTAATGTTATACACATTCATCGTGGAATAAATTCTAAATCCGAATATCGAAATACGAAACAAATCCAAATATCAAATGCTCAAATGTTTCAAACTTTGTGCTTAATTGGTATCGCCAAGGTCTTGTTTGGATCATTCGAATTTTCATTATTCGGTATTGTTTAGGATTTCGAATTTCGTGCTTCGGATTTATACTGTTTGTCAAAATAACGTTCCGCAGCTGCTTCGGCAAATAACGTCAAACAACCGCTCGAACTTGCAAATAAACGTTCGTAAGGAAAGTTAATCAAGAACGTGTGTCTCCAAGACAAAACAGGTAAATCTGCCCGTGAAGACCTTTTTGTCCCCTTGACGGATGACAACATCTACCACCTGTTTTTTCCCATCCACTTTCTGAACAGACGCCCGCGCCTCCAGGGTGTCACCCACCTGGACCGGACTAAGAAATTTAACATCGGCCGACCCCAGAACCACGTTAGGGTGATTAACGGCCAGCATGGCGGCATAATCCCCCAGCCCGAACACAAATCCACCATGAACAAGACCGGATTTATCCGCGGCCATCTCCGTTAAGGCCGTAAATGCAACCTGGCTTTCACCCTCTTTTATGAACAGTGGTTTTCCACAAAGCGCCTGGTCTATGGCAAGGTGGGTACGGATATCGATCACAAAACACCTCCCACAAGAAACCAGGGATAATATAGAAAGATAAGATTTTTTATCACGAAATCATGAAAGTACGAAAACACGAAAAAGATCGTGAGAATTTTCGTGTTTTCCAGATTTATCCTTTACGGATACTTCGTGCGTGTTTTCGTGACTGCTTTTAATTTTTATAGATGAACTGCATCTTGGCCCCACCCAGTTCGATAATATCAAACTCATTCAGGAGAACCGATTCCTTGACTGCCACATCATTGACTTTTGGTTTGGCCATGCCGCCCACATAGCTCAGATAGTATCCCTTGGGTCTCTTGCTGACGGTAGCAGCTGTTTTTCCGATCATGAAGCCCTTGACGATGATATCACAAGAGGCATCTTTTCCTATTTTGATCAGTTTCTTTTTGATTTCCAGCTCACCCTCACCACCGGCAAGAAAAGACAAAACACCCATAGATTCCTTTTTCCTGATGGTCGACGCCACGTTTCCGGAGCTTTTTGACAGCATGTCGCGGTACTTGTCTGTATCCATCACCATGGTTTTATCCATACCGCCGGCACTAGTATCCGGTCTTTCTTCTCCCTCGGCATAGGCGAAAAGCAGGGTGTGCTTGCCGATACTCACCGTATCTCCATGTCCCAGCCAGTGCGTGGCAACCAGCTGACCGTTGACAAACGTGCCGTTCTTACTTTTCAGGTCCGTCAGGAGATATCCCTTGTCGATGGCATCGATCTTGGCATGCATCCCGGAAACAGCCAGGTTTTCAATCACGATATCATTGCTCTCCCGGCGTCCAATCGTAATGTTTCTCCCCTGATCAAGCAGGAAATCTTTGATCTTTGTATCTTTAAATTTCAGTATGAGTTTCGGCATGTTAACATCCTCTTTATCTTATCAACATCTATTGAAATATTTTTGATATAAACTTGAAGAACCCCCCTCTGGAAGGTTTTGTGTTCTTTATCTTCAGAACGACAACGGTCACGTTGTCTCCCCCCATGCGTTGATTAGATAGATCCACCAGTTTCCGGCAGGCTTTCGCAGGCTTTTCCTTTGCTACGATTTCATGGATCTCTTCCTTGGTGATCTTTTCTGTCAATCCATCAGATCCGATAACCAGAATATCCCCTTTGAAACACTGTATTTCAGATATGTCAGCCTGTACCGTCTCGCTGACGCCCATTGCCCGGGTCAGCATATGTTTGAATTCATTGCCCAGCTGTTTGGTATTGTCAGGGTCCATGGCGCGCTGTTCAGCAAGAACCGTATGGGGAACCGACAGCAACTCAATCTTGCCATCATGAATCAGATAGATGGGACTGTCACCGACGTTGGCGGCAATAAGCGTACTGTCCGTAAAATAGACGGTTGAAACAGTTGAACCCATACCGCGATAGTTCTCACTGCTCTGGGATGTCTGGAATACACTCTTGTTGGCCAGATGGATGCCTGAAAGCAGTCGATTGGCTTCTCGGGATAAGGATTCGTCGTGGTCCGCAAGCTCTTCCACCTCGTCATCCCCATTGAAGCGCTTGATGTAATCCCACAGGGTTTCCACCACCAGGTTGCTGGCAACCTCACCCGCCTGATGTCCGCCCATACCGTCCGCGACCACATAAAACTGTTTTTCATCGTTTAAGAAAAGCGAATCTTCATTATTCTTTCGCTTCATGCCAACATCGGTAATCCCTGCAGATTCAATATGATACATGCTCTTCTTTTCTGTTTGGGTCTATTGCGCCGCCTCTATTTGAAAATTCACTCCCTAACGTAGCGGCAGCCCACTAGGAATGCGCTCGCTATCACGGTTCAAATGGTGATGGCTGATAGTAATTGACAGGTTGCTTTTTATAACAAAAATGGATTCAGGTCAAGCATCGTGAGAAGAAGAACCGGAGAATACCGGTCCTTTTTCCAAGATCATGGGTCGTTTTTCTCCTTTTTCCGGACCATCATGGCATCCATCCGCTTTCCGATCTGCCTGAGATGGGTACACATCAGAGAAGCTTTTTGATATCGTTTATCCCTGTTTTTAATAAGGGCGTTATTCAAAACGGTTATGGCCGGTTTCACGATTTTGGGGTTGAATTTTCTCGGGTCCTGATGGGGTACGGTCATGATTTCATGCATCAGTGCGGCCGGGTTGTCCGCATAAAAGGGAAGCCGCCCTGTCATGAGTTGGTACATCATCACGCCGAGTGAAAAAATATCGGATCTGCCGTCCACCTTTTCCCCGGAAAATTGCTCGGGAGACATATAGTAAGGTGTGCCCTTGACAATGCCGGTCTGTGTCTGAGAAGTGGCGGAAATTCTGGCAATGCCGAAATCCGTAATCTTCACGATACCGTTCTTCAACAGCATGATGTTGGCCGGCTTGATATCCCTGTGGATAATGCCCCTTTCATGTGCATACGCAAGACCGTCTGCAATATCGGCCATGTAATCGATCACTTTTCGAATGGGTAGCAAATTCTCTTTTTTGGTATATTTTTCCAGATCTTCCCCTTCCAGATACTCCATGGCGATATAGGCCAGGTCCTGTTCGTCACCCGCATCATAAATGGTGACGATATTGGGGTGTGATAATGTCCCGGCGCTTTCCGCTTCACGGAAAAATTTTTCCTTTAGACCTTTTATCTCAGATTCATCAAATTCATCTGCAAAACGAAATGTCTTAATAGCGGTAGTACGGTTGATTCTGGGGTCTTTGCCAAGATAGACGATGCCCATGGCGCCTTTGCCCAGCTGTCTCTCGACTTCATAGCGTCCGAGCGTCGGTTTGATATCGGTGCCGGTTTCCATAAACCCGTCTCTGTGGGTGCCCCCGCTCAGAAAGCTATCGCCAAATACCATGGTTTCGCTTGCCTGGAGCAATTTCTTTTTTCTCGCCGTCACATCTTTAAAACTGCTGTCATTACCTTCTATGTATTCGTAGACGGCTGCAGCTTTATTGAACTGACGCTTCCGTTCGTAATCAAGAGCCAGGTTATAGAGAATATCCTTCATCTCACCATTGACAGGTACCCGCCGGAGCTTGTCAAACGCCATGTCCAGCATCCCCTGGTTCTGAAAGCTCAACCCGAGCATGCGGTTGGTCTCGGCGGACTCCCCCTCTACCCTGTCACGATGCACTTCCGTTACAAAATAACTGAGGCTCACCACACCGATATAACCGATAATAAGTTCGATCAGCGGATACATGGAAGGTATCCACATCCCGCCGGAAACGAATGCGAATGCAGTACCACCGATAAACAGCAGCAGCAATGCCGCAAACAAGATGCCGGAAAACAGCGCTTTCATACGTGGAAGTACAAACGCGATAATGATACCGATAATAACGATCCCGATCAGCTCCGCCAGTTCAGACCATGGCGGCTTTTGAATAAACGCCTTGTTCAATATGGCCCAGATCGTATGCGCAGAAAACTCACCCACGGGCATGGTCGGATCCGTGGGCGTGCTCAGTGGATTCATGATACCCGCAGCAGAGGGACTCACCAGAACCAGTTTGTTTTTAAACACGCTGGTCTGGATTTTATCGTTAATAACATCAAAATAGGAAAATCTGCGAAAAGAATTTCGCGGTCCTTTGAAACTGATCAGCATTTCCGAATAGAGCGTGGTGGGCACTTCCACCTTAGGTCCAAGGTAGACCGCCGCCCCAAGATCGGCACTGATGTTCTCCATGGGTATATTCAAAAAGAGAGCGGCCACCCTTAAGGTGTAGGAGGGAAAATAGAGTCCGTTGTATTCATAAAGCAGCCGTTCACGCCTGGCCGTACCATCCATATCGTAACTTAGGTTGAAATGACCGATACCCTTTGCGGCTTCAAAAAAAGATGCCACCGGCAGAACGATCTCATTGCCCAGGGGAACACTGAAACCGCCCTCATTCCGGATATCTTGAATCGACTGAGCCATCAACACAGGGTCGGGTTCTTCGTTTTTTTCCCCCGCCTCAGCCGATTCTTTGAAAAATATCGGCAGCACCACATTGCCCGCCGCCTGGAGTGCTTCCGTCAACTTCTTGTCATTGTCGAGTCGAATCTGTGCATCCTGCAGTTCCTGAAGGAACGCCGCCCCCTCCCGACCGGTCTTTTTCAGAAGATTTTTCTCGAAAGTCGCCTCCAGCGATTCAAGTTCATGCATCCCCTCGCTGATTTCAGCCTCGGTCAGCAGCAGATTGAGACCAATGACCCTGGGCTTTCCCGCATTGATCTTCCGGATTCCCGTGGATAGCAGTGATCGCGGCCATGGCCAGCGTCCCAGTTTTTCAATGGAATCTTCGTCAATGTCCACCATGACGATGTCGCTCTCGACATCCGGCTGACCTCTCAGCTTCATCATGACATCGTAATACTTTAATTCGAGCGTATCGATAAATTGAAATCGTACGAACCAAAGCCCAAGAAACAGGATCATGATACCCAAACCCAGAAATAGCCCCGGGTGTCTTTTGAGAATTTCATTTTCCGCCTTTCATGTAATGCTGGAGCTAGATGCTTGGAAGCCGGATGCTTGCCACCCGCTGCTAGCCGTATCACCCTCGGACCCTTGAACCCTCCTTGGATATTATCACTTGGTCTTCATGTTATAAGACCCGTTCCAGTCTTGCGACGGTGGTTCCATCTTATAGGCAGCACACCGATCCCTCATTGTTTTGCTGGGACCATCATCCGGAGACACATTGAGAGCGGCATTAAATTTTTCAATGGCGGAATCCCAGTGCTGCTGTCGATATAAATGAAGTCCTTCAGCATACAGACCGGTCATTTTCAGCATGGTTTCGTCAATATCTTCTGCGTAGCCAAGGACCTGGTAAACCGTAACCGGTTCAGCCTTGCCCACCACATTGATGGAATCGATCTCTCTGCCCCAGACACGCTGGCTTGCTTTCTTGAAAGTGGTTTCACAAACCAGGGTGTATATACCGTAAATCTTGTTAACCCCTTCCAGTCGCGCGGCGGTGTTGACGGTATCTCCCATCATGGTGTAATCCATCCTGTTTCGCGACCCCATGTTTCCGACGACTGCCGGACCCGTAGATAGTCCTATCCGCATTTTCAGCTCCGGTTTGCCATCCTGGTGCCATTTCTCACGCAGCTCTCTTAGACGTTTCTGCATATCTACGCATGTCAAACACGCTGTCTCGGCCTGGTTTTCGAGAGCGTTTGGCGCACCAAAAAAGGCGATAATCGCATCTCCCTCGAATTTGTCCACGGTTCCTTCGCGTTTGAGAATTATATTCGTCATTTCAGTTAAAAATTCATTCAGGAGCTCCACCAGTTCATGGGGTGTCAGTTTCTCCGAAATACTTGTAAATCCCTGCACATCCGAAAAAAAAGCGGTGATCTCCCGTTCCTCACCTCCCAGTTCCAGATTTTCCGGTGAGTCAATGAGCTGCTGGACAACCGTCGGGGCAAGATAGCTGGAAAAGGCACTGCGGATAAATCGTTTCTGCCTCGATTCGGAGAGATATTTATAAACTGTAATACTAATGTAGACGGAAAGAATCACCAGCAGCGGGTATACCATGTTCAGAATCCACCCCTGGTTGCTGAACAGATACTGACAAAAAAAGATGTGACCGAAAAAAAGAACACTGACCGTTAACACACCCAAAAAAACGCCGGTTCTCGGCAGAACCACTCCCAGGAGAAGTCCGGCCAATACAATCGCCAGGATATCGAAAACAGCCGCCCATGTCGGATGGGATAGAAAATCTCCCCTTAAAACGCTGTCGACGATATTGGCGTGGATTTCAACGCCTGGAAAAACGCTCGAAAAAGGTGTCACCCGCATGTCGTAAATGCCAATGGCTGTCGCCCCGACAATAACCGCCTTGTCTTTCAGTTCACTCTCCGGCACCTTTCCGTTGAGAATGTCCGTCACCGGAATATGTCTGAAGGATTTGGCATCTCCGCGATAATTGATCATGATGCGGCCCAGTTCATCCGTCGGGATGGCAATATCATCGAACTGTATTTTCTCGATACCATATTCAGCCACGACCACAAGCGGCTGTGAATCCTTGAAAGCGCTCAGGGTCATGAGGGACAGGGGCGCATACATTTCACCTGAATAATCGATAATTGCCGGTATCCAGCGAACCACACCATCTTTGTCCGGAAACATGTTGAAAAAGCCTGAATACGGTGTTGCCTGAGAAATTGCCGTGATATTCGCGTTGGCAACCTGCGCCTCTATCAAGGGAACGTCCAAAGCTTTCTCTGAATGAAATTTCACCTGAGAATAGCGTGAAGACTGGATATTTTTACGCTGGATTTTGAGAAGTGCTTCGTCAAAGTCACCGGAATGCAATTTCTCCATCTGGAAAAAATAACCCAGAACAACTTTTGCTTTTGATTCGGCAATGGCGGCCGCCAGCAGCTGGTCATTATCCGAAGCCCGCTTTAATTCCGCCAGATAGATACGGTTTTTGGCATCAAGCGTCGTGAGATTCTTCTCAATATCCTCGATGGCCCTGACAACACTCTTTTCATCCGGTTCGAGAAAACCGATATCAAAAGAAATAACCCTGGCGCCTGCTTCCGAAAGCTTATTAACGAGGTTCGCCATTTTGGATCTGGGCCAGATCCATTTCCCCTCTTTATCAATACTCTCTTCATCGATAACCGCCAGAACCACATCGGATTCGCTCTCGGGACTTCCCCGGTTTATATAACGCAAATCAATGGTTTTCAGTTCCATCAGTTCCAGAAACGGTATTTCGGTGAGATAAAAAAAGATACCGGAAAGAATCAAGAGAATGGATAGGGTCAAGGGGTTAAAGCTGATTATTTTTTTCAGAGATGGGATCATGGAAGGCAACCTCTATAGAAGCTATCTCAAAAAAGTTTTTTGGCCCAATTTCTGTGTTGGTCCCTTGCTTCAACTCCTCGGAATACCACAGTATGCCTGCGGGTTGAAGTTCGGGCCCGCCTTGAACTTGAACCAAAACCCTTTTTTTGAGATGGCTTCTAAATATAAAATAAATATAGACTATGACACTCTATTTTATGATGCGCGAAAAGTCAATACTGACATAGTGTTATACGATCCGGAATCACTTGTTTGCAAAGACGGCGGGACAACATTGATTGGACATTGGATTTTGTAAACGCTGATATCTCCCCAGTAACATGCATTCCTTGGCATGTTTCACCCTCTGTTTCTGTTTGACGAAGTTTTGCAGAGTGTCTATAAATAAAATCGTGAAACGATTTTAAAGATGTTCGATGTTCATTCGGTTTCCAGCATTAAAACAATTTAGCACTTTACGAAATTCTGTATAAGGAGAACAACCCATTGAATGTTCAGAATATGAATCGTATCGAAAAGGTTCGCGTGTTGATGAATGAACATGATATCGACACCCTCCTTGTTTCCACAGAGGAAAATCGTCGATATCTGAGCGGCTTTACCGGAGAGGATACCCAGTGTGATGAATCTGCGGGCTCGCTGTTTATTACCGGACATGAATTGGTCCTGGCTACGGATTCGCGTTATGAACTGCAGGCAGCCAAAGAAGCCGATAAATTTGACATCGTCTGTTATCGGGAAGGTCTCGCAAAAACTTTGCCCGACATATTGAAGCAACTGGGTTCAAAACGACTGGGGTTCGAGTCTGTTCGAATATCCGTCAAACAGCTTCACGAGTTCGAGAATATATTCTCATCTGAAAAATTGGGTACCGAGCTGGTTCCCACGGAAAACATCGTTGAACAGGTTCGCGAAATAAAAGCTGAAGACGAAATTGAAAAAACCCGACAGGCCCTGTCACTGGCGGAAAAAGCTTTTGAAAAGGTGCTCCGGGAAATTCAACCGGGTATGACCGAAAAACAGATTGCCTGGCTGCTGGAAAAAGAGATGCGTGAATCAGGAGCGGAGACGCTGTCATTCCCATCCATTGTTGCATCCGGGCCGAACAGCGCCCTGCCTCACGCCATTCCCGGGGACCGCGTATGGATGAAGGGCGAACCGCTTCTCTTCGACTGGGGTGCCAGGCTGAACGGATATTGTTCAGACACTTCCAGGACGCTTTTCTCTGGAAAAACCGACAGCACATTCCAAAAAGTATTTCAGACGGTTGTCGAGGCGCAGAAAAAAGCCATTGCCGCCATACGGGATGGCGCCGGCACCCGGGCGGTGGACCGTGTTGCAAGGGACCACATAGAAAACAAGGGCTTCAAAGGAAAATTCGGGCATGGCCTGGGACACGGGACGGGTTTGGCCGTACACGAGGCACCGCGTTTAAGCCCGCTTAAGGATACCGTTCTGAAAACAGGCATGCTGGTCACTGTAGAGCCCGGCATCTATCTTCCCGATTGGGGCGGTGTAAGGGTTGAAAACCAGGTTGTCGTGCGGGACAAGGGTGCCGAGGTATTGAATACGCTTGAGGAGGATCTTTCTTTTACATCATATTTGACGTTCTTGCAAAAAGTAATAAAATCGATTTCTACAAATTTCTAAGTTTTAGGTTTTAAGTTTTAAGTATATGCCTGAACACAATTTTCTATCCTAAAACCTAAAACTTAAAACCTAAAACCGGCTGAATTAGATCTATTTGTTTATTCAGCAATACTCAAGCAGAACGTTTTGTTTATTGGGATCGATTATGCCTGACATGGACATACTGGCCGACCAGTACCTGCATTACATTTTGGTGGAAAAAGGGCTTGCCAAAAAAACCATCAGTGCCTACAGCAGGGATATCGTCAGATACCTGGCCTTCTTAAAAAAGAACCGGATCCATCACCTCGATAAAACCGACACCAGGATCATTCTTCAGTATCTCATCCATCTCAGAAACCAGGGATTGGGTACCAGTTCCAGGGCCAGACATCTGGTAACCCTCAGGGGCTTTTATACTTTTCTGGTTCAGGAAAAGCATATCCCCAAGAATCACGCCAAGCTTGTTGAACTCCCCAAAAAACATGTCACGCTGCCGGATGTGCTGTCCGTTGCTGAGGTTAGAAATCTCCTGGAAGCACCGGTTCCCACGACACCATCCGGTGAAAGGGATGCAGCAATGCTCGAACTTTTGTATGCCGCCGGGTTGAGAGTCTCCGAACTCATTCATCTGAGATTGATGGATGTCAATCTCGAGGGGTGCTTCCTGCGCGTGATGGGCAAGGGCTCAAAAGAACGGGTTGTCCCCTTTGGCACCTACGCAAAAAACCGGATCGACAGCTATCTCGAAACCGCACGCCCTGCCCTGCTGAAAGGCCGGATAAGTGCCTATCTGTTTGTGGCCAGAGCCGGCAAGCCCATGACAAGACAGGGATTCTGGAAACTGCTGAAAAGATATGCCCAAAAATGCGGCACAGTGAAACGCATTACGCCTCATACCCTGCGGCACTCATTTGCCACCCACCTGCTGGAAGGCGGCGCTGATCTTCGTACGGTCCAGGTCATGCTCGGACATGTTGACATTTCCACCACGCAGATATATACGCACGTTGCCCAGAAACACTTAAAGGAAGTTCATAAAAAATATCATCCAAGAGGATAGTCAATGCGTCAAGTCAATCAATTGGGATGGTGGATAAAGGGTGAGGACAAACCCGGGTTAGGTCATAATGCCGTCTATTCGGCGATAAAACAGGTGGGAAAACCGGTTTATGTCATCGATGCCGGAGGACACATCGGGATAGCCCAAGGGGGCGGTATCGTCAGCACGGGTCTGCCTCCCGGTGATCCCGCATCCCGGGAAAGGCGATTCCCCTGGATAGCGTTTGTACCACCCTTGCACCCCGCAAGCATGGGGAGCCCCGATTTCATGCGCGACCATGGGCTTCGCTACCCCTACATCGTCGGGGCCATGGCAAATGGAATAACATCGACGAAAATGGTCGAAGCAGCGGGACGTGCCGGCATGTTAGGCTTTTATGGTGCCGCAGGACTTGCCTTACCGCAAATTGAAACCGCGATCCAATACCTTCAATCAAATATGGGCGCGCTGCCTTTCGGGTTCAATCTTATCCACAGCCCCGGCGACCCTAATCTGGAACTGGAAACGGTTCAGCTCTATCTCAGATACGGTGTTCGCCTGATCAGCGCTTCCGCCTTTATGAACCTCACACTCCCGCTGGTATATTACCGCATAAAGGGAATCCAACAGGATGAGAACGGCATCACTGCAACACCCCAAAAAATCATTGCCAAAATATCACGCGAAGAGATCGCAAAAAAGTTTCTTTCGCCAGCACCTGCCAAATTCATCCGGCAGCTCCTGGAACTGGGCTGGATCACCTCCCAGGAAGCCCGTCTGGCGGAAACGATCCCCATGGCCGACGCACTGACTGCCGAAGCCGACTCCGGGGGACACACAGACAACCGACCGGCACTGGCCCTGCTTCCCACAATGATCTCTCTCAGGGATTGGGCGATGACGGAATTTAATTTCAAACCACCTCTAAGTGTCGGACTTGGGGGAGGGATTGCCACGCCTGAATCAGCCGCAGCAGCATTTGCCATGGGAGCGGACTATATTGTAACGGGTTCCATCAACCAGGCTTGCAGGGAAGCCGGTACTTCGGATACGGTGCGGCAGATGCTTTCAGAAGCCGGACAAGCCGATGTCACCATGGCGCCCGCAGCGGATATGTTTGAAATGGGTGTCAAGGTCCAGGTGTTGAAACGGGGAACCATGTTTCCGCTTCGCGCAGGAAAGCTTTACGAGCTATATGCAGCCCATGACGCTTATGAAGATATTCCGGAATCCCAGAGAAAAATTCTTGAGAGGGATTTTTTTCGCAGATCGTTTCTTGAGGAATGGGCCCATACAAAAGAATTTTTTCTGAAAAGAGATCCCAAACAGGTCGAACGGGCGGAAACGAATCCAAAACATCAAATGGCTCTGGTTTTTCGTTCCTATCTCGGCCAGTCATCCAACTGGGCAAATACGGGTGATCCGTCCAGAAAGATCGATTACCAGATCTGGTGTGGACCTGCCATCGGTGCTTTTAACCAGTGGGTGAAAGGTACCTTTCTCGAATCTGCTCAAAATCGACAAGTTGTCGTCATCGCCCTCAATATTCTGCTGGGAGCGGCCGTTGTTACCAGGAGGCAATGGCTCAGGCAGCAGGGAATATTTCTTCCCGATGTTCCCACCCGCATAGAACCCCTCGAACTCGAGGCAATTGAAGAGCTGCTGGGAACACTTAGAGATGTCCCTGGAAGCTGGGATGCTGTTGTCCGTGATGCTCATAGGTCTACGCAGATTTCGAAGCTTCATTGTCATCATCCTCCAACCTTGAACCTCGAACATCGAACGTTCAACATCAAATCTCGAACCCTATACCACCCTCCAACCCTTGTATCACCCTCCGACCCTTGTACACCCTCCAACCCTTGGACCACCCTCCAACCCTTATACCACCCTCCAACCCTTGTACCACCCTCCAACCCTTGTATCACCCTCCGACCCCTCGAACCCTCTATTGCCCCTCTCCCTGTAACTTCTCTGTAAAGATCTGATAAACTTTCGTAATATGCAATATTCTTGCTGTCATCCAGTGTGGTAAGGTCTCAGGCCTGTCGGGTCCGATAGCCGTCTCTCCTTCGTTAAGCCAATTTTCAATATACCGCTCCGTAACGATTCTGGCACCTTTCCCATGTGATTTTTCCTGGTCAATCACCCTGCGGACCCTGTATGTATATGTCTGCACCTCTGGGTGGGTTCACGGTTCATGAATATATAGATACGGTATTCTTTGACAGATTGTTGAACCAAAGACTGTTCTTCCGGGGGTGGGTATGAAAAGTACCGGCTCGTAACCCATTCTTTCAAATCTCCCAAGATAATTTTTGTTTCAGGGATGGAAAATTTTAGATCCGCCACCATATGCCCACCCAGGTATACGTGAAACGCTTCCTGCAGGCTGTATTGGCGTGCAAATCCCGATTGCAGTCCTCCCAGAGGATCAGGGGGTAAAAATTCGCGGGACCACCGCTTCCAGCGGGACAATCTGATACCCAGTCTGTCAGAAAGCTCCCGGTTGAGATAGAATTGAATCATATTAAATCCGGCCTTTCATGTTGTTAAGTTGTGATGTCAATATAACAACTTACTTTTTTTACGTCAATGCTTGATAATCTAATTTTTATACATTATATTGCATAGATGATCTTCAAAAGAGTGACCCATACCAGGGTTTGATCGAAATGAATAAAAATTACAAAGAATTAAAAGCAAGGCCCGTCGCCATCATCGGGATCGGTTGTCTGTTTCCGGGCGCTCCCGGTTTGAAGGCATATTGGCAGCTTCTTTACCAGAAAAAAGATGCCATTCAAGACATACCCCAAACACACTGGTCAACTGAGGATTACTTTCATGAGGACCCCGGAATGCCGGACCATGTCTACTGCCGGCGGGGGGCATTTCTTTCTCCGGTCAATTTCGATCCTTCTGAATTCGGCATACCCCCTTCATCCCTGGAGGCAACCGATACGTCTCAACTCCTGGCCTTGATTACGGCAAAAAATGCCCTCGAAGATGCAGGCTACGGGCAGGATGTCGATTTCAACAGAGACAGTACCAGTGTCATCCTCGGTGTCACCGGAACACAGGAACTGGTCATCCCCCTGGGTGCAAGACTCGGCCACCCTATCTGGCGTCGCGCCTTGAAAAATGCGGGCGTCCCTGATGAAACAGCCCTTGAAGTCATGAACGAGATTTCAGATGCGTATGTTCCCTGGCAGGAAAATTCCTTTCCGGGCTTGTTGGGAAATGTGGTTGCCGGAAGAATTTGCAACCGCCTGAATCTTGGCGGCACGAATTGCGTCGTGGATGCAGCATGCGCCAGCTCCCTCAGTGCACTCCATCTTTCGCTCTTAGAGCTGCAAGCCGGAAAATGCGACATGGTTGTCACCGGTGGCGTCGATGCCATCAATGATATTTTCATGCACATGTGTTTTTCAAAGACACAGATTCTGTCACCCACCGGTGATATCCGACCTTTCTCAAAAGATGCAGACGGAACCGTGCTCGGCGAAGGTGTCGGCATGATGGTGCTCAAACGGCTTGATGATGCCGAAAGGGATGGCGACAGAATTTATGCCGTTATCAATGGCATTGGTTCTTCCAGCGACGGTAAATCCCAAAGCATCTATGCACCAAGAGTCCAGGGCCAGGCAAAAGCTATCCAAATGGCCTATGAGGCCGCTCACATCGATCCTGGGACCATCGGAAACATCGAAGCCCATGGAACAGGCACCAAGGTCGGAGACAAAGTCGAGTTTACAGCACTGACAAAAGTCTTTGGTGCTGATAAGGACCGCCCCAGGAATTGCGCCATCGGCTCCGTAAAATCCATGATCGGACATACCAAGGCGGCCGCCGGATCAGCCGCCATCATCAAGACCGCGCTGGCTTTGAAAAACAAGGTCTTGCCCCCTACACTGAAAGCCGAATTTCCTGATCCTGATCTCAACATGGAGGCATCGCCCTTCTATATCAGTTCGGAGACCCGCCCGTGGTTTGCTGAAAAAAACTTCCCCAGGCGATCGGGGGTCAGTTCCTTTGGTTTCGGCGGCAGTAACTTTCATGTGGTGATGGAAGAATACGCGAAAGAGAAAACAGACATCTCATGGGATGGAAGCGTCGAACTCTTTGCTTTTTCAGCCCCGAGCGTCAAGGAGATTCACCAGCAACTGGCCGGTCTAAAAACCGCTGTCGCGAGCGGCATTTCGCTGGATGACCGGGCCCGCATGGCCGAGCAGACCCGGCACCGTTTCCGCCCGGACCTTCGGTTCAGGATTGTCCTGGTCCATGACCTTTCCATAAAAAAGGCAGATCCCGATGAATCCCTGAAAAAACTCATCGAGGATGCGCTCTCCGGTCTTCAAACCCATTCCGGTCAAGATGCCTGGCAGGTGAAAAATATCTACTTTGGCAACAGATCGGAACCGGAAAAAACAGCCTTTCTATTTCCCGGCCAGGGAAGCCAGTACGTGGGAATGGGCCGAGACCTCGTCTGTATATTTCCACGTGCCTTACAATTGCTGGAACGTGCCAATGCCCGATTCGGATCATACCGTCGGTTGACCGACTATATCTACCCTGTACCGTCTCAAAATATGCAAACACGCCAGGATCAGGAACGGTCACTACGCTGCACGGATATCGCCCAACCCGCCATTGGCGCCATCAGCCTGGCCATGGTTCATGTACTGGAAAGCTTTGGTGTAAAACCTGCAATGACCTGCGGGCACTCCTTTGGTGAACTGACGGCACTTTGTGCTGCAGGCTGGATCGATGAAACCACATTTCTCGACCTGGCCGTTGCGCGGGGCAATGCCATGGCCGAGGCCGGTAAAAAGAACGGCTGCGGCAGTATGCTGGCCGTGAAAGCCCCGTTGGAAAGTCTGAGCGAGTTTGCCGACAACACACCCGACCTTGTACTGGCGAACCGAAACAGCCCGGAACAGGGGGTTCTGGCCGGTACGGAAGAAGCGATTGGCCGTGCCCGGAAACAAATGAATGATAAGGGATTTCAATGCGTCCAGCTCCCGGTATCAGCAGCTTTTCACAGCCATCTCATCAAGGGAGCGGAACAGCCCTTTCAAATCGCACTTGATAATTGCTCTATCAAGCCCACCGACATACCGGTTTTGGCAAACAACACAGCCGAGCCCTACCCCAAGGATAGCACAGCTGTCAGATCGATCCTGGGCAAACAGATCCTGGAACCGGTTCTTTTTATGGACGGCATCGAGCATCTGTACCATCAGGATGTCCGCACCTTTGTGGAAGTGGGCCCCAAATCAGTTCTTACCGGACTCGTTCATTCGATTTTAAACGACCGAAACCACCAGGTCATTTCCATGGATACTTCCAATGGAAAAGCCTTTGGTATTGCAGACCTTGCAAGGACCCTTGCATTTCTAACATCATTGGGGCATCCGGTTCATTTGGCTTCCTGGGAAGATCCAGCACCTCCCAAGAAAAACCGCCGGATGAAGATGCAGATCCTGGGGGCCAACTATCGGAGCCCCAGTAAAGAAAGACCGGATCGAACATCCCCCAGGAAAACGGACGATAATAACGCCATGAAAAAAATACCGAAAACACATGCCACATCACCGGTTGTAGAAAACGCGCTCCGCACAGTCCAGGAAGGACTCAAATCCATGCAGGCGCTTCAGGCACAAACAACCGAGGCGCATAAAAAATTTCTTGAGACCCAGTCAGAAGCCGGGCGCTCGCTTCAACGCATGATGGAGAGTATCCAGCAAATATCCGAAGCCTCTCTGGGTATTGTCCGCAAGCATGCCCCGGCCCCTGAAGCACTCGGTTCCCTGAATCAGAGTAAAATCGTGGCACCCTCTCCTGAATCAATGCCCTTGGGAACTGAAGCACGAACCGATTTGGCCATATCCGGCAGCACCGAAAAACGCCGGCACACGTCATCCCCGGCCCTGTTGGAGACCCTTGACCCTGCATCGGCAACCGAAGAAACTGTTCTCGATACCCAATCCCATCCAGATAGCATCGAAAGCACGTTATTGCATATTGTCAGTGAGCTCACGGGATATCCCATGGAGATGCTCGGTACCGACATGGATATGGAATCAGACCTGGGCATCGACTCCATCAAACGGGTTGAAATTCTATCGACACTTGAGGAAAGACTTCCCAGTCTTCCTGCCATATCACCTGAAATCATGGGCAGCCTCAAAACCCTGGCACAAATCGTGGATGCCCTGGACGGGGCACCTGAAACAGTTCCTGTCGAAAATGCTCACATGGCCGAGGGCTCACAGGACGTGAGCAAGGTAACGCATCCATCACACACCCATACCGAAAATGTTCAAACAGTCATGATCGAAATCGTCAGTGATTTGACGGGCTATCCATCAGACATGCTGGGACTGGACATGGATATTGAGGCGGATCTGGGTATCGACTCCATCAAGAGGGTCGAAATACTTTCCACCCTTGAAGATCGACTGCCGGGACTACCCCAGGTGACGCCTGACATCATGGGCAGCTTGAAGACCCTCGGGCAGATATGCGCTTACCTGACATCAAGCTCCGACGAAACCGATATTGCCGTGCATGCAACAGAGCGGCCCTCTGAGCATATTCAGTCAGCTGAAACATCTGAAAAGCCCCCCCCACCCGATTCCGGGGTTTCCTCATTTTCCGCCATTGAACGGCACAGGGTGACCATCAAAAACAGGCCGCTGCCCGGGATAAAATTTGAAACGATACCGGCCGGCAGGCACGTAACCATTATCGGCGATTTTTCATTTCTTGGCAAAGCACTCGTGGACACCTTTGCCGCCCATGACATTCAGGCATCCCATATGCCGCTGTCACGGATTTCCGATATTCTGAACGGTTCACACGACATCTCCAATGCCGGCGGGCTGGTCATTCTTGCGGAGTCTCATGATGCTGATGACCAGGCAGACGACACAACCCTCAAGACCGCATTTCAACTGGCCCGTTTTTTTGCGCCGTCTCTGATCCGGAATGCCAGGACGGGCTTCACCCTGTTTGTGACCGTTACCCGGCTCGACGGTGCCTTTGGTTTCAGGGATACGGCTCTTGAAAACCCTGTTTCCGGTGGTTTGGCCGCATTGGCAAAGACAGCCGCCATTGAATGGGACGGCGTAAGCTGTAAAGCCCTGGATCTCGATCCCGCCTGGACGGATGTGACGGAAATGGCGCATAAGATCACCGCGGAGATTCTTGATACGCAAACCCGCGACAGTGTTGAGGTCGGACTCGACAGGGAAAACCGTTATACCCTGGAGCTCACACCGTTTCCCTACGATAAGGATGTCAACATCACCTTGGCGTTGGACCGGGGTGATGTGGTTCTTGTTACCGGTGGCGCCAGGGGTGTGACCGCTGCGGCAGCCATTGCACTTGCCCAACAGATACCGTTATCGTTCGTTCTTCTGGGAAGATCTCCCATGCCGTCCACGGAGCCGGTCTGGTTGGATGGGCTTGAAAAAGAATCGGAGATAAAAAAAGCGATTCTTGCCAATGAGTTCAACAACAATGGTGCTTCACCTAAAGATATTGAAATGTCTTACAGACGACACATGGGAAGCAGAGAGATCACGGCGACGCTGCAAAAACTCGCGGCAACCGGATCTACGGTCCAATACGAAACAGCTGATATCAGGGATGCTGATATGGTTGCGTCCCTGCTTCAGAATATCCGGAAATCACTCGGTCCGATTCGTGCCATCATCCACGGTGCGGGTGTTATCGAAGATCGTCTCATTCAAGACAAAACCCTGGAACAGTTCAACCGGGTATACGAAACAAAGGTCGCTGGATTCCGGACCCTCATGGATGCCGCCTCATCGGATCCACTGAAATACATCGTTGTCTTTTCTTCTGTAGCCGCACGCTTCGGCAACAAGGGCCAGGTGGATTACGCCATGGCCAACGAAGTCCTGAACAAGGTCTGTCGCAGAGAAGTCCAACGACGGAAAGACTGTCGGGTCATCGCCGTCAACTGGGGCCCCTGGGATGGCGGCATGGTTACGCCGGGTCTGAAGCGGGAATTCCAGAAAAGCCGGATCGCGCTGATTCCAATGGAAGCCGGTGCCCGCTGCATGCTGCTGAAATGAGTCAGGCAGGCACACATCCGGTTGAAGTCGTAGTGGGGTCCTCACTGCCCGCCCAGGTTATTACCAAACCCATAAAAAAAGTTACCCCGTCGCCACCCATGTCACTGACCTTCAAACGCGAAATCGATACCACCAATCATCCGATTCTGGATGCACACATACTGGATGGCAAGCCGGTAGTTCCCTTTGCCCTCATAACGGAATGGTTTGGACATGGCGCCCTGCACGGCAACCCTGGGCTGGTGCTGCACGGTATCGACGACATGCGCATACTGAAGGGCATCAAACTCGAACAACAGAAAAAACTGATCCGTCTCTTTGCCGGAAAAGCCGACCGCAAAGGCTCTCTCTTTGAAGTCGGTGTCGAATTGCGGGACGGCGTTCTGGAGGGAAAGGACGTCATTCACTCGAGGGCAAAAGCCATATTGACGGACACGCTCCCTGCTGCACCCATATTTGAGTCGACCCGTCCAAAATCTTCCAAGGGATACGCCCGCAGCATGGAAGAAGTTTATGACAAGATCCTGTTTCACGGCCTGGCTTTACGGGGAATCAAGGAAATCACAGACTGCTCATCCTGGGGCATCTCCGCAAAGATATCTTCGGCACCGGCGCCGGAAGCCTGGGTCAAGGAACCCCTGAGGAGCACCTGGCTCAGCGATCCCCTTGCTCTGGATTGTGCCTTTCAACTCGCGACTCTCTGGTGCTATGAAGAGACCGGTACGGTTTCATTGCCCAGCTACTGCAGGCATTACCGACAATATTGCACGGCATTTCCCTCGAATGGCGTTATGGCCGAACTGCATGTCACGGAAGTTACGGATCACAAGATGACAGGTGATTTTACGCTGGTCGATGCCGAAAGCCGTGTGGTGGCAGAGCTAAAGGGCTACGAAGCCATCATGGATGCGTCTTTGTACAGGGCTTTTAAACCGCATCTGGCCTAGGAAGGGTTGGAGGGTTGGAGGGTTGAAGGGTCGGAGGGTTGGAGTGGAGATCGAAGGGCGGTGGATTGAGTTGAGGGTTAGGTAGCTAACCGGAGAACATCGAATGCTCAACCAATTTTGAATCGGTATCGGATGTTGGACGTTCATCTTTATAAAATCATCATTGTAAAGACTCTGTATGCTTACCAACAGCCTACAGCTTACTCCCTGCTGCTTACTGCCCAAGCTCACCCTCCAACCCTTGTATCACCCTCCAACCCTCCAACCCTGCGTCAGCTCACCCTCCAACCCTGCTCTTTAACCCTCAACAACCCCGGGCTGTTATGCAGATACATCAGCGGTGATATATGCCCGGCATCCAGAAACAACTGCTCCAGTTCATCGAAGAGGACCCTCTGGTCCGGCCACCGGAAAGTCTTTTCCCGTTTTTTCAACGCTTGCCATTCGTTCTGGAGATCCTGGTTAATCTTCAGCACCGCATCTTCGGCCTTTTTGCAGAGAAACATTTCACAGATCAGTGGTTTCACCTCCCATAAGCATCCTTTCTCTCCCAGATAGACACATTTGGATCCCTCGTGCGGTGCACGCAGGACAGAAAATATGTTCTGTATGGCTGTTTCATCGGACATAATCACATTCACCACCACATCGGCGAAAAAGGTAATGATACCCTCCCGGGTACAACAGGCACTTATCTGACTTTGATAACAGGTCTCTGTACAGATATCACTGAAATGGGTGGACAAAAAGATATCCACATCCCTTCGAAAGCATAGATAATCCGCTATTTTTTCCTTCAGGATATCCATATCCGCAGTCTTTAGCCCTGACAGGTATCCCGTCACCAGTTCCAGAGCCTCCATCTGTTCGTGCTGATATTCGGTCATTTTCCCATGCCCTGATTTCCTGAGGGTTCGATTCTTACTTGATCTTCTGTAAACTACGATGTACGAGAAAACGTATTAGAAGTATCTCAAAAATGTCCTTTGGCCCAATTTCTGCGTTGGCCCTCGTTTCAAGTCCTCAACATACTTGAGTATGCCTGCGGGTTGAAACTTGGATCCGCCTTGACTTTGAACCAAAATCCTATTTTTGAGATGGCTTCTATGTTAATTTTGACACAACGAAATTCGTGTCAATACCAGAATCCAAGGAGACACAAGCATGCCCCGGTCTGAGGATACAATCGCCGTCAATGTGGTCGTCGAGATGACCACCGCTTCTTTGAAAGCCATCGTCGAGAATGCCAAACGCCTTTCAGGCAGAAATGAAAAGGGACATTACACGGTTGACACGGCAGACAAGGTCAGCGAAATGATCTCACGCTTCCTGCTTGAAAAGGATTTTGAACACTTCGTAAAAACCGCTGAGAATTACCGATAGAAATACTATTGACGCTGATTTTTCTTGACATAAATCAGCCGGAGCGGTAATTCGTCCAAAATATAGTGTTCTTATCATAGGTTATGTCAGGTTCTATCAAACCATCCCGGCCTTTGTCCGGGATGGTTTTTTTATTTTCAACTCGTGAAGGAGTGCTCATGGCTGTTAAAATTTCCGTACTCGTGGCCTATTTTCTGATAATTCTTTGTATCGGCTTCATTGCAAGGACAAAACTCAAATCCCCCCCGGAAACCTATTTTCTGGCCGATCGTCAATTCGGCACGCTGATTCTTCTGGGCACCATGGCGGCAACCAATTTCTCGGCATTTACCGTGTTTGGAACATCCGGTGCCGGTTACCGGGATGGGTACGCCTTTTTCCCCATCATGGGATTCGGCACCGGTTTCATGGCCCTGACGTTCTGGATCCTGGGCAGAAAAATCTGGGAAGTGGGCAGAGACCGGGGCGTTGTCACACCGCCGGAGCTCGTCAGGTCCCTATATCAGAGTCCTGTTCTTTCGCTGATGTTTGCCGCGGTCATGATCATCTTCACCATACCTTATCTGGCACTGCAGCCCATGGCTGCCGGCTATGCCCTCGAGGCCCTCATCGGCCTGCCCTATGTTTATGGATGTCTTCTGGTAACAGTCATTATCGTTCTCTATACAATCAGGGGTGGCCTCCGGGCGGTTGCCTGGACCGATATGTTTCAGGGGTTGATGATGTTTCTCCTGCTTCTGGCTTCATTGATTATCGTCGCAAACCACCACGGTGGCTTTGTGGAAGCCCATCAGAAACTTTTCTCTTCACACCCGGAATTGTTCTCACGACCCGGCGGCACCGGGAAATACACCTACGGCATCTGGTTCAGCTATATCATGCTGTGGTTTTTCTGTGATCCCATGTTCCCGCAGCTTTTTCAGCGCTTCTTCACCGCCAGAAATCCGAATGTCATCGCCAGAACCATGCTCTTCTACCCGCTCATCTGCACCCTGGTGTTCTTCTTGCCCATCTCGGTGGGTGTCATGGGTCATTTGTCGTTTCCGGACCTCCTAGGTAAAGAGGCGGATCGCATCCTGCCCATGACCCTTACCCTGATATCGGGTGATTTTATGGCCGCTCTCGTGTTAGCCGCCGGTCTGGCCGCCCTGATGTCCACCATGGACTCTCAACTGCTGACCATGAGTTCCATCTTCAGTCGGGACATTCTTCCCTTGATGAGTAAAGCCAAAAGCCAGACAAGCATCAGCGGGCGTGTGTTTGTCATTTTTTTAAGTATTGCCGGGTTGTTACTTGCCCTGAAACCCCCGGCGACGATTCTGCAGATCGCCACCCAGACCTTTACAGGTTTGGCTGTTCTGTTTCCGACGGTCCTGTTTGGACTCTATCTCAAACGGGTTTATTCAGCGGCAGCCATCCTGTCGATCCTGGCCGGTGAAGGCGTCATGCTGCTTTTCTATTTCAAGATCTGGACGGGAGGGGGTGTTTTACCTGTGGTATGGGTCATGCTGGCGACATTTGCCGTCTATATCGCCGTCCATACCGTGCGAATGCAGCAGGAAGGGCGTCTGACTCTGTCTGCACCCAGTATGGCTATCCAATCGCTACGTGTATATATTCATGGGAATTTTTATCCTGGGAATGGATTTCTGGGCCTGGGGCCGTGCCACGCCGATGTTTTTAGGGGTGCCGGCCTGGATTTTCTATTTCGTACTGCTGTCGGGCACTTCAGACAGCAGGCATGGTGTTACTGCTGCGCTCATCTTCTTCGATGTTTGATGAAAAATGATGAACGTCCAACATCGAACATCGAATGTCCAATGTTGAATGAAAAAAATATTGAAGAATTAGTCGATAAACGGCTCTATATTTAGTTGACGTTGTGACGTTAAAGCGTTATATTGTTGCATCAATTTAGGAGGTGAAATCATGGCAACACTTGTCAAACGTGCCACCGTTTACTTTGACCCAATTATTCATCGGACATTGAAACTGAAATCCATAGAAACGTCCAAGTCCATTTCCGAACTTGTAAACGAATCTGTCAAAGAAACACTCGCAGAAGATGCAGAGGACATCACCGCATTCGAAAAGAGAGCGGATGAACCGCTTGTGAGTTTTTCTGAAATGGTTAAAAGGCTCAAGAGCGATGGCCGAATATGAGATTTTTTTCAAAGAGTCGGTTTGGAAAGAGCTAAAAACAATTCCAAAAAGCGATTTAAAGAGGATTCTGTCACGAATTGAAAAACTGGGTGACAACCCTCGTTCAGTGGGCTGTGAAAAGCTGACGAGCATGGAACTTTACCGTGTCCGCCAAGGAAAATATCGTATCGTATATTCGATTCAGGATAATGAGCTGACAGTCTGGGTCATCAAGATTGGCCATAGAAAGAATGTATATCGCTGAAACTTATATTATCAGCATGTTACAACATGCCATAACCGTGTATGTGCAGAACAAAGCAATGTCATGGGCCATAACCTCTCCAGATTACTATTCGACAAAAGAGATCACGAGCTGATTCAAATCGTCAACGATGCCCTGAGCGCCGACCGCCGGGGAAAATTTATTCGCAAGGTCTATTTTCCCCACCTTCATCCCCATGGCATCAAAGAAATGACTGAAACCAAAGGGCTGCGCACGGCCTTCGCTGTGGCACAGTTGCTCAGTTCACTTGAAATCGGAGGGGTTGACGACCGTATCAACGCATTGCGTTCCCTTCGCCATGAGGTGATCGACACCGCCGAGGGCCCTCTGGCTAAAAATACGGCTCGGGTGCTGCTGCAGATTATGAAGGACCTGGTGCGGGCGCACGGTGATTACCACAAACAACTGGAACTGGCGCACGAATTTCGCCGGACAGCTTCGAGTAAACCGCGCATTGTGCGTCAGCAGCTGCGACAATACCACCTGCTGGAAATGCCTGAGGAATGGAATCAGATCGCTTTTGACGACCACGTACATGATGCCAACACCAAAGGGCGCAAGTCTTCCACACATCTGATAATGGATGCCTGGATCAAAGGAATCAGGCGGCTGAGTGTGATCCATTACAACTACATCGAACCGCGCTTTGCGGCAGAGTTGCTGGAAGCAGCGCAAATTCTGGACATCGATATTCGGATCGGAATCGAATTTTCCAGCCGCTATCGCAACAAGTATGCCCAGTTGATCTGGGTTCCCCGCGGTTTTACGGATGCCCAGTCCTTTCTGTGCTTTCTGGCCGAACCGCCTGTGATAAAGCTCATGGAGGCCGGGCGCCGCGCCTCCCTGTACCAGCAGCAGCATGTCATGGACCTGCTGAACAAATTCAACGACGTGCACCTGCTTGCGCTCAACCAGAAACTTGGTATCACTCTCGCGCCGATCAAGACAGCTGATTTTCTGACTTTTGTGGGCATCGGGCAGAAATCCAAACTGCACCTGTCCAAATTTATCCATACCAAACTGCTCGATGCACTCCAAAGCCGCTTGGCCATGATGCGCACAGAATATACCGCCGCGCATACCGATCGGCAGGAGGAAATCATGCAGTGGATCCAGCAGACCAATGTGCTGGACCTGGAATCACTGGTGAGCGATTATCTGGAGCCGGAAAACAATCCTGAGATTGCCGACCCGGAAATTCCCGCCGACGCACCGGACGTTCCGGAGCTGCTGCAGCTGAGCCCCTTCGAGCTTTTGAGCCGGCTGGAAATCTGCACTCGGGATATCGGGTGACCCTGAACCTGACCAACCTGAAAGTCGAGGAAGTACTGGAGCTGATCTATGACTGCCAGGGGATGATCACCCACATGGAAATTTTCAACCTCAAGGATTATGCCACCGGCAAAACAACCCGCATTGCCGATATCAGTCAGCTGATGCAGGCAATTAATGAAGGCAGCGCGATTCATCTCAAGCAGGTCATCCGCGAAATCATCAGCCGCCTCAACCATGATGTCGCCGGCGATGGGAAAGCCCGGATCGAAAAGCTCACAACGATTCTGTTCGACATCGATACACTCAAATCCTTTTACAGCGGGACTTCTCTCAAGGCACGCATCGGAAGCGATTCCACCGGACGCTCCCCCCGGGTCCACGGCATGGGCCTGGCCATCAGAGAAACACTTCCCAAAAGAGCTGTGAAGTCCATCGAGCATGACCGAAAACAGGATGTGCGCGAAATCATCCCCATCCGGATGACTGCCTGTAAAACAATGAAATTCATTTCCCAAAAAAGCGACATGCCGGTTGGTCAGATAAAGTACTGGCTGACGGCCATGCTGTCTGGAAACAACTGGCTGGGATTGACCTGCCTGGAAGGCTGGGAGGTGGATCCTTCGGCCACCCGAATAGCGAATCCAGGAAACATTGTCACCCTCGGGGGCGTTCAGGGGAAAATCGACAATCACCTGGAACTGCATCCGGCCGAAGCAAGTGCGGAAGGCAATCGATTCCGCTGGCGTTACCTGAACTCCCACGTGCAGAACGCGCTCAAGGTAATTATCGGATTTATTCCGGCCTTCTTGACCTTTGCCCTGACCAAAGACTGGTGGCTGCTGGCATATTTCGGGGCCTTTATCTGGTTCGGCATTACCGGTCTGCGAAACATATTACAGTCGGTTCTGGGCGGCGGCGGCTTCAAACGCTCCCCCCTGCTCAACTGGAGCGATTATGTGAGCTGGTCCCGCATCACCGACTCGCTGCTGTTCACCGGGTTTTCGGTCCCCCTGCTGGATTATATCGTAAAAACACTTATTCTCGACCGTGTTTTCGACATCACCACCGGAAACCGGCCGGTACTGCTGTATACATTTATGGCGCTGGCAAACGGCATTTACCTGTCGAGCCACAACATCCTGCGGGGCCTGCCCAAGGGAGCGGTGTACGGCAACTTCTTTCGCAGCCTTTTGTCCATCCCCCTCGCCATCGGGCTCAATATGGTCATCGGGCACGCGCTGTCGGCCGCCGGGGTCGTAGACGTCAGCCTGGTATTGCAGAAATGGGCGGCCATCATTTCCAAAACCGCCTCGGATGTCATCGCCGGCATCATTGAAGGTCTGTCCGACCGTTATAAAAATATCCAGTCCAGATTGCGTGAATATACGATCAAATTCGCCCAGTTGTTTAAAATCTATGCCCAGCTGGAACTTCTCTATCCGGACGTTCAGACCTTCAAAATCCTCGATTATTCAGCCAAAGCAGGGCATCAGGAAAATGCCGAAGCCCGTGACCTGGAAAAAGTCATCATGATCCACTCACTGGACCTGCTCTACTTCTGGATGTATCAGCCACGTTCACGTTCGGCCCTTAGCTCAGTTTTTAGGCACCCTGACCGAAGAGGAGCAGACACATTCTGGTGGACAGCCAGTTTACCCTGCAGACGACACCGCGAGATCAGCCAGCTGTTCATCGACGGTATCCTGGGAAACAACTTTCCAACGACCCTCTGTCTTTCTATCTATCACGCCACGCAGGGCTACCTGGAAGAAATCAAACGCATGATATTCGGAGCACGCATTCGAAGGACTTTGTTTTGAAAAATTGATTGACGTAAGGGGTTCCGTGCTAATTTTCGATGCGCTCGCTGTTTCGGTTCAATCGGAACCGCAGCCCTGTAAATAACCCCTTTGCCCTGGATGGTATAACCAGGAACAGCGGCCGGAATCAGCACGGAAGCGCCCTTGTCAAGAACCAACGGATTCATGTTGCCGCTTTCCGTAATTCTGTGCTCGCCGGATGTGCAAAGCAGAATTTCGACACTTCTATCGACCTGGCCTTCATAGTGTCCCCGGTATCCAGGGTAATGACCGAAAGTTCGAACTCCCGGGCAGGGGTCCGATAAACACCCACATGCTGCTCCCGGTTCCCGGGCAGTAGAATGTCCACACGCTTTTCCTGGAAAGACAGGATGCGCATCAATTCATCGACATCCACGTGCTTGGATGTCAACCCGCCCCGGAGCACATTGTCGGAGTTGGCCATGAGCTCGATCCCCACCCCGCCCAGGTAGGCGTGCAGTTCACCCTGCTCCAGAAACAGGGCCTGGCCCGGCTGAAGATGGACCAGATTGAGCAGGGCCGGAAAGATGGCGCCGATATCGGATGGATAAGCCTTATTGAGTCTGACAACCCAATCATATTCGGGTCGTTCATGTTTATCGGCCTGAGCATGCCAGACAGCTTCATGAACGATCTCAGCCTGCTTCCGGGGATCCATATCCATGATTGCTTTAAAAAAGACCTGGATGCTGTTGGCTGGGGTGTTCTTTTCCAACAGGTGAAACGACTCCCCGAGGGATTCAGGGCAGAGCTGGTGCAGCAGAGTCGCTGTTTCAGAAATGTTCCTGAAGCCGCACAAGCCCCAGAAAGATGTCAATGCGCACAGGCATTCTGGTTTGTGATGGGGATCTTTGTAGTTACGCTCGGGGGCATCAAAAGGGATAGCGCGTGTTTCTTCACGGGCATACCCTGCCTGTGCATCGGCAGCACCTGGATGCGCCTGAATGGACAAGGGTTTTGCCGCCGCAAGTACCTTGAATAAATAGGGTAACTTGCCATCAAATTTTTCTGCGACCCACCTGCCCAGGATGTCGATGGGGTGATCATGAATCAGCTCCACCAGTGGTTCCCATCCATTTTGGGTGATTACAAGGGAAGATGCCTTAGGATGTGCCCCCATCCACAGCTCAGCCTGGGGTCGATCAGCCGGTGATGGATGACCCATGAGCTCTGGTATGAATGTGCGAGACCCCCAGGCATATTCCTGAACCACATTTTTAAGATAAGCGATGTGTTTCATAAAAAAATTGTTTCACAATTTTTATGTCGCGACTTCGTCGCTATTTAAATGCGCAGTGTGATGTGTGTTACGTCTCTTTCGTTGCTGGAGCAATAAGGCGTTTTATAACAGGTTTTTCGTTATAAAAAAAGGGATTGAATTACATTTTCTTTCGGGGGTATATTATGAAGGGTTGAAGGGTCGGAGGGGGATACGAAGGGTTGGAGGGTAGCTGACAGCTATCAGCGGACAGCAGCATCCAGCTTCCAGCATCCTGGCATCCCGGCATACAAGGGTCGAGGGCTTTTCCTTTCAGGCGTATTTGCACTTCAGCGAAATTAGTCCTTCGGACGGTATTAGCGCTGCGCGCAGTCAATTATTGCAGCTGATAGCTTCATCCCCATGCATCCTCGAATCCTTGGATCCTTGGACCCTTTATTAGGAGTATCGATATGACCAATTCAAATTACGCGGATTATTCAATTCTGGACAGACCCGAAGTGCTTATGGCCCTGTTTCATCCCCGCCCGGAAACGGGGAATACCGGCAGCACAGGCAATGGTCTTGACCTGCTCATCCCTGTAGAGGAGGACATCCGGGTGGGCGCCCGTTTTCACATCCGGGATAACACCTGCCCGAATATTCTCTTTTTTCATGGCAACGGGGAAATCGTGTCGGACTATGATGACCTGGGCCCCATGTTAACCAGTTGGAAATCAATTTTCTGCCGGTGGACTACCGGGGATACGGTCGCTCCAATGGCGAGCCCTCCGTTGCCGGCATGATGAAGGACTGCCACACCATTTTCAGCTTTGTTCGTCAATGGTTGCAGGAAAACGGCCATAACGGCCCTCTGATCGTCATGGGCCGTTCTCTGGGAAGTGCCTCGGCCCTCGAGCTTGCCTGGGCTCACAAAACAGATATCGACGCTCTCGTCATAGAAAGCGGATTTGCCCTGGCCGCCCCGCTTCTCAGACTGCTGGGAGTCAATGCAGAAGCCATCGGATTCAGCGAGGAAAAGGGATTTCGAAATATCGACAAGATCCGGGACTTTGAAAGGCCGACCCTGATCATCCATGCTGAATACGATCATATTATCCCCTTTTCAGACGGCCAGGCCTTGTACGATGCCTCGCCTGCGCCTGATAAAAAACTCATCCGCATACCCGGCGCCAATCACAATGATATTCTATTCCGGGGCTTGTCTGAATATATGAACGGCCTCCAAAAGTTGGTCGGGCGGTTGGCGCATGTATAAAAAAACAAAAAACCTCATCGTCTTTGACATGGACGGCGTTATCGTGGATGTGTCGGAATCGTACCGGGACACGGTGCGACAAACCGCCAGACTGTTCTTTAAAGGCGCGCCGGAATGGAACAGCTTACCGGACCCTCTCTTCTCCCTTGCCGATCTCGCCGGCATCAAACAAAGCGGGGGGCTCAACAATGACTGGGCCTTGACCTATCATGTTCTGGAGTTGCTGATGACACGGGTACACGTTCCGGACCTGGCGGATGAAACCGACCCCTGGCTGCTGCATGAACAGACACTTCACGGGTGTGGCCTCGAAAATCTCATCGATTTTCTAACATCACATGGATCCCCCCTGGACCACCTGCATCAAAAATGCCGGGAAACAACACAGCCATTTTGTACAAAAAATGTCATCCAATGATGTGGGCAGCGGAAACGTCATCAAACAGATCTTTCAGGAAGTATATCTGGGCCGAAACCTCTTTATGACAACCTATAACCTCCCGGCAAACACCGATACAGGAGAAGGACTGATCACCAGGGAAACGCTTCTGATAAAACCCGCCGACTTCCAAACCTTTGCGGCAGGAAATTTGCTGGCCCTTGCCACCGGGCGCCCAGAAGCCGAAGCGGAATACGCTCTGGACCATTTCGAAATTCGTCCATACTTTTCTTCGGTTTTCAGTCTGGACGACTGTATCCGGGAAGAAAAGACGCATCCTTGAAAAAGAGCACAAAACAGTCTCATTGAGCAAACCCCATCCCTTTATGCTGGACGCCATTGCAGAAATCCACGCCCATGAGACGTCGCACCGGTACTACATCGGGGACATGCCGGACGACATGCTGGCAGCGAACCGCTCCGAGTATGGATACACAGGCATCGGCATCGTCACATCTGCACCGGACAAGATAAAATTGCAGCAGGCGCTCCGAGCATCCGGCGCCAGGCATGTCATCCAGGATATCTCCGAACTGCATAAAATCCTTGTCAGTTAAGATAACTGTAGACATGCCCCGGTTTTCATTCTATTAGAGGCTCTATTCTGTAATGCTATGCAAACAAATCGTTGTCAGGTAGGGATGAAATCACATTTGTTTTCCACATTGAAGAACTGCTGGGCCCTGCTTTTGGGCATAGGAATCATCATGCTTGGGCACAGCCTGCAGGGAACCCTGCTGGGTGTGAGGGCAACATCGGAAGGGTTCATGCCGATAGTAACCGGCATCGTCATGTCCGGCTATTATGTGGGGATTATCGTCGGCTCCCGCATCACACCCATCATGATTTCTCACGTGGGGCATGTTCGCGTGTTTGCCGCCCTGGCATCCGTCGTATCGGCCAGCGCATTGCTGCACAGCATCTATGTGACCCCTGCAGGGTGGCTGGTGATGCGCGTGATCACCGGTATTGGTTTGTCCGGTCTTTACATCGTGGTGGAAAGCTGGCTGAACGAGCAGGCCGGCAATCAGGAAAGGGGGCAGATTCTTTCCATATACATGGTCATAGCCGTCGGATGCATGGCCAGCGGTCCCCTTCTGATCAATATTGCCAACCCGGACAGCTTTGAGCTCTTCATTTTGGTGTCGGTGCTGTTCTCCCTGGCCCTGATACCGATTTTGCTGACCGTCAGTCCGATACCGGCCTTCGAAATATCCCGAACCATCCGAATCCTGGAGTTGTACAGACAAGCGCCGTTGGGGGTGATCGGAAGTTTCGCCACGGGCTTTTCAAACGGTTCCCTCATGGGGGTTGGCGCTGTCTGTGCGAAAAGTGCTGGTTTTTCTACCACGGAGATATCCCTTTTCATGAGTGCGGCATTGTGGGGCGGTGCCATCTGCCAATGGCCTATCGGCACGCTGTCGGATCGATTCGATCGACGGTTTATCCTTACTGCCGTTACGTTTCTGGCCGGCGCCGTTAGCCTTATCTGTGCGACGGTGTTGCCGGGTAACGGCTTGAAGACTTTTTTATTCATCGGTCTTTTCGGCGGTTTGACCCTTCCCATGTACTCGTTAAACCTTGCCTTTATCAATGATCACCTGCAACCCGAACAAATGGTAGCGGCCAGCAGTACCATGATATTGGTAAGCGGATTAGGGGCGGTATCAGGACCCGTTGTTTCCGGTGCCGCCATGTCTGCCATGGGACCCATGGGTATGTTCGTGGTTCTTGCCATGGTGCACATACTGCTAGGCCTTTTTGCTCTCTATAGAATGCGCACCAGGTCACCCATTCCCATCGACAAACAAGGACCGGCCGTTTATGTTCCGCGAACATCGCCTGTAGCTGCCGCGGCATTTTTCGATAAAGATACAGAGCCTGATCAAAACACGGATAAAGTGTAAATTTTCGGATTCCATAGATAGACCGACACTCGGCTGATCCATTGGCGATTTGCGCTGTTTGACGTTGTTTAGCGCCCTTACATCAGCGCATGACAATGAATAGCGCAATATGAAAACCGGTCTTTAAAGGCCATGTCTTTTTAATCATATGGCCAACGATGATGTTAGGTGCCCTTACAGCGAATTCAGCAAAGCGCCAGGGATATTAATATCATTTTGTGTTCGCTGAATCCCGAAAGTATGAGTTATAACGCTCAACTTAGGGAGAAATTTTTAATGATTGTCCCGGATTAATGACAGCCCCTTTGGGAAGCTTATTGAACGTCATCAATTGAGTCACCGACAATCCATATTGTTTGCTGATGCTGTAGAGAGTCTCCCCTTTTTTCACCACATGGGTTTTAGCTGCCTGTTTTGATGGTTGGCTCTTGGTAACAGCCGGCTGAGCCTGTTTAGCTTCTCTATTTACGAACTTGGTCTGCAGTTCCTTTAACTGCTGATCCATATCGCTGATTTTTTTAGCAAAAGAAGACTCCAGACGATCCAGTCTCACCATCAACGGCTGTGTGGCTTGTCGTTCTTTATCGAGATCCGTCACCAGTTCACTGATCCCTTCCAGGGCTGCCACCCTGCTTTCGATTTGCTGGAGGCGCTGGTCTATTGCATTTAGCAGGGCTTTGTCGCTGCCGCCAGGACCCATAGAGAAGAAAAAAATCGCTAACAATAACACGGGAATAATCACCAGCCAGGATCCTGGCCGGGTGAAGATCGAAGTAAGTCTGGAGCCGAAATTGAGCTTCCGGGTTCTTAAGGGAGAGTAATCTTCCTCAAAGGTTCCTTCTTCGTCAGCCACCGTCTCGACACCATCTTTAGAATCTTTCCATTTCATCCCTCTTCCCTCCTATTATAAAATCATGTAACGATTTTACTTGAAAAATCATACAACTGCAAGTGCAAATAAAATCTGTTGGAACGATTTTATCGAACGCGACAATGTCGCTCTTATCGCGAAATACTTGTCCGCCTGTTTTATGGCGTCAAGTGAGTGACAGCTCATAGTTGGGAAAAACAAATTCGTCAAATATCGCCCAAAATTTCTCCAGGACGGCATCTGTTTCGATGAGCAGTTCATGCAATGAATTTGGAATTATTACCAAATCACAATTAGGTAATCTTCGGCAGATCTTCTTCTGAGCCGCTACTGACACAATTTCATCACCACCCGCCGAAATTATTTTCACGGGTGTTGTGATGCGCTCAGGATACCCGTCGGCCATTATATGCTGAATGGAATTAAACGTGGCCTCCAGCCACCCAAAGGTGACACCTCCTAGGGCGACATCCGGATTATCAATTATCATCTGAATTGTTTGTTGAAACCGATGCGGATCCCTGGTGAGACGATTCCCTGTAAAGCATTTCCTGGATGGATCGAAATCGTTTGCCCGGGTGGCATAATATTTTTTAAACCCGCTTCGGGCGATTATCTTTACGATCATCTTCATCGTCTTTGTCAATATGACCGGCCCGGCAATATCGATCAGAGGGGATGTCAAAACAGCCCTTTCCACCCTGTCCGGATGATCATGCAGATACCGAAGGGCGATATGCCCTCCCATGGAGTGCGCCAGTATTATCACCGGCCTGTGAGCTGTTTGCAGAACATGTCTGTCCATAAAACAGGTAAGATCTTTCAGATAGTCTTCGTATGACGCCACATAACCCTTGTAACGATTCGGCAGTAATCGGTCGGATAGTCCCTGACCACGCCAGTCAAATGTGACAACATCCAACTTTCTCGCAAGAAGCTGATCCACAGTTTCCCGGTATTTTTCAATAAATTCGGATCTTCCCCCCAACAGGACGACCACACCCCGGCAGGTCTTTGTTCCACATGTATAGGTATCAAAACGGATTTTCAGACCGTCATGCGTGTCAAATGTTTTCATCTAAAAACCGCTCCAGTGAAACCAATTCGAAAAGGCGGAAGTAAATGGTAATTCTTTATGCAGGGATTCAGGGATCTTACCCTCGCGGTTTTTAAGATCGAAAAATGCTTTGCATTTTTCGTTTGTGGAGATACTATCATGCGGTAACAGGGGGGATGCACTTTGTCTCTTGATTGTTATTGTGTTATCCATTAATTTAAATTTTCTGCCGTTCGGGCTTAAGAAGCAACACGGTTGCATTTCATAAAATCGTGTAACGATTTTATGTCAGGTACTGTATAATTCAGGCTTGAATGTTAATCAATCAATAAAATCGTTGTACGATTTTATATGACGCGACGTTGTCGCTTATTAATATTCGGACCTATATACCAAACAAAGGTAAGACCCTAAGGCTGATGGGTGATCCCTGTTCGGCATTACAGGCACTTTAGAACGAGTTTTTCACAGTCGAACAGGGATTATCCAGCAGTCGCGATATTGCCCTTCTTTTTGTATATAGTTACGATCTTTTTTGATTCTGGCCCGAGCTGAAAAATGCCGGGAATATAATTCAGGAATATTATGTCAAAGCACTCTCACAGATTTACGGACGAATATGATGGTTTTGTCGGCTTTGGATTCAATCGCGAGACCGACGAACATACGATCATTTATTACCTTCAGAAATTTTCAGATGATTCGGTGATGCAGACCCTTGTCAAGCGATTATCCGACCAGGATCTGACTGACATTTTTGATTTGCTGACCCGTCTATTAAAGACCCATCTCGTGGAAGAAGAGTATCATCGTCTTTTTTTAAAAGATTAATAAATTCGCTTTGCGAATTTATCTGGCGCGACTTCGTCGCTTTTTTAATGATTGCGTCTCCACCCGCAAAACGGGTGGACTCAAAACACCCTTTGAAAGGAACCGGAAACCATCAATGTTCCATCTTTCCAGTGTTCTATTAATCCATGCCTAATGTCCGATATATCCTATTATAAATATAATTATAACAATGTAATATATAACATTAATTAAAGAAATTTATGAGGTTAATCATGTTCACAGACACACAAATTGAGCGCTATGCGGACGTGCTGCTATGGGGACTCAAAACAGCACGCAAAGGCATTCTGAATCAAGGAGAAATTTTTCTGGTCCGCTATAACCTGCCCGCAATCAAGCTTGCAGAAACGCTTCAAGCCCGGCTTCTCGATATGGGTATGAACCCGGTAATGCGTGCAGATGTCACACCCGTAATGGAACAACAATTTTTTAATATTGCCGGACCGCAGCAGCTGGTATTTCAGCCGCCCGGTGAAAAAGCCTTTTACCAACATTTAAACGGCAGTATCTTCCTGCATGCACCGGAAGCCATTACCCATTTAAGCCATATAGATTCCAATAAAATCGCCAAGGCGGCCATTGCCAGAAAGTACATCCGTGACATACTTGAGAAGAGAGAAGAGCAGGCACTGTTCAGCTGGACACTCTGCGTGTTTCCCACAAAAGCACTTGCCAAACATGCCGGACTTTCACAGAAAGCCTACACAGACCAAATAATAAAAAGCTGTTTTCTGAACAGGCGGTCACCCATTGATGAATGGGAACGCATCTTCCATAACGCATCTGAAATAAAAGCGTGGCTCAACAGCATGCAGGTCCGGCACTATCATATTGAATCCCAACATATGGATCTTGAGATTACACCGGGTGAAAGCAGAAAATGGATCGGTATCTCCGGCCACAACATTCCCAGCTTTGAACTATTTCTGTCGCCGGATTGGCGGGGCACCCGGGGTGTATACCATGCAGATCAGCCGTCTTATAGAAGTGGGAATCTCGTAAAGGACATTACGATCAGATTTCAAAAAGGTAAAGCCGTTGAAATTAAAGCAAAAAAAGGGCTCGAATTTATCAAAAAGCAGCTCTCCATGGATCAGGGAGCCAACAAGGTCGGCGAGTTCTCTCTAACGGACAAACGATTCTCCAAAATCAATCGATTCATGGCCAACACCCTTTTTGACGAAAATTACGGCGGGGCCAACGGTAACTGCCACATCGCCCTTGGTGCCTCGTATTCAGACACCTATGACGGCGACACGTCCACACTCACCAGAAAAATCAAATCAAAGCTCGGTTTCAACGATTCCGCCCTGCACTGGGATCTCGTGAATACGGAGAAAAAACAGGTGACAGCACATCTGAAGATGGGGAAAAGATGGTTATCTATGAGAATGGGAAGTTTAACTATTGAAATAAATTATAAGCGTATCATTTCAATGTGTTAGGTTTTAAGTGTTAAGTTTAGGTTAGCATTTGGCTGTCAGCTAAACCTAAAACATAATACCTAAAACCTAAAACAATTTTTCTTCCAGCTTGTTGGGAGAAAGGGTCCAAGGAGTCGAGGATCCAAGGGTTCGAGTGAAGTTTAAATAATTTCAAATGGCTGTCGGTTCCGAAACTTGCAGGCCAGAACCTTGGACCCTTGTATGCCGGGAAGCGAGGATGCTTGGAGGCTGGGATGCTGCTTTCCGCTAGTAGCTCTCAACCACCCTCGAACCCTTGTATCCCCCTTGGACCCTTGAACCCTTTTTTTAAACCTTATACTTTCCAAAATCCTCCGGGGACAGGTTCTTGAGATAATCAGCCCATTTTTTGCCCTCTTCGCTCTGGTCTAAAACTTCTGGTTTGGCCTCACCGCTTTTGGAGCGCTGCACCACCTTGTCATCCACATAGATGGGCGCCCCAAACCGGAGCGCAATGGCAATGGCATCACTGGGTCTGGCATCGATATCGAATGATATCTCCCCGGATTCAAAGTAGATTCTTGCGAAAAATGTATTCTCCTTGAGATCACAGACTTCGATCCGTGTCACATCCGCCTTGAACCTGTCGGCAACATTTTTGAACAGGTCATGGGTCATGGGGCGATCAAATTCAATCTTCTGGAGGGCCGATGCAATGGATGTAGCCTCCAGTAAACCGATCCAAATCGGAATCGTGTGATCATCTTTTTCTGATTTTAAAATGATAATCGGCGTATTGGATGCTGGATCCATGGTTAATCCTGCAATAGTCACTTTATGCAGCATAACTTTCTTCTCCTTTGACGAGGGAATGTCCTGAATCGGATGTGACAACACTGCCCCACAATGAATGGGGAAATGCTTTTTCAATCCTTACACGGACCATCTCTCCTACTTCAATACCCGTGTCAATGCGTGAAACACTGTTCTGAACAAAATTAACGATTTTATTACCGGTGGTTCTGCCGGTCCATTGAACAGCTTCGGGAGCTCTGTCCCGGTCTTCATTGGCCTGTTGCTTACTGGTGCCTTCCACAAGAACTTCCTGCACGGTCCCCTTCAGGCGGGCATGAATTTCCTGGGTGATGCCTGCCTGAAGATCAAACACTTCCTGCAGACGCTGTTTTTTTTCTTTCTCTGTAACTTTTTCCTTAAAGCGTCCGGAAGGTGCATTGGGTCGATCTGAATAAATGAAAGCAAACAGGCTGTCGAATTCAACCTGTTCGATAAGCGCTTTAGTCTGCTCGAAATCCGTCCTGGTTTCACCCGGAAACCCTACGATGATATCGGATGTAATGGCGATTTCCGGGCATGTTGCTCTCAGCTTTGCAACCATCTCCAGATATTTTTCGCGGGTATAGCGCCGATTCATTCGTGCCAACACGTCATTGGAACCCGATTGCACGGGCAGGTGGATGTGATGACAGAGTTTTTCCATGGATTGGAATGCGGCGATCAGATCATCCGACAAATCCTTGGGATGCGATGTGGTGAATCGAAGACGAAACAGACCCTCAACCTCATTGATCTGTTTTAAGAGTGTCGGAAAATCACACAAGATCCTGTTTTTGCCCATAGCTGTTGACGTTTTGCCCCAAAAGGGTAATTTCCCGAACACCGTTTGAAACGAGTGACTTGATTTCATTAATAATATCTTCAGGTTCCCGGCTCGTTTCCCTTCCCCGGACATAAGGTACAACGCAATAGGTACAATAATTATCACACCCGCGCATGATGGTGACAAATCGCGACACCTCCTGGGTTTTGGCGGGAGCTGGAATATCCGCTGTTCCCTGGATCTCCTGCGACATATCCACATCGACGATCCGACACCGATACTTCTCGATTTTTTCAATTGCAGCGGGCAGGCGTTCGATCGCCTGGGTACCCAGGACAAAATCCACATGCGGCATTCGTTCGATAATTTTTTGCCCTTCCTGCTGGGCGACGCATCCGCAGACACCCACCATCAAATCCGGTTTCTCATGTTTCATTTTGGCAAGACGGCCCAGAAAACTAAACGCTTTCTGCTCTGCTTTTTCCCTTATGGAGCAGGTGTTTATGATAACCAGGTCGGCTTCCTCGACCCGTGTTTCCGTAATATATCCAAGTTGATGCAAGCGCCCCACGATCTGTTCAGAGTCATAGACATTCATCTGACACCCGATGGTGTTGATATAGAGTTTTTTATCCTTCATAGTCCGTTAACAGTATGTTTCGTGCATTTTGTGGCAAAAAACGTAAACACAATCACGAAAACACGCACGAAGTATCCGTACAGGATAAATCTAAAAAACACGAAATTTTTCATGGGCTTTTTCGTGGTTTCATTCTTTTAATAACTTTATTGTCTTAATCTGATTTGATTTTCCCTCTTGCTGCCCTAAATTTTGGAGCAGCAAGAGGGAAAATCAAATGGTTCCATGAATACATCCTTCTGTAAATCTTTCATGATACCTGCCACGTCTCCTTCGCATCCCGGTGGGATCTGAAAGGAAACCAGGCCAAGCGCTGCATCCACCGTTGACATGGTCACGATCCCGTCACAGGCCTCGAGAATAAATTTCAGAAAGCCGATTTGTCTTCGGTCCACTCTGTAATATTGAACAGTTGATTCCATAATAAAATCGTTTCACGATTAAAATCGCGGGGGCGATTTTATGAAACGCGACGTTGTCGCTCTTTTGACAAATGATTCATGCATTATTCATTTCGCGTTCCCTGAACCCCGAAAGTTAGATTAGATTATCATCATCATCTCTTGTTTTGCAATAGCAGATTTCCTTATGGATGGCGTCTCAACGCTTCTTGTGATATAGCCTGCTGCATGCAAAAGACCTGGCAGATTCAACCAACAGATGCCGAAGCCGTAGCACGGGTAATCCACCTTTTGGATTGCCATCCTGCAACGGCATCGATATTGGTTCAACGGGGACTGGATTCTGAAAAGGACATCCAGGCGTTTCTAAAGCCCTCCCTGCACCACCTGAGTCCACCCTTTGAAATCGCGGGAATGGCCGCGGCTGTGGCACGTATCAGCGATGCCCTTCTGAATAGAGAGAAGATTCTCATCTTTGGGGACTATGATGTGGATGGTGTGACGGCCACAACCCTGTTGTATCAATTCCTGAAAGAAATCAATGCAGAGGTCTCCTGTTATATTCCGCACCGCGTCACCGAAGGATATGGTCTGAAAACATCTCACATCACGGATATCGCCATCCCAGGGAAAATAAAGCTTATAATAACTGTGGATTGTGGTGTGTCAAGTCACGATGCCGTGTCTTATGCCAAGGAAAAGGATATCGCTGTTATTATTACGGATCATCACGACACGCCTTTGAAATTGCCTGACGCACTGGCTGTCATCAATCCCAAAAAGGACGACTGTCATTCAGGACTGGAAAACCTGTCCGGTGTGGGGCTCGCATTCTATCTTGCTCTGGCCCTGCGAAAACACCTTCGCGACCAGGGGTTTTTCCAAAACAGAAAAGAACCGAATCTAAAAAAAAGCTGTGATCTCGTAGCCCTGGGAACGGTATCCGATATGGTGCCCCTGGTACACGAGAATCGCATATTGACTTGCACAGGAATCGACATTCTCAGATTGGCCCACAGACCCGGCATCAAAGCGCTGGCAGATGCCTGCGGTGTCGATCACCGTCATATCGATACACAGGATATTTCCTTTCGATTCGGCCCTCGCATCAATGCGGCCGGCAGAATGGACCATGCCGGAATCGCGGCACGACTTCTGAGGACCCATCTCCCTGAAAAAGCCGAGCAGGATGCAGAACTGCTCAATAAATTCAATTCTCGACGGCAGCAGGAAGAGGAAAGCGTTCTGGCAGATATTTTAGCACGACTGGACAAAGATCCGAGCCTTGCGGAAAGGAACTGCATGGTTTTTTCGAGCCCGGACTGGCACGAGGGTGTGGTGGGTATTGTCGCTGCCAGGTTGACCCATCTTTATTCCAGGCCGGCCATCCTCATATCCGTGAAACAAGGCCTGGGAAAAGGCTCTGCCCGGAGTATCCCCGGTGTCGACATCCGGTCTGCACTGACAGCCTGTGCGCATATGCTGCATGGCTTCGGCGGCCACCCCATGGCAGCCGGATTACAACTCCCGGCTGATCAGATAGAGCCTTTTGGGGATTGTTTGCACCAGGTGATCGGCCGGACTGCTTCACCCGAGGATTTCTTACCGAAAACGACCATCGATTATGTATTGGAGCTATCTGAAATTACACCAAAACTTGTTGATGAAATCACTTCCCTGGGTCCTTTTGGGGTTCAGAATCCCGAACCCGTTTTCCTGGCCAACGATGTGCGTGTTCATACATCGAAAATTGTGGGCAGCAAGCACAGACGCATGCTTCTGTCATCCTCCAGTGAAAAAAAGACGCTGTGGGCCATTGCATTCAATGTGGACCCGCAATCCATCAACAGAAATCATTTCACAAAAATCGCCTACCACCTCCAATGGAATCAATGGAATGGCAATAAATCCATCCAGTTGGTGGTCTGTGACATACAATTCCGCTAGTCTAGTGTCCATCCACAAATGGTCTTTTCACGCCCTGCCAGCGTTGGGCGGCATGATTTAACTCCTCAAAATAGTACACTATTCCTGCGGGTTAAATTTGCCGTCCGCCTTGGCATAACGCGAAAATCCCTATTTCTGGACGGACACTAGTCTACTTTTTTCGGAAAATACTCGAACCTGCAAATTGATAAATTTTCATGCTCCATTTTTAAAGGATAGCTATGGCATTTCAATATAAATTTGTGTTTCATGCTTCATTGTGCGCGTTTGGGCATGAAAATTTATAGTAAGGCCTTGTGCAGTAATTTTAGAAAAAACACCAATAGAAAAACACCAAAAATTCGACGAATTCCCTGTCCTTTGAGCTTTTCGGACATGATCCGTGACCCGAAGTGACCCCCGGCAAATGAAAAAATAGCCGCAAGCATGACAAATTTCCAGTTTGTGCCTGCAAGAGAGACATGGGTCACAAAGTCGGAAAAAAGCCTGATGTTGATGACATGGGTCAGCATTGCGCCGAACGGCGCTGAAAGCGTCGACGTTAAGAGAAGAGGGACGGCCGTTCTTACATCGACCATCTTTTTACGAAAGTAGGTAATGGCTGCGGAAAAGGCGGCAATGCCGTTTAAAAAAAGGGAAGCCGATACTGCGGTTGTCACTGGAAATCCGAGCAACACAAACATGGGTGAAAATACAAGCCCTCCGCCCAAACCCACCATGGTCAAGATGAAAGAAGCAAAAAATATGACTGCTAAAAGCAGGGTGAGTGACATGATATCTTCGGTACCCTATTTATTTCCCAGGAGTAGATACCCGGGTCCAAAGGGCCCGGCACTGATTACACCCTATAAGGGATTAACATTATGCACATTCAGCGTATGATAAATTCTAAATCCGAATATCGAAATACGAAACAAATCCAAATTTCAAATGCTCAAATGACTCAAACATAGTGCTTGAACTTGTATCTCCAAGGTCTTGTTTTGATCATTCGAATTTGGATCATTCGGAATTGTTTAGAATTTATCCTGTACGGATACTTCGTGCGAATTTCGTGCTTCGGATTTGAGTAACTACCGCCATCGGCATAGCCACATATCTCTGACCTGGCCCAAAGGATTAGTTTTTTTAACATATTGTTCATGCTCGCTAATCGCCATTGGGATCATTTCTGAACTCGGACCCCCTGATCCCGTAACGTCGCATAATCTGCTGAAGTGTTTGCCGTTCCATACCACATCGTTTTGCTGCCCGGGTGACATTACCATCACTTTCTTTCAAAATACTGCCGATATAGGTATCATTGAAATCTTTCAGTGTTTGCTCTTTGGCTTCTTTGTAAGACAAATCTCTATAACCGTGGGTAGCCATCGATCCTGGTTGAATGGCGCTGTCGATATCGATTTCCCGGAGTGTGATCTCGTCCGAGGAGGAGAATAATATGCCCTGCATGATCAGATTTTCCATCTCTCTGACATTGCCCTCCCAAGGCATGGTCTTAAAGATATTGATGAGTTCGGGTGACAGTTTTCTCAATGGCTTTTTCAATTTCCGGCTGTGCTTTTCCAGGAGATGACTGGCGATAAGGGGAATATCTTCAGGGTGTTCTCTCAGTGCCGGCATCTTGATGGGAAGCACATTCAAACGATAGAAAAAATCCTCCCTGAACTCCCCTCTTCTGATCTTTTCTTCCAGGTGTTGATTCGTGGAAGCGATAATGCGGACATCCACTTTAATGGTCCGTGAATCGCCGAGCGGTTTAATTTCCTTTTCCTGCAGCACGCGAAGCAGTTTGGTTTGAATGGTCGGGTTGATATCGCCGATTTCATCGAGAAATATGGTTCCGGTTTGAGCCGCCTGAAACAATCCCTTTCTATCCTGCGTGGCATGGGTAAAGGCTCCCTTCTTGTAGCCGAAGAGCTCACTTTCCAGAATATTCTCCGGGACCGTCGGGCAATTGACGGCAACAAACGGCTGTTTGTGCCGATCGCTCAAAGCATGGACGGCCCTGGCCGCAATATCCTTGCCGGTTCCGGATTCACCGGTGATCAACACCGTCAAATCCGTTTTGGAAACCATCTGAATCGTTTCGTACACCCGTTGCATCTTGGGACTCTTGCCCACCAGGTTCTGAAATGTGTCGCCGCCCATGCATTCCTGCTGAAGTCTGAGATTCTCCTTGAGGAGACGGCTCCTCTCGAGGGCCTTCTGCAGACGGATGATCAGGGTCTCGTGCTCAAAGGGCTTGGTGATAAAATCATATGCACCGAATTTCATGGCCTCAACCGCCATATCGATATGACCGTAGGCGGTCATCATGACTGCGGTAAGATCGGGTCTCTTCTGCTTCATGATTTCAAGCAGTTTCAGACCGCTCATACCCGGCATTTTAATATCCACCAGAATCAGATCGTATGATTCTTTTTCGATCATTTCCAGGGCTGTCTCAGCAGAAGATGCCGTATCCACATGACAGTTTAAATCAGGCGCCAAACTCCTTCTCAGGAGGGCAAGCATGTCCAGTTCATCATCTACAACAAGTATATTTCCAGCCATCGACTATCTCCCCTGGTCCTTGCCCTCCATGGGCATCACAATGGTAAAGATCGAGCCTTTTCCCGGTTCACTATCCACCAGGATATCGCCGCCATGGTCTTTGATGATGCCGTAACTCACAGACAGCCCCAATCCTGTGCCCTCTCCGGTGGGCTTTGTCGTGAAAAAGGGGTCAAAAATCTTCGATATATTATTTTTTTCGATGCCGTATCCGTCATCTGAAATCCGGATAAATATTTTGTTCGAGTCACCGTTCAATTCTGTGGAAATCCGAATACATCCCTTCCGCTCCACCGCGTGAATCGCATTCATGAACAGGTTTATCAGAACCTGTTTGATTTTCTTTTCATCCAGCATCATCGACGGTATGTTTCGGTCGTAAGTACTCTCCATCCGTATGCCTTCAAAACTTGAATGCTGCTGGACAAACTTGATAACGTTCTCAATAAGACCCTCAATATGAACCCTACTCTTTTTTGTTTTCGATTTTCTGGCGAAACTCAACAGATCCTCAACAATCGATTTGCAGTTTCTGACATGTTTTTCAATGGTTTTGAGATCAGTGTGACGATCGGATGCATTGACTTCGCTGCGCAACAACAACTGGGTATACCCCAGAATGACATTCAGGGGATTGTTGATTTCATGAGCGATTCCGGAAGACAATTCACCGATTGATGCAAGTTTGTCCGCCTGCATCATTTGTTCTTTCATTTGATGCTGCCGTTCGATATCCTTTATCAGGAAATGAATGGTCTCTTCCTCCTCCACAGAAGCCTCTGCCACGCCGGCACTCAACAGAACCTTTTTCAATTGCCCCTTACCGATCCTCAAATCGAGTTCTTCGCCTTCGATAAACCCCTCGTCGGCAATGGCCTGTGAAAGCTTTTTCCAGTCAGCATCCATGGACAGCCAATTCTGAAAATATATCTCCGGTAGCGATTCTTCTTCCCGATTTCCATCAAGACCAAGCATTTTGTATCCGGAGGGATTCAGATTCAGGATCATGCCGTCTTTTTTGGTTACCAGGATCGTATCCTTTGATACTTCAAATATCCGGCGGTATTTCTGATCCGAACGAACCAGTTCCCGGGTTCTTATGTCTGCTAGTTTTTCAAGATTCTGGTTGAGATACAGCAACTCCGCATGAGCGGACATCAAGGCCTGTTTATCTCCGGCAATCTTCTGATAGATACTCCAGGTTCTTTCAAAAAACAGCGTGAAAGAACCCACCACGATAAAGGTGAGGGTATTGATGGCACCGCTGAACGGACTGATTTTTTGCCAGATCTGTTCATGAGACTCCAGAATCAATACCTGTTTGAGAATGTGGCCGGCCGATCTGGAAACGGCGAACACCATCAATGCATAACTGACCCACTTGAGATAATTCCAAAGGATGTTACCCGTATCAAGCCTTCTGAGTTTCCTAGACAAATGAACGCATATGATCGACAAGACGATCATCAGAAACGATCCAAACATGTCCACCAGAACGACAGGTAATAAAGGAAACACGTTCACGACAGGCTCCTCGTATCGCCCGTGGGAGATTCGCGCAGAAGGCTCTTAAGTGCAAGGTAAAGAAAAAACATGGCAGGAACACAGAGCAAATGGTCCAGCTTGGCCAGATAATAGAAAAGTCTGATCCATTCCAACCCCTCCATCGTGGATATTTTAATTTGAAAGGAAGCCTCCCTGGACACCACCACGGCATGGATCTGCTCATCCAGAAGATGCACCGCAAACGCGTCGATATTCCACAGAATAAAAAATAAGGCCGAGTATTGGAGATACCGCCAACCTTTCTCACGAATTAGCTCCCGTTTGCGTATCCAGTAAATCAAGGTTCCCATGGAAAAAATGAAAAAAAGGTGGGCCAGCTGGTGCACGTGCACCCCTTCGACGCCGCTGTGACCCTGGGTAGCTGCAGCCGGGCCGGGGAAAGCAAGCATGATCAGCCAGACGATCAACAGAATCGATCTGATTTGAATGAAAGGCGTTTTTCTCATGGAATTTTCGACTGAGCCGCCATCCGCGGAGCGGGTGGGCTCAAGAAGCATCTCTGGAAGTGTATTGGTCGAGTCTCTTCTGAACCCCCCTGAAATATGGCAAATATGGGCGCATGTATTTAAAAATAATTCTGGCGAGAATGTATATCGGAATGAATGTGAAAATATAGCCGACAGTTTTTCCGAAAATAAGTGACAACGGAAATGCCAGGTCGAAATCCACCCTGGAAAAGCGGGTTTGCATCCATCCCAGTGCGATGGGTATGGGCCACAAGCATGCCGGCCGAATACCCAACCATGGTAAAAAAATGTTTCCCCCACGCATCGGTAGCCTGCTTGTTCAACGCTTTGTAGCCGGGTTTGTCGCCCGCCTTGTAGGCTGCCATGGATAATTTTTCTTTCTGATCAATTTCTTGGGCCATTTCATCGATATAACGCTGGTTAAATCGTATGGCCAGTGAAACCGATACCTCCCCCGACCAAGACACACATAAAGGCCAGGATCAATTGTTCCGATTAAATAATCGAGAAACGGATAGCCGGTCAATCGGTAAAATTCAATTAGAAATCCATCTGCATGATTAAGATAGCTGTTAAAAAAATCCGGCATGCCTCACTTCGCCTTTTACGTACTCGTCTGCTTGAATCGTCGTATAAAGTGCTTACCCGAATATGCCACGAAAGTCAATCTCGTGGCATATCCGGGTTATATCCGATCTCCGTTGAAGCAAAATACAAGCATTTTCGGGGACATTAGGGGTTCTGCTCTTACAGCATGGCAATCCCGAAAAAACCCCTCATGGTATAACGAAGCCCGATGTATATCGCCAGAACGATGAAAATGCCTTTAAGCACCTTGGTGGGGATATATTTTCCGGTTCTCGGCCCTATCATGGATCCGATAAAAATACCGATCAACTCGACTCCGATCATGGGCCAGTATACCATGACCCCTTTCAAAACCATGAAGTTGAAAATGGCGAATATCATGCCGATCAAGACAGAGAGTGCCGACGTTCCCGCAACCACAAACATGGGCAGTCCCACCACGCTGGCCAAGAAAGGTACGTAAAGGAATCCGCCGCCGACACCCAGAAATGATGCCAGGGCAGAGATAAAAAAACCGCCGAGCGAAATGCCCAAATAGGACTGAAGCTGAAAGTCGGCCAAAAAAGGAGATTTCGACTCTTTTCAGACTCCACTTAATGTTTTGACACCCTGGTCTTCGATCTTCCCTTTTCCCTTGATGGTCCCTCAAAGCCTTTGGCGGCCGCCTGGGCTCTTTCTTGGAAGCCTGACCCTTGGGTGTCATCTCGTAGATCATGAAGCCGCCGATGACGAAAACGCACAACCCAAACCAACCCTGGTACTGGGAAAATTTGAGTTTACCGGCCGTTGTAAACACAACCAGAAGTGTCGCAAAAAGTGCGCCGCTGCCCAGTATAAGCCCAGGGCAGGAACCAGTCGTTTTGACGGTAATAATTGAAACTGGATACCAGGGCCGAAAGACCCACAAGCCATTGGTTGGATACGCGGATACTGTCCGTAATGAATTTGTTCATCTGCGGGGCCGTATCCTTGAAGGTTTTTGCGTAAGCACCCAGCCATAGATGGTCATATGCCCCACGCCGGCCATGATACCGCCGAAAGCACCAACCGTAGAAAAAATCCATCCCACCCAGATAGCCCATACGAGACCGATGATCATGTTGATACTCGGCGCGCCGGGAATTCCGAGAAAGCCGGGTGTGGCCTCAGGGTCGATCTGGCCTTTATCGGTGCCCTGGGGCACCTTGGCGATGGCATCTGACAGCTTGTCTGCAAATACATCGTTTGCCGCGATAAACGGCATTGAAAGCGTCAAAACCATCAAAAGGATCGGTAACACACTGAAAATCTTTTTTGCCATTTTTTTCCTCCTAACTAAATGTTGAATAATGATACGTCGTTATAAATTTTACCCTATACCGATGACCCGATATTTAGAAGCAAGCAATATGCCACGATGTCGTTTTATCCCCATTTTTGGAGCATCACCAGTTTTTCTAATTTAATTATTATTGTATTTTCAATTTGTTATGATACTTTTCAATCACAGTTGATCTCTCATAGTTACATAAGACTTCTGGATAACTCGATTCCCGTATTCGCGCATGATAATATATCACACACCGCTCGAATATATCATATTACAAATATATTCAGCAGGATAACAAGATGCAGTTTTTTTATTTCAGTGCATTAATTTTACTGCGACCACATACAGCTACGGTGATTTTCTCACCCTTTGTGTTAATGGTGGCTTCGGGTGTAATTTCTTTGATCTTACTGATATTACTATATTTAATTGCATTAATAAAATATACTTCAATTTGTAAGGAAAACATCAATGGTGGTATGATAATTGCTATTTTTACATTTCCTGGTGCTTTTGCATAGTCGTTTATACCTTGTCCTATATAACATTGCAATGATTAAACCCTGAAAGGGTTTACTATTGGACATTTTTGGCTGCAATGTAGTAACAAGGTGTAAATTCGAATTTCGATCGATTGGAGGAATATCATGGAAAAAGAGGTATACAGTCTCTGCTTTATGTGCTCGATTCGTTGTCCCATCAAGGTCAAAGTCAAAGATGGGCAGGTCACCTGGATAGAGGGTAATCCGCATGTGGCCGGAATGGAAGGCAGCCTTTGCCCCAGAGGGGCAGCCGGTACCAGTCTGCTCTATGATGACCAGCGACTGCAGTCACCGTTGATCCGGGTGGGTAAACGCGGGGAAGGTAAATGGCGCAAAGCAACCTGGGATGAAGCACTGGACATGGTAGGCAAAAAACTTTCTTCCATCATTGACAAGCACGGCGGGCACAGTGTTGTGCTCGGCGAACGGACCCAACTGGCCACCCATGTCAGCAAGACATTCCTGAAAGCCATTGGATCGCCAAATCACTTTACCCATGATGCCCTCTGCAAAGGATCCGTCAATACGGCCTGCCGGTCGTTGTTTGGATATACGGATGGTCAGATGGGGGTGGACTACAAAAACACAAAACACATCGTTCTTTACGGCCGCAATATTTTCGAGTCCATTTCTGTTAAAGAGGTCAACAACCTGATGGTTGCCATGGAGAATGGTGCCAAAATGACCTATATCGACCCCCGCGTTACCGTAACAGCAACCAAAGCACACCGTTACTGGATGATACGCCCGGGAACCGACCTCGCACTTAACTATGCCTTGATCAATGTTATTTTAAGAGAACGCCTCTATGACGCCAAATATGTTGACAAATGGGTGATGGGACTGCGTGAGCTGCAGGATTTCGTCAATCCCTATACACCCGAGTGGGCCGAACAAGAGACCGGCATCCCTGCCGATGCTATCATCGACCTGGCCCGTGAAGTCGCAAAGACAGACCATCGGTTATTTTTCACTTCGGCTACCGTGGTGCCAGTCACCAGAACGAAATATACTTTCGCCGATCCATTCTCATTCTGAATGCACTGATGGGCAGCATTGAATCCAAAGGGGGGTCTTTCTTTAAAAAAGGCCCCGGTGCGGAAGGCGGAAAACCGGCCAGAAAACTCACGGAACAGAAATTCCCAAAAATTGAACGACCCCGTTTTGACAAGGTCGGAACAAAGGATTTCCCGCTGCCGGACCCAAACCACGGCGTCGGCCAGATGCTTCCTCACGCCATACTGAATCAGGATCCCTACCCTATCAAGGCTTTTATCGCCTACCGGTTTGACCCGATCATGTCGATACCGGATTCCACCCTGACCAAAAAAGCCTTGGATAAACTGGACCTGATTGTCGCCATCGACATCAATTACAGTGATATCGCCTGGTATGCAGATGTTATTCTACCCGAATCCACATATCTCGAAAGAACGGACTGCATCCAACAGGCCAATGGATTAAAACCGCAGATGTTTTTACGGAAACAGGCGGTTGCACCCCGTTACGATACAAGGGACGGCGCCATGATTCTGAAACAGATCGCAGACCGTATCGGAACGGGCAGTTTTTTCCCTATGAGAGCATGGATGAATTGGTGGAATGGCAACTCGAGGGTACTGGATTCAAAATGAGAGATTTCAGTACCAAAGGATTTGTGGCCTACGGGAAAAAGCAGATCTTCTGGGATCGTGAAAGAGGGAATCAAATTTAAAACGCCGTCCGGCAAGATCGAATTCAAATCTTCCCTGCTCGAGGACGCCGGCTTTGAGTCGTTCCCTGCCTATAAATCCGTACCCAAACCTCCCAAAAACCATTTTCGGCTTGTGGTTGGCCGTATCGCCCTGCACACGCATGTTTCCACCCAGAACAACCCCTATCTGAACGAACTGTGTGCTGAAAATGTTCTCTGGATGAACAACGTGCGTGCCGCTGAACTCGGTATCAACAACGGTGACAATGTGGAGGTGGCGTCCAGTGTGGGTAAAGGGCAAATCAAACTTAAGGCAACCGATCTGATTCACCCGGAAACCGTATTTATGCTGCACGGTTTTGGACATGAAGCCGACAACGCATCGCGAAGCTGCCGGAAAGGTGTCAGCGACGCCTTGCTTCAGGAAAATTTGACCGACAAAATCGGAGGCAGCCCGGCATTACATGACACGTTCGTCAAAGTAACACCGGTATAACATCATCTTAAATAGAAACAACCATAAAAATATAATTGCCCCGAAAAGCGATTTGGATCAGGGAGGATCAATAATGAGCAAGTATTTTCTGCTGCAGGATCAGCAAAAGTGTATTGGCTGCCATTCGTGTGAAATTCAATGCAAAATAAATAAATCACTTCCACCCGAGACCCGGCCCTGCCAGGTCATTCAGGTAGGACCCGAATTCTTTAACGGCAAACCCAGGGCGTCCTTTATTTTCATGCCCTGTTTTCACTGTGAAAATCCCTGGTGTGTCTCTGCATGTCCCACCGGTGCCATGCAACGCCGCCAAAAGGACGGCATTGTTTTCGTTGACCACAATCTATGTGTGGGGTGTAAAACATGTATCTCCGCCTGTCCCTGGGGAGCCCCGCAATGGAATCCGGAAATGGGAAAAGTCGTTAAGTGCGATTACTGCATGGATCGGATCGACCAGGGTCTGAAACCCGCCTGTGTGACTATCTGCACCACACACTGCCTCACGTTCAATGTCACGGAAAAAATGCCGGCCATGAAACGCACACGCTATGCCCATGCCATGGCCTCCACAAAAGGAGCAGCAACTCTAGGATAATACTCAGGAACATCATGGTTCAAATCATAATCAACGGTGTGGAACACAATGCTGAAGAAGGGAAACGGCTCCTGCTCGTGCTCAATGAAAAAGGCATCCGGGTACCGCATCTCTGCTTCCATCACGCCCTCACACCGGCAGCAGCATGCAAACTTTGCGTGGTGGAGGTAAAGGAAAAGGACAAACCCATTCGCACCCGGCTCTCATGCGCCATCAAGGTTGCGGAAAATATGCAAATCACCACGGAAAGTGCCATGGTGCACCAGTTGAGAAATACCGCCATTGGAAACCTTTTGAAACTGGCACCCCATTCCGAGGCCATCCATAAGATCGGCCGGGAATTCGGCTTGACAACAGGAATTATACCCGACGGATGTATCCGCTGCAGACTTTGTATCCGGGTTTGTTCTGAAATCATCGGGGCAAAGGCACTGAAAATGGTCAAAACAGAGGGACGAAGCTATGTCAGTCCATCAGAAATGGGCGAATGTATCGGCTGCCTGACCTGCACCAACGTCTGCCCGACCAAAGCCATTCGATATGAAGATGACGGTAACATGCAGAACGGTTATGGTCAGAGATGAAATCGTGGGTAGACACACACTCGAGCGTTGTCAGATCTGTGGCAAATTGTATACTACCACAAAATTCCTGGAGCATGTCAAACATGTCGACGTTCAGCATCCAGAGGAAAAAGAAGAACACAGGCACTGCCCGACCTGCAGCAAGCTCTATTACCGAAAAAAGCTGAGGCTGACTGAGCCCAGGCTTGCAAAAGTGTATGGAAATAAACCGGTGGCGTAAATAGGTGAAACAATGAGCGCAAATGCCTGCCCTGTGCACGGCACCATAATAGAGATAAAAGCATCCATCGACTCCGGCAGTGTCAAAGAACCCAAGACCCGTCGTATTATCGATGATATTTTGAATTTACTTCGGGACATTGCCTGGGGTATGGCGGGCAACGATCACCTGGCAGCCATCGACCGTCTGCTGGATGAACTGGATCAAAACAGGGCAGACCCTGTCGGTATCGAGATCAAAAACAAGATCGGCACCACCCTGGAAAAACACGCCGAGATATTCCAAAGTCATATCAAGACCCGTAACTGCGCCACCGGGGATTGCATCAAGCTTACCCCGGCACCCTGCCAGATGGCCTGCCCGGCAGGAATTGACGTGCCGACATATGTCACGCTGATCGGCATGGGCAGGGATGCAGAGGCTATAGAGGTCATCCGCAGGGACAACCCCTTCCCCTGGGTGTGTGGCCTGGTGTGCACGCGACCCTGCGAATTCATGTGCGTACGGGGTCGCATCGATACACCGGTCTCCATCAAATTTCTCAAGGCATTCGCGGCAGAGAAAGCCCTGTCTGATGGGCAGTACCAAAACCCTGAAAAGGCGCCGGACAAATATCAAAAGGTCTGTATCATCGGTGCCGGCCCCGGCGGCATGAGTGCGGCCTACTATCTGGCGCTCAAAGGCTACAGCGTGAGAGTGATCGAGGCCTTGTCCATGGCGGGCGGCATGACCATGGTGGGAATACCGCGTTACAGACTCCCCCGAGAGGTGATTGACAGGGAAGTGGCCATGATCGAAGACCTGGGGGTCGAATTTGTATATAATACTCGTTTTGGGCATGATGTGTCCTTCGAAGATTTGAAAAAGGAAGGTTTTTCGGCCTTCCTCTTTGCCATCGGTGCGCACAAAGCTTTCAAACTGAACATCCCCGGAGAAAATGAGTTTCCTCAGGTCATAGACGCCATCGATCTGCTCAAAAACGTAGCCATGGGCCATCGACACGCGCCCGGGAAAAAAGCCGTTATCATCGGTGGCGGTAATGTCGCCATCGATGCGGCCCGAACCTGTCTGAGACTCGGATGCAAGGAAGTGACCATCGCCTACAGACGCACGCGCAGGGAGATGCCTGCCGATGAAGAGGAAGTGGAGCAGGCAGAGGAGGAAGGTGTCCATCTGGCATTGTTGACCATCCCGGTGGAAATCAGGGGTGATGGCGACAGGATCCAGTCCCTGCATTGCATTCGGGCCAAGCTGGTTAAAAAGAAGGGTAGTGACAGGATGTATCCCACACCCGTCGAAGGAAGCGACCACGATATCGAAGCCGATGTAATCATCCCTGCCATCGGACAGTATGTAGACCGGGACTGTATGGAAACACTTGACGAAATTGAATGGACCCGCCGCGGTACCATCCATGTCAATATGGCCAACATGACCACCTCTCAGCCTGATGTATTTGCCGTGGGCGATGCTGTAACCGGCCCGGCCACGGTCATCGAAGCCATTGGTGGCGGGAAACGGGCAGCCAATGCTATCGACCGCTACCTTTCAGGCTTGCCACAGCCGAAGATGCCGCCGGTCCCGGTTCGCCGTGCAAATACCGATTTTATCGAGGTGCCGGCCAGCACGAAAATGACCCTGAAACGACCTGAAATGCCGCTGCTGAATATCGAAAGGCGGCGTACCACTTATCAGCAGGTCGAGTTAGGCTATTCCGAAAACGTGGCCCGGGAGGAGGCCCGCAGATGTCTTCGCTGTGATATCTGCCGCAGATGTGGGGACTGTGTAAGTGTCTGCCGGGACAAGATGAAAATCGATGCACTGCAGATGGGCTACTATGACTTTGATCATCCTGTGAAAACAGATTTCAGGTTGACCCAGGAACGCTGTATCGCCTGCGGGGCCTGCGCGGAAAACTGCCCCAACGATGCCATGCAGATAGAAGACAAAAATGGCGAAAGGATTGCTTTCGCTCTGCGGTACGATTTTGAATCGCCAGAAACTGGTCTCCTGCAGTTCGTGCGGCGCCGTGATCGGCCCTGCCAGATACCTGGAATATATCGGTGAAAGATTCAAAACCAGTGGCCAGGTGGCATCTGAGCAGACACTGTGCAAAATATGCGCCCGAAGAAAGGGAGCCCAAAGCGGTCTACCCGTTTCGCGCATCTGATAAAAAGTAGATACCCGGGTTCAAAGGGCCCGGCACTGGTTCAATCCTATAAGGAATGCATTTTATATTCATTCAGGGTTTGATAAATTCTAAATTCGAATATCGAAATCCGAAACAAATCCAAATGTCAAATGCTCAAATGATGCAAACATAGGGTTTGAACTTGTATTACCAAGGTCTTGTTTTGATCATTCATATTTGGATCATTCGGTATTGTTTAGAATTTTGAATTCCGTGCTTCGGATTTATGTAATCACCGCCATCGGCAGTGCCAAAATAGTTTCGAAAGGAGACGGCAAATGATCTTGCGAAGGGGACAGCGCGTGGAGGTTTTCCGTAAATCCGATGATGAAGGCTGGGAAAGCTACATGGACGATTATATCGGCAGCCACGGCATCATTACCGATCCGGACACGGCCATCAACGACCCGGAGGCCCTGGTGGAAGTGAGCCTGGAAGACAAGGGAACCCACCGCCTGCCCCAGGACTGTCTGCGTGTCCTCGACGATTGACCCCAAAAGCTGAAGGCTGACAACTCTACCCAAACCGGTATTTCCGCTAATTGCCGGGTTAATATTTCGGTTCAAGGCCCGGACTGATGGCAGCAGCGTATTATGTAAGAGAAGGAGGGAAGCATATGGCTACACTGAGTGATGAAGTGATAATCAACGGCATGCTGCTTCGCAACAGGATTGCCTTGCCGCCGCTGACAACAAATTACGGGAATCAGGAAGGGGGCGTAACGGATGAAATCATTCAGTTCTACGGTGAGATATATTTACTGTTACCAGTCTACTTATCTTAGTTTGGCGACAATCGCGAACTCCATGTTTCCCACATCAAATGACGACCCTGCAACATCTGAAAAAACATTTTCAATTACAAATCCGCAATCGGAAAACTCCCTTTTCAAAGCATCGGGGCTGAAATACTGCAACCAATTATAAACCGTACGAGCACTTCCTGGTTCAATAATAGTATACTTATCAAGGGTCACCTTATCAGCTTCATACTTGAAGGTATTGACGAAAGCATAGTAATCATCAGGTGACCAGAAACCGTTTAACTGGTTCTTTTCATAAATTGCTGATTCTGCTTTTTGATCGAAAGCGTTTAAGCTGTATACATCAAGCAAGACCGCGCCACCTGAGTTCAACAACACTTTAAATTTTGAAAGCAGCTTAGCACGTTGCTCAGGACTTAAGGCGCAAAAGTCACACATAATCATTATGACAAGATCAAACTTTTCATCCGATTCAAATTCCAGGTAGTCTGTATGAACGTAGTTGACATTCAAGCTTTTGTCAGCAGCTGCCTTTTTGGCATAATTCAGGCTATTCCCTGAAAAGTCTATGCCTGTAACCTTAGCGCCTTTTTCGGCCAAAGCATTAGCATATAACCCTACCGCGCAGCCAAAATCGGCAATTTTTGTAACAGCGCCTATATTAAAATACTCTGTAATCCAGTTAACTGATTGCCTAATAAATGCATGGTTGCGGCTTGACATGTCAATGTCAGCATTCAAATGATATTGTAGCATTTGCTTTGCCGTATGTTCATTTGTCCACAACTCACTTGCTGTATAAAACTGAAAAGGTTTGGGTCGTGAATTTATTTCTTTTAGCCCCTGAAACAATATTTACTCCTTATAGATTTCTATATAATGATGCTTTGCAAGAGTTATTATGTCACTATAAATACCCATTAAATCAAATCATAAGAACGTCCAAACCACAATATCTGGGATATTTGAAAGTCAGGTGAAACTGTTGATTACGCTAATAAACCTCGAATCTCCGTATGGTGATTGATAGAGAAAATGAACGGTTTCTCTGCCCTATAAAAATCTGTGATTGTTGAGCATATCGAGCCTTGAAATACCCCCATATGCCGGTACTGATACCATCTTTCTTACAATTTTGCAAAAAAGGGAAAATCGGATTGATCGACTTTCCCTCTGATAATTTAAAAATACAGGTGAGCTGAAATTGCCTATGGTGGTTATACTCTAAAATACCTGTAACTATCAGGATTCTTTCATAAGTTGGAGGAATCGACGGTCAAGATCAAGAATCTTTATCTTCAATAGAAGGATTATCTTTATCTGTAGCCCATTGGGCCGGATTGTTCCTGATGTATTCCCGAATACGGGACATTTCATATTCGTTTCTAACGATATGTTCGTAATAATTACGCTGCCATAATCTGCCGGGAAACGGTGTCCATCCATATTGTTTGACGCCGCGAATATATTCGTTTGTGGTCATCGTTTTAAACCATTGAATCACCTGGTGTAGGGGCGAACCTGTGTGTTCGCCCGTTGTGTGCCCATGCCGATGACCATCCGGGCAGACACGCAGGTCTGCCCCTACGGGGTCCTTGCCTACATTGGTTATGATTGCGTGGCTATGGTTGGGCATAATGATATATGCATCGCATCGGATATCCTGAAATTTATTTTCCAATTCAGCATACCATTTTCCACCATCCGCCCTGCGTCATTAAACACCATCTCCTGGTTTACGATGTCACCGAACAAACATTTTCGGTTTTTCGTACAAATGCTGACGTGATAGGCTCCGGATCGGGAATAATTGTATCCAGGCAAACGAATCGATCGGCGTTTTGGTTTGGTGTCCATATAAAGACTTCATGGTAAGAATCTTGACAGAAAACCAAATCTCAGGAAACCTGAGAATGATGTAGAGTATGAACGATTTTCTGTGCTTTTAAAAACATGAGAGGCCCTCACATATCAACCACCTAACTCCGTAGAGGCTCCATTAATGTTAACAGATATGTAATGGCAATCTAAAACCGGT
>CAWKCS010000022.1:0-47468 GCA_963848165.1 uncultured delta proteobacterium | reverse complement strand
ATCCGTCAAATTACGAAATCAGGAAATGGTTGGAAGAGGCCGGTTACAATAAACCCAAAGGAGATAAAATGGACAAACAAGTATTTATCAAGAATATACCGTTTTCGGAACCACAGCAGCTGGCTGAATTGGTGGAATACGAGGAAGGCCGGGTTGTCAGCAGGACCTTTGCCCAGAACCCGTCACTCAGCCTGACCCTTTTTGCGTTCGATAAGGGTGAAGGTGTTAGTACCCATACGGCGCCGGGAGACGCGATGGTGCAGGTGCTCGATGGGGAGGCAATGGTAAATATTGACGGGAAAAAGATGACCGTTGGTACCGGCCAGGTGGTGGTGATGCCGGCCAATGTTCCCCACGCTGTTACCGCTGTCAAGCGGTTTAAAATGATCTTGACGGTCGTAAAAAAGCCCGTGACGATTCAATCTTAATACAAAATTTTGATTTATAGAAGAAGCTTATAAAAATGAACTTCACTTCAAAATAGGTGATTGCATCATCCCCGTGTGAAAGAAAAAATTCCAGAAGGGGTAGGGAAAATGGGTTATAGAAAACAGAAAGTTTTCTATGGCTGGATCGTGGTCGTATGCGTCTGTGTGATTATGTTTCTTGCTTTCGGTAGTGTTTATTCGTTTACGACCTTTTTCGAGTCTTTTCAAGTGGAATTCGGTACTTCCCGAAGTTCCACCTCACTGGTTTTTGCCATTGCCGGCTTTATTTATTTCAGTCTTGGGGCCATCAGTGGACAAATTTCCGATAGGATGGGTTCACGCTGGGTTATCGCTTCTGGTGTGCTTGTCATCAGCCTTGGATTGCTGCTTTCAAGCTTTGCGGTAACGCTCAAGCAGATCTATCTTGTCTACGGCCTGGGTATCGGTATTGGTGTAGGTTTTACCTATGTTCCGGCGGTTGGAACCGTTCAGCGGTGGTTTGTCGCCCGGCGCGGTTTAGCTTCCGGCATTGCGGTGATGGGTATCGGCTTGGGCACCCTAGGCATGCCTGCTTTTTCGGCCTTTCTCATTCATTGGAGTGACTGGCGTACTGCATATATGGTCATGAGCGCATGTGTTTTTTGCTGTGGTATAGCTGCAGCAATGCTGATTGTCGATTCCCCAGAAGAAATGGGTTTACTGCCGGATGGGGAGCGGACCAACAGGGGTGACAGCACTGATCTGAAGAATAATACCCCTAAAGAATCACAAAAATCAGAGGATGAATTGACGGTAAAGGATGTCTTGAAAACCCATCCCTTCTGGCTTCTATATATCGGTACATTCAGCGCTTCGATGGGGGTTTTTATCCCGTTTGTACACCTGATGCCATTTTCCAAGGATCTTGGTTATACGACATCTACTGGAGTTCTTTTATTAGGCCTGATCGGTGTCGGCAGTACGGCGGGAAGATTTCTGATCGGGGGTATTGCCGACCGACTTGGCCGATGTCGATCGCTCGCCTGCATGTATGCCGTGATGGCAACTATCTTTGCATGGTGGCTGGTCTCCTCCCGTATTTGGGAGCTGGCTTTGCTGGCTATCATTTTTGGTACATGTTACGGTGGTTTTGTAGCCCTTCTGCCGGCGGTAACGGCGGACTACTTCAGCGGCTCCAATATCAGTGGAATTCTGGGGGCGCTATATACCAGTGTTGCTTTTGGCAACCTTTTGGGTCCCACATTTGCCGGGTTTATGTTCGACATACGGCAAAGCTATGTGATCCCTATTGTTATGAGCATGCTTGCTGCCATTGTTGCCTCCATCTGCACCCTTTTTCTGGAAAAACCTGAGTCCTGGAGAGAAACTTACTTTCAATAGCTCAGGTTTTATACCGGCTTGTCATAATAATGTTCCGAAAATGAGGAACTTTTTGCGGCTATAAGCCCTTGTAGCCGCAAACAGGTTCTCAATTTCGGAACATTTTTCTGACAACCGCTATAAAGCGATGAATGCTTGCAGAAAATACCTAACTATCTACCCATGCACAAAATGTCGCTTCTACATCTCCCTAACCTCCTTCAATGATTCCAGAATGTCGATATACTCGTTTTGCCCCTGAATCAAACGTGTCAAATCGATCACTGTCCCTGCGATTTCCGCCAGGGCCTGGACAAAATTGACGTCTTCCAGAGTGAAATCCCAGTGTTCGGATGTGTAAACGCGCATGCTCCCGATTACCACTCCGCGGACATAAATGGGTACGGACAGAATAGATACAATACCTTCCTTTTTCGCTTCTTCTACGTACTGAACTCTTGGGTCATCCTGGGTATCGTAGATAGCCACGGGTCCCTCGTTCAGTAACTTGGCAATAGGACGTGATATGTTTACAGGTCCCTTACCCAGATATTTTTTACTAAGGCCATGTGAGGCGGCCAACTCAAATTCATGGGTTTCGGCATTGACCAGATACAATGCGCATCCCTTCATATTCAATGTTTCTTTAACGGCTCGAACGGTGATCTGGATAATTTCTTTTGGATCTTTTGACATGGACAAGGCTTTGGTTACCTTCAACAGGGTTTCGTAATTCATACTGTGTTTTTTCATAGCTCTCCCCCTTTCCCTTTCCTATGAAAGGAAGGCATAGATGGGTTGTCACCAGTGATGAAAGACAATCGATATCAGTGTGCCAGCAAGCGCATGTGAACCGGTAGGCGTTCGTTTCGATTTAGCAGATCATAACAGCAGAGGCGCTTCTGTTCCGACAAGTCTGGTTCAAGGGGCATTTGATGGTCAGAATTAACTGCTTTTAAGTGGCATTATGTCACATCGTGCAGGTTACGTCAAACCAGACATTTTTAATCCCGGGGAACGCTCGCTAATTTACTTCAACCTCGACAATCACTCAATTTAGGTTCAAACAGGCGACCGGCTGTTTGAAGCCACCTGCTGAGCGATTTGATTTTTCCATTGAAAATTCTTGTCAGTCGTGTATTGAATAAAGATCTAAATTTGTTTATATTCCCTGTAAGAACCCGTAAATCCGTATGAGGTAGTGAAAATGGGGAAAGATGTGGTGACATTTACCTGTCCCCGGTGCAGTCGGGTGGCATCGGTTAATATCCCGGAAGATTTCCATCAGAATAACTCCATGGAAATCGAATGCCAGTGTGAATGTGGTTATCAATTCAAACAGGAAGTGGAAAGACGCCGACACAGTCGAAAAGCCGTCAAATTTTCAGGCTGGTATAACTACTGCAACGAGATTCAGCTGGAACCGGGTGTTGTGGCAGGAAAATTTGTCGGTAAAGGCAAAATGACCGTTGTGGATCTGTCGGTCAGCGGCTTTAAGGTAAAATTGAAGAAAAAAGAAGACCTAAAGGTTAATGACCGGCTTCAGGTTGAGTTTTATCTTAAGGACTACAAACACACCTTGATACGGGAAACCGCCACCATTAAAAACATTCACCAAAAATATGTTGGCGGCGCCTTTCTGCCGACTGGTTCAAAGAGTCGGGACCTGGGGTTCTATCTACTGGGATAGACCCGGCTCTATAAGGTCCCGTTTCTCCAAGGAGCGCACTACCATGACCGTGCAAGTTGCATAGGCAGCCACTCTTTGAGCTACAGCGCCCATGGGAAAGGTCGCACGACTTATGTGGGATCGACGACCCAGGACGATGAGGTCCAATTTTTCCGACTCTTGGTATTTGATGATCTCCTCTGCCGCAGACTTGCCGGAACGAACCCGCACCTTGGCCTTCACCCCTTGAGCAAGGGCCTTTTGCTGGTAGCACCGAGCAGCCCGAGTTGTATCCTCAAGCAGCTTTTTGTTGGCCAGTTCCCACTCATCGGAATCGCTCTCGTAGTTGCGGTCCTCGGCCACTTCCACGATGTCCATCTTGGCGTTCTGCTGTTTGGCGGTTTTAATTGCCTTTTTCAGGACGAAATCCGCGTAATCAGATAGGTCCAACGCGGCCATAATCTTCATGGACAGCCCTCCATTGCTGATACCATACAATGCTGAACATATCATTCAACAATATCTGGATGATGTCAAAAAAGACGATTCCACAGGGATGTATCATAAGCTGATGCGTGTCATCCAGTCAGCGCTGTTATTTGCAAGACCACCCTTCCTGGCCGCAAAGCCATTTTCTGAACCGATCCTGGGCAGCATATGCTTCGACTTCCATGGGGTTGTTCTCGTAACTGAAAAAGGACCCCACATACCCCTGGGTATATTTTCTGCCGAATTCAGCAATGGAGCCGAGTTCTTGATACTGTTTAATGTGATAGGCTTCATGGCTCAGCAATACCAGCAGGTTACCATCCTTAGTCTTGTGGGGCTGCCGCAGGTAAATAATGTTACCGAAGGTCTGGCCGGCCAATTGGTCCATAATGGCGATGGGCCATCGGTCCAGGATCTTGTGGTCATTCAACAGCTCGGCCTCGTAAACGATCTGTATGTTACCGGGGTCGACTCCCCACTTTTCCAGCCATGGGGCCAGCCATTTTTTCTGGTAGGAGACTCAAGGGATACGGCTGCTTCCGGCCTTGATGGATGTTGTTTTGCCAGATTTCTTTTGCCAGAAGGGGAAATGTTTTAGCGCCCCATTCACCAGCATCCACGATTTTTCCTGTTTCGATCCCCTTTCGGAGGGCACTGTTTTCATCTGAAAGATCAAGGTCGCGCCAGTCAAGACCGACTGCGGAACCGGACAGCAGGAATATCAGCATGAACCCGATGGGTATGGACTGCAATATGTTTTTCACGAGGCAATTCCAAATAGAATTAACGTTGCGTTTTATAAAATCGTTATACGATTTTATTGTTGGGATATTTTGCAATGAAACGATACAGGGTCGCGCGTCCGACACCTAACAGTTTGGCGGCCTTAACCTTGTTTCCCCCTGTCTTGATGAGCGCTTCTTTAACGGCGATTGGATCGAGTTTTCGGGAGGGACCGCGGTTCGATTTTTTCGGTGTAAACTGCTTTAATTCAAGGGGAAGATCCATGGGTCGAATCATATCACCTTTGCATCGCACGATAGAAAACTGTATGCAGTTTTGAAGCTCGCGAACGTTTCCGGGCCATCGATAGTCCATCATCATGGAAAGAGCATCATCGCTAATCTTGAATTCTTGTTGGCTTTTATGCCCGGGAAACTGTTTCAGGAAATGGTTCACCAGGAGCGGTATGTCTGTTTTGCGTTCCCGCAGAGGCGGGACCATAATCGGAATTACGTTCAGGCGATAAAAGAGGTCTTCGCGAAAATTACCATTTTGAACTTCCTGTTTGAGGTCCTTGTTCGTAGCACTGATGACCCTGGTATCAACGGATATGGTTTTTTCGCCCCCGACTTTTTCAAAGGTTTCTTCCTGCAGAAATCGCAGAAGTTTCACCTGCATGAGTTTGGGAAGTTCCGACACTTCGTCCAGAAAGACCGTACCGCCGTCAGCCAGCTCAAACCGGCCCTTCTTTTCCCTGATGGCTCCGGAAAAGGCGCCTTTGACATGACCGAAGAGTTCGCTCTCAATAAGTCCTTCCGGCAGTGCACCGCAGTTGATGGGAACGAATGGTGCGCCACCCCGGTAACTTTCATTGTGGATGGCATGGGCGACGAGTTCCTTGCCGGTGCCTGTCTCTCCCGAAATATGGACGGGGAAATCATAGTCCGTCACGTCTCGGATCTGTTTAAAGACCGAGATCATTTTTTTATTGCGGCCGATAATGTTCGAGAAACTGAAAATCTTTTCGGCATCCATCTGTAACTCGATCAGTTCCGTCAGGTCCGTGATGGTGGCCAGGGCACCCATGTCCTGATTGCTATCGTCTTTCATCAGGATGATCGACATCTCGATCATCCTTTTAAGACCGTCCTTGGTGGTGATGTGGAGGGTATGATCCTTTTTATCCTCCAGGGTGGGATCGGCGGTACAAAAAGAGCATCGCTTGCCACACAATGATTCGTTAAAAGCTTCGTGGCAGTCCTTTCCCAGGACCTCTTCCCGGCGAAATCCCAGGATTTTTTCGGCGCCGTCACTATAAAAGAGGATACGTCGATCGAGATCGTGGGCGATGATACCCTCTTTGAGATTGTTCAATATGTATTCAAGGCTTTTGCGGTCGGCCATATTTTTGAAAAGCATGGCCAGTTGTGTTTCGGCAAGCTCCTTGAATTTACATATCAGGTTTTCAAAGCGCGGCGTATAGGTATGTTCTTTGGAATCGAGCAGACTCATGGTGCCGAAGATTTCATTGTCCGGCCAAAGAAGGGGAACACCCATGTAGGAAACCATTCCCAGGTCAGTGTCCTTGTTTCCATGGGCCGTTTCTTTTAAAATGTTTGGGATGAGCACCGGTTTCTTTTGCTGAACCACAAGGGCACAATAAAGATCTTTCAATAAGGCTCTGTGGCCTTTTTGATACGGGTTGTTCCCAAATGAACTTGTGCTGACGACCTCCATGTGGTCACCCTGGAGCCTTCGAATCAAAACGGCCGGCACATCGCAGAATTCCGCCAGGGTATTGACGATACTCCCCCAGCTTTCCAGAACGCCGGCATTGACTTGAATTGTTAATTTTGGGATAGCAGGACCGAGCTGTTGTAGAAATCCGGTCTGTCCTGCATCGGTTTTCGTATATTGCTTATTCTCTGACATCGATTCCCTGCCAGCATTACAGCCTTCCTACCTGACTGACCATCTAAAAAAAGGGTTTTGGTTCAAGTTAAGGCGGGCCTGAACTTCAACCCGCAGGCATACTGAAGTATTCGAGGTAGTTTCAGCAGTAGGTGACCAACACAGAAATTGGCAGCCTAAACCTCACTGTCTATTTACCTATCAGCCTGAGCAGTTACCTTCTGGGCATATATAATATCCTGGTAAGTATGTCAAAGATTGCCTTGTCGAGAGATCTAAAAATGTATATGGTAAATTGCCGATGATATGGATACAGAAAAGATAAAACGGAAAGAATATCGAGGGCTGGTCTGGCCGGAACTGATACCGGGCAGATTGATCAAACGGTACAAACGATTCCTGGCTGATGTTGAACTGGAGGATGGCACTCTTGTAACTGCCCACTGTCCCAACTCGGGGAGTATGACCGCTTGTTCGGAACCTGGCCGGCCTGTGTATCTGTCCCGGCATGATAACCCGAAACGAAAGCTGAAATACACCTGGGAAATCATCCGGATGCCTGACTCTCTGGTGGGCGTCAACACGCTTGTACCGAACAGGCTCATCAAAACATCCATAGAAAATGGGTTGGTGGCAGAGCTGGCCGCCTATGAAGAGGTTCGTTCCGAGGTTCAAACGTCGAAAGGATCACGTCTGGATCTTCTTTTAACGGATTCTCACGGTGCCAGATGTTTTGTGGAAATAAAAAACTGCACCCTGGTGAACGAAGGTGTTGCCTGTTTTCCGGACGCGGTCACGCAAAGGGGACGCAAACACCTTAATGAGCTCCAACGTTTGACTGCCGAAGGAAATCGGTGTGTCATATTTTATTGTATTCAACGGATGGATGCCGAATGCTTTCGGCCTGCAGATCAGATTGACGCCGCATACGGAGAGGCCTTGCGGGGGGCCCACCTGAAAGGGGGCGTGGAAATTCTGGTATATGACGTGTGGATGGATTTGGAGCGGATCGTTTTGAATCGGAAGATACCCTTTCAGTTATGACCTTCTATAGCGATTTACAAAATGAATGTTCCGAATAGTCTTAAAATGGGGACCTCTCATACGGGCCTTTCATTCGGAACATATTTATTAAGACTGGTATAAATATTTGCGTGAAAAAAAGCGGCGCAGCCGCGTACGATAACATCGTGTAACGATGTTATAAAGGAGTCGAATCAATGGGCGGATTTTTCGGAGAAGTCTCGAAGGTTGATTGTGTTTTGGATATTTTTTATGGGACAGACTATCATTCACATCTTGGAACCAAGCGTGGTGGGGTGTGCGTCAAAAACAGCACAGGATATTCACGCGCTATCCACAACATCGAGAACGATTATTTTCGCTCCAAATTCGAGCCGGACCTTCCGAAATTCTCCGGCCACCAGGGGATCGGGGTCATCAGTGATACCGATGCCCAGCCGCTGATTATTGGATCCCATCTGGGGACGTTCGGTATCGTCACGGTGGGAAAGATAAACAATCTCGAACATCTAGGAAAACAGGCCTATGGCAAACGGCTGCATTTTTCAGAAATGAGCGGCGGGGAAATGCATCCCACGGAACTCGTGGCCATGCTGATATGTGAGGGAGAAAGTTTTATCGATGGTATTCGCAAAGCACAGGCGTCCATCGATGGGTCTTGTTCGATGCTGCTTTTAACGGAAAACGGAATTTATGCCGCTCGAGACAGGCTGGGCAGAACACCTGTGATCATCGGAAAGAAAACGGGTGCTTATGCAGCGTCATCCGAGTCATGCTCGTTTCCCAACCTGGGATTCGAGATCGATCGATATCTGGGGCCGGGGGAAATTGTTTGCCTGACACCGGACGGATGCGAGCAGTGCCAGGCGCCGGGAGAAGATCTTCAAGTCTGCAGTTTTTTGTGGGTCTATTATGGATATCCGGCATCGAGCTATGAAGGGATCAATGTAGAGAAGGTGCGCAACCAGTGTGGTGCCGCTCTGGCCCGCAATGATGAGGTCGACATCGACTTTGTGGCGGGTATTCCGGACTCGGGAATCGGCCATGCCATCGGGTATGCCAATGAAAAACAGGTTCCCTATATCCGACCTTTTGTCAAATACACGCCCACCTGGCCGCGAAGCTTCATGCCACAGAATCAGGAACAGCGGGATCTTGTTGCCCGGATGAAACTTATTCCGGTTCGAGATTTAATCGAGGGAAAGCGGCTTCTTTTTTGTGAAGACTCCATTGTCCGCGGGACGCAGCTCAAGGACAACATTCAAAAACTGTTTGAATATGGTGCCCGTGAAGTTCACATGCGACCTGCTTGTCCGACCCTTGTTTATCCGTGTGAGTTTCTGAATTTTTCCACCTCGAGATCGACCCTCGATCTTGCGGGACGCCAGGTTATTTATGCACTGGAAGGAAGTGAGACCGGCTTTCTGCCGGAGTATGCTTCCACAGACTCGGTCAAGAATCTCGAAATGATCGAAGGCATCCGCCAAAGACTCGGCCTGACATCCCTGGTTTATCAAAAACTGCAGGATCTCGTCGACGCCATCGGTATGCCCAAGGACAAATTGTGCACGCATTGCTGGGATGGGTCGAGTTATTTTTGAGCTTTAAGCCAATAAGCCTTAACGCAACTTTCTGGGTTCAGCGAACACGAAATGAATAATCCGCTGGCGCTTTGCGAACTCGCAGCAAGGGCTCCTAATATCAGCGCTGGCCATAAAGTTAAACAGGAATGGCTGCCAAATAACTGCCTTTCATATTGGATTTTCATTGTCATGCGCTGATGTAAGGAGCCCTAAGCGGCTCAAACAGCGCAAATCGCCATCGGATCACCCATTTCGCTCTATCTATGATAAAATTTGAAGGTTGAGCGATAAGCAGCTTAAAGCTTATGGCTTACAGCTTAGCGCTCACTAAGCTACCCGCTGCTCCAGTATTTCTCCCCGGGTGCTGATGACGACCGTTTCCATTGGAACGGTTTTGCCTGCCTTTTCCATGCCCTTCTTGACGATGTAGGGGAGGCCGGCGCAACAGGGAACTTCCATAACCGCGGTCGTGACGCTTGCAATATCCGATGCGCTGAAAATCGCGGCAAATCTGTCGATATAGTCCTGCACATCGTCAAATTTTGGACATCCCATCAATACGACCTTACCTTTCAGGAGCCGTGCATGAAAATCCGGATAGGCCATGGGTGTGCAGTCTGCCGCTACGAGAAGATTGGCATTTTTCAGAAATGGCGCGTTGGGCGGCACCAGGCGAATCTGGACCGGCCAGTGTGAAAGCGCTGATGCGCCTCCTTCATGGGCGGCGGGCTGATTTGCCTTCTGACAGGCTGTGGGTGCGAAGGACTGCAACTTTGCCGAGGGACACCCGCTGAATGGGACGGGCGCTTCATGGGGCTGTTTTTCTTCCATCTGAGACAGGTGTTCTTCTACCGCGATTTCGTCAAATTCGTCGGCTTCTTTTTCCACAATGGTCAAGGCATCGTTCGGGCACTCACCGAGACAGGCGCCCAATCCATCACAGAATTTGTCTGCCACAACTTTTGCCTTCCCGTCAATGATCTTGAGTGCGCCCTCGGCACAACCGATGATGCACAGACCACAACCGTCACATCGTTCTTCATCGATTTCAATTATTTTACGACGTACTTTCATATTCTGTTTTTCCTTTACGAGATCGAAAACACCTTTTCGGCCTCTTCTTTTCCGCCTTCCGTCAGCAGAGATGTCTGAATAAAGTTATCGATATGATCGGGATCCACGGGTTTTTCCTTGTGGCGTTCTTCCATGTTGGTGATCATGTCGGCATCATACAGGACCTTGAAGTTAATGGTTTCATCGGCTCGGGGATGGTGGTGGTGCCCGATGATGTCACATACCTCATCGATTAACGCATCTTTTGCACCCAGTTTTTCAAGGAGCGCACGTGCAATGGGCGGACCTTCCTGTTCCTGGTACTCCGGGGCCGTGCTCTGGTGCTTGCGCTCTGACTCCTGGATACCGATGTCATGCAGGTAGGCGGCGCATAATATGACCGCCATATTTCCAAGCTCCCTTTTAGCAATCCTTTCTGCATACCTGGCCACACGCGTGGCATGACCGATACGCCTGAAATCTGTTTTGAAATATCGTTTCATTTCAATGGCGACCCGGTCTTTGAGCAGATCTTCTTTTCCTGCCAGGAGTTCGGGCGGCAGACCGCCGATGCACTGTTCGGCAAATTCGCAATAGGAGGCACAGCCGAAATCCATTTTTGGATTGACAAACCGGTGGTCGCAGTGAGGACATTTCCGGGTGGTGTCATCCTTGAAGAATTCCACGGAATGACCACACTTGGGACAGGATTCCTCAAAAATCGCCCCGGGTTTCCAATAGCGACTGTCTTGACCTGGGCATTTCATAATAGATCCTCATTATGTTACTAAATTTTTCTGGCAGGAAGAACAGGTTCCACACAAAACAATTCGTGTGGAATCCTGATCCTCTATTTCTGTTTATAGCGTTTGATAGAATAACTTTCCGAAACTGCTTCGGCAAATAACGTCAAACAACCGGTCGAGCTTGCAAATAAGCGTTCGTATGGTTATAAGCGGCGAAGCCGCGTCATATAAATTCGTGCAACGAATTTATCCTAGTATCGCTTTCAGGTCTTCATCCGGTGTCGAAATGGGCATCAGATTGAAATTCTTGACCAATACATCCAGGACATTGGGTGTGATGAACGCCGGCAGACTCGGTCCCAGGCGAATGTCCTTGATACCGAGGTGCAGAAGCGTCAGCAGTATGACACAGGCTTTCTGCTCATACCATGACAGGATCATTGACAGCGGCAGATCGTTGACACCGCAGTCAAATGCATTTGCCAGGGCCACGGCAATCTGTACGGCGGAATAGGCATCGTTGCACTGACCAATATCGAGTAGTCTCGGGATTCCGCCGATATCCCCAAGATCCTTATCAAAGAATCTGAATTTACCGCACGCCAGTGTCAGAACAACACTGTCGCTGGGAACCTTTTCCACGAATTCGGTGTAGTAGTTTCGGCCCGGCTTGGCACCGTCACAACCGGCTACAAGGAAAAAATGACGAATGGCTTTACTTTTCACGGCCTCGACAATTTTATCGGCAACCGACAGGACTGCGTTTCTGGCAAACCCGACCATGACGGACTTGCCTTTCGTATCTTCCGGGAATCCCGGCAGTTCGAGCGCTTTTTCGATAACGGCTGTAAAATCCTTGTCCGTGATATGTTTTACACCGGGCCAACCCGCAAGACCTGTGGTAAATATGTTTTCCTGATAAGTGTCTTTGGGTTTCTGGATGCAGTTGGTGGTCATCAGAATCGCGCCGGGAAATTCGGCGAATTCTTTTTTCTGATTCTGCCAGGCCGTGCCATAATGCCCATAAAAATGTTCATATTTTTTCAATTCGGGATACCCGTGGCAGGGCAGCATCTCACCGTGGGTGTAGACTTGGATGCCTTTGCCCTCGGTCTGTTTCAGCAATTCATACAGATCCTTGAGATCGTGCCCGGATACGAGAATCGCTTTTCCTTTTTTTACGCCCAGAGGTACGCTCGTGGGGACAGGGTGGCCATAAGTGCCGGTGTTTGCAGCATCCAGCAGCTCCATGGCCCTGAGATTGACTTCACCACACTTCAGGGCCAGTCCCACCAGAGCATCCAGACCCAATTCATCATCGAGTGTCGCAGCCAGCGCCTGGTAGATAAAATCATACACCATGTCATCATGCTGTCCGAGTATCCTGGCATGATCTGCATATGCCGCAAGGCCTTTGAGACCATAAACCAGCAGTTCTCGAAGGGAGAGGATATCCGGGTCGACATCCGGGTTTGATTTCACGCCCACCAGTTCTCCTTGAGCGACGAGTTTTTCAAGGTCGGAGGCGGGGTAAAAGGTTGCAGGGCCTTCGGGGAACTGTACGCCACCTTCCACGGCATCGATGCGCTTTTTCAAAGCATCTCTGCGTGTGACGGTTTCCTGAATTAAAACGACAAACCGTTCCGAATCAAAATTTACATTGGTCAGTGTCGAGAAAACCGCTTCACAGGTGAAATGATCCAGGTCCGTATCTCTTATGCCGAGACTGTGGCCTTTTAAAGCGACAAGCGAAAGCCCCTTGAGTGTGTAAATCAACAGATCCTGTAACGCTGCGGTATCGGGCTGCTTTCCGCAGACACCAATGTTGGTACATCCTTGACCTTTTGCGGTCTGTTCACATTGAAAACAAAACATATTGGTTTTCCTTTCCTGTTCGAACGCAATCGAACAGCTTTGGTTCGTTATTGGTTGAACCGACTATATAAGGCAACCCGGATGGTTTCATTGACATAAGTCAATATTATGATAAATTCGTAAAACGAATTTATTTTTGGAGCAAGATTGCCATGGAAAAAATACTGAAAATTATCTCCCTGATACCGCTTTTCCAGAATGTTCAGGAGCAAGATCTGAAAAAAATCCGGGCCATTGCCGTGGATAAATTCTACAATAAAGGACGGACTGTCTTTTCAGAGGGCGACGAGGGTACCGGCTTCTACGTGGTTGCAGATGGGAAAGTTAAGATCTACAAGGTTTCCATGGACGGCAAGGAGCAGATCCTGCATATCTATGGACCTGGAAGTCCTTTTGGTGAAGTGGCCGTATTTGCCGGGAAAAATTTTCCGGCAAATGCCGAAACCCTGCTAAAAAGCCATCTTCTCTTTTTCCCGAGAACTGCTTTTGTCGAACTGATTTCTAATAATCCATCCCTCTGTCTGAATATGCTGGCCATGCTTTCCATGCGGCTACGTCAGTTTACCCTTCAGGTGGAAAATCTGTCCTTGAAAGAGGTCCCCGGCCGTCTTGCTTCCTACCTGATCTATCTTGCCCGGGAACAGGGCGCCGAAGACATGGTGGTCCTGCCGGTTTCAAAGGGGCAGCTTGCAAGTCTGTTGGGTACCATTCCCGAGACATTGTCCCGTATTCTCGGTAAAATGAGCATGAGCGGTCTCATCTCTGTAGACGGGCGGGAGATCAAACTGCTCGATTTGACGGGTCTGGCGGATCTGGCGGAAAATGGAAAGTTGTAAGCAATAAGCAATAAGCACTAAGCTGTTGGCAGCCTCCCAGCCTCATAGCATCCTAGCATCCTGGCATATCAGTTTGGTTACGCTGCCGGGTAATTGATTTCCCTGAGCTGTGCCTTGATAATCTCCAGCGTCGCAGGCGCTTCCCATGCCACTGTCATGGATTTCTTTTCCGGATCGCCATCCACAGCACTCACGCCTTCCAGATCACTCAGTTCGTTTTTAATACTCATCACACAGTGTCCACAGGATATATTCGGTATGGTAAAGGTTGTTTTTTCCATGGTATTTTCTCCTAATCAGGCTGTAATTCTTTTACCAAGAAGTCAAAATCAGATTTCTTGAAAATTTGTGCAAAACGTTGACCGTGCCGACTGTTTTGCTTGTAGAAGGTAATGCAGTATTGGATAATATCAAGAACCTTTTTCTCCGTGTACACACCCGGCAGTTCCATTGCCAAGCGCGGATGCCGTCCTAACTTTCCACCGAGAAGAACCCTGAATCCCCTTTTTTGTTCCTGAATGGTCTGGGTGGGGCACACCTGTATGCATTTTCCACAGGACATACATCGTTCCATGTCGATTTCCGGTTTTTCAGGGGTGACCTTAAGATGGATGCAGTTGTCCGGACAGACCTCAACACAAGCCTCGCAAACGGTGCAGACTTCGTCCGTAACACCGGGGGCCAGGGCAGCGATGATACCGATGTCCTTGATCTGGGGTTGCGAGCATGCATTGGGGCATTCTGCAATGCTGATTCGGAACTCATGGTGGTATTTAAGATCTTCCTGAACGTGATGCTTCAAGAAAGAGATAAGATCTTCCGCTATCATCATTTTCTCTATCCGTTCGAGAAGTTTTTCCGAAGGAATTGCCCGGTTGGGACAGCCACCCGGACCAAAACAGGTATCGAGCTGGTAGCCCTTGATTTCCTCGCTCATCTTTTGCAGGTGCCGTTTCTGGGCTGTTTTGACGTCCGCCAGGGTAACGATTTTCTTCCCTGTTTCCATCACCTGTGTTTCCACGCGCGCCCGGACTTTTTTTCTGACGAAAAAAGGCACTTTTTTTACTGCATTTTCAGCATCCTTTGTCCACTCCACGGTTCTGCCCCCTAAGACAACCACACGGTTGCCGGTTATACTGCTTGTCAGAATAACGTTCCGAAACTGCTTCGGCAAATAACGTCAAACAACCGCTCGAACTTGCAAATAAACGTTCGTAAAGAACACCAGTGCCAAAACATTAAGATACGTTTGTATGGTTAACAACCTTTGATTACAATAAATCCAATCCAACCCTCTGGTCTTCCTAACGATCGCTAATTTGGTTGAAGAGTCCTCGCAGCAAGCTGCGAGGTTCTCGGTCGTAACGATTTTATTATCACAACGTGGTATGCAGGCATTGATTTAAGTCAAAAATATGATATACAGGATAGCGATATAATCCTATGCGGTCCAGGGGTGATTTATAGGGGTTGTCAGAAAAACGTTCCGATTGAGGACCTTTTTTCTGCTACAACCCCTTATGCCGCCATCCTATTTTCGGAACATTATTATGACAAGCGGTATAATTTTGACATCGTTCAAGACGATACCTATTTTAGCGGGTACGTTTTACAAATTCCACTGAAAAGGTGATTCAGACAATCCATGGCAGACAAGAACCCCATATGGAAATTTTTTGTGTCGATTCGACTGACCGTTGTGCTGCTGCTGTCTCTGGCGGCAACATCCGTCATTGGTACCCTTGTGCCGCAAAATGCGAATCCTGAGGCCTATTTTCATCAATACGGCGCGTTTTTCTATCGTTTATTCGATATCCTCAATGTTTTTGACATGTATCATTCCTGGTGGTTTCAGCTATTGTTGTTGTTGCTCATCTGCAACATCATTGCCTGTTCCATCGATCGGCTTTCCAGTACGTGGAAAGTGATATTTCCCAAAGAAAGCACATTCAAACTCTCCATGTTTCAAAAGCTGAAACAAAAAGAGAGTTTTAACGACCCAAGGTTGCCGGAAGAACTGCAGAACGAATTTGCCGCCGTTTTTAGCAAGGCGTTTGGTCCCCCCAGGGTTGAAAAAACAGACCAGGGTTTTTCCTTGTTTGCGGAAAAAGGACGCTGGACCCGCTTAGGTGTCTATATCGTGCATTCGAGTATTCTTTTTCTCATCGTCGGCGCCATGATCGGGTCGATGTTTGGGTTCGAGGGCTATGTGAACATCCCGGAAGGCGAGCGTGTCGACCACGTGCAACTCAGGAATACAGGCCGGAGTCAGCATCTTGGCTTTGAAATTCAATGCAACAAATTCAGTTTGAGTACCTATAAGAATGGTGCTCCAAAAGAATACCGCTCCAGTCTGACGATTTTGGAAAACGGGGAGCCCGTTCTTACGAAAGACATTATTGTCAATGATCCCTTGCAGTACAAGGGGATCAGCATCTTCCAGTCGAGTTACGGAGAAATGTCACCCGAACGAACCGAGGAGCCATCGTTTTCTCCTGACGATATCCAGCTTGCCTTTCTCGTGAATGCTTCGGGGATGGTTTACAAACGAACAGCCGAGCTTGGAAAACCCCTGGAAATCCCGGAGGGAATGGGCAAGTTCGTTGTCATGGAGTTCATGGAATCGGCTTCATTTATGGGGCAGAATATCGGAGCGGCTTTGATCGGAATCCTGACGCCTGAGGGCGGTGAACCCACAGAGATCACCCTGCCGATCGAATTCCCCAATTTCGATAAAATGAGAAGAGGGGATGTGATTATTTCGGTTGTCCATCAACATGAAAAGCAGCCGCTTGAAAAGAACCCTGGAAACAAGCAATATTATACCGGGCTGCAGGTGGTCAAAGACCCCGGTGTATGGGTCGTTTATTCAGGATTTATGGTCATGATAGTCGGTATCATCATTACATTTTTTATGTCTCATCAGCGTCTTTGCGTTGACGTTAGCCGCAAAGGAAATAAAAGCCGGGTCATGGTCGCGGGGACGGCCAACAAGAATAAATTGGGAATGGAGATAAAGGCGAAGAAACTCGCACGACTTCTGGGCAAACCCGAAAAATGAACCCCATAGAGCGACTACGTCGCGTTTGATAAAATCGTTACATGATTTTATTCTGAGGTTGGATATGAACAGTTCTGAATTATTGTCTGTCGTAACATTTGGTTATGGGATTGCAGCGACGCTGTATCTGGTTTCGTGGATATTTCAAAAACCGTTTCCCGCTCAACTCGCCAAATGGGCTGCTATTTTGACGGTCATCGGTAACCTGGCGGGTTTTTTCATGCGCTGGGCGGAATCATATGATCTCGGTATTGGCCATGCTCCCCTGTCCAACATGTATGAATCGCTGGTTTTTTTCGCTCTGACCATCGGGGTTATCTATCTGTTCATCGAATACCGCTATCGGAATTCCTTGATAGGCGTTTTTGCGACACCCCTCGCGTTTCTGGCAATGGCCTATGCGTCCATGTCTCCCAATATCAGCGATCGCATCCAGCCATTGGTTCCTGCCTTGAAGAGCAACTGGCTCATTGCGCACGTGTTTACCTGCTTTTTTGGATATGCGGCATTTGCTATCGCGTTTGGCGTCAGCATCATGTACCTGTTAAAGAAACGGGAGCGCTCGGACGGCAAGGGCCTACTGGCCTACCTCCCGCAATTGAATATTCTGGATGAACTGACACACCGCATGGTCCTGTTCGGATTTCTGTTTCTTTCCATCGGTATCATCACCGGGGCTGTGTGGGCCAACTCGGCCTGGGGGAGCTATTGGTCCTGGGACCCCAAGGAAACCTGGTCTCTCATTACCTGGTTTGTCTATGCAACCCTTCTGCATGCCCGGCTGATACGGGGGTGGTACGGCAAAAAAATCGCCTATCTTTCGATTGTCGGGTTTGTGGCCATGCTGTTTACCTATTTTGGTGTGAATTATCTGCCGGGACTGCACAGTTACGGTTCCTTCTAACCTAAGATGAGCGTTTCAAATTTTAAGAATATGGGATTTAGAAATAATTTAAAGGATTTTATTCTTGATACAGTATGGACCGGTAGTTTTTATACTTTGCAAAACTTTCCGCATTGCGAAGAACACTGAAACATTTCCGGGCCTGGAGAGATAATGATTGAAATTCATCTGTATGGCAAACTACGTAAGGTGCTGGGCGATGACAACCCTTCAGAAAGCAACGTTCTGCGGCTTTCGCCTGAACCCGGTGAAACCATAGCGTCGGTTTTTGAGCGCGCGGGTATATCAGCGGAAGATGTTTACAGTCTTTTCCTGAACGCCAGACTGCTTGCCGCCCGCAGCAATATGGTGCGATGGCTTGGATACCAGCAGGCTGGGGCCGATCCTTTGTCCTGGGATCTGAATGTCCCGGTTTCGCCAGGTGATCGAATCGGTGTATTCGGGCGCGACATGGCTGCGCTGGTGGTAGAGTAGCCGCAAGCTATAAGCTGTGAGCACTAAGCTGCTTAAAGCTTACCGCTGTTGGCTACCCTCGAACCCTTGTATCACCCTCGGACCCTGGAACCCTTACTTATTCGGCAATCTGTCTGGCAAATATTTCCGGATCGTCTGTGGGCGCCTGGCAGGTCTTATTTTCACACACATAGACGGTTGGCTTGGCGTTTAAGGCAGACTTGTGTTTCATAGAGCGGAATGATCTTGCGCTTGTGCCTCTCAAGTCATTCGCCTTCGCTGGCCACGGCAATGATACGGCCCGGTAAATAGCTGCTGTCTTAATTTATCGAGAAGCATGCTTGTGAGCGTCTTTTTGCCCTTTCGGTTCGATGAGGACAATTTCCTTTGGCGGCATCAGAAAATTGTCGAGTGCCAGCTGGAACTCGGCCATGGCAGTTGGGTTGGCGGAGAGGGTGCCGGAGAAGGCTTGCAATGCCTTCTCCGCCCGGATAAGGTAGTCAGGGTTTGATGTGAACGCCCCAGTCGCAGCAGGTTCATTGTGGCGATGGCATTGCCGGAGGGCAATGCACCGTCATGTTTGGGTTTTTCTCTGGCGATCAGGTCTTCGTGGTCGCTGCTCGTCATGAAAAAACCGCCGCTTTCTCCATCTTCAAAATACCGGGCAAGTATTTTTTCTAATTCCATGGCATGTTCCAACCAGTGAATGTCGTGGGTTGCTTCATACAGGTCGATCAGGCCTGCAATCAGGAAGGCATAGTCATCCAGGTAGCGTTATGCTTTGCGACACCATCCATGTAGCTCCGTTGCAGCCTCCCTTTGTTATAGAGATGATCCAGAACGAATGTCGCAGCACGGGCGGCGCCCGCTATATAAGTTGGCTCATTAAGAACGAAACCGGCTCTTGCAAATGCTGATATCATCAAGCCGTTCCAGGCTGTGAGGATCTTTTCGTCTCTCAGAGGGGGTGGGCGATGTTCGCGTTCGCTTCGCAATACCTTGAGTGCCTTTTCAATCTGAGAACGCATAAGATTTTCTTCCAGACCCAATCGCTTGACCAAATCCGGTATGGATTCAGGTGTGTTGAGGATATGCCTACCCTCGAAATTGGGAAACGAACCGACAGCGTGGGTTTCTCTGATCAGGCCGGCAAGATCCGAGCCCAGCATTTCTCCATTTCTTCCGGGTGTCCAGGTAAAAAAGTATCCTTCCTCCCGATGTCCTTCGGGTGTCAGACTGTCCGCATCCGTTGCCGAAAAAAAAGCGCCGCCCGGCGATGTCATATCCCGTTGCACATAATGGAGAACCTCATCGACAACACGCCTGTATTCCGAATTTCCCGTTATCTGATACCCTTCCAGATAATCCATGACCAGCAGGGCATTGTCGTAGAGCATTTTTTCAAAGTGGGGTACCAGCCATTTTTCATCGGTTGCATAGCGATGAAACCCGCCGCCCACATGGTCATAAATCCCGCCTGCGGCCATCTTGTCCAATGTCTGCGTGGCCATATTCAGTGCCTCAGGATTTTTAAAGCGCTGAAAATAACGAAAGAGAAAACGGACAGGCAGGGAGCTGGGAAATTTGGGTGCGCCACTGAGACCTCCGTTAACCCGATCAAAACGGTTCTGATAGGTTTGAAATGCCTGCTGCATGATGTCTCTGCCCGGAAGGTGTGTATGGGTATCCGATGCCAGCATCTGTTTGACCACATCCGTCAGCTGCCGGCTGGTCTGGCTTACCATGTCCTTGCGGTCATGGTAACTCTCCTTTATTTTTTTCAACAGGGTCAGAAAACCGACTCCGGCGCCACGGTCACCGTCCCGGGCAGGATAATACGTGCCGCCGTAAAAGGGTTTCCTGTCCGGAGTCAACCAGACGGTCATGGGCCATCCACCTCTGCCGGTAAGTGCCTGGACAGCCGTCATGTATATGGCATCGATATCGGGTCTTTCTTCCCGGTCCACCTTGATAGGGATGTAATTTTCATTGATATAGCGGGCGATTTCCTCGTCCTCGAAGGATTCTTCTTCCATGACATGACACCAATGGCAGGTGGAGTAACCCACGGATAATAGAACCGGACGGTTGAGGGAATCTGCCGCCTGAAAGGCCTCATCACCCCACGGGTACCAGTCCACGGGATTGTGCGCGTGCTGCAGAAGATAGGGACTGGATTCCAGGAACAGACGATTGGTATATATTGCCCAGCCATCAGGGCCCAGGTGTTTTGTGCGGGGGATGTAGGAGGGACCTCTTGTCAGTTTCATTTCTGAATATTGATCGTCCAGATTCATTTTTAATCCTTAAGGACGTTTCGATGGAATGAAGTTTAATCAGGTTTTTGATTTGACGTTTCTGCCGAAAAGTCAATCTTTCAAAATGGAGGCTCAACCGTCTGATCCTATTGTTTGGCAACGTGGATTCTCCCACGTTTGTATCCGATGCTACCGTGAACCGGATCAGATTAATGGTGTGACTCTCCCCTGCCTGGAGTTTCAAATACCGGGACCCTTTTCCGACGGCATAGCCGTTTTCAACATAATAAAAGGATAAGCCACGCATGCTGATATCGTCGATCTGGTTCTTTTGGAATGAATTCTCCAGTTTGACAAACACATTGTCTTTCGCCTTGTATCGTTTGCTTTTTCGAAGTCCCATGGACAGGATTCGTTTGAAAATATTCTTCATCAACATTTTTTTCTGATTTACGGTTTTAATACAGGTAAAAGGAATGGCTGCGTACAAAAAACCAAATAATAACGCAAATAATATGTACCACATTGTGGCTTGTCAACTTTGGGATGAGGAACTATTTGGTGTCGTGTGGGGACAGAAGTGAGAAATCGAATAACTGGATTTCCTTTTCGAGAATGACGGTTGTCGCGATTGATCTGTAAAGGATAGGTATGCCCCGGATCCGTGGTGAAAAGTCCGTATCTCAAGTCGGCCAGGGAGTGTATGACAATATGGTTGAAGCGGGTAATGATGTCACCTTTTTCCAGACCGGACGATTTGGGCGGGGCTTTTATCCGCAACGCTTTTAACCAGCAGTCCGGTCTCTGTATTTTCCACGGCAACACCCAGTTTCGGTGATCGGAGCCCTTCGATTCCGGTGGTCTGCAGCACATAGTCCGCGATGCCGCTTTCCAGGGCTTCGTCCTGCAGTATGACGGCGGAAGAAGTCATGATACGTCGGTGGAGGCGTTTCGGAATCCCATAACGATGCCGCAGATGACCATTGCCTGCCAGAACAATCAGTTTTCGCTGGGGGGATTTCTGCAGAAACTGATGTGCTGTCTCGGCCATTGTCTCATCCCACAGGACCTGCGCCTGATAGAAATAATTGAAATCTTGGAGAGCTTCCTGGCCGTTGTGCAGGGCAAAGACCTCTCTCAGGTCATGGGCATAACGATTGTCGGAGAAATCAAGACTTTCAGGTATGAGGTCTTTATCTGCAGGATCAAGCGTCTCGATTCCGTATCGGGACACCTGCCGGGTGATTTTCTCAGGTAAATTAAGGGCTACCAGGGGGATGTGATTCTTTTTGATGAAATCGACGATGGGTTTGTAGAGATGGTAATCGTAGCCCCATTCTTCAAAATAGCGGGTCTGATGGAGAAACGCCTGCTCATCGATATCATCAGAGAGGTAGGCATCGATAATGCCCTGAAAGGGTTTCTTGAACATTTCCATACCGACACCGAAATCAGAGCCGGCCTTGTGGAACTGCTGGATGATGTGAAGCTGATTGATATGGTGCTCGAACCGATTATGTTGCTCCCCGACAAAGATGACCCGTTTGCCCAGTAGCTCCGGAATGATCCTGTCAAGGGTTGGCATTTGATCCGGCGCAACGGCCATGGAGGGTGTTGGTTCGAATATGAGGATGCCGTTTTGGGCATCGGCAATCTCTTTGCGGATGTTGCGGCCCTGGTTGAATGCCAGATCCGAATACTGACCGTAATGGCGCAGTTTTTGTTGGATGGCTTCCGCTTCAGCCTTGTTGGCAACATCGGCCAGCAGAATCCGTTGTGCCGCATGGAACGGGTTTTTGAAAATTCTCAGACGGACACCCGCCGCGGGGGGATCCAGTTTCCCGAACAGCCTCTTTGCGAGATCGCTGTTGAAATCGGCGATGAGCAGGTTCTGTTCGCTCAGGTCGGCAATCTGTATCTTGTCAGACGTCATGGTGGTGATGCCCGGAATACCCAGTGCCTCCAAAAGCGGCTGGAAGCTGTCCCTTTTTTCAGGCGGAACAATTGCCACGATCTCAGGGTTTCCCAGTATGGCAGCCAGCACCGGCGGGATTTCAGCCTCGGTAAGGTGGCGCATGACATGATAGTGTTCATCCAGAACCACTCTGGACGGGAGTTCTGCCAGGGGAAGGTCAATACTTCCCGAAGGTGTCCCGTCGATTAAGCTCTCAGATGCTTTATTGTCGGTGTAAATGGATATGGGTAGTGTCAATGGCGATGGGTCCGGTTCACGGTGTAGATCGAATGTCAGGTGCAGTTTTCCTTTGTTCACGGAAAGGCGGGCATTTTCGATGTCAATCACGGGTATATCGGTTCGGCTCAGCCAGGCAGCAAAGGTTTCTTCCAGGGGTATTCCCGCAATCGTTTCAAATGATGTCTGTATATCCTGCCACGATGCTCTGCGAAAAAGATGTTGATGGACAAACTCCCTCAGGGCAATACGGAATCGATCCGAACCGAGACGATTTTGAAGCTCATGAAAAAGCATGGCAGCTTTGCCATAGCCGATCACCGCGTCGGAACGGTTTCTGCGGTATTGGAAAGCACCCAAGGGGATGACGGTCTCCGGCCGGATATAGGCCTCATAATCCACCATGATCTGTTTTCGATAGGCAGTATCCAAACCGTCTCCTGCGGCGGTTGCATGGTCCGACAGATAGGTGGTAAGTCCTTCGGCCCAGTTGCCGTATGTGTTGTCGATGTAAACGGCATTGCCGAACCATTGGTGAAGTATCTCGTGTCCCAATGAGGTTTTGACGATAAAAGGCAGGCGGATAACATCTCTGCCCAGGAGTGTGAGGGTCGGCAGGGATATTCCGGTCGGGAGAATGTTTTCCACGATGGCAAAGCGACGGTAGGGATAAAACGTCAGCAGTTCCTGGTACTGCTGAAGGTATGCCACGGCATGGCGGATATAGGTTTCAGCCAGAGCGACATCCTCCTTAAAAAAATAGGCCGCTATTTCGATGCCCTGGTAATAGTCTCTCTGAACCGTAAATCGGCTTGACGCCGCAATATGAACCGCATCCACAGGATGCTGAAAACCAAAGGTATAGGTGGCCATGCTGCCCGATTGTTCTCGATGGATGGTGTCGGCTTCCGATACAGCGACGAATTCGTGGGGAATTCTCAAGGTCAGTTGATACTCGGCCAGAGACGAGGGCAGGGGATACCAATGGCCGGTCAGAAAAACATGCTCCGCATCCATGAAAGATCCTGTCAGATTCCCCGGGAAAGACTGGAACGAGAGCTGTGTTTCGATACCTTTGGCCACTTTTACTACCATTGTTTTTTCCGATTGCATTATGACTTTGCCGGAATGAACAATGAGATTGCCGAGGTTCGCTATGCCGAGGGTTACTTCCCTGTCTTGTTGTGATGATATGCGTGCCGTGCCGGAAATTATATTTCGAGAGGGATCGATATGGACATCCAGGGCATAGCGCAAATCCGCACACAGGCCGGTGGCGGGTATTATGAGAAGACAAGCTATGATCAGTTTCTGTAAGGTTAACATTGATTCGGTTTTACGATTTCATTTCCTGAAGTGTTTCAATGTGCCGGTATTCTTCGGCGATAATCTGGTCGAGGCTTTCGAGAACGTCCTGGTCCTTGATAAAGGTTCGCAACATTTCATAGAACAGGATGCCGTCTTTTTCGAATTCGATAAAAATATCCATGAGGTTGCGCATGTCGCTCACGTCAGTGAAATCGATGTCCTGTAGTGTAAAGCTTTGTTTGCCGATGATATCGTGCAATATATCACTGTTCATCTCGTCCACGGCAATGCGATTGTTATGGGTGCCAAGATCGGATTGCAATTTCATGAACCACTCGGCGTGATGGGCTTCCTCATCCGCCATCCAGGTCAAGCGTTTGGCCAGGTCCGGCTTCACCAACTCCTGAATAGCTTGGCGATAGACGGCTTCACCGTTTTGTTCTATCTTCAATGCAATGTCCAATATTTCCTTAGCGGTAAACATAGATTTTCACCCCTATGCTCAATGAAAAAAAACTGCTTGATATTCAAGATTGAAGGCTTAGAATGATATAATAAATACTTGATTTTGAACGAAATGGCAAAAGAAACTTTATGATGAACAATAGGGATGATGGAATGCGAAAACTCATCTTTGGCATATTGCTTCTGACGGTTGTTGGAATAGGCTTGCTGCACGTATTCACACCCGGGGAGCTTGTTTTCTATCATGATACCTACCGGCGCCTGAGCTATTTTCCCATAGCGGTAGGAGCGATTTTATTTGGTATCACGGGGGGCCTGACCCTGGCCGTCCTGACGTCTTTGGCATTTATTCCCCATATTCTTCTTTTTATGGGTGCAGGGACTGACGCCTATCTCAGTGAATTGACCGAGATTCTGCTATACATTGCCGTGGCTGTGGTTATCGGGTTTATCGCATCCAAAGAGCGGCGCTTGCGGGAAGAGTATGAGCGGTTGTCCGCAAAGCTGAAACGCTCTTATGCCACGCTTCACAGTGAGACCGAACTTCTGATGGAAGTGGAAGAACAACTGAAAGCCAGTCAAAAACTATCCATACTGGGGCAGTTATCAGCTTCTCTTGCCCACGAGATAAAGAACCCTTTGGGTTCCATAAAGGGAACCGCGGAGATCCTCCTGGATGATTTTCCGGAGAATCATCCCAAGCATGAATTTGTCAAAATCCTGATACAGGAGGTGGACAGACTCAATCTGTCTGTGGATGAGGTTCTTAGGTTTTCCAGACCGCCCCAGAATGTCGCGCGGAAAAGAGACTGGGAACCCCTGCCAAACGTCATCAAACGTGTTTTCGATCTGACAAAGAACAGAATAGACAAAAAAAACCTTGTATTCGAACTGACAAAAATTGATGACTGTGAGGAGTGTCTGGTGGATGGCCATCACTATTCACAGGTATTGTTGAATATCGTTTTAAATGCCGTCGATGCCGTGGAAAACGACGGTCGTGTGGAGATCGGATGTCAACGGGTGGCGGGGTCGTGGGCTGTGGTTTCCATTTCAGACGATGGCCCGGGGGTTGCCGACGCTGATCTGGAAAGGGTGTTTGAGCCGTTTTATTCCAGAAAAGAGACCGGAACGGGTCTGGGCCTGTCCATCAGTAAGAAGATCGTCGAGAGCTATGGCGGCAAATTGGATATCGAAGCTTCCAGGTGGGGTGGGGCCTGTTTCAACGTGTGGGTGCCGCTGGCCTCTCAAACCACCTATTTGTCGGGCCAGGGGGCCAACGTATAAGACAAACACATGGTTTCTCAAAAAATCATGTCAGAGAGGTATTGCAATGCCGGCCAAAATATTGATTATCGATGACGATAAAAGCCTGCTGCGGGTGACGGAATATAATTTAAGTGATGTCGGGTTTATGGTGGACACGGCAGCTTCAGGTATCGCCGGTTTGGAAAAATTCAGGAAGACCTCGCCGGACCTCGTCATCACGGATGTCAAACTGGGCGACATGACCGGTCTGGACGTTTTGGATACTGTCAAGCGTGAATCCCCGGATACACCCGTAATTGTCTTCACGGCCTTTGGATCCATAGATCTGGCTGTGAGGGCCATGCAGAAAGGAGCCTTCCATTTTATCACCAAACCCTTTGATCGGGAGATTTTAAGACAGTCCTGCCGAAAAGCGCTGGAACTGCAGACACTCAAAGAAAAGAATCGGTTTCTTTCAGCGGAGGTTAACCGTTTGACCGGCACTGCGGGGATCGAAACCGCCAGTGCCACCATGCGTGATCTTCTGGATATGGCCATCAAGGTTGCAAACAGCGAAGCGACCGTGCTGATCACCGGGGAGTCCGGTACCGGGAAAGAGGTTCTGGCCCGGCTGATCCACATGAGCAGTCAGCGCAGTGACGAACCCATGGTTGTTGTCAATTGCGCAGCCATTCCGGAAAATCTGATTGAAAGTGAGTTGTTTGGTCATGTCAAGGGAGCCTTCACAGGGGCCATCGCCGATCGAAAAGGACGATTTCAGGCAGCATCCGCCGGAACACTCTTTCTGGATGAAATTGCAGAACTCAAACTCGACATGCAGGCAAAACTTCTGCGGGTGATTCAAGAACGGGAAGTGGAACCCGTGGGATCTGAAAAGCGCCAAAAAGTTGATATCAGAATTGTTGCCGCCACGAATAAGGACCTGGCGCAACTGGTCCGGAAACGGGATGTTTCGTGAAGACCTTTTCTATCGCATCAGTGTGATTCCCCTCCATATTCCACCGCTGCGGGAGCGTACCGAAGATATCGAACAACTGCTTTCTCATTTCATGAAGCAGTTTCATGCGCCTCCTGGTGTGCATTTCAGTCCAGAGGCCCTAACAGAGATGAAGGGGTATGACTGGCCTGGAAATATCCGCGAATTGCAGAACATGGTGGAGCGATGTGTCATTCTGCGGCAAAGCCTCGCTATCGGGGCATCCGATCTGAAACTCAAGCCCATGAATACCTGCAGTGAAACAGAAATCCCGGAGATTCCCGATCACGGCATTTCTCTTGAATCCATGGAAAAAGGGCTTGTTCTGAAAGCACTTCAAAAGAGTGGCGGCAACCGGTCGGAAGCCGCCAGACTCCTGCACATCCCCAGACATGTGCTGATTTACCGTATCGAGAAATATGGGATCTAGTCCAACAATGCACCATGTCCGCCCAAAAAAGTTTTGGGACCAAAAGATTTGCATCGATTTACTTGTTATGATATTTTTGCCGGTGTCGAAAATGATATGGTTATCAGGCTATGGATGATGGTGAAACGACCCGGGAAACAATTCACTGCATCAACAATAAAAAGGTCTCTAAAAAAAGGATATTCGCGTGGATAAAGTCATCATAACAGCAGCGATTACCGGTGGGATTCACACCCCTAGCATGTCCCCCCATCTCCCGATTACACCCCGGCAGATCATTGACGATGCGCTGGGCGCCTGGCAAGCCGGCGCCGCCATCGTCCACATCCACGCCCGTGACCCGGAAACCGGCAAACCGTCATCCGATACCAGGTTGTTTGGAGAAATTGTCTCACAAATCAAGACCCGATCCGATCTCGTCATTTGTATTACCACCGGTGGCGGCTTGGGTCAGACAACCGAGGAGCGGGTTGCCGCGATCAAAGCATACAGCCCGGAACTTGCCTCACTCAATGCAGGATCTCTCAACTTTGCCCTTTTTCATGCCCTGGATACCTACAAAGAATTCGAACATGATTGGGAACACGCATATCTGAAGATGACGGAGGATTATATTTTCCCCAACACATTCAAAACATTGCGGGAATTCAATCAGCACTTCAGCAAGGAAGGCACAAAACCCGAATTCGAGGTCTACGATGTCGGGATGATAAACAACCTGGCATTTCTTATCGACAAGGGCCATGTTAAAAAACCCGTATATATCCAGTTTGTGATGGGGATTCTTGGTGGTATTCAGGCCACCATGAACAATCTGCAATTTCTGTACAATACCGCCAAGGATGCCATCGGGGATTTTCAATGGTCGGTGTGTGCCGCCGGAAAGCACCAATTCAACATGTGTACCGGGGCCCTGCTTATGGGGGGCAATGCAAGGGTGGGGCTCGAGGACAATCTTTTCCTGGAGAAGGGCGTGAAAGCCAAAAGCAGTGCCGAGCAGGTGGAAAAGATCATCCGGATTGCCAGGGAGCTGGGTGTCGAACCGGCTACTCCTGACGAGGCGCGTCAACTGTTGCAACTCAAAGGGCTGGACAAGGTCAAATTCTAGACCGCGTCAGGATAGATAAATATTGAAAGGAGTGATCATGGCAGCACCTTTATGGAAACCGTCTGAGGAGAGGATCAAAAGCACCAATATGTACCGATTCATGAATGTCGTCAATGAGAAGTACCATCAAAATTTTATTGATTATTCGCAGTTATATCAATGGTCGATCGACAACATTCCCGATTTCTGGGCCTGCATGTGGGACGAGGCCGGCATCATCGCATCCCAACCCTATGACCGGGTTGTGGATGATCTTACCAAAATGCCGGGAGCCGAATGGTTTCCAGGTGCCCGGCTCAACTTTGCCGAAAATCTGCTTCGCTACCGGGATGATCAGACGGCGCTGATTTTTAAGGGTGAAGACCGGGATTCCGTCCGCATGACCTATGCCGAGTTGTATGAAGAGGTGGCTCAAGTGGCAAAGGCTTTGAAAGAAGCAGGGGTTCAAGTCGGTGATCGGGTGGTGGGGTTTATGCCGAATATGCCGCAGTCGGCTATCGCCATGCTGGCAGCAGCCAGCATGGGCGCAATCTGGTCTTCATGCTCTCCTGATTTCGGTATCAAAGGCGTGCTGGATCGTTTCGGTCAAATCAAACCCAAAGTATTATTTACCGCCAATGGCTATTCATTCAAGGGCAAGTCCATTGATTCCCTTGAACGGATTGCAGATATTATCAGCAAACTGCCCTCCATCGAAAAAATAGTCGTGGTGCCCTATACGGAACAGGATCCGGACTTGAGCAGGATACCGAATGCGGTCCATTACAATGATTTCAAGTCATCTGAAACGAACCTGGAGATTGCATTCGAGCAACTGCCGTTTTCGCACCCGCTGTACATCATGTATTCCTCGGGCACCACCGGTCTTCCCAAATGCATGGTTCAAAGTGCCGGCGGGATCCTTATCCACCAGGTGAAGGAACTCATGCTTCATTCGGATTTAAAAAGAGAGGATACCATATTCTATTTCACCACCTGCGGCTGGATGATGTGGAACTGGCTGGTCAGCTCTCTGGCCGTTGGCGCATCGGTGGTTCTGTATGACGGCAATCCTTTTCATCCGCATCCAGGGGCTTTGTGGGAAATGGCCCAGGACGAAAACATTTCTATTTTCGGTACCAGCGCCGGCTATATCGCCGCCCTTCAAAAAGCCGGTGTGAGGCCCGGGAAAGAATATGATTTGACGCCGCTGAAAGCACTCCTTTCAACGGGTTCTCCCTTATCAGTGGAGAGCTTCGAATTTATCTACACTGAAATCAAGCAGGATCTCCAACTGGCGTCTATTTCCGGAGGGTCGGATTTGAATGGATGTTTTGCCCTGGGAAATCCCATGGGTCCGGTTTATGCCGGTGAACTGCAGTGCCGGGGACTCGGTATGAACGTGCAGGCATTCGATGAGGAGGGCAACGCGATTATCAACCAGCAGGGTGAGCTGGTATGTGTGGCGCCGTTTCCCTCCATGCCCATCTATTTCTGGGACGATCCGGATAACAGCAAGTATCATTCGGCCTACTTTGATGTGTATCCCAATGTCTGGAGACATGGTGATTATATCCAGATCACCGACCGGGGCGGGATGATCATCTACGGGCGGTCCGATGCCACCTTGAATCCCGGAGGTGTGCGCATCGGCACGGGTGATATCTATCGCTTGCTGGATCAGATAGAAGAAATAGCAGACAGTGTTATCGTGGGGCAGAACTGGAAGAATGACATTCGTGTGGTTCTTTTTGTCAAACTGGCTGCCGGATATGAATTGACCGATGATCTCATCAAGAAAATCAAGCAGACGATCCGGGCCAATGCGTCTCCCAGGCATGTGCCGGCAAAAATTCTTACCATAGCGGACATCCCCTATACCTTGAATATGAAAAAGGTCGAATTGGCGGTCAAAAAGGTTATCGAAGGTAAACCGGTTCTCAACAAGGATGCCCTCAGCAACCCGGAATCACTGGATCATTATGCCGATATAAAAGAACTGCAGGAGGACTAGAAGCTATCTCAAAATAGTTTTTTGGCCCAATCTCTGTGTTGGTTTATCGCGATGAAAAATATGGGAGATAAACACCACGCAACGATCCATGCAGTTTCATCTTGACATACCATCCCCGATTATATATTATTCGCCGTCCAAAATTAGTGATGTCGTTGTAACCCTGGGATCTTTTTATTTATTTGCCAATTATAATAAACTGTTATGTTTGTTGCATCGTGGCGAATGACCGGTTTTGAAGCTGCCGGTTTCTTAAAAGGAACCCGGGGTTTGTTGGTTTATGGACGGGCAGGAAATTATTCGAACGGGGAGGGTATATGAAAAATGAGGCCAAAATAGAACCATCTTCGGTTATGTGGGTGAGACGGAAGACGACGATATCATCAGACTGACGATATTTGCGGGAGAAGAGGAATATCTCGTGGAGATGAACAAGCAGGGAAAGAAATTGCTGCAAGTGTTGGATTCCGAGGTCAAGGCTACCGGGAAAATAAAACAAGACAGCGATGGCAGAAACATGATTTGCATTACGAAATTCGAGATAATCGACGACGATTACACCGATGAAAATTTTGACGATGAAAATTACGATGATGACGATTTTGATGACGGTGATTCCGATGATTACAATGTCTATGAAGATGATCAGGGCAACAGGGATGACTGGATCGAATGACAATTATCCGGCAAAAAACCTGATATATCGAGTAGTTAGTCGCAGGTAAATTTCTTGGCAGACCGTCTCCGATTACAGGAATATAAAAAATGTTTAGTTGTATTAAAAAAAAGCTTGTATTGTACATTTGTATGGTTATATTCGCGCATTACACCCCTGCCTGAGGGATCTTGCCGGTAAGTTTGCGTGGCAAGGATTAACGTTATTCAACAAGGAATTTATTCCGAAAGAGGTTGAAAAATGATGCAGCAAGAAACGGTCAGAACAAAAGAATGTCATGCCGTTCCAAGCGAAGTGCCGCTTGCCGATGTTGAAGAGGAGCCTCCAAGTCAGTGTCTTACTTCCTTTTCCGCCCCAACCATTTATCCCCAATCATATCAAGATATTGAATCGAACAAAATCTTATTTTTTCCCCAGTTCCAAACCGGTTTGTCCACTGGGCGAACGCGGTTCAGACGCAAATTCTTCCCTGGAATCTCAGCCAAGCAGTGGAACGACTGGCACTGGCAGGTAAGCCATCGAATCCGCACCGAAGCCCAGCTCAAAGAAATGCTGGTCCTGTCTGAAGACGAAGCGCTCGCTTTGATGCAGGAGTCGGGCTAAATTACCTTTGGGTATTACGCCTTACTACATGAGCCTGGTTTCAAGGGACAATCCCTTGCAGCCATTGCGGCGGACCGTCATTCCAACCTGGCAGGAAAACCTGCAGATGCCGGGGGAGGCGGATGACCCCCTTGGAGAGGAATTCCAGAGCCCGGTTCCCGGTCTGGTTCACCGTTATCCGGACCGCGTGCTGCTGCTGCTGTCCGATTTTTGTTCTACCTACTGTCGGTATTGCACCCGCTCGCGCATGGTGGGGCATGGGGGAGTGACCCCCAGCCGGTCCCGATTGGAGCGTGCTTTCGACTATATTCGGTCTAAACCTTTGGTTCGGGACGTACTCCTGTCCGGGGGTGACCCCTTACTGCTCAGTGACGAGCGACTGGCCTGGATCCTTTCACGTCTGCGTCAGATTCCGCATGTGGAGATCGTGAGGATCGGGACCAAAGTTCCGGCGGTACTGCCCCAGCGGATCACACCTCAATTGGTGCGCATACTGCGACGATATCATCCTTTGTGGATGAGCCTGCATTTTACCCATCCCGATGAATGCACGGCAGAGTCTTACAGGGCGTGCACGCAGCTTGCCGACGGCGGTATTCCTCTGGGTTCACAAACGGTACTCCTCAAAGGGATCAATGATGACGTGCAGACCATGACCCATCTGATGCATCATTTGATGAAGATGCGCGTGCGTCCCTATTATCTCTATCAGTGCGACCCCATCACAGGTTCGTCTCATTTCCGGACACCGTTGGAAAAAGGGATTGAGATTATCCGTGGGATGCGTGGTTTTACGACCGGTTATGCGATTCCAACGTTTGTGGTGGATGCTCCCGGCGGTGGCGGCAAGATTCCGCTGATGCCTGATTACATGAGTGGCAGGGATGATGACGGGTTTGTTTTGAAGAACTACGAAAACAGGCTGTACCATTATCCAGACTGCTCCACCTAAGGAAAGTGACGCTGATTTTCACCCGGCTGTCTGTACGGTTGGATTGTTTTGGCATTTTGACTGAGGAGAAATTGTTCGATGGGTATGACGATTGGATTGACCTACGATTTGCGGTCCGAGTATCTGGCCATGGGCTTCAGCGAGGATGAAACAGCCGAGTTCGATCGGGACGACACCATCGAAGCTATCGAGTCGGCTCTCCAGGCTTTGGGTCACCGGACAGAGAGGGTGGGAAACGCCAAGCAGCTGGCGGCGGCCCTGGTGGAGAAGCGGCGCTGGGACCTGGTTTTCAACATTGCCGAAGGATTGCACGGTATCGGGCGTGAGGCGCAGGTGCCGGCTTTGCTGGATCTTTATGAGATTCCCTATACCTTTTCCGACCCGCTCGTCATGTCTCTGTCTCTGCACAAAGGAATGACCAAACATGTTGTACGCGATGCCGGTGTGCCAACGTCCGACTTCACTGTGGTGGACTCTGTTCAAGATGCCGGATCCATATCGTTTGATCCGCCTTATTTTGTAAAGCCCGTGGCCGAAGGCACCGGCAAAGGTGTGTCGCCGGAATCGGTTGTCCGGCAGCGGGAGGATCTTCCGGGGGTGTGCAAACAGTTGATCACGACCTACGGCCAGTCCGTTCTTGTGGAACCTTTTCTACCCGGACGGGAGTTCACCATAGCCATCCTAGGTACCGGCCGGGAAGCGTCGTCCCTGGGAACCATGGAAGTTCTTCTTTTATCCAAGGCTGAGCAGGGTATCTATTCCTATGTGAACAAGAAGCTTTGGGAAGATCGGGTCAAATATGAACTGGTGCGTCCGGATGCGGATTCTGTTGTGGCCGAAGCCGAAGATGTGGCCCTCAAAGCCTGGCGGGTCTTGGGATGCCGGGATGCGGGCCGTGTGGACATCCGATGTGACGAACAGGGTGCGGCCATGTTCATAGAAGTCAATCCTTTGGCCGGCATTCACCCCAAGCACTCGGATCTTCCCATCATCTGCAACCTGCAGGGGATACCCTATGTCAATCTAATCGAGCGTATTGTCGACTCGGCGGCTCAGCGTATACGGACGGTTTCCTGATGCGGGTTGCTGTAGTCCACAACGCCGTTGACGAATCTGACGGGCCGGACGCAAAGGACGTGCTTGCGCAGGTGGAAACCGTTTGTGAGGCCCTGGGGGTTCTGGGCCATGACACCGAAACCATTGCCTGTACTTTAGACCTTGACCGATTTCAACGGACCCTCACGCTTTTATCTCCGGATGTCGTCTTCAACCTGGTGGAATCCCTGGCTGAAACGGGACGTCTCATTCATCTGGCCCCATTTGTGATGGATGCCATGGGGCTGCCCTATACCGGATCGAGTGCCGAACAGATTCTCATGACATCCAACAAGGTGATGGCCAAGCATCGCATGGTCGAGCAAGGACTTCCCACCCCAGCCTGGTTGGGTCCGTATCCAGAGGGGTGCCTGGGAGAATACCCGGTGGAGGACGGCGGGACCTGCGAGGAGACCTGGATCATCAAGTCTGTGTGGGAACATGCCTCCATCGGTCTCGATGAAACCAATATCGTGAAGGGAGAAGACAAAACAAAGATTTTGTCGCTTTTAAGGCTTCGGGCCGGGGGGCTCGGTGGTTCCTGTTTTGCCGAGCGATTTATCGACGGGCGTGAATTCAACCTTTCGCTTCTTGGCGGCAGACCCGAAAACCCTATGGTGCTGCCGCCTGCCGAAATTGTTTTTGAGGATTACGACCAGGAAAAACCCCGCATCGTAGACTATCAGGCCAAATGGGATGAGACGTCTTTTGCCTATCAACACACCCCCAGGCGGTTTGACTTCGACCCCGATGATGACCACCTGCTAGAAACCCTCAAGGGTTTGGCAAAGAAATGCTGGATCGGTTTTGGACTGAGGGGATATGCCCGGGTTGACTTCCGTGTCGATCCAGCCGGGAAACCGTGGATATTAGAGATCAATGCAAATCCATGCCTGTCGCCGGATGCAGGCTTTGCCGCAGCCCTGGTGCAAGGGGGGCTGGCATTTTCCGATTCGATACGGTATATTTTGGAAGATGTTCAGCTCTGATATAAGGAGCCCTAAGCGGCTCAAACAGCGCAAATCGCCATTGGATCACCCATTTCGCTCTATCGATGGTTCGGAAAACCGAAAGTTGAGTAAAGTATAAATTACAAAGAGGTTTATAAACAATGCTTCGAATTCGTCGTATCTATGATGATGCCCTGCCGGTGAACAAGGAAATTCTCAGGAAGGTCCGGGAGATCCTGAAGAGCCGTTTCAAAGATGTTCCTGAAAATGAGATCGCGAATCTGGGCGAAAATCTGCGCAATCCCTTTAAAAAGAGGTTTTGTACCAGCCTTTTCGTGGCGGAAACCCTGAAGGGAAAGGTACAGGGTTTTGCCACCCTTCTGCATGAACCGGAGATCGGGTTTGTCTTTCTGGACTGGATCGCCATGGCGAGCGGCAAGGGCGGCGGTGGGGTCGGTGGTGCCTTGTACGAACGGGTTCGTCAGGAAGCGGCTGCCCTTCATGCCAACGGACTTTTTTTTGAATGCCTCCCCGATGAACCCCATGACTGCCCCCAGGACGATCTCCTGAAGCAAAACCGTTCCCGGTTGAGATTCTATGAGCGTTATGGCGCAAGGCCCATTATCCGCACCGGCTACGAAACAGCGGTGAATAAAGGCGACACATGCATGCCCTACCTGGTTTATGACGGTCTCGGCCGGCAGCAGCCCCTGGGGCGGGCTTTTGCCAGGAAAGTTGTCCGGGCCATTCTGGAACGGAAATATACCGATCTTTGTCCACAGGCTTATGTAAACCGGGTCGTCGCCTCTTTCAAAGACGACCCGATCCGGATCCGGGATTTTCGTTATGTAAAACCGGAGGCGATCAAGACGACCGTGGAAAGCCATTCCCTGGAGCAGGTTGCCCTGGTGATCAACGAACAGCATGTCATTCATCATGTTCATGAGAGGGGTTACGTAGAGTCTCCTGTGCGGGTTCGCAGTATTTTGAAAGAATTGACACTGGGGGGCCATTGTGCGCAGATCAAACCGAGGCATTTTGGGGACAAGTACCTTTATGCCGTTCACGACACCGATTTTGTCAATTACCTTCGACGTGCCTGTGCCGAAGTGGAAGAGGGTAAATCGCTATACCCCTATATTTTCCCCATACGGAACAAGACCCGACCGCCAAAAGAACCCTCGGTGCTTTCCGGGTATTACTGCATCGACACTTTTACACCCATCAATAAAAACGCCTATCCCGCAGCCAGAGGGGCGGTGGACTGTGCTCTGACGGCGGCCAGGGAGATCCTGAGTGGGAGACGGATTGCTTATGCGCTGATACGGCCCCCGGGACATCATGCCGAGCGGAGGGCCTTCGGAGGCTTTTGTTATTTTAACAACAATGCCATTGCGGCCCAGCATCTGAGCGCTTATGGCAAGGTCGCCGTTTTGGATGTGGATTACCATCACGGGAACGGCCAGCAGGAGATTTTTTACCGACGTTCCGATGTGCTGACCGTATCCATTCACGGTCACCCGGCCTTTGCCTACCCTTACTTCAGCGGCTTTGAAGATGAAAAGGGGGAAGGGGAGGGCGAGGGTTTCAATATGAACCTCCCCTTGTCAGAAAAGGCCGGTGGTGTTCAACACCGAAAGGCCCTGGAAAAGGCCCTCAGGCGAATCAGCGTGTTTGGTCCGCAGTTCCTCGTCGTGGCCCTGGGTCTTGATACAGCCAAGGGGGATCCCACAGGGACCTGGAGCCTTTCACCGAAGGACTTTGAGGAAAACGGTCGATTGATCGGCGGCATGGGTCTTCCCATCGTGGTCATTCAGGAAGGGGGCTATCGCATTGCGACTTTAGGGAAAAATGCGCGTCGCTTTTTTAAGGGCCTGGTAGAGGCCAGTGCCAGCTGGGATACCAACAGCCCTGCGGCCAAGGTGGTACCACTCGGTGTCGAGTTTCGTAATGAACTCAACATGGGTGACCCGAAACGGATCCATGATCTCGTTCAGGTGACCGGTTATTTTTCTGATGAAGAAGTGTCTGTGGCCGAGGAGTTGGTGTTGGAACGTTTGGCCAAGGGACCGGAGAGTGGTTACCATTTTTTACTGGCGGAACAGTACGGCCGACTCATCGGCTACACCTGCTACGGCATGATTCCAGGTACCACAGGCAGTTATGATTTGTACTGGATCGCCGTGCATCCTGATTTTCACCGGCATGGGATCGGCCGACGTTTGATTGATAAAACCGAAAGCAGCATCAAGGAGACCGGCGGCACACGAATTTATGTGGACACTTCCCAAAGGGTTCAGTATGCCAGCACCCGGGCTTTTTACGAAAGCTGCAGGTACCGGCTGGAGACCGTCCTGGCCGACTTCTATGCTCCGGGCGATGGAAAGGCTATTTACTGTAAAGAGCTGGTTTAAACCGAATCCAGTCATATTGCCGATACCACAATATGACACATTATCATCTTGACAACCCCTCAGCGCCTTTCTATATCATAATAAATCGATCCAACATGACGCCACCAGGGCATATGCGCAGAAGCTTCCCGGTCTGCCGGGCAGCGTGCCAAAGGAGGTAGTTTATGGAAGGCAATGGAGTACCAGAGCACGGATTGCTGCTCAAGGTAGCGGTGGTCGCCAGGGGGTACCACGCGCTCTCTGTAATGAGGATGCTGAGCGATATCAAACCAGGCAGGCTGAGACTCCAGCTTGTGGCCATCGCGACAGTCAGTAAATCTATTGCCTGTTCTAAATTTGCCGGTGAAGTGGGTATTGCGGTTTATAACGACCCTATGGACCTGCTGACTGTGGATCACCTGGATTTGATCCTCGAGATGACCGGGGATGCACAGACACTGGTCCATCTGGCCAGAAACAAGCCGCCTTCCATTGGTATACTGGACCGTCAGGCATCCCTGCTCATTTTCGATATTGCCGGATTATACCAACAGGCGTCGGAGCATGATTCTGAAATCAGCCTGGCATCTTCCTTTGCCTCCGCGCTGTTGGAGGCTTCGCCGGACGGGGTCATGGTCGTTGACAGAGATTTCCGGATTGTGAATTGCAATGAGTCGCCCATCATTACCGGCGGAAAAGGGAGAGAGGTTGCCATAGGAAGATCTTGTTTCGACCTGATTCAAAATGCCGGAGACGTATGCAGTTCCCGCGAACTGAAGTGCCCAATGGAGGAAGTGTTCAAGACCGGGCGACCGGCTCGAACCGTTTATGAGACCCAACCGGGCAGCATGGACACCCGGGTCCATCAATCCACCGCATACCCACTGACCAACTCCCTTGGAGAAATCGTCCAGGTCGTGGTCTCTATCCGGGACATTACCCAGGAATTGACGGATAGGGTGGAACAACGCACACAGGTCATCAAAAACGATCTGGAACGATTTGTGCGTGAAGACCGACTGGCCTCTCTTGGCCGGCTTGTGGCTTCCGTATGCCATGAAATCAACAATCCCATTGCCAGTATCCTGACATTCAACAAACTCATCTTACGCTGTATTCAGGAAGATGAGTTGCCGAAGGGGGGCATGGAAACCTTCGGCCACTATCTGGATATCTGTGTCCGGGAGGCCTTGCGCTGTGGCCAGATCGTCAAAAATCTGCTTACCTTTGCCAGACAAAAAAACATCGAACTCATTCAGATCGATCTGAAAGAAATGGTTGATACCATTATCGTCCTCACGGGCCATCAATTGGAAATGAACGGCATCGCGTGTGATCTGAATCTGCCGGAAACATCATTTACCGCCAAAGGAGATTATACTCAGATTCAGCAGTGCCTGATGAATCTTATTTTCAATGCCATGGAGTCAATGACGGACGGTGGAACCTTGACCTTATCGGGTGGACAGGACCCTGAAATGAAAACGGTCTGGATAACCGTGGCCGACACTGGCTACGGGATTGATCCGGAAGATCTGCCCCGTATTTTCGAGCCTTTCTATAGCACCAAAAAAGAAGGTAAAGGTGTCGGACTTGGGCTGTCAATGGTATACGGAATCATCCGCGAACACCAAGGGACCGTTGAAGTCCAAAGTGAACCGGGCCAGGGATCCTTGTTCAAACTTACCTTGCCCGCTGGTGTTGGAGCCCTTCCGGAAACAAAAGGAGAAGACACATGATGCAATCGATGCGGATACTTATTGTGGATGACGAGGAGCCGATTCGCGAGGCTTTGGGTGCCTGGCTTGTCAAAGATGGATATCAGGTCAATACGGCTGATTCGGGCCAGACGGCCTTGGCATGTATCGAAGACGGCTTGTATGATCTGTATCTTGTGGACATTAAGATGCCGGGTATGGGCGGGATTGAGCTCCTCGGGAGGATCAAGGAAATTCAACCGGAAGCCAACGTCATTATGATCACCGCGCATGGGTCTATCCAGACAGCGGTGGAAGCCATGAAACGCGGTGCCTGCGATTATATCTGCAAACCTTTTGATCCGGACGAACTGTCTTTGATGACTGAACGGGTGTCGGCCAATCAGGCCCTGAAGAATGAAAACCTGGTGTTGCGCGAACAACTCATGGAACAGCAGGAAACCTCTTTTGAGGGCATCGTGGTGGCCTCCGATGCGTTGCGGGAAGTGTTCAATAATCTGGTGGACGTGGCACCGTCGTCGGCACCGGTGCTTATTACCGGCGAAACAGGCGTGGGCAAGGAGATGGTGGCACGGGCAATTCACATTCAGAGCGGTAATGCGTATGGACCCTTTGTTGCCATCAACTGCGGTGCTCAATCTGAAACGCTTCTGGAGAGCGAGCTCTTCGGTCATGAACGTGGCGCGTTTACGGGCGCGGTCAAAGCCCGTCGGGGAAGACTGGAAATGGCCAACAATGGCACGCTGTTCCTGGACGAAATCGGGGAAATTTCATCCAAAATGCAAATCAGCTTGCTGCGTGCTCTAGAGGAAAAACGTTTTCAGCGGCTGGGCGGGAGCCAGGAGGTCAGTTCAAGTTTCCGACTGATTTGTGCAACACATCGCAACCTTCCCCAGCTGATCAAAGAGGACCAGTTCCGCGAGGATTTCTATTATCGTATCAATGTTATCTCCATCAACATTCCTCCCTTGCGTGAGCGACTGGCAGATGTCCCGGTGCTTGCTGATCATTTTCTTGTTCAATTTGTCCAGGAAACAGGCAAACGCCTGGAAGGGTGGACCCAACGGGCCATTGGGATGTTGATGGCTTACCACTGGCCGGGAAATGTCCGCGAGTTACGCAACGTGGTTGAAAGAGCCGTGGTCCTTGCCCGGGGTCGAATGATCGGTGCCGATGAACTCTCGTTTCTTCAGCCCGACACCGATAAGTGCCATTTCGGGACAATGACCCTCAAAGAGGTGGAGATCAGTCATTTAAAGGTCGCTCTGGACGCTACCGGCTGGAACATTTCAAAAGCTGCAGAACAGTTGGCTATCGACCGGGGCACGCTGGCCCGCAAAATAAAACGTTACCAACTTGTCAGGACCTAAGGTCAATAACTCAACTTTCGGAGTTCAGCGAACACGAAATGAATAATCCCCTGGCGCTTTGCGAACTCGTCACAAGGACTCCTAACATCAGCGCCGGCCATAAGGTTAAACAGGCATGGCTTCCAAATGACCGGGTTTTTATATTGGATTTTGATTGTCATGCGCTGATGTAAGGATTCCTAAGCGGCTCAAACAGCGCAAATCGCCATTGGACCACTCATTTCGCTCTATCTATGGTGAAAACCGAAAGTTGAGTCAATAACTATCTCTGAGCCGGGTGAATGATTTGGTCAGTGCTCAATCGAAATCCAAAACCAGGGCCCTCATCGATTTAATCCCTCTTGGACGCATCGATCGGCTGGCGGTTTCCATCATAGCGGCAAACCTGCAGGCCATTCTCGGTTTAAACAGCGATGTTTTAGAACCCAGGCAAGACCCTGAATACGCGTTATTACCCCAAAGGCAGCAGTTCGACGCTTTGAAAATCATTAAGGAACTTTCCAAAGAAACACAAGGAGCGCCCTTCAAACTCGGTGTAACGGCCCTCGACATATGTACGCCAATCCTTACCTTTGTTTACGGTGAATCGCAGCTGGGAGGAAAAATCGCGCTGATTTCCCTGAACCGACTTCAGGGGGGGAGTCCTGAGTCGACATATGAACGGGCGACAAAAATCGGTATTCATGAAGTCGGACATATACTGGGGCTGGAGCACTGCTGGGAAGTCCGGTGTCTGATGCATTTCAGCCGCAATCTCGAGCAACTCGATTCCCTGCCGCTGCAATTCTGCTCTGCCTGTGAATTTGAAACCACTCGCCGCATCATGGCTTTGGACAGCGAGCGAGTCTAAGCTATCCATAAAAGTCGTTCTACGATTTTATTTGAGGAACGTTTTTACCAGACGATCCCAGCCGATCTCGGGCACCGCTCCATAGATATCTTTGATTGCCTCACCACCGGTAGCTGCCATCCGGTAACCCCCTTCCTCGTCCAGCAGCGTGGTCAGTCGTGATGCTTCGTCATCGGTCCACGCCAGGCTCTCAACACCGAATAAGAGGTTTTTGAGACTCTTGCGAAGATTTTTGGGCTGAATAACCATCAACCACCCTTCAGCATAGGGGGAGGTATTGGCGTTTTCAGAATTGCTGGTAATTCTCGGATTAACTGCAACAACGGTACCATCCAGGGGGCTCAGTGTTTCGGCTTCGTTGGTGCCCCTGACCATTGTGGCTTGAGGTCTGTTTTGCTCCATGGAGGCACCGAGACGCGGAAGCTTGATTTCATCCTGAGGGCCGAGCAATCTCAGGGCAAAATCGTCGATTCCCACCCGGACGCGGCCACCGTATTCTACGCGTGCCCACGTATGCCCATAATGATAGTAGTGATCTCTTGCAACAGAGAAGCCGGATACGTCATCGCAGACCGGTGGTGTCAGAGCCGGCATCATGGCGCCGTCTTCTATCATCTGGTCGTAAGGACATTTTGTACAGTTGTAATTGTGGGCACACATTTTATAATCCACCCGACCGCTAAACATGTGCCGGCATTTGCCCTGACTTTCCAGCAAACCCATTCGAGGCGTGCGAAGCGCGGTCCTTGAACCTCCGGCCGCGTTTTCTCTGGCCTGGAAATCGGTCTGAACTTTCTGATCGAAGGCACAGCCGAGACAATCAAAAGCATTGATGCATATCATGGACTTTACCACACCTGCTTTGGACCAGACACACTGATTGTTTGCGAAACCGAAAACATTGGGGCGTCCGGTTTTTTTTCTAGTATTCTCAACCATGGCTTCCTCCTTTTGTTGATGATGTATGCGATCTGAAACTGTGTTGTCTCTTTGCCTATCTCTAAAAGCATAAACCAGGCCAAACCAGTCAATTCAGCGGGAATTGTTTTTAACTATCTTATATTATAGAGAATAAATTTTTTATCCAGGGTTGATTGAAAGGAGGTAGGGTTTTTGGCGAAAGGGGTAAAATGCAGCACTAAAAATGTTAAAATCGAAAAATAAGATAAATATCGATGTGTTATATTGATGAGGCAAAATGACAGGGCATGTGGCATATTGCATCAGCTGCATTATGCCGCACCACTTTACCTATTGTTGCAAAAGCCGGAGGGCTTCAGAGTCAAGGCGTCTAAGGGTGAAGTCGTGGTGCTTTACTTCGAATCCTTAGCAACGCAGGATCTGAAGTTCTCCGGCTTTTGCAGCCGGATGCCGTCTTTCTCGAGGGTGATAAGTCTTTTCTTGTACAGGTTACCGATACTCTTCTTGAATGTTTTCTTGCTGACGCCGAAAAGATCGGCGATTACTTTGGGTCGGCTTTTATCGGTGACGGCAATAAATCCATCCTGCTGCAGTTTGTCCATGATTTTTTTGGACAGGGTATCGATGGTTTTGTAGCCGGATTTTTGCAGGCTGAGATCCAATTTTTGATCGTCACGTATTTTTTTGATAAACCCGTCAATTTCCTGACCGATTTTCAAGGGTTGAAACACTTCATTTTTGTACAGGATGCCCTTGTGTGTGCCATTGACCACGGCGACATAACCCATTTCGGTTCGCGTTGATATGAGCAGCGCTACTTTCTGGCCTTCCCGAAAACCAGTCGGCTTTTTGGGGAGGGTGCCTTTTGCATGTTCACGCATTTCCTTTGCCTGTTCCGGCAATGGGCGCCGGAGGTCCGGCTTAGCGGTCTTCCGTTGAAGGGGTCGGGTCGTTTTCGGTTTCATCGGTTTCATCGGTTTCATCAGTTTCATGGGTTTCAACCATCTTGTTTTCCAGCTTACGCTGTTTTTTTTCTTCTTTCTTTATTTTCTTGTCCAATTCTTTCTGACGCTTTTTGAACTGGTAATAGGATTTTGCCATGACGTTTATTCCCTGCTTGGTTGCCGGATCCATACAGTCGCTGATAACGATCAAATGGATAAAAAAGGCCGGCAAAAATGTGGTTTGAAGCAATGGAACATTAAAAAAGGCACCCCCGTTTCACAGGAGATGCCTTTCATTGTCCTAAAACAGGTTAGACAACGTTCACATTGGCAGCAGCCGGGCCTTTATTCCCTTGCTCAATGTCAAACGTCACACGAGCACCTTCATCGAGAGATTTAAAACCGGTTGCATTGATTGCGCTATGGTGCACAAATACATCCGGCCCGTCTTCCTGTTCGATGAATCCAAAACCTTTGCGGTCATTAAACCACTTAACAATTCCGTCTGTCATAATATCATCCTCCTTTCAAAATATTTCAACGTTGCAGACTGAAGGATGATAGCGTTTAACAAACGGATAATTCCTGCAGAAAGAAACATTTCCGCCAATTTACCGCGGAAAGTAATTGATGACGCATACTAAGCACCTTTAAATACAATAGCAAGACAATTGACCCGAATATTGCATAAAACCTGGCGAGTAGTGTTTTATTTGAGTTAGCATCCAACGCCAGAAGAAAAATATCTTAAAAAAAATAAATAACTTGCATTCTTAATAAAACGTGTTATTGTAATTCGATTCAACATGGCTCCGCTTTTAATTAGCGGAGCGGTTTTTTTCTGAAGGAACAAATTATTTTTTGGCGTTTCATCCTCCAGTTTAAAATTTTGAGCATTTCATTGAAAGGAGGATGACACCATGGCCAACGGAACAGTTAAATGGTTTAACGACCAAAAAGGATTCGGCTTTATTGAACAGGAAGACGGACCGGATGTATTTGTGCACCATAGCGCAATCAATGCAACCGGTTTTAAAAGCCTCAGTGAAGGCGATCAGGTTTCTTTTGACATTGAGCAGGGAAATAAAGGTCCTGCTGCGGTAAATGTCACCGTCGTTTAGAGTTCAAGATCTGTAGAAAAAGGGCATACCTTCAGGGGTGCCCTTTCTCGTTTTTGAGTGATTTCCGGGGAAGAAAACCACACGCCCGCTCTCGCCTTTAGTATGACGCTTCGGACACCTCACTCTTTATCTATCATCTTAAAAGTAGAATTTCGATCCAAATCCTGTGTGCGAATCACAACGTGCCCTTTGATGATGGGCACTGCTTGCTTTTCCAGCGAAAAATAAGCGAAAAAATGAAAGGCAAAAGGTATTTTGCATGAATATCTACATCGGAAATTTATCTTTTAACACCACGGAAGAGACGTTGAAGTCTTTGTTCGTAACCTTCGGCGATGTCGAAAATGTCAAAGTGATCAAGGACAGGTTCTCCGGCAGATCAAAGGGATTCGGTTTTCTTGAAATGCCCAGCAACTCCGAAGCGGACCAGGCAATCAAGGCCTTGAATGGAAATCGCATTGACGGCAATAACATTAAAGTAAAACCCGCGGATTCGGGCGGGAAAAAAAAGAACAAACGCCCCTTTCGAAGAAGGGATTATTAAAACAGAAAAGAGTCTATTTATATAAGGAAAGGTATCATTTGAATTTTAAAAAATTTTTATTTCATCCCCCCATTGCGGCGGGTATTGAAGCCGCAGGTTATTCCACACCAACCCCCATTCAAACCCAAGCCATTCCCAAGGTCATGCAGGGCCGTGATTTAATGGGACTGGCCCAGACCGGCACAGGGAAAACAGCTGTCTTTGTCTTACCGATGTTACATCGATTGTTGCATGGGAAGCGCGGACGGGTCCGCGCTCTGATTGTTGCTCCCACCCGTGAACTGGCCGAACAGATTCATGAAGCCATTGAACTTCTGGGATCTAAAACCGGTTTGCGAAGTGTTACGGTTTATGGCGGTGTCGGCATTCAGCGGCAGATTCAGTTGCTGAAGCGTGCTGATATTGTTGTCGCATGCCCCGGGCGGCTTCTGGACCATATTGGACGGCAGACTGTGGATCTTTCACACGTGGAAGTGCTGGTGCTCGACGAAGCCGACCAGATGTTCGATATGGGTTTTTTGCCGGATATTCGCCGGATTTTAGGACACCTGCCAAAATCGGATCGCCAGACCTTATTGTTTTCGGCTACCATGCCCAGCCAAATACGTCGCCTGGCAGACGAGGTCTTAAAGAATCAGGTCAGGGTGCAGGTCGGGCATGATGCGCCTGCGGAAACGGTCAGCCATGCCTTTTATCCTGTGGCCCGGCATTTGAAGACGGCGCTTCTGCTCAAGTTGCTTGGCAACACGAGCACCGACGCTGTCCTGGTTTTTACGCGTACCAAACATCGCGCCAAGCAGTTGGGAGGAAAACTGGCCAAGGCGGGTTATCGTTCAACCTCATTGCAGGGGAACCTGTCCCAGTCCCGGCGTCAGGATGCCATGAACGGTTTCAAATCGGGTAAATATCAGGTGCTGGTGGCCACCGACATTGCAGCCCGCGGCATCGACGTCTCCAATATTTCCCATGTTATCAACTATGATATGCCCTCTACCCCTGATACCTACATCCACCGTATCGGGAGAACCGGCCGGGCCGAAAACAGCGGCCAAGCATATACCCTGATAACCGATGAAGACAAGCAAATGGTAAGGGCCATCCATGGGGTTATGGGGATGCCGGTGGAGCAACGCACTTTGACGGATTTCAATTATCTTGCCCCCATGGCAAACACCGGCAGTCAGCCTATACCCCGAGGGGCAAAGCCTCTGCCGGGCAGCCGGCGCGGACCTCAGGGCGGGAATGGCCGCAAACAAAATAGCCGGACCGCTAAAGGGACGTTTGCCTGGTTTTCGCCTCAAAAGGCAAGGGGGACCGGAGGACGTGTCAGGCCCTCCGCTTAGGCCGAACCTAAATTGAGCGATTGTCGAGGTTGATCTAGCTACAAGGAAGATGCTGTTCCGCCCTGATGCCCGGTTTTTTCATAGACCTATGCGACGGGCAATGAGTTCTTTCATAATTTCGTTTGCTCCGCCGTAAATACTCTGGACCCGGGCGTCGACAAAATACCGTGAAATAGGGAATTCCTTCATGTATCCGTAACCGCCGAAGAACTGCAGGCATCGATGGGCGACTTCAAACTGCAAATCCGTAATCCAGTATTTGGCCATGCTGACTTCACTGACGATATCGTCGCCGGCCATATGTCTCGGGATCAAATCATCCAGAAAGGATCGCGCCAGTTGAATTTTGGTGGCCATCTCGGCCATGCCAAAGCGGGTGTTCTGAAATGCACCAATGGTTTGTCCGAAAGCGCTTCGCTTTTTTATATAACTCAAGGTGACAGCGAAAGCTCCCCTGGCCGCGGCACAGGCGCCGATGGCCAGCAACAGCCGTTCCTGCTGCAGGTTTTCCATCAGGTATTTAAAACCGCACCCTTCAACACCCAGAAGGTTTTCCACCGGAACCCGGCATTCGTCAAAAAAGATTTCTGAAGTATCCTGGGCATGCAGACCGATTTTATTCAGATTCGCACCTTTGCGGTAGCCTTTTCTATCCGCCTCAATGAGTAAAAGACTAATGCCGTCATGAGGCCGCCCTGTGCCGCTGGTTCGTACGGCCACGATGCATAAATCCGCCAACTGTCCATTGCTGATAAATGTTTTGGTTCCGTTCACGATATAATTATCGCCCTCCCGACGGGCGGTGGTGGCCAGCCGGGCGATATCCGAACCTACCTCAGGCTCCGTCATGGCAAGGGCCAGTATCGTTTCCCCTGTTATACATCGGGGGATCCATTTTTGTTTTTGTCGTTCGGTGGCGTATGTTTCAAGGTAAGGAAGAAAAATATCGCTGTGTACCCCCCAGAAAAGGCCATTTAGGCCGTGATGGTAGAGTTCTTCGGTGATGATGACCGAATAGAGAAAATCGCCCCCCGGGCCGCCGTAGCGTTCGTCGGCCGATGTGCACAACCAGCCATTTTTGCCCGCTTCCAGCCACACCTCCCTGGGCGTTATTCCGGCATCTTCCCAGGCATCGTAAAAGGGGATGATTTTATTTTTTAAATATCCTCGAAATGATTTTCGAAACATCTCGTGCTCCGGTTTGAAGATGCGTTGTTTCATGGCGGCCTCAGTTTAGTCTAACTAATTAATAAAATTGGGCATAAAAGATAAAAATTCTATATCATATCCTACGCCGGAAAGTCAAAAAACAGCGGTAATACTGTTAATTACCTTTTATGCAGTATCATGCTCCTGAAAATCCTTGCGATACCAATTGAAACATGCAAATTTTAATGGGTAAAATAACCCGTTTCATGAAATGTTCTGACGATTTTATCAACCGGAAAGGAAACCCTATGAAAGTTATTGGCATCAACGCGAGTCCGAGAAAGAGAGCAAACACACAGACATTGGTAGAAGCCGTGTTGGAAGGGGCGGCAGGGAACGGTGCGGAAACCCGTCTCGTGAATTTACGAGAGTTGACAATACATGGGTGCCTGGGGTGTGAAGGATGTAAAAAGCATCCGGGTAAATGTGCTCAGAAAGATGACCTGACCCCGTTGCTTCAGGACATGACAAGCTATGACGCCATCGTCATGGGAACACCGGTTTACTGGTACCATGTGTCGGCACAGTTCAAGATGCTGGTGGATCGCCTTTACTGCTTTTTTGAATTTGGAGAAAACCCGGATACCGGGGAGCAGACCATCAACTCGGCCTTTCCGGGCGGGAAAAATCTTCTGTTTATCATTTCCCGGGGCGATCCTGAACCGCCG
>CAWKCS010000021.1:0-91095 GCA_963848165.1 uncultured delta proteobacterium | reverse complement strand
CCGGGAGCCTGTTTGCGGGTCGGTGGATGGCTGTGGGGAAATCCCCTTTGACAGGCACATGGGGGGATGCCAATTGCGGCGGCAATTTTTCTCCGGCCATTAAGCGATGCGGATATGACGGCATCTTTTTCTTGGGTATCAGTGAAAAACCCGTCTATTTGTTCATCGACAAAGACCGGGGTGTCTCTGCGTGATGCAGCCGGCATATGGGGCCTGGATACCAAGGAGACGGAAGACAGACTGAGAGAGGATGCCGGCTGTACCCACGCCCGGATTGCGTGCATCGGCCAGGCCGGTGAAAAAATGTCTCTTATTTCAGGCATTGCCAACGATGGCGGCCGAATGGCGGCTCGTTCGGGACTGGGTGCCGTGATGGGGTCCAAGAGATTAAAAGCCCTGGTATTGTGCGGGGCCGGCCGCATCCGATCCCATGACAGCCCGACCATAAAAAAACTGAGCCGCCAATGTAATGAATCCATACAGTTCATGCCGCCATTTCCGCCCGCCTTTGTACTATCGTATATGGGAGCCTTCCTGAGATCCTTGCCGGCGCAGCCCAACACTGAAATGATGCAATTTAACACGATCTATAAAATCATGCTCAAAAAGTGGGGAACCGCCAGCCTGAACCAGATCCTGATAGAGATCGGTGATTCACCCATCAAGAACTGGAAGGGGAGCAACGAAGATTTTAAACCGGAAAGATCGGCCCGGCTTAACCCGGAAGTGTTTTCAGACTGCGTGGTGGTCAAGTACCATTGTTATGCGTGTCCACTGGGTTGCGGCGGCCTTTGCAGCAAACCGGGAAAGTTCGAAGAGACGCACAAACCCGAATATGAAACAGTGCTGGCTCTGGGCGGTCTGTGTATGAATGACAATCCGGACGCTATTTTTTATCTGAACGAAAAACTGAATCGGGCCGGCATGGACAGTATCTCAGCAGGGGGTACGGTGGCGTATGCCATCGAGTGTTTTGAAAAAGGCATTCTTTCAGAGCGTGATACCGGGGGGTTGAAACTGACATGGGGGAACCATGAGGCGATGATGGCACTGGTGGATATGATGATTGCCAGACAGGGTATTGGAGATGTGCTGGCGGATGGTGTCAAAAAAGCTGCTCAGAGAATTCAGCAAGGATCTGAAAAATTTGCTATCCACGCCGGCGGGCAGGAACTGGCCATGCATGACAGCCGTTTTGATCCGGGTTTTGCGGTTCATAATTGTGTGGAAGCGACTCCCGGAAGACATACCATCGGATCTCAGCTTTATTATGAACTGTTTCAACTCTGGGAACACATCAGCACATTGCCCAAACCGGATCTCATGTATTTGAAGCGCAGCAAATACAAACCAGACCTGGAGAAGGCCCGGGCAAGCGCTGCCTGCAGCAAGTTCATGAACATAATGAACGGAGCCGGGACCTGTCTGTACGGTGCCATGCTGGGAGCGGACAGTTTTCCCGTGTTCGGATGGCTGAATGCGGCAACCGGCTGGGACCTGACAGCCGAGGACTATATGGAAATCGGTGAGCGCATACAGACACTGAAACAGCTGTTCAATCTGAAACAGGGCATCGATCCGGTTCAAATAAGGATGGCTGATCGGGCACTGGGACGTCCGCCCCTTGAAACGGGAGCCAACAAGGGCAGGCGCGTACAGATTGAAAAACTGAGGTATGATTACTGGGAATCGTTGGGTTGGGATCCACAGACCGGAATACCTAGTGCCGGTACGCTGAAAAGATTGGGGCTGAAATAAAACGATCGTAATACCCTGCAGGTTCTGCCGTTCGGCAGTGCTTCGCATGCTGCAGGGATAGATATATAGGGGTTGTCAGAAAAATGGCCTTTACCATATTGAAAGAATGTATCGGTTGCAGTGTTTGCAAAAAGGTGTGTCCGGTCAATGCTATTTCCGGTGAGCGTAACAAAAAGCATAAGATCGATGAAACCCTCTGTATCGACTGTTATGCCTGTGGATACATCTGCCCGCAATCAGCCGTAAAAGACGCCCGGAAACAGGTAGTTCAACGTATTCGACTTCGCAAAAACTGGCCCAAACCCAAGATTATCCGGGATATCTGCATGTCCTGCACCATCTGCCTCGATTCATGCCCAGCCGGCTGTCTGGACCTGACATTTACCCGGGACACCTCAGATACAAAAGGGTATCCGGTCTTAACGCATTCCAGCGCTTGTATTGCCTGTGGTTTCTGCGCCGCCGATTGTCCGGTGGATGCCATTGAGATGATGAGGCCAATCTGACGATTGTCGGCTCTTGGCTCTTTGCTGTTGGCTCTTGGCAGCGAAGAGCTAAGAGCAAGCCAACAGCCAAGAGCTTAGGGGTTTACCCCTATGAACCCTTTGGTTAAGTCAGTTACGCGTATACGTCGGCATCAATAGATTCTTGTCATTCAATTCGACCCGGGTGGTCTGCTCGTCGACGACGGTAACCGGAATCTGCCAGGCCACCTTGTGGTCTTTGACCATGGCGGGGAAGGTGACAAGCAGATAATAGATTCCCGGGGAGACGCCCGGAAATTGAAAGACGCCTTCCGGTGTTGTGAGGGCGCTCTGTACCACGAATGCAGGATCGGACATTTTATCCCTGACGGCGATGAAAAATGTCATGTGAAGATTCCTGATGGTTTCCATTCGATGATAGGGGTTCATCTTTTCTATTCCGGAGAGATCGGGGACCTCCACGGGTGATCGTACCAGCAATATCCGCAGCCATTCTGCCGAACGGATCCGGCCATCCGGCATTGTCAGGGATACGGTTCCGCTGATAATGCCGCTGGCATGGGCCGGAGAGCTTAGCAGCAGGAATGGAACCAGGCAGATTGATATGAAAAGCCACTTTTTCATAAGACAGTAGAGTTTGCAGTCCGATTTCATGGCATCGCTTTGAGAACGAGCCGGCAGTCCGCCACGGTTGCACCCCGGCCTTTTTCATGGGTGATAAGCGGGTTGATGTCCAGCTCCTTGTTTTTGAAAATAAGTGTTACGCCTCACAAGCCTTAAGAACTTCTTCCAAAGGTGGATGATCTCCGGCTTTCTTGCTGCGATATATATAGTGGACGAAATTGCCGGGGCCAACAACCAGCACCCCGCCCTGTTGCAAAGGTGGACCTTGAATTCCCTTCTGCAGATAGCCGGTGCCCAGAGCACGGATTCCCGCTTTTAATGGATCCAATCCCACCAGAGAGGTGATGCCTTTCTTAAAACCGAGGATTTTATAAGTTTCCAGAGCAGAATCGGTGAACAATGGCCCCTTGTATCGGGTGGCTTCCCTGAAAGGTATGATAAATTTTTCCGGTCCGTTGCCAATTACCACCAATTGCGCGTTTACACGTTGAAAAGCCTTCATGTTGTTACTTAGATCGGCAACCTGCCGACGACTGATCATTCAACCAAAATGGCGGATAAATACCAGGACAACTCTTTTGTCTTTCCACAATGCAGATAGCATCTTGGCCTGTCCTTTTTCATCCACTACTTTTTGCCGGCCTAGTTTTTTTAATGTTTGACTGTCTATTTTCATTATTATTCCTTTAGTTAAAGCGTACGACCAATCACCCCAGACTTTTTCAATGATCCGCATTATGAGGGGTGTTACAAGTTGATCTGCCACTTTTCCGTATAACAGGTCTAGATGATTGGCCCCCTCGATGACAAAATCAATGTGCTGACTGCGCTCCGATGTGATTTGCACATTTTTCAAATCCCTGGGAGACCGGAGGTGGTATGTTTTTTTGATCCGGTGGGGATACAGGTCGTGATGGTGGCTGATCTTGGTTGAGGCGAGACTGTCCCGGGTTCCCCAGAAATGGAATACGGGGATGTTGTCAGGGAACCACTTGATGCTGGTTGCGTAATTCAGCCGGCTGCCGTCCATCCGCTTGAATCCGTCGCCGCTGTAAATCGCTTTCAAACATTGAAAACCGAGTCCGAGCGGGATCGATTCCATGGCCACTTTCAGATAGCTTTCTACAAAATATTTGTCTTCTTTATGATTTTCCGGGGAGATGAAAAAATTTAGGTCCCCGATGTTTTGATTCAAAATGAATCTGGTGAACTGCCGGAAACCCGGGACCTCGGTGATGGCTTTTGAAATTTCTTCCACCGGTACATGCCGGAACTGAAATATTCTGGACAAGTGATTCAGCCAGAGGGCGGTGGGAAAAAGTATGTGGGATTTCTTCTGAAATACTTTCGGAGAGGCCAGCGATATAATACCGCGAACCATTTTCAAGTTTTCCTCGGCCTCTTCCAGCTCCGGCAAAACCTCGCTGAGAATGACCTTCTGCTCAGCGTCAAGCACGTCGATCTCATCGAGATGGCAGCGTAAAGACCAGTTGACCACCATGTTCTCTGCGACAAGACCTCCCATGCTGTGTCCGGCTAAAATTAAGGGTTTACCGCGACTGCGCGAATAGATGAAACGGGTGACTGTGGGTAGGTCGTAATCGCCCATGGAGTCGACCGTGTACAATGGATCAAAACGCCCCTTGTTGACGCCTACCCCCCTGGGGTCGAAAAGATAAACCCAATAGCCCCTGTCCGCCATTCCTTTGGCCGTCGAATAGCGATTGCTGATGTTGAAGCAATTGCTATTGTTGGCAAATCCGGGAATCAGTAAAACTGTCGGTCGGTTGTCACCGGCTGTGACCGCTTCCATGCTTACGATGCGACGGAAAGCAATCTCTTTGCCTTCTTCGGTAAAATCCCGGTAATAAACGGTTTCATAGTCACCGCGGCCGTTTTGCTCTTTTTCTTCGATATCACTTTCAAAATAGATGGGTACCGGATCCACCGGCAGGGCCTCTTTTAAAATCCGGCGGCGCCGTGCCATGTCCAGGATGGCCGTCAGATATCTTTTGGGGATGCCGAAGTGTTCGACACAAAGATAGACCAAGTCCGATTCGGAGAGGAGGATAACCTTTTCGGTCAGCCTGAAACGCCGGTTCCCCAGTTCGTCGGCAATCACCAGCTTGATATCGTTCCTGGAAAGCTGCGACCGGGTGGTGGTAAGAAATACGTGATAAAGCGCCAGCGCCAGTTTGCCTATGGCCTCGTTCCTGATTTCTTTCTGGGTGACGATCAGCTCCTTGGACACCGGAAGCCCCAGGCTGATCTGCCCGCGGTATATCATGCTGTACGCATTGTAACTGCCGTTTATGAGGCGCGCCGGCACATCGTTCACCGCAAAGCGCACCGCGGTGCTGCCGAAGTCCCGCAACTTTTTGACGATCATCCCTTGCTTAACTCCTTTAACGCTAAATTCCTGACCTTTGCGATGTCTTCCTCGCTGAAAAAACCTTCCACGCCGGAAACCGCAGCCAGTTTCATCCCATGTTTCAAGCCCAGTCGGTAGATCTCCCTAACCTTGTCCCACTGCGGCGGGCCGCCTGTGTTGAAAACTTCAAACTTGCCCTCAAGAGCCAGGATGATGGTTTCAGCCAGACCGGCATAGGCGACTTTGGCCGGAAGACCGATATCCGCCATTTCCACGTTTTCTCCCGGCAGCTCTATTTCCCCGCTCCGGATGACCACGACGTCCGGTCGTTTGGCCGTGTCCTCTTTGGAAAAAATCATAGGCATCGTGATGTCGGCGATCACACAACCCGGCCTGACCTGCATGATATCGAGCACATGCCTGGCACCGGAGCTGGCTGCCACCACCACATCTACCTTATCCAGATGCGTGTCAGAACGCGTTGAAACATGTAGCTTTGCTCTTGGCATCGCTTTTTGGATTGACTCTTGGAGGGCCAGCAGTTTGGCGATATTCCGTCCCACCAGAATGACCTCTTTAAAGGCAGTAGCAAGCAAATGTGAGCAGATTTTTCCCACACCGCCTGTTGCGCCGATCACCATGGCTTTGGCTTGCAGGAATTTTCCGTCTTTCAGTTTACACAGCCCCATCTGACGGACCACCTCGGCAACCGCCCATAGCGTCGCCGATGCTGTATAGCTGTTGCCGGTTGTGATCGGCAGCACCGCGTGTTTGGCGACTTCCCGGCCGGTGTCCGCCATGGTTTTGGGAAGCAATGCAACTCCCATAACTTGGGCGCCCAGTTTTTTTGCTATTTTGGCGGCTTCCAATATCCGTTTGGTCGTGAATTCAGGTGGATGGGCCTGCATCTGCTCCGGTGTTACACCCAGGGCGATGAGCCAGCCTTCCGCTTCCACGCCTGTTTTTGAGACGATGCCGGATACCTTTGAATAAACAAAGGGTGGGCTGTAAGCCATCAGCTTTTCCACTGTATTCATCATGCTCGGGGCAATGTCGGAGACGACTTCGATGGGTTTGATTTTTTTTAAAAATTCCTGTGAGGGTGGGTGGACGACGAACGCGAACCGATTGACCTGCCGGGGTTTACCGGAAGGATAAACGATACGGGGCGACATTTCAAATCGCTGATAACTTCAAGAAGATCGTCTTCGCTGCCCTGGTCCTGGTCAATGTCCAGGGCTGCGAACAGCAAGGCTTCGAGTACACTGACACCCACCACCTTTTTCAATATCTTGGGCGTTGTGTCGATGATGACGTCAACGCCCTTATCTTTCAAATATGCGACGCGATCGTCGTAGACCGTTGAACTGATAATTGTTTTTCCTTTTAATTCCTCGATGGTGTAGTGATTCAGATACTTGTGGAATTGGTAATGCGGGACCACCAGAATGTGCGCTTCCCGCACGGCTTTGTGCATCAAATTGTTGACGAGTGAACGAACCGGCGCGGAGTCTGAGACGAATCGTTTGCCGGGGATCCAACCCATGGCATCACGAACATGACCGGTGTACAAATCCAGTTCCTTGATTGTGTGGATAAATTTGGGGACGCTGTTTTCCAAGAGCAAATCGGCAAAGGTCAGGTTGTCCGTGTATTCGGCCATAACACTGGCAATGGAATGGCTCACGACACCAGAGAAAAAAAAGACCCTTGCATTGGTGAAATAATTGTTTCCGTATTTGAATTGGATATGCCGCAGGGCCCACTCGTGCCCCACCGAACGCAGTGTCTCCCCCGTGGTCACCGGTGTATGCACTTGGGTTCCCAACTCCAGCAGCTTTCGAATTTCCTTGTTTCGCTTTGCCCCTGGTTTATAAGTATTGGCAAACTTAACGCCGCCCAATCCGATTGCATCGGCTTTTTTATTCCATCGCAGCAGCAGGTCCGTCGCCTCCTCCAGATCACCGTCCGTTCCGAAGCGCCGAACATGAAATTTTTTGCCGAGAAACTCGGTTTCGAAATCAAAGTTGTCCCGGCTGGCGTCCAAGCTGATTTGGATGATCTGTTTCACGATGATCGCTCCTTTTTCGGTCCATAGTTCGGTTTCTGCAGATTCACTTAGCTGCCGTGGCCTTCTTGCGGGCTTCCAGAGCAAGCTGCTTCACCCTGGCTATATCTTCGTCTGTAAAGACACCGTTCACACCGGAAATGGCGGCCAGTTTCATGCCGTGCCTGATGCCGAGTTTGTAGATCTCTTTCACTTTTTCCCACTCGATATCCCTACCGATGGTAAACACCTCAAAGCGGCCCTCCAACGCCAGCACGATAGTTTCGGCAAGACAGGCATAGGCCACTTTGTGGGGCAAACCGATACTTTTCATTTCAGGGTTGCCCGGCAGTTCGATCTCTCCCGATTCGATAACCAATACATCGGGTCGTTTGGCCACATCTTCGGGAGAGAGATCCAGAGGGCGAGCCACATCCGTGATGACACACCCGGGTTTGACCTTCGTGATGTCGAGAATTTTTTTGCCGGCGCCGGAAGTGGCGGTGACAATTACGTCCATGGATTCAAGAAACTTGTCGGGCCGGGTGGTTACCTTGATCTTTACATCTGGGTCTTCTTTAAGAATCGCTTCTCTCAATGCCAGCAATTTGGCCATATTGCGGCCCCCCATGACGACTTCGTCAAATGCCTTGGCCAACAGGCGGCAGCAGACGGAACCGATGGCGCCGGTCGCACCGAGCACCATGGTTTTTCCCTTGATTCGCTTTCCCTTTTTTATTTCGATCAGACCCATGCGGCGAACCGCGGCTGCAGCCGCCCACAGGGCCCCGGAAGCACTGTAACTGTTTCCTGTGGTGATCGGAATATCCGCTTTTTTGGCCACCGTAACACCAGCGTCACCGACAACCTTGGTAAAGGCGCCCAGCCCCATTATCTGCGCCCCCATCCGTTTGGCCATCCGGGCGGCCTGAAGCAGCCGGGTATAAGTGAATTCGGGGCTGTGTGCCAGCATTTGTTTGGGGGTCCCGCCCACGGTAATGAGCCATCCCTCGGCTTCGGTGCCTGTTGGCGACTTGATACCGGTCACCCGCGAGTACACCCATGGCGGCGCGTAGGCGATCACCTTTTCAACGGCATCCAGAAACGCAGGGGGGGTAAAGCTTGACAAGACATCGACCGCTTTATCTTTTTTCAAAAATTCTTTTGACAGGGGATGAATAACAAAGGCAAAACGGTTGACTCTTTTTGGCTTGCCGGAGGGATAAACGACCCGCGGGTCCATTTTCTGTTCGCTGATGATTTCAAGTAGGTCGTCGGGTTGGATCTGATCGCGATTTTTTCCGAGCGCTGCAATAATCAGTGCTTCGAGAACGTTCGGCGCAACAACCCGTTGCAGGATTTTCGGTGTCGTGTCGATAATGACATCAACGCCCCGCTCTTTACAAAACGCCACGCGTTCGTCATAGGCCGTCGATGTAATGATCGTTTTACCGCCCAGTTCTTCCAAGGCCGCATTTTTAAGATATCCGTCGAAATTGTAACTGGGTACAACGATGATGTTCGCTTTTTGCATTGCCTTGCGTAAAATATAATCATTCCAAGCCTTGAGAGGCATAACCGAAGTCGTGAGCCATTTGCTCGGCACCCATTGCAACACTTCATGGGCCCCATGAGCATAGGATTCGAGATCCTTTAGTGAATTGACGAATTTTGGAATTCCGTTTTCGAATAACGGGTCGGCAAAAGAAAGATTCTGCGTAAATTCGGAAATCACCTTGGCGATGCGATAATTGCTCATGCCTGAGAGAAACAGCACCCGGGCGTTGTCAAAATAGTTACCGAATTTGTACTCGATAAATCGAAGCGCCCATTCAAACGAGACATCGCGCAGGGCACTCCCGATGGTCACGGGGGTCTGGATCTGGGCACCCAATTCATGCAGTTTGTGATGGTGTTTTTTGGTCAGATACCGGGGGCCGACACCATAGGGGAACTTGACGTTGCCTAAACCGATGGCTTCAGCATCCTTATCCCATTTCAAGAGCAGCCCGGCCGCTTTTTCCATATCGCCGTCAGTGCCGAACCGTTTGATGATGAAATTTTGTCCCAGGAACTCGGTCTCAAATTGATAATCCTTCTCACTCGATCCCAGACTGATGCTGATTACCTGTTTCACGACAGCCTCCTGCGATACCTTTGATATCATTACAATGTCGCTCTGTGTATCCTGTAAGTTCAATGGGGGTTTCACGGTTCACCGGCAACCTCGATGGCGTTTACCGGACAGATATCCTTGGCTTCGACACAAAAGCACGCTTCTTTTTCAGTGTCGGGTTGTTTGCCGACGTAGCCACACCCCTGTTCATGGTTGAATCTGAAATTGTCCGGTGCAATTTCAGAGCAGATGGCGCAGCCAATACAAGCGTCGTTCACATAATACTTCCCGGAGATTTCTGTTTTACTTGTTTCCACCCTGCGCGGTAGTTTATATGTTTTGTTGTGATTCAGGAAAACAGTTACGGCCCGTCAAGCAATTTTGGAATAATATAAGATTGTGAATAAAATGCAACCCCGTATATATAGCCCTTTTAGTGGTATGTGTGGGAATCGGCAACAGACCGCTAATCCGTTTCATCAATCAGTTCACGGTCAGGTCTGGATCCGTCGCCGTGGTTGAACATTGAACCCAAAGGATCCCCGCGCCACGGGGTCGATCGGTATTGCCGCTGTGATCAAAGGGCGCGGGGATCCTTTCCTGTGAAAGGGATCAGACGGTCTGAGTTGCGGGTGCTGTCTTAGCCAGCCGGTTACGCTGATCATACTGCTGTGCCAAAAATTTCATTTCCTTTTGGTACCCCAGCTTCATTTTTTTTGCAATTGAGCCTGCTGTTTTTGCAGATCGTCGATCTTTTTTGAAAGCTTTTTCACTTCCGCGCTAAGCTTTGCGACCTCCTGCTTATTCGGAAAGTTCATCATTTCCAGAATCGTGTCCATTCTTTTGTCGATCTGCTTGCCAATCCATTTTTTATGATCCTCAAACTGTGTTTTAATCGTTTTTTTCGAGGTCGGCAGTGATGAAACAACCGATTTGGTGACATCCTTACCGGTTTTAGCAAGAATGACCTTAACCTTTTCTTTTTTTTCGATCAATTTCGATACTTGTTCTTTGGTCACGTACTGCTTGTTAATGATGTCGAAAAACCTGCCGTTGGCGTATTTTTTCAATGTGAGCATGAAAACCTCCTTTTATTACTGAACTACCCGACTTTGCCGCCGGTATAGCCATGATTGGTTGATCCGCGGTCACCGCACGGGTCGCGCAGAACCATCGATTGGTTACGAGCCTGTTCGCGTCTGCGGGACAGGGATGTTAAACGCTCCGCCCGGTTTGACGCGTGGTCTATTTAAGCCGATGCCCCTAGAACGGTCCAGCCAGACAGGCTAAACCGAAATCTCTTTCCCCAGGGTGTCTATCTTTACGCTCAGAGCCTCCAGCCTGCCCGTCAGCAGATTGATATCATTTTTGGACGGCATATTGAATTGCTTCGGCAGGGATTTGATCCGGTTTTCAATTTCTTTCTGGAATTTCTTTTTGCCGTACAGGTTGTCCAGCGCTTTTTTCCCGCTGTCGACCATCTCGTCCAGTACAATCCGGGCGTCCTTTTCGAAACCTTTCATGAACGATTTACCGTCTTCAAACAGGTCCTCGGCAAAATCTCTGCTGTCATCCACCATGCTGTTGAAAGTTTTACGGGGGTTCTTCTTGGCTTTTTTATAAAATTTTTTGCCGTCGGTGACAACACCATTGACTTTCTTTTTGGTTTCTTTTTTCAGATCGCCGACAAATTTCCGACTGTCATCGACGAGTGTGTCCATAGCTTTGCGGGGATCGTCCCTGAAATCTTCCAAGACTTCCTTGCCGCTCTGTATAGGATCTTTGATAAATTCTCGATGGTAATTTTCCACGCGTTCAGTCATGTTTTTCCGTGCATCCTGGATACTCCTGACGACATAAAAGCGGGATGCGGCCTTTTCTTTGGTTTGACGTTTGGTTTTTTTCTGAGCCATTTGGTGCCTCCTTTGGGTTCTGTTTATTTCAATTCGTTTTGTTTATGTTCGCTCGTTGTGCACCCCTTTAAGCAGATGACGCAACGCGTTATAGACAAATATGATGCAGTGCGTTATGTTTGTCAAGTGTTTTTCTCGCTTTTTTTTAATTTTTTTAAGGATACCGTGGGGTTCCTTAATTGAAGGGAGAATCGCAACTCCATCAGCACTTACACCAGTCTGCACTGCTATTTCCGATCAAAGGAATTGACAAATCCTTGGAATATTGAAAAAATCCACTATCATTGGAACCATCCGGGAATCGTATCTTGGTGCAGAGTTATGAAAAAAAAATATGATTGGCACTGTTTTATAAAAAATGACTGTTGTTTTTACAACTATGGGGTTAAGCTGCATACCGATGGGGCTTTTGAGAATAACGGAGGGAGGATGCGATGCACGAAATAAAGAAATACGCAAACCGCAAAATGTACGATAGGACCGACAAACGGTATATCACCATGGCCCAGCTCTCGAAACTCATCAAATCGGGGGAAGAGGTTTCCATCGTCGACAACAGCACCGGAAACGACTTGACATCCTCCATCGTTTCCCAACTGATCGGCAGAGAGAAAAAAGACCGGGACAAGGGGGTTTCGCCCCGTGTGCTGATGCAGCTTCTACGCAAGGGTGGGGGAACGTTGAGCGACTATGCAAAGAAATATACGTCTTTGTGGCAAAATGCTTTTACTATGGCGGAGGACGAAATCGACAAGCTGGTAAATATGCTGGTCAAAGACAAGGATCTTTCCCGATCCGAAGGCAGCAAACTAAAAAAAGAGATCGTCGGCTATAGGGATTCCCTGAAAAACTGGGTCAGCGACAGCATTGACAACCGGATCAGCGAAGTCCTGGAGGCCATGAATCTGCCCACAAAAGACAGGGTCAACGAGTTGGCTGCCAGGGTCGACACCTTGGCGGAAAAGATTGAGAAGCTGGAAAAAACACAGAGAAAAAGCCTTAAAAAAAAGCCGAAAAAAAGATCGTCTTAAAAGAAAAGCAGCTAAATCCATTTATGGTATTAGAATCGGAAGAACTGTATGGAAAAAAGGAGCAGTTGGATGACAGAACCGGAAAAGCACCAGGACTTTGAACGCCTCAAGCACGCCCTACAGGCGTTCCAGTCGGCACGACTGAACAACACCTATGCGGATTTAAAAAGGGATCCGGAATACGCTAAAATCGGCCATTTTTTTTTCGAAATGCTGTATGCGCCCGAGGATTTCTCATTCCGGGACACCAGCATTAAAAAGCTTCACAGACTCCTCAAGGGCAAAGTTTATAAAGGCATGGTCACGGCTGTCTCCCAGGTCATCGAATTGCACGAGCTGTCTGACATGCTCGACGATCGTATGGTTGAGCAGATGATAGCAACAGGTGTTGGTGAAAATATGGAAATGGATCAATACCAGGAGATCTACCGAAGCCTCGACAACTATGATCAGCGGGTATACCAGATAAAGCTCAGTACGAAAGTGACACGGGCATTTCATAAGCTGAGCAAGAAATGGGTGGTGGCCCTTTCCTTAAAAACCGTTCTTTCCGCGGCACACTTTATCGGCATGGGGAAGATTATCGACTTTGTTTATGAGGGCTACAACGGGTTCCGGGTCATTAAAAATATCGATTTCTTCGTAGAGACAGTCGAGCAGCGCGAGACGGCCTGGCACGATGAAATCTGGTACGGCAAGGCACAGGCACGCACATGAAAAGAGCATTGATTCTATCCGGAGGTGGGGCCCGGGGGGCATTTCAAATCGGGGTCTGGAAATATCTCAAAGAACGAAACTGGACACCCGACCTCATCTGCGGCACATCCGTCGGGGCAATCAACGCCGTGGCCATGGGCGCCGGCATGCCCCTTGATCGTCTCTTCGAGATATGGACGACCTATCACCGCCCCATGATATATCGATTCAGGATGCTGAGGTTTCTGGCCAATCTTCTTTTTGGTCGGCCACTGAAGCCGCTCATGGACACCGGCCCCATGAGAAAAATGGTTGCCCGGCACCTTGATATCGATGCCTTGAGAAAAAGCCGAGTCGATGTGATCATCACCGCCGTCAACCTGTTGACCGCACGTCTGCATCTTTTCAATCAGGAGGTGATTGATGTCGATCATGTGATGGCCTCCAGCGCGGTGCCCATTCTTTTTCCCTGGCAACATATCGATGGGGAACCATACTGGGATGGGGGTGTCATGGCCAATTCCCCCTTGTTCCCGGCCCTGGAGCGTGGCGTGGACGAGATTATCATCGTGCTGCTGTCGCCAGTGGGGAATGTTCCCGCGGCGTTCCCGGGATCGCTGACGAATGCCATGGAGCGTGTCTTCGAGCACTTTCTGATCGGTTCCTGTCAGACCGCCCTGGCAGGCAGGGGGTGGCCGGCAGCGGGAAGCCCCGGAGGGTGCCCTCCTTTGGCGCACGGCGTGGAAACGGGGGAGAGGGACGTATATAGCCCGACCATCAAAACAGTCTCCCCATCCAGGATGCTCGGCTTTCGATCGCTGCTCAACTTTTCCATCCGCCAGGCCCGCTGGCTGATCGACGAAGGGTACCGTAACGCCCGTTCACAATTGGGCGACATTCTTTAATCCAGTTCAATAAACCCCGGTAGTCTCACGGCCAGGTTCGGGTTCACCCGGTGATTATTATGACATAATCAATTCCCCAAGCCCCTTTTCCCGCAGATATTTGGGATAGAGCTCATAGGCCGGCTTCAGGATCGGTAGAAGTTTGATGGTTTTGGGGACGTTGCCCTTGGCAACCACCTGCCGACGGGTCAGCGCGGAAACCAGGTTTGCCTTGCCGTGCCAGAATTTATGGGCAAAATCGGCGTTCATGGTCATGGTGACATCCAGCGCACCTTTATATTCACCTTTCAGGATTTTGGTATCATCACCCGCGGCATTAATGGTGATGACAGCCGACGGGTTATTATACCTGAATTGGATGCACAGACCGGTTTTCGCCAGGGCCGGGCCGATATCGGGATCGTCTTTCAAACGCTCATAAAATTCAATCAGGATTTCATAGAGCATTTCGGCATTTTTAAACACATTGACGAGTTCCTTGCTTTGGCGCCCTGCAGCCAGCGGCCGCAGGTCCTCGTCCGAGACCGGCAGGGGTTTTGCCTTGGCATGGTAAACCTTCTTGACGATATCGATGACCGCGTCGCGGTCCGGTTCGATCGGGTTGTACAGCATGGATCCGTCTTCCATGGCCGTGGTGGCAACCTGCTCGAGCTTTGCCAGCTTGTCGGTAATACCGGCATCCTTCAGATTAAGCGGCATTCCGGTCAGCTGTGCCAGTTGACGGTTCAGCGTGTGTATTTTTTCAACAGCAGCCAGGGCAGCCTGTTTTCGCACCCATTGGTCAATGAATTCAAAATTGCCGATCACCCTTGAAAACATCCCGCGCGCACGGTAGGAACTCGTGCCGACGAGTTCTTTCAAAGACTCGACATCAGATAGATTGGCCAATTTAGTCACCAGGTCGAGACGATTCGATTTCAGCAGGCTTCGGCTTTGATTGATAAGCAAGGGGAATGAAATGCCGAGGGCGGCGGCGATATCCGCGTACCGGTCGATCCTGGCCTCGAGGTTATAGGCCATCACCTCCGGCAGAATTAGCGCGTTGGCCAAGCCGTGCGGAATATGGTAAACGCCGCCTAAAGCATGGGATATCCCATGGACCATTCCCACCATCGAATGTGAAAATGCCACACCTGCCAGAAAGCTGCCCACCTGCATGCAGCCGCGTGCCTGCAGATCTTCCGGTTTGGCGCAGGCTTGCAGAATATTGCCGGTAATCAGCTTTATGGCGTGCAGGGCCAGTGCATCGGCCGCCGGCGACCATTCTTTGTCGACGTAAGCTTCAATGGCGTGCGTCAGTGCATCCATGCCCGTGGCGGCGGTCAGCTTGCCCGGCAGGGAAACCGTCATTTCAGGATCGAGTATGGCCATTTGCGGCAAAAACTGCTCTTCGGCAAACGGCAGTTTGACATCATTGTCCGGATCGGCGATTACCGCCACTTTTGTGACTTCCGAACCCGTACCGGCCGTGGTGGGTATACAGACGGACGGCAACAGTTTTTCGCTGCTGTCAAGCAGATAGGCGCCCATGTGATCTTCAAGTTTTCCGCCCTTCACGACCAGGAGATTGGCAACCTTTGCGGTGTCGATGACGCTGCCGCCACCGACCGCGATGAACATGTCGCAGCCATGTTTTTTTGCAAGAGCGGCGCATTGTTCAACGGTTTTAATGGTAGAGTTCGGGGGCACCTTGCTGAAGGTGCAGCACACCTTGACGGGGGTCTTTTTAAATCCGGCTTTCACGGTATCGACCGGACCGGCTTTGACCAACACCTCGTCCGTGACCAGAATGGCCTTGCGTTTGCCAAAAGGCTTCAGGGCGTCACCAATATTAGCTATAACACCAATCCCATAAATCAGTTTGGTCGGAAGTGAAAACTCGAAATATTCAGGCAGCATGACAGCTCCTTCCTTGGTTTTTTAACTGGATAATTCTTTGACGATTTGAGCCACATCCTTCAGATGATTGTCCGTTTTTGCCTGACGCTGGTGAACATTGCAAAATTCAATGCCGGTCTTTGCCTTGTTTTTACAGCGTTTGCCGCTTTTGGTTATGGCCCTGCACACAGCTGGATGTGACCTTTCCTGGTTTTGTTTCGATTCTTGAGCTTCGGCGGCTACCTGGGCCTCCTCGTAGCGGTCATGCAGGACGAGCGGTTCATCATCGATTTTTCCGGATTGGACCAAATCAAGAAGGTGGTTAAATTCATCTTCGAATCCTTCCAGCAACACCTCCGGGTCCGGCATCAATCCCTCATCGGAGGCGATACCGACGATAACATTTTCATTATAGCTGAGAATGCTGACCCCCAGCCCGATACGGCCGGAGCGCGGGACCCAAAACATGAATTTTTCGATTTTTTTCCCTGCAAAATAGAGCGGTTGCCGCGGGCCCGGCACATTGGTCAAAACACCGGAAGCTTTGTTGCCAAACAAGGCTGCCGCTTTTTTTGCTATTCCGGGTGGCAGGTAGCCGATGGAGTTGAGCAGTCCAAAGTTAATATACGGATCCGGTGATTTTTTAAGCCGGTCCATGCGCTGCTTTACTTCTTTTAAGCGCAGGATCGGATCCTCGAGATGTACCGGCAGGGGCAAAAATACCAGGCTGAATTTATTGCCCAGCTCAAACTCGGTGCCGGGTTTGCGAATATTCACCGGAATGGTCACGCGTAGATCGAGTTCGTTGACCGGTGTGTTTCTGGTTTTCAGATACCGCCGCATAGCACCGGTAACTGTTGCAATGAGCACATCGTTGAGGGTGGCGGTATTGATGGCCTTACCGACTTTTTTGATTCGATCCAGGGCCATCGGTTCCGTCCAGGCAACTTTCTTGCGGATACCCAGCTTACCTTTGAAAGCGGTATTTGGATCGGACTTCATGATGGTGTGTTTGGAAAGCACCGAAGCGAAATCGGTCGGCAAGCAGCTGAAAGTTTTGACCAGTTGTTTCAGGTGTTCGGGATCTGAAACGGCCTTCTCCAGTTCTTTCGTTAATTTCTTGCCCAGGTTCTGGGTATAATTGACCGTATCCTTAAAGCTGCGGATCGTTGAATGGATCAGGGGCAGCGACGCAAACGACCGGGCACTGGATTTCTTACTCTCGAGGTTTTTGGGCCATGGCGCATCGGGGTCCTTATCTGCCGTGGACAACAGGACATGGGTCAGTGCAATGCCATCACCAATGCAATGATGAATCCTGAAAAAAAGAACACACCCTTTTCCGTAGTTTTCGATGAGGTGCACCTGCCACAGCGGTCGGTTCGGAGCCAGCGGGGAGATCATCAGGTTGGCAATCATTTCCTGGAGATCAGCCTTATCGCCAGGATCGGGCAGCGCCACGCGTTGGAGGTGAAACCGGAGGTCATAGTCCGGATCCGTCTTCCAGCTTGGCATACCGATGCCTGACCTGGGCCGTACAACCTTTTTTTGAAACCGGGGGAAAGATGCCAAACGATTCTCAATGGTGGCATAGAGCCGGTTGAAGTCAAGGGGTTCCTTAAACTCCATAAATGCGGTGATTACCATCAAATTGGTGGGTTCGTCCATGGAGTACCAGAAATTATCCGCGTGATTCATGCGCTCAGCCATCAAATATCTCCTTCTTGCCATGGATGCAAGCGTTCAAACCAAACTGCTGAAAGTGTCTGATTCCAAAATATACAATAGCGTAAAAATTACAACCTTAAATATTAAGGGGTCTTGGTGAATGAATACAAGCAAGGTGTTTGAGCAATATTATGCCGAGTGAAAACGATTTGAAAAGCCGGCAGACCAAAAAGGCCAACCCGAACGAATTCGAATTGGCCTAAATAGTGAATATGGCGGAGAGAGAGGGATTCGAACCCTCGGTGGAAGTTTCCCCCCACACTCGCTTAGCAGGCGAGCGCCTTCAGCCGGCTCGGCCATCTCTCCGGGATGCATGATTGTAAATAGCATACTTGCTGTTTACTTTTAGGTGTTAGGCTTTAAGTTTATCCTGTTTGAAAGGAATGCAAGCTGTTTTACAAATCAGGGGCCTTATTTTAACTTCTTAATTTAAACCCTTCTTGGTAAACCCTAATTCTTTAAAACGAAATTTCATGTATGTCCTGCACGCGGCTTCAGCTGCCGCTACGTTCTATCATAACAGTGATATTCAAACCGATGAATTTATTGGCGGAGGGAGTAGGATTCGAACCCACGGAGCTTTCGCTCAACGGTTTTCAAGACCGCCGCCTTCAACCACTCGGCCATCCCTCCCAATGTGAATCGCATGGATATCATTTTGAAAAATCTGGGTCAATATTTTATTTGGATATTGACATGCCATTCGATTTATGATTTCCGGGGTTCGTTGGTCCGGGTTTGCTCATGATGAGACAGGTTTTTACAACCCAAAGGGTCGAACGTAACGACAAAAGGGGAAAACGAATGAGACAAAAATATACCGTACACAAAGATACCGATAACAAAAGACTCATCATCAAGGAGTATGCAGAACTCGACAAGGAAATTCTGTCACTCCTTTGTGAAGAATCATATGATGATGACCGGATTGTATCTGCTATCCAAAATGGCACGGCTGTCCTTATCAGGGAATTGCGGACACGCAACATGTATCCACCGAGCGCAATTGTCAACAGGATTGCAGCAGCGGTGGTGTCACTCTATGATACCGGGGATGAGCAACCCATCGAGATCACATTTGACGACAAGGAGCTCTTTGAAAAAGCGGTCATAATCGAAGAGCCGGAAGCGGATATCGACGCTGATGAAGAAGATCTTGACGATCTTCTGGAAGATGAAATCGATGATGTTTATGAAGACAAAAAACTGATCAAGGACTTGAAATCTTCTTTGAAAGTGGCTGATGACGAATCTGTTGATACAGAGGATGATATTTAAATAGGCAATAATCCCGATCAGTCGGAAAACAGATCCTGCGCGGCAGCTGCTAAAGCAGCCGCATCTTCTTTTCCGGCACCACCGACGCATTTCTCAATAACGCAAAGCGTTCTCATCAAGAATTCCTCCTGGATACAAAAACCGCCTCCTGTGTTATTTCTGCTGACTTTTGCAGCGAAGTACAATCAGCATAAATTTATTTACGTATAAGGCTTCATCCGGGAACGTTGCAGACCAGTGCCACGCCTGGTATTTAGGGCCGGATTTTACCTTGACACACGTTCCCATTTGACGTAAGGGTTTAGTATACCTGCCAGAATGAACCAGTTTTCCCGAAGAACGTCTCAGAAAATTTAACATCAAAAGCATCAGGAGGTGCCAATGGACAAGGAAAAGAGAGAGTTTTACGAGAGATTGGAGAAAAAGGGGGTCTCACGGAGAGACTTCATGAAGTACTGTACATTCCTGACTGCGAGCATGGGACTTTCATCCTCTTTTGTTCCCAGGGTTGCGGATGTCTTTGCTGCACCCTCCCAGCGACCGCCTGTGGTGTGGCTCCATTTTGCAGAATGTACGGGATGTTCTGAAGCCATCTTGCGGTCCATGTATCCGTTTATTGATGAACTCGTTCTCGAGGTGCTTTCTGTTGAATACCATGAGACCATCATGGCGGCAGCCGGTCACCAGGCTGAAGAGGCACTCCATGCTGCGGTGAAGAAGTATGAAGGCAAATTCATCTGTGTCGTTGAAGGCGGGATCGCAACCAAGTTCAATGGTGGTTATGGAAAGGTGGCCGGAAGGACGTTCCTGGAGATTGCCAAGGACATCGTGCCCAAGGCTGCTGCAACGATAGCTCTGGGAACCTGTGCCGCCTATGGCGGTGTGCAGGCAGCCAAACCGAACCCGGGCGGATATAAGGGTGTGGGAGCTGCCCTTGGAATAAAAACCCTGAATATTCCCGGATGTCCACCCAACCCGATTAACTTTGTTGGAACGGTTGTGAATTATCTCCTGCTGGGCAAGCTTCCTGCGCTGGACGATCTTGGCCGACCCCTCTTTGCCTATGGAAAGACCATTCATGATCAATGCCCCAGAAGATCTCATTTTGAAAATGATGAGTTTGTTGAAGAGTTCGGATCAGAAGAGGCGGCCCTGGGTTATTGCCTCTACAAGCTTGGCTGCAGAGGACCCGAGACCTACAACAACTGTCCCATTGTCAAGTTCAACGATGGTACGAGCTGGCCCATCGAAGCCGGTCATCCCTGCATCGGATGCAGTGAACCGGATTTCTGGGACACCATGAGCCCGTTTTATGAGGAAATGTAATCGAACATGAATGAAAATTATCCTTTGTAAAAGAGAGGGAGGAAACATATGGGCAAGAGAATAACGATAGATCCGATTACAAGAATAGAGGGCCACCTTCGTATCGAGGTTGAGGTTGAGGGTGGTAAGGTCACAAACGCCTGGAGCTCCGGCCAGATGTTCAGGGGTATCGAATTGATTCTCCAGGGACGGGACCCAAGGGATGCTCACCATTTTGTTCAACGTTCGTGCGGGGTCTGAACGTACACACATGCTTTGTCCTCGGTGAGGGCAGTCGAAGACGCCGTTGGTGTAAAAATACCGAAAAATGCACGACTTATCAGAAACCTGCTGCATGGCGCACAATTCCAGCACGATCACATTGTTCACTTCTATCATCTGCATGCACTGGACTGGGTCGATATCGTATCGGCCTTGAAAGCCGATCCAAAAGCCACTGCAACACTATCCGACAATGTCAGCAACGCCCCCTGGGGCGGAGCCAATTATTTTAGAAATGTCCAGCAGAGACTGCAGACCTTTGTCGACAGCGGTCAGCTAGGACCTTTTACCAATGCATACTGGGGTCATCCAGCGTATGTTCTACCGCCGGAAGCCAACCTGATGGCTGCGGCGCACTATATCGAGGCCTTGCGGCTCCAGGCGAAGGCGGCCAGAATGCACGCCATTTTCGGCGCCAAGAATCCCCATCTGCAGTCCCTCGTGGTGGGTGGCGTAACCTCCGTCAAAGACCTGACACCTGACCGCATAGCGGAATTTCTGTATATCACCAAGGAAACGCAGTCCTTTATCGAAAATGTCTATATCCCGGATCTTCTGGCTGTGGCATCTTTTTACAAGGACTGGGGGGCCATTGGTGGCTGTAAAAACTTTATGGCATGGGGTGAATTTCCTATGGGTGACGACGAGCCGGAAAGCCTGTTCATGCCCAGGGGTGTCATCATGAATCGTAATCTGGGTGGCATGAAGATGGCATCTCAGGACAAGGTAACCGAGCATGTCTCACGGGCATGGTACGAAGAGGGGGCGCCCCTGCATCCCTACTCGGGTGAAACAAAGCCATTGAAGGAAGATCCGAAATATCGACCCGGCGGTGGCAAGTACTCCTGGTTCAAGGCCCCCAGGTATGAAGGGGAGCCTTGTGAAGTCGGTCCTCTGGCAAGAGTTCTTGTGGCATATGGCGCCGGCAAAAAGGAAATCAAGGCTCTCGTGGACAGCACCCTGCAGAAACTGGGTGTCCCTGTCCAGGCACTTTTTTCCACCCTGGGTAGAACGGCAGCCAGAGGTCTTGAGACGGTCGCCATCGGCCAGGCCATGCCGGGCTGGGTCATGGAACTGGTGGAAAACCTGAAAGCGGGTGACACCAAGACCTACCAGCCGTGGGAAATGCCGGATTCCGGTCGCGGCGTCGGGCTCAACGATGTCCCCAGGGGCTCACTGGGACACTGGATTGAGATCGAAAACAAGAAGATCAAGAACTATCAGTACGTCGTGCCGTCCACATGGAACCTTGGACCTCGAGACGAAAAGGGCAAATTGGGACCTGTTGAGGAAGCGCTTATTGGAACGCCCATAGCAGACCCGGCACGGCCGCTCGAGGTATTGAGAACCGTACACTCCTTTGACCCCTGTATCGCCTGCGGTGTGCATGTGATCGATCCTGAGTCAAACCAGGTGTATGACGTCAAGGTATTATAATCGAGATCATCTTTCCGGCTTCCCCGCTCAGGGGGAGCCGGAATATTTCCCCGAAGCATTGCCTTCCAGATGAAACGCATACCAGACCTGTCTTTTGCATCCTATTCGGCGTATTTTATTTTGACGGGCGGGTGTGGTTTGACTGGTGAGGTTTCTTGAAAAAACAAACAGGTAGGAAGGATCTGGCTTGAATTCACCGCATATCATGATTCTGGGGGTCGGCTGTCTTCTGTTTTCGGATGAAGGTTTCGGCATCCGGGTCATTGAAAAACTTGAAGAAACATATACGTTTCCGGACAATGTTTCGCTTGTGGACGGCGGCGTTTTAGGCGTCAACCTGCTGGGGGTCATCTCTCTGGCCGACCAGTTGATTGTCGTGGATGTTATCCGCAACAAAGGCAACCCGGGCGATGTGTACCGGTTGTCCGGTGACCAGATACCGGAACGTATCCGGGCCAAAAACTCGATTCACCAGGTGGATTTCCTGGAAGCCCTGACATTGTGCCAGGCTCTGGACAAGGTTCCCGAAACCGTGATCGTCGGTGTGGAGCCTCTCGATATCGATACCCTCAGTATCGAGTTGACACCTGTGACGGCAGCCAAAGTTGCACCCATGATCGATATGGTTCTGTCCGAACTGGATCGACTCGATACCCCTTATCATAAGAGGAAAGAGAAGTATGTGTCTCGCAATCCCATCTAAAATCGTCAAAATTGAAAACGGCATGGCAACCATCGATGTGGATGGCGTTCAGAGAAAAACAAGCCTCCTGCTTGTGGAGGATGCCGGTGTTGGGGATTACGTGATTGTTCACGCAGGTTTTGCTCTCCATAAAATCGATGAAGCGGATGCCATGGAATCCCTGAGAATATTGAAAGAAGCGGCAGCTTTTGCTGAAAAGAGTACCGAAGATAACATCGAGTTTTCATAACATGCAACAGGAGCGTTCGGCCAAAGAAGCAAGAAGGCTCAGCGTTAAGGGAATCGTTCAGGGCGTCGGCTTCAGACCCTTTGTCTATCAACTGGCAACGACACTGAAGCTGAAAGGCCGGGTGGCCAACACATCCAACGGTGTCACCATCTTCCTCGAAGGCCCTCTCCATGACATCGAGTCTTTTTTACAGGGCCTGACCACCCAAAGCCCTCCCCTGGCTCACATTACCCATGTGGATGTCGAACCCCTGGCGCCAACGGGCTATCGTGATTTTTCCATCAGTCCGGAGCCAAGAAGATGCCCAACGACTTGCCTTGATTTCACCTGATGTATCCATCTGTAATGACTGTAAAAACGAGCTTTTCGATCCTGGTGATCGACGATATGGTTATCCGTTCATAAACTGCACCAACTGTGGTCCGCGATACACCATCATCGATGATATTCCTTATGACCGCCCCAAGACCTCCATGCGCCATTTCCGCATGTGTCAAGAGTGCCAGACCGAATACGACGACCCATTCAACCGCCGATTTCATGCCCAGCCCAATGCCTGCCCTGTCTGCGGGCCCCAAGTGGTTCTCCATGATCGTGAGAAAAAACGGATTGAAACCAGGAATGCCATAGAAACGACCATTTCCCTCTTAAAGGCCGGGCATGTTGTTGCCGTAAAAGGTTTGGGCGGTTTTCACCTGGTGGTGGACGCGGAAAACCAGGCGGCAGTGGAAACCCTGAGACACCGAAAACACCGGGAAGAAAAACCCCTGGCCGTGATGTCCGGGGATATTGAGAGTATCCGACAATTTGCCTTGGTTGGTCAGGAAAACGAAGCCTTGCTGCAATCCCGGGAACGTCCCATCGTACTGCTGGAGAAAAAGAATGATTATGCCCTGGCCGGGGGTATTTCTCCGAAAAATTGCACGGTGGGAGTCATGCTGCCGTACACCCCGCTTCATTATCTGCTGGTGAAAGACCATTTTACCGCCCTCGTCATGACCAGCGGGAATTTGAGTGAAGAGCCGATTGCCATCGACAATACAGATGCCTTTGATCGTCTGCGGGATATTGCCGACTATTTTCTGGTACACGATCGGGATATCTACCTCCGCAGTGATGATTCGGTTCTCAGAATCGTGGACAACAAGCAACGATTTTTAAGACGTTCCAGGGGGTATGTTCCGGTCCCCATTTTTTTGAAAAACCGTTTGAAGCCGATTCTTGCCTGCGGTGCGGAACTCAAAAATACGGTCTGTCTCACCAGAGAGGAGCATGCTTTTTTAAGCCAGCATATCGGCGATCTTGAAAACCTGTCGACCTATGAATTTTTCGAGATGACCATCGCGCATTTGAAACGGATCTTGTCCATCGAACCGGAAATTATCGCTCACGACATGCACCCGGACTATCTGAGTACCCGGTATGCCATGGAACAGAGCCGGATGGTGCGGATTGATGTTCAGCATCACCATGCGCATATCGTAAGCTGCATGGCTGAAAATCATGTTGAGGAGCCGGTCATCGGTCTCGCCTTCGATGGAACCGGGTATGGAAGCGATGGCAGCATCTGGGGGGGAGAGGTTCTGATTGCCCGTCTCGACAGGTTTGAAAGAGCGGCACATCTTGTCTATACCCCCATGCCCGGGGGGGCTGCGGCCATAAAAGAACCCTGGCGAATGGCCGTCAGTTATCTTTACGGGGCATACGGAAAAGATCTCTTTAATCGCCGTCTGCCCTTTCTCGAAAAACTGAATGAAAGCAAGCTCAATATCATGGTCGAGATGATCGAAAAAGACATCAATTCTCCCGGAACATCCAGTCTGGGGCGTTTTTTTGATGGTATTGCCGCCATGGTCGGCATACGCAGCCATGTAGCCTTCGAGGGGCAGGCCGCCATGGAACTCGAAATGGTGGCGGAGACATCGACCACGGATCTCTACGAATACGCGTGGTCATCGGAAGACACTGTACAGATCGATCCACATCCTATCATCAGAGGTGTTGTCAAAGATATTGAGAAAGGTGTCACCCCTTCGATTGTCAGTGGCAAGTTTCATGCCACGCTCATGGTGATGTTCACGGATCTGTGTCAGGTCCTCAGAAAGGAAACCGGCATTTCACAGGTTGCTCTCAGTGGAGGCTGTTTTCAAAATGCCATTCTTCTTGCGGGTCTCACCGGGTGTCTTCGTGACAGGGGCTTTCAGGTGTTGACCCATGAAAAGGTACCGGCCAACGATGGGGGCATTGCCCTGGGGCAGGCCGTGATTGCAGATGCGATATTTTCTCGTTAGCGCGTTGCCTATAACTGGCAGGCCTATATAAAGAGACCAATTGGAATTAACGGAAATTACAAAATACAAGCACCAAAATCAAACAAACTTCAAATTACAATAGCCAATTCTCAAAAAAGATCAAAGATACATTGTTTGAACTTTTGAATTTTGTCATTGTGATTTGTTTGGTATTTGTTTTTTGTGATTTGTCATTTTTATGTAAAATGCCAATCATAGATATGACACCAAATTTTTTAACACATCTGTTCGAGTGAATCGATGACAATAAAATACATGGAAGAATACCGGGATGCGGATATCTCCCGGGGTCTTGTGGAAAAGATACGGGCTAAAAGCACCCGCAAGATCCGTCTGATGGAGGTGTGCGGGACCCATACGGTTTCCATTTTCAGAAGCGGTATCCGTTCCCTGCTGCCGGACACCATTTCCCTTCTCTCAGGACCGGGATGTCCGGTGTGTGTTACCGACCAGAAAGAGATCGACGCTTTTATTGCATTGGCCCGGTTCGAGGATGTGATCCTCACGACGTTTGGGGACCTCATGCGTGTTCCGGGTACCGAGACGTCTCTCCAGAAGGAAAAAGCCGAGGGCTGTGACATCCGGGTGGTCTATTCCACCATGGATGCCATTGAACTTGCCGTAAAGCATCCAGAAAAAAAGATCGTTTTTCTGGGGGTTGGATTTGAGACCACGGCACCCACCATTGCCGCAGCCATCCAGACGGCCAAACAGATGAATTTGAGCAATTTTTTTGTGTTCTCGGCCCACAAAACGGTTCCACCGGCGCTCCAGGCCTTGATGTCCATGGAAAACGTCCGGGTTGACGGTTTTATTTTACCCGGCCATGTGTCCGTAATCATCGGCCGAGACGCGTATAAACCTTTTTTTGATCGATTTCAGACACCTTGCGCCATCGCAGGTTTCGAGCCGGCGGATATTCTTCAGGCTATTTCTCTGCTGGTGTTGCAAATTGAAACAGCTTCACCGGAACTGGCCAATGCCTATGGCAGAGCCGTGACCGACAAAGGCAACCCCACAGCCGAAAGACTGATGCAGGATACCTTCGAGATAAGGGATGTTGCCTGGCGCGGCATCGGGGTTATCCCCGGGAGCGGAATGAAAATCAATGCAGGTCTTGGAGCTTTTGATGCGGAAAAGCAATTTTCCATTGACGTTCCTGCATCCGAAGACCCCAGAGGATGTGCCTGCGGGGACATTCTTACCGGCATTAAAAAACCATTCGAATGCCCGCTGTACAAAACGCGCTGTACACCCATGGACCCGGTGGGTCCCTGCATGGTGTCCAGTGAGGGGACCTGTGCAGCGTATTACAAGTACCACGAGTAATACACATGTAGCTTGTAGCTCTTAGCCCGTAGCTGATTTTTGTAGTTCAAACCGGTAAGCCGGAAAGGGAAAAAACTATTATCACGAAAACACGAAATCACACTAAAATTTTCGTGGTTTTAAGTACTTTCGTGTTTTCGTGATTTCTTTTTCTGTGACATAAAATATATAAAAATTTTCAGCTTAAGGCACTAACACACAACACCTAAAACTTAAAACCTAAACACGAAATACAAAACACATGAAACAAGACAAAATATTACTCGACCATGGTGCGGGGGGCAAGATGTCGCACCAATTGACCATGGATATTCTGCTGCCCGTCTTTGACAGCCCCTTGCTGGCAGGCCTGGATGACGGAGCGGTTTTTGAAGCCGGTGGTCAACGGCTGGCCTTTTCGACGGACACCTATACCGTGGACCCTATTTTTTTTCCGGGCGGAAACATCGGGGATCTGGCCATCAACGGTACCGTCAATGATATTGCCATGTGCGGGGCCTCGCCACGCTATTTGAGTGTCGGGCTGATTCTTGAAGAGGGATTTCCCATCGCTGATTTAAAAGCCATTGTGCGGCAGATGGGTAGGTCTGCAAAAGCAGCGGATATAAGCGTTGTCACCGGAGACACCAAGGTGGTTCCCAAGGGTGCTGTGGACAAGATATTTATTAATACGTCCGGTGTGGGCTTTCTCTTTGACGGTGTCGATGTGGCCTGTAAAAATGCGACGCCCGGCGATATCATCATCCTCAGCGGAAGCATTGCGGATCATGGCGTGACGATTCTGGCAAAACGGGAAGGCCTGAGCTTTGATGTGAGTGTCAAAAGCGATACGGCACCATTGAATCATCTGACCCGGCGCATGTTTGAATCCAGTCGGAGGATTCACGTGCTGCGGGATCCCACCCGGGGAGGGGTGGCAACCTCGCTGAATGAAATTGCGGAAACATCGGGTGTGGGGATCAAGCTGTTCGAGGACAACATTCCCGTCAAACCCGAGGTGCTGGGCATGTGTGAACTTTTGGGACTTGACCCGCTTTATCTTGCCAACGAGGGAAAATTGCTGGCTTTTGTGGGGCCCCAAGATGCCGAGGCGGTTTTATCCGTGATGAAAGAAAATCCGGTGGCCCGGGATGCCTGTATTATAGGAGAGGTGATTTCGGACAACCCCGGCCGGGTTTTCATGCAGACCCGCATTGGCGGGAGACGAATTGTGGATATGCTGAGCTGGGGAGCAACTTCCTCGCATCTGCTGATGAGACTCGTGGAAATCATCCCCTTTTAGCCGATTTCCGTGTCTGGCGTCGCTTTTAATCCTCGAAATACGCCGAGTATTCCTCCGGTTAAAATGAGCCTTCCTTGAATTGAACAAAATTGAATATTTGCACAAGCCTCATATTCGAATTGGATATTCCAGCTTTCGAGCTTAAGCTCCACAGAACAAATGGTTATGAAAATTGCGCTCATATAACGATAAACTTCATCAAAAAAGTTACTCCCTGCCTTCTATTGCTGCTTTTCCTGATCGGCTGTGGTGCTGAAAAGGAAGTGGTTTTTGACGGCACCACCATGGGAACAAGCTACCGGATTAAAATTGTTGTTGGATATTTCAAAAGCACGTCCGGATTAAAAGACAAGATTGACAATCGGCTTCAGGCCATCAACCAGAGCATGTCAACCTATCTTCCGGACAGTGAAATCAGCCGGTTCAATGCCATCCAGGACACGCGGGAAAAACTGGCCGTGTCGGATGACTTTCTTCAAGTCATGCTGGCGGCCAGAGACATATACGAGAAAACCGGAGGCGCCTGGGATGGTACCATCAAACCCCTGGTAAATCTCTGGGGTTTTGGTAACACCCGGTTGACCCATCAGGTACCGGATGAGGCAGAAATCAAAAAACAGATACGCTGGATTGGATTTCAGCACATCGGCATTTATCCGGAAGGATATCTTCAAAAAAAGAAAAGCACCATCACGCTTGACCTGGCAAGTATCGCCAAAGGATATGCCGTAGACCAGGTCTCAGGCCTGCTTCAAACATCAGGAATGGAAAATTTTCTGGTGGAAATCGGTGGGGAAGTGTTTGCCTCGGGGTATCGAAAAGATGGCACGTCATGGCGTGTGGGGATCAACCAGCCATCCACAACCGCGTCAACTACGGATGTTTACCAAGCGGTCTCACTCCACAACCGTGCCATGGCCACCAGTGGGGACTATCGAAATTATTTCGAAGCCGGTGGTAAGCGATTTTCTCATATTATTGACCCAAGAACCGGTTATCCTGTAAACAACGATGTCGTAAGTGTTTCCATCGTGGCGGATACCTGCATGTTCGCAGACGGTCTGGCAACGGCAATCATGGTGATGGGGCTCGATCATGGAATGGCGCTGATTAATTCCCTGAAAGAGGTGGAGGGGTTTATCATTGTTCGGAAAACCGACGATGTGTATGCCCATTATGCTTCGGAAGCCTTTGAGTTCCTGACGCCATGAACCATTAGCAACGCGTGCAGACCCGCAGGGCACCCTTCATTCTTGGCCCCATTGTGTTATTGACAGCATTTTCAGTGTTACATATAAGTAGTGACAGTCACACCGTTCGCAGTATTTTATTACCCGATTAAAATCAAACCAACGAAAGCACCCAAGTTATGCAGAAACAACTGTTGAGCAGGTTCTCACCGCATCGGCTTGTCGAACGGGTCATAAAGCACCCGCTGATTACCATTTTAATTATTTTAATTGCAAGCGCTGCATTTGCCTGGCGCATCCCGACGCTTACATTCAAAACCTCCATATACGACCTGATCATTGAAGATCTCCCGGCCACAACACGCTATGAAGAATTCAAGTCCCTTTTTGGATCGGATGAAATTATCCGGGTCGTCATCAAAAGTGACGGCATATATGAAGAGAGCACCTTTAAGAAGATAGCGGAGTTGTCCGACGCAGCGACAAAAATTGCGGGTGTTCGAAGAGTGATCAGCCTGCCGGAAATCAAGAAGGCGGTGGATTTTAGCGGGAAATGGGATTTAACAAAATTTTCCGATGTCATGAAGCATGTGGATCTGTTCAAAGAAAACCTTTTTTCAGATGATGGCAAAACAACCGTCTTAACCCTGGTTCTCAGCAATGACGCCGATCCGGAAAACGTCATCGCCGCTGTCAATCAATTGATCGAGTCCTCCCCCAAAACCCTCAGTCTCTATCAAATTGGGATGCCGCTGGTTTCCCAGGCCCTGGCGCAGTTGACCCAAAATGATTTTTTAAGACTGCCGCCCATCACGTTCATCCTGGTTGCCGTGGTGCTGTTATGCCTGTACCGCAAGTTTTTTTATGTCATGCTTCCCTTGCTCTGTGTGACCTTGGCACTGGTCTGGAACTTTGGACTCATGGCCATCACAGGCATCCCGCTCTCCATCCTGACCATGATCGTGCCTGTGTTTCTCATTGCAGTGGGAACAGCCTATTGCCTGCACATTGTTACGGAGTACCGCGACCAGGTACTTACTGCCAAAGATAGTACAGCTGCTGCCATTGCCACGTATGATACCATCACATTCCCGACGATTCTGGCGGTCCTGACAACCGTTGTCGGGCTGGGTTCTCTGCTCATCAGCCGTATAACAGCCATCCAGGCCTTTGCCATATCGGCCTGTTTGGGTATCATCAGTTTTCTCGTCATTCTTTTGACCCTGATGCCGGCGGTCATGTCGCTGCTCCCCATGCCCAAGAAAAAAAGTCCTCCGAAGGCTTCCGGCTTCAGTGTTTTGGATCGGATTGTAGATGGCATCGCAACCATTGATTTAAACTATCAGAAAATAACGTTTCCGGTGATCGGTGTCCTGGTTCTGTTCTGTATTGTGGGCATATTCAAAATACCGGTAGAGAGTAATCCGGTGGGGTATTTCAAGGAAGACACGGAAGTGAGTCGCAATTTTCACGATATCTATCAACACCTTTCCGGCAGCTTCCCCATCAATGTCACCATGGGGGTGACGTCGAGGAGTATTTTCAAACGGTAGAGAATATCGTCAAAATAGATACCATGCAAAAATATATCGACACCTTAGCGGGTATCGACAAGACCATTTCTTTTGCTGACTACCTGAAACTCGTGAACTATGCCTCCAACCAGTTCAATCCGGAGTATTACCGCTTGCCCGAAGAGGCCTGGGAACTGAGGATGCTCATCAACAGTTACAAGATGATGCTGGGCGAAGATATGCTGTATCGGTTCATGACACCGGATTTTTCACAGGCCAATATTCTTCTTCTGACACATATTTCCAGTTCACGGGTGTTTCTCAAGGCAAAGAAACAGATCCTTCTGCATGCGGAAAATACGTTTTCCAAAGACGTCCACTGGAATGTCACCGGCTTCGGGATGGTGATTTCGGAGAGCAGTCACCAGATTACCAGCGGGCAGGTCAAAAGTTTGTCCATTACCATGGTCATCGTCTTCGGCATCATGTTTCTGCTCTTTTTGTCGAGCAAGGTCGGACTGATTGCCATTGTTCCCAATATATTCCCGATTATCATCAATTTCGGTATCATGGGATGGTTCGGTGTCGAGCTTTCCATGTTTACCAGCCTGATCGCCAGTATCGCCATCGGTCTGGCCGTGGACGATACGATCCACTACCTGGTTCGTTACAACCGGGAATTCAGAAAGGATTTGAATGACCGGCGGGCTCTCAAGGAGACCCTGCGTCATCTTGGACGGCCCATCATATATACAACCTTGACCATCAGTATCGGGTTTTCGATCCTGACCATGTCGGGTTTCAAACCCACGGCAATTTTTGGAACCATGATGGCCATCACCATGTTTTCGGCCCTTGTGGGAGATCTCATCCTTTTGCCGTCTCTGCTGTTGCATGTGGAACTGGTGACCTTGTGGGATCTGATACGATTGAAGCTGGGGAAAGATCCGGGATTCGGCATTCCCTTGTTCAATGGTCTTTCCCGAACCCAGATTCATTATATTATTCTGGCGGGGACCTTGAAGAAAATCGAGGCCGGGAAGGTTTTGTTTCACAAAGGGGAACCGAGCGATTCCATGTGTGCCATTATCTCCGGGGCCATGGATGTGGTGGAGCCTGAAAACGATGATGAAAAGATAAAAGAACACGGAATATACAAACAGATAAACCAGGCCGGAGAAGGTGATGTCCTGGGGGAGATGGGTCTTCTGAGAGGGGTCCCCCGTTCTGCGACGGTCATTGCAACCGAACCCTGTGATTATCTGGAAATTAACCTGAAAATGATTAAGCGGCTGCAGTGGCTCTATCCACCGACGGCGAACCGGTTTTTTATGAACCTTATGACGATACTGTGTGATCGTATCGAAGCCGTAACCAACAACTTTGCGTGCGAAAGTATCGTCGATGACCTTACCGGCTGGTATAACCGGCGTGGGTTTATCAATGTACTTGAAACGGAAATCCATCGATCCAGGCGTTATCAGGAGCACCTTGCCCTATGTCTCATGAGGATCGATCTCGAGGTGTCGGACAAGAGAATGAGTTTTGAAATCAAAGACAGAAATTTTCGGTTGATCGGCCAGACCCTTTCCAGCCTGATTCGCAAAAGCGATTATCTCGGGCGGCTTGACGCGGAAACATTTGCGCTTCTCATGCCGCAAACATCCACTTCAAAAGCGGAGCCGGTCTGTAATCGACTGCGAAACCTGCTTCTGGAGAAAAAGCTGGATGTCGACGGTATCCGTCTGGATGTTGTGCTCAGTATTGTGGAATTCGATCATCAGTCTAAAGAGACAGCCGTTCAAATTCTCGAACGGTCCAGAAAATATTTCGAGGATAAAAGAAAGCCTCCAGATTCATTTTAAAACCCTTTTCAAGGTAATGCCGGTTTAAAATTAACACGATGAACTGAATTTTAAAGTAACAGGTAATATCAGAATACAGCAGCGCTAAAGGAATTACAATTCATGACCGAATCGACTACGGGTGAGTTTGGAATCTGTTTCAACTGAAAACCCTATACGACGTCAGCAAGGAACTGTTTGAAGCAAGAGACACGGAAACGGTTCTGCAAAACTTTCTACTCACCATTATCGGGTCCATGGGTGTTCTTGAAGGACTCATCGCCTTGTACGATAACCATTCGGGCCATATCGTGCCTATTATCGACAGGGGCTTTGATAAAGAAGCGCTGGGCGCATTGCACCTGACCTGTGCCCGGTTTTTTACCACCAAAGACTTCCAGGATATCCACAGCGCCTCCTTTGAAAAAAACAGGGGTGAATTTCCCGAAAAAATAAAAACAATCATTCCTTTCGGTCTGGATAAAGACACCCGGGGCGTACTGCTCTTGGGAGATAAAATCAGTTCCAATCCTTTTGACGAAAAGGACATCGATCTACTGCTGACACTGACAAATCATCTCATTATCGCATTGAGAAATTCCAAATTTCTGCAGCAGATGGAGTACCTCAACAAAGACCTGAAAAGAAAAAATCAGGATCTTGAAAACGCCTTCGAGGAGCTGGACCGGCGGGTCTATCATCTCAAAACGCTGAACGACATCAGCCGGGATATCTTCAGTACGGTGGAATTTGATGCCATCATCAATCATTTTTTACTGATGATCATGGGCAATTTCGGTGTGATGCAGGGAGTTGTCATGATGACGTCCAGGGAAACGGATGACATCACATTTTTCAAGGCCATGGGATACGATGAAGCAGAAACAGCTCTATTGGAGCATGATGCAAAACGTCTTGTTCGGCAACGCACACGCAATCATGAAGTAAACGGTCATTCCGTCCTGGTGAATCCTGAGGAACTGGAACCGCTAAATATCTGTGCCCTGCCATTCCAGGTGACGGATGACTGTTGCGGGTTTATGGGACTGGGTGCCAAACTTATCGGCGAACCCTTTAATGAAGACGATAAAGAACTCATGGGGACCCTTGTCAACAGCCTGGTGGTTTCCTTAAAGAATGCCCTCTCTTTTGAAAACATCAAACAGCTCAACCGGGATCTTCTGGAAAAGAATACCCAGCTCGAAAAAGCGCTCGAAGAATTGAAGGCCGCCCTGAGAAAAGTCGAGCTTCTGGAGAGTATTAAATCGAACTTGAGCAAATTTGTGCCCACGGCGGTAACCAGATTGGTGGAAAATGCGTCTTCGTCCGAAATTCATGAAGCCCAGGAGCAGGATATATCTGTCCTGTTTCTCGATATCGAGGGGTACACGAAAATTACGGATGAGATCGGCGCAATAAACGTAAACACTTTGATTGAAAAGTATTTTTCTGTTTTCATGGATGCCATTTATTCCAATGACGGGGATGTCGTCGAGACGGCGGGGGATGGGCTGATGGTCCTTTTTCTGTCGGCAGATGAAACGGAGAACGCCCTTCAGGCGGTACGAGCGGCACAGACAATTATGGAAAAGGCGTGCTCCATAAACGATGACTGCACCATGGAGTCTCAACGGTGTCTCGTGAATGTCGGAGTGGCTTCAGGAAAAGCCTTTGTGGGGGCGGCAAAATTCGAAAGTATCATCGGATCGAGATGGACGTATACGACCCATGGAACCATCGTCAATATTGCAGCCAGGCTCTGCGGAAAGGCCAAGGGCGGAGAAATTCTGCTGGCCGGAGAAACGGTTCAGCGGGCCAAAGACGTGTTTCAATTCTCATCACTGGGGAAGGTTGCCCTTAAAAATTTAGCCGAAGACGTGGAGATATTTTGCATAGCAGATTGAACTGTGGCAGCGAGCGCATTCCCAGTGGGTTCTGCCCTGCGGCAGTGCTTCGCATGCCGCGGGGTTAGAGAATAACGATTTTATTTTTCTTGACTTACGATTTCTCTTTCCTTAAGATCAGCTACTAGTCAGTATTTATAAATGAATCAAACTCTTAGCCGAGCGAACAATGACAAATATGTCGGAAAATCAAGCTGATAGAACAGTAGAAATCATATTGACCAGCCAGATTGGCTATGAACGCGTTGCAATGGCATGCTCAGCATCTTTTGCAGAAATGTTCGGCTTTCCCAAAGATCGCATCGAAGACTTAAAGACCATCGTGGCGGAAGCATCCATTAACGCCATGCAGCACGGAAACAAGGGGCGCATGGATGCCAAAGTCATTGTTTCCATGCTCTGTCAAGACGACACCATTCGGGTGTGGGTAACTGACGAAGGCGATGGTATCAAAGAAAGACCACCGAGTCCTGACATCGAAAAAATAATCGAGGCAGATGAGGCATTGAGCGGTTTCGGCTTATTTTTAATCGAGCGGTTGGCGGATCAGGTGGAATTCAAAAAGAGCGCAGATAAAGGCCATGTGGTTGAAATGGCCCTTAAAATGAAAGCGTAGGCTGAATATGCAAAACAAGAATGAAATAGCACTCGAAAAACACGGGTCCGTTGTCATTTTGAAGATACAGGGGGATATTACTTCCTTTTCCGAGCCGTTCCTCAATCAAGCCTACAAAGAAGCCAATGACCAGGGAACAGCAAAAATATTACTCAATCTTGAAGAAGGTGCTTATATCAACAGCGGCGGTATTGCCGTCCTGATCCAGATTCTGGCCCAAACCAAAAAGAACAACCAGCAGATCAGTATTACGGGTCTGTCCGAGCATTTCAAGAAAATATTCAACATGGTGGGCATCACCAAGTTTGCTAAAATATACAACGATGTCGAGAGTGCCATTGCGGCAATGTCCGAATGATTCATCCGGAAAACTTTCGATGACATGATCTGCTGAAAAACTGAAATTCCATCAGTTATTACCCGCCATGGAAAAATATTCTTTTAGTCTATAAAACACCCAGAATTCATACCGGATTTATAGGTAAAATTTGGGGGGTGTCACCATGTTTGCATGGTAATATACTTGCAGTGCCTTTCAACGCCGGCAGGGTGTGAAAAGACCATTTGTGGATAGGCATTAAATAGTGTCCGTCCAGAAATAGAGATTTTCGCGTTATGCCAAGGCGGACGGCAGATTTGACCCGCAGGAATAGTATGCTATTTTGAGGAGTAAAATCATGCCGCCCAACGCTGGCAGGGCGTGAAAAGATCATTTATGGATGGACACTAAACAGGAGGTCCAAAAGGGATGAGCAAAAATGTGTTGGACGGAAAATGGCTCTTGATCGTGGATGATGAACCCGATGTCCTGGAAACCCTGACGGACATTCTGGACATGTGTCGCATCGACACGGCGCCTACCTTTGAATCTGCTGAAAAGTTCCTCTCAAAAAACAGTTATGATGCCGCTGTGTTCGATATCATGGGTGTAGATGGGTACAAACTTCTGGAGATCGCCAATCAAAAAAATATCCCTGCCCTGATGTTTACCGCGCACGCCTTATCACCGGAAAACCTGATCTTATCCATCAACAAAGGGGCCCGGGCCTATCTCCCCAAGGATCGGATGATCGATATCGAATCCTTTCTTGTGGATCTGATCGATGCACCGTCGATTGAAAAAAAGAAAAAAACAAACTGGTTCTCGCGATTGAAACCGGATTTCGACCGAACCTTTGGAAAAGGGTGGCGTGAAAAAGACCGTCCATTCTGGCAGAAATTTGACAGAACCCTGGTTCATTCAAGGGAAGAGCTGGAGAAAATACTATAACTTTTCTGAACTAAATTGATTCTTGAATGAGTAATTTATTTCACAATTGTGGCTCGATCGGTGTCAATGGTCAATGACACTGATGTGTAACCGATTAATAATAAAACAAAAACCATTTATAAAGTTAAACTTGCGGCAGGCATGTTTATTGCAGATACCTTTCGCTATGTGTACCTATTCCTTAAGATCTCACTGTTCGTTTACAAAAACGATAGTATATTGCTAAAATCGTGTTGCAATTAGTTGCGGATATTCAATCTCTCCGCTTATCTAAAAAGATCATAAATACAACTGCTTTTAAAAATCTGATGCGTGTACATGGGAACAACCTTTTGGGTGGTTGTTAAGAGGATGTTCTGTTTGCTGTCCTGTGGCTATGCTGGTTTCCTGTGATTTTGCTTTTAATGTTCCTTAATCAAGCGTGAGAGACCCCTTGCCAATTGCAACACGCTCCATCGCACGTATTTCCATGAGCAGAGATAAAGTCTAAACATGGCCGACCAACAAAACACGAAATTGGTGGTGAGAAAATGAAACGAATCATAGGAATTTTGTTATTCTTAATTGTAACCGTGCACATTATTACCGGGACAGCCACGGCGACTCAGATCGAGGATTATTATCCGTACCGGATGGATACAATTGAATCGTTTCTTCTTTCTGATTATTTTGAGGAGCTATCACCCCTGGCCCAAATCGGCGGGATGGAATTTGACGGGGTTTGGGCGTACACCGCCATCGCCTTTGAATCCAATCATACCAATATCGTCAAAGAGAAGTATGGGGACGATATAACGGTTACATTTTCCACCGCAGACCGGAGCAATTGGGGAGAATGTCGACATATTGACTTCGACGACGGCGGGCAGCTCTATTTTAGAGATACCTACAGTGGCATTACAGCAGCTTTATCGCCATATGTGTTCAACTCAAGATATTTGGAAGAACCAGCTGAAGCTGTTTGAATTGACGGCATATTCAGATGTGCTTGATTATCTGGAGAATGCCCTTGATCTTCCACCAGGGACCATCGTTGTGGGATTTGATGACCATTACTGGTGGTGGGGAGACATGGATTTCGACGATCTGATTGTGGCCATGTTCCGCGACAGCGACCGGGATTGTGTGCAGAACGAGGTCGACAACTGCCCGGTGACCAATAATTCGGATCAGGGAGATTCAGATAACGATTTTCTTGGAGATGCGTGCGATAACTGCCCTGAGATATACAATGACGATCAGGCCGACACAGAACTGGTCTGCGATGTGCCGCCGGGGGATGCGGCCGCGGGCATCGGCACCCCGCAGATTGACGGGTTTATCGATGAAATATTCGGCGAGTGGGCCGATGCGGCACGTATCGATTTTGACCTGAACCTGCCGGGATGCGGATCGGCACCGGCAACGCTTCTGGTGATGAACGATGCCGCCAATCTTTACTGGGCTGTAAGAGTTAAAAGTGACTGCGTGAATTCAATAGAGACAGCGCAATTTAATGTCAACAGTGTAACCATTCAATTAGAATCGATAGTAGACTCTTCCGGTATCGATTACGAGGCATACCTGCCTTTAAGGGATTTTGGTACTATTCCAGGCTGTGGGGAGGTCATAGGTCTGGATATGCGGCTTCAGGTCGAAAAGAATGGCGCTTATGCCTACACTGATTTGCCTGCGGTGGGTTTTTTAGATTTTCAGATTTCATCGGCTGGAGATGGCGTGGGAGATGTTTGTGACAACTGCCCGGATGACTATAACCCTGATCAATATGATGAGGATGAAGACCTCGTGGGGGATGCTTGTGATAATTGTCCATACGTAGCAAACAGCGATCAATCGGATAAAGATGGAGATGCTTGGATTGACAATCTCGACGGTACGAAAACGTTGTGTGTACGGGACAACTGCGGTGGTGATGAATGTGACAGCGATGACGATAATGACGGATTGGAGGATTGGTGGGAGGTTAAGTATTTTGGCTCGGAAACAAGCGAAGAAGTATATGGTGGAGATTGGGATGATGAAGATCTTTCAAATGGGCAAGAGTTCGATATTTGGGATGCTTCAGGTGGTGATGAAGAACCTGATCCCACAAAAAAAGACACGGATAATGATGGATGGAGCGATCTTGCCGAGTATCGTGCCGGCACAAGTACAAGTGATGACGCAGAGGTTCCGGGCGCAGACGTATTCAAAGTAGGTGATGAATATATCATTTACGTCAGTCAATCTTCCGGCAATGACAACGACCTTGGTACTGAAGCTTATCCCGTGAAATCTGTCCATGCAGCCGTGTACAGACTCAATCTTCTGGTACTGAAACCTGACGAAGAAATTTCGATTAAATTTAAAACCGGTATTGAAGCGGGGGATGCATTTTTTCAAATAGACGATCTAGAACAATCAGGTCCGGAACAGGACATGCCACTGGTCATCGGCCAGAATGTCACTATTGACGCTGCCGGTGTCACTATCGATGGCATCGGCGCAAGTAGCTGGAAACAAGGGATCATATTTTCACCGCTGGCTGAAAATGTAACCGTCAACGGTCTGGTTGTTCAGAATTTTGAAACGGGTATCGTATTCCAGAACAGTGGCTGTGCAAGCCTCACAATGGCGTCGAGATTAAAGACGTTATGACAGGGCTTCAGCTTGTGGATGCCTTTAATCTGAATCTGGATCTTACCGGTTCGACAATTCAAGCAACTGAAACCGGCATCGAATTCGAGGCTGAAAGTTCGGACAACACCAGTACAGAATGGAATCATTTTGAGCAAAAACATTGGTGTGGCGGTCAAGGGCGGCACCGGCAACCAGATAGTCAACCTCAATATCAGTGATGCAGGTGATGCAGGAACGCACGGTGTGAAGATATTCAACGGGGCCGAGTCATTGGCCATCAGCGGGGGAGTCATTCGAATATTTTGATGTGGGGATCGGTTTCGAGACAGATGGATTTGAGCTGACCATCTCGGAAAACGCTATTATTCAAAACTGCCGTGCCGGCATCGAGTTTCTGGAAAATTATCTCATCCACGTGGACATGACGGGTAATGATCCGAACGATGATCCTGTTATTACGGGTTGTGACATGGCTGTCCTGTTTACGGCGGGAAGCGCCAACAACACGGTTTCCTATGGCAGTTTGGTGGACAATATCCAGGGCATTGTTTTCCAGGCCTGCGCTGGAGACATGGACGGTGAGGTTCCGGATGACAATCGCATCATCGGTACACGCATCGAGAACAACTGGCTCAATGGTGTTTCCTTTTTCAATGGATCCGGTAACCGGCTCGAAAACTGTCTCATCAGCGGCAGTGAAACCGGCGCAGCGTTTCTGGGAGGCTCAGGCAACGTGTTATCGGGATGCACCGTGACGGACAACCAGACCGGTGTATTGATCGGTATCAACAGTTCAGGAAATGTCATCAGTTCCGGCACGGTTGAAAACAACACGGCTGATAATTTTCTGATCGATGGTAACAACAATCTGATAGAAAACATCACCCTCTCAATGGCAACAGTCTGGGGCACATCTCCGGTACAGGAAATTCACTTTCAGGGATAAGCATTTTTGGTGATGGCACCGGTGTCGGCTTGATCGTGCCAGGGGGTGATGTGCGGCTCAACGATGTTACTATTGAGAACTTTAATGTGGGAGTCGGGTTTGAACTGGATGCGGCCTGCCTGTCCTTTTCAGGTGTTAGCGACGATTACGGGATGCGATACCTGTGAAGCCGGTATTCTGATTGACGAAAAATACATGCTGAATATCGATCTTGGAAATACGACCAGTCTCCGGCTTTGAGAACGGTATAAGTATTCTTGGCGGCAGCTCCAACAACACAATCCGGGGCGGGACTCGTTACCTTGAACAGAGGCAATGGAATTCATGTTGAACCGGGCAACGAATTTCCGGAAGAGAACCGCTTTCATCGGCATCGATGTGATCGATAATGGCTTGAATGGTATCGCCCTGCTGGGTGGGTTCAACAACCAGGTCATCGGTTGTACCATCGAAGATAATAACTCGGGCAAGCTCTCAGGGGGTTATGGTGGTATTGCGCTCATGAACGGGTCCGGAACCATCGAGCGCAGCCGGATCAGCAACAACGGGTGTGCCGGGATTTATATAAATGAAGCGGTCGATGTTAGTATCGACGGCAATCTCATTTTTGACAACCCCGAGGGCATCCGTGTTGGGTTTGTTTCAGATGTGACCATATCCAGCAACACCATTGCCGATAACGCATCAGGACTTGTGATCGAAGACGGCGCCCTTCCCCATATTCCTACAACATTGTTTATGACAATGGTTTGCCCGGAGCCCCCAATGACATATACCTCGAAGGTTCTTTCGATCCCTCAAACCTGATCGAAAACAACATTGGGTCCATCAACCCCATCGATTTGCCACCCACCAATATCGCGGTGGATCCTGATTTCAAGGACAGCGACAACAATGATTACTCCCTCGAAACAACATCCCCGTGTATCGACGGTACCACAAAAACCGGGCCGGGAATTGATCTTGGCGGCCGGGTACGTCCCAGAGGTTTTACATGGGATATGGGTGCGTTTGAATCATCAAGCTTTGCAGATGTGGATGATGACGGCTTGCCGGACTGGTGGGAATTAAATTATTTCGGATCCAAGACCAGTGATCAGGGCCTGATGATGATTATGACGGTGACGGCCTCAGCAATCTGGATGAATTAGAAGCAGGCTCCGACCCGGGAGTTCCTGTAAATATTGCCATAACAGAACCGTCAAACAGTCCTTATTTTACGAATGAAGATTCATTGCCGGTCGAGATGTCCACCATAAACGCCGACAGTGTTGTCGTGTCAACAGGTAGTTCAGTAACGGATAATGAGGATGGTACCTGGAGCTCAAGCATCGCACTGACTCCCGGTAACAATGTCATTCTTGTGACTGCCAACGGAATTGTGGAAGGCGTTAGCCATCAGGCTACGGACAGTTTGACGGTTGTTCGAGACAGCGCCCCACCAACAGTTACCATTACCAGTCCCACATCCGGTGGATCCTATTCGACGGCATTGGCATCCATAACCATCAGTGGTTTTGCCGGTGACGACACGTCCCTCGATGTCGTATCCTGGTCAAATGGCGGTGCCACAGGCATAGCAGCGGGAACCACTTCCTGGAGTACCGGCTCCATTGAACTGGATGATGGGGTCAACAGCATCAGCAATTACGGCTGTTGATATTTTTGGGTATTCGAGCTTTCAAGATATCGTGATTACCAAACAAGCAGCAGAGGCTATCGAAAATGTAGCGCAGGATATTTCAGAGGATCAGCCCATCTATGTGATGGATGATCTGGACACCGATGATGACGGCTTTGCAAACGAAGACGAGATCGCCTGCGGTTCCGATCCCAATACGCCCAATCTGATTGATGACCCAGGTGCAACACCCGCCATACCGGGCCTTCTCTATTCTGCACAAAGCATATATACGGAAGGTGAAAAAATCGGCAAATACAAACCAGACTGCCTGAATCGTGATATTGACGGTGACGGGCTTCCCAACTGGTGGGAAGAACAGTATTATTCCGGGTCGCCAACGGCGGATTGGCAGACGGCGATGAGGACGAGGATGCTTGCGACAATACCTGTGAGTATGAGCGTGGAACCGATCCGACCGTTCCTCAGACCATCGCTTTTACCCTGGAAGTGGTCGGCGCCTTCGACGACCAGGGCAATGCTTACAACTACGAACCCGCTCACATGGCTGCCGAAATTCGGCCACACGTTGATGATTCAGGCGACATGGACAGGTGATTCAGGTTCCATACCGGATGAAGCGGTTTTCAGCCTCAGCCAGACCTCCAGTCATCCAGGGACGGGCTGTGAACGATCCTGACCCGACTGAAATGGGAGGTAATGACGGCTATCCTGACTGGTATTACGATGGATCCCAGAACATCGATCAGTTCCATGGCCCGGATTTCGGTCTGGCTGCGACACCGCTGAACACCCTGGCAGACTGTGGCAGTGTGGACTGTTTCCATCAGGGAAATGTTTCTGTGCCCCCAGAATCCCCAGGTGGCAACACATACATCATTTATGTTCATGCCTGGGATTTTGGCGGCAGAACCAACCTGATGGTAACCGACAATGAAGCCGGGAATGAATATCGGACAGATGTGGATTCCGGAAGAGTCCCACAAAAACGGCATTGGGGATGCATGGGATATTGGAAAAGACCTGGATGGAGATGGCGTGCGTGATGTAACGGTTGTACCGAGCACCCTCGATCCCAATGCCGACATCGATGCAATCATCTTTGATAGCTCAAGGATCTATCGGCACCACTGGGTGACGATTTCAGTAATTTCGAAGAATACAGGGGTATTGTATATACACCGACAGTCGATGGTGACCTAACGCACATGCGGCTGGATCCGTTCAGAAAGGATCTTTTCATCCGCGCTCAAGGCTTTGAGGATGCTCCGGGTGATCCTTATCGCGATGCCCCGCCGGGAAGCTATTCCTTCAGAATGGGTAAAGCCTTTCATGAGGCCGGTATCGATGTTCACAACACCACCGGCTGGGGACACGATGTAACCGAGGATGGGTCTTTTTATGTGTATTATCATGAAGGAACCGTTTGTCTGTCACCAGTCGGAATTGATGGGCTGACAAGATAAGTCAGCGGTATCTGGAACAAACTGGTCCAGTACCTGGCCCAAACACGAGTGGGAGTTCAAACTGGATTGAAGATCCAGATGCCCAATGGGTACCGGTCGGGTCATGGGGTGTCACCGGCGACGAGTTGGGGCTCGATTTTGCTTATGGACCACGAGATCAGGGCACCATGAAGTATCAAATTCGCAAACCAGTCCCGCATATCAATATTCTTATCGTCCGCAGTGATCCGGATGGAAGATATCGGTAACCAAAATGGCCATATCCAGTTCATTTCGTCCAGCGCACCCAGCCCGCAGAACCCGCTGGGAACAAGATACTGGCGCTGGTCCACCAAAGGGTATGCTTGGTGCCAGACCACCAGCAATCAGGAAAGCATGTACGGTTTGGCGGTGGCTCTGGAAGAGCCGCTCGAATATTATTTTTCCGACAAACCGTATCTCGACGGAACTACATGGGATGATGAAAATCAAGCGTGGGAAATGATATGTGATGGAAATGGAGAGAATTGTATAAAAATAACAGATGGTGATGATGTGTTGAATCCCTTGAGTGTCGTCGAAGACCAGAAAGATCAGTTAAACCCCATCGATGGCATTATGGGGGATACACCCGATGGTGATTGGGATGGTGACAAGCGGTTAGCCAATCTTGGCGGGGATCTTAGTCCGTTCGATATCGATGGCAATGGACGTGTTGAACTTCCTGTGGCATCCGACCTAGGCAATATCGTCAATGAATATGATTTGGACCAGGTGCTCATGCATACCATCACCCATGAGATAGGGCATGCACTTGCCGGGCCGACGCACACAAACGATCCGGCATGCCTGATGTACCAATACTCCAATAACTGGAGCCGGGCCGATTATTTGAGCGACATTTATCGATCCCTCTTGAGGGTTCACAACATAACGAGATAGGCCATGAGGTTTTCAATGAATCGATTCACTAAAATCAGTGTGCCGAGATGTATTTGCATGTTAGCGGTCATACTTTTCGGGGCTGTTCTGCTGTCTCCGGACCCCGGCTGGGGGCATTTTTCCGGTCTGAGTCTGAATATTTACCGGGTTGACCAGAACCCGGAATATTTTCTGGACGAAGATATCGGCCTGATCGGCGTTATTAAAAATGAAACCGAATGGCCTATCAATACCAACCGGGGCATGAGGGAAATCGAAATCGAACAGTTCCTGATTGCAACAGACCCCTTTGGCGTAAAGCATGTGGCGGTTCAGGAGGGCGGTGCACCGGAAGACATGCAGCCCACGCCATCGTGGGGAGAGTGGGAAACCGTCCCGGCCGATGTGCTCGAATCCGGTTACACTCGCTCCGTAAAAATCAAGGATCTCCGGACACTCTTTCCTACCATGCAGGAGATTCCGGGTGAATGGAAAATTCAGGCGGTGGTCACGATCTCGCGTTTTCTGTACACCGTGAAAACAGCGGAAGGTCTGAGCGGTGTGCTGGACGACGGGGCCCGGCAGGGGACACTTGAATCAAACCAGTTGAGACTGATGATTGTTCCTGATTTTGGCGCACGTTTGCGGATTCGTGTCGAGGATCTAAGTAAACAAGAGATTATGGCACAACCACACGTACCGGTAAGGATATATAAAGTAGAGGAAAGTATCATCGAGGATGACGGTTTTTCTGCAGCAGAAACATGGAAAAACCTAGATCCGCTGGTAAGTGGAGAAACCGATCAAGGTGGCTGGGTAACCTTGCCAACCGGCGCATCCTGTCTGCCGCAGCCGGAAAGTGGCGAAGCATACCTTGCCATTGCCGGATATGAAGGCAAGTACAAGGCGGCCGTATTCGAGAGTGATGCAGATGGCTGGATGGAGAAATGCAGCGGCCGTCTGGAACACTACATATTTTTTAACGAGAAGCCTCCTGAGATGCAGACATTTTCTGTTTTCGGATTGAATAGTATTCGGTTAAAAAATAAGGTTCGCATAAAAAGTGGTGATGTTGGCGCACAGGCCGAATGCAGTACCTGTGTTTTCCCGAATGTCGAAGTGGCCTTGGGTGACGGTGTGTGGGTGGGTGATGGGTCCACCATAAAGGGCCACGAGGTCCATCTAGGCACGAATGCATCTGTGTGGAATGTCGCGTGCAATGAGCTTTCTGGCAGCGGTCTTGTTCGAGGTGAGGTGACGACACCTTTGGACTTGCCGGTATGGGATGGGGTCCTCGATTTTTTCCCGTCCAGATTCAATCCCGCTGAAAGTGAAGCGTCGAATGTCAACGTGGGATCGCGCGAGAAGAAGACCCTGTATCCCGGGGAGAATATGTATCATGATGTCACTGTAGAAAGTCATGCCATCCTTTTTCTGGATCCCGGTGACAGCAACCCCGGCATTTTTCATTTTAACAACCTGACCCTGAATTCTTTTACTGCAGTTGTTTGTAGGGGACCGTCGGAGATTCGCATTAAGGGGAAACTACTCTCGGGTGGTGCCGAAGCCACCTATATAGGTCCGGCGGCAAGGTCGGGCTTGCGTGCAGAGGATGTGGTTGTCTATGTGATGGGTTCGGAGCAGGCCGTTGTTCTAGGCCGGAAAAACTGGATCCGTGCCAATATATTTGCTAAAAACGGCAGCTTGCAAACCGATGCATGGAGCATGCTGGCGGGGAGTTTTATTGCCAGGGATGTTACCATCGGCGAAAGAAGTGTTGTCATTTACGATGGCGCATTTTCCGAACCGATTCCGGGGGCTTCCATTACCTTGACGGCGACAGCGCGTAAGAAATGGTCGATCATCTGTTATGCCGACCTTGACTGGGAGGGTGCCAGTACACCCCAGGTTGACATTTATAGGGATGGAATTTTGCGTAAAACCACGACAAACGATGGTATCTACACAGACTATCTGGGATGGTGGATAACCGGCACATTCGAATATAAAGTCTGTGATCAGGGTACGGAAATTTGCTCCGAGCCCGTCAGCGTAAAATTCTGACAGTGCTTGCATAAAAATAGTTTTTTGAAAGAGATTAAGAAAGTTATAGAAAACATTAAAGGAGGAATAATCATGAGTTTAAAAAGGGTGTTTTTCAGTTTCGGAGTATTCACGATTTTGAGTGTTTCATTAATGGTACTCCCGGTTTTGGCGGGCGAACCGGCTCCTGATCCGGATACATACAAAATTGTCGGGCCGACCATGTGGGCGGTTGGTGTCGTGGATTGTAGCACTTCTACTCCATTTTACACATTGAGAGTGAAGAAGATCGAAGGCTGCAACGTTGAAACTGCTCCCTTAAGTGCCACAGGAACTTTGGGGGGCGTGACGGCGTGCCCGACTTCTCCGCAGCAGGTGCTCAACTACCAACTCCCTCCAGGGAGTTTGTTTGGCTACGATTGCACACCGATTGTTACCAAGGTGAAAAACTGGGAGCCTCAGACCGACATCGTGTCTTTTGATGCCCAGATTAATTTTCTTGTACTTAAAGAAGGCGGTCCCGAGGAGTGTACGGCTCCCTAGGGCAACCTAAGGAATTTTTGATCAGAAGCAAATTCTTTCGTTCCTCCAATGAACCGAAACAGCGAGCGCATTCCCCTATCTTGCCGCAGGGTTCTTCAATTATTGCGATGGGCGGGTATTTGCTGCCCTTTTGTTCTGACCGCATATTAGCGTATGCAGTCAGAACTTTTTTTTGGCCATTGTCATCATTTTCATTAATTGCTTAAAACTTCGTATTTCGTGCTATAGTCCTTTTTGCCAGACCGACTATATATATCCTGTTTGCAACAACCTTCCAAGGAAAGGGAACATGAATCATCGCCTGTGGTTGCCGTCTCTTCTATTCTACAGCCTGGTCCTTGTGATGCTTGTCGTTTCCGTCTTTTCCTTTGTAAGCGCCTTGACATGGGTTAACAGGCCCTATCCGGGATTTCTGGTGTATGATCCGCCCTATGTGGGGTCCTACAGCAGCAGGGAGTGGCCCGGGAAACAGGCGGGTTTGAGCTACCTCGATCGAATTTTGACGATGGATGGGCAGCCCGTGCAGCGGGGCCGGGATGTGATGGACGGGATCAAAGGAAAATCTCCGGGAACGATCGTACGGTATCGTGTTCAAACCGAGTTTGGCCCCCGTGAAGTAAACATCCCGGTAACGATTTTTGATCTGAAAGACTTCTTCATGGTCTTTTCGATCAACTATGTCGTGGGACTGGCAATCTGCATCCTCGGTGTTGTCGTCTATATTCTCAAACCTGGCACGCTCACAAGCTGGACCTTTCTGCTCATGGGTTTTACCATCGGCCAGTACGGTGTCACCGGCTTTGAAATCCACACCTCCTATCATCTGGTGCGTTTTCACTATTTCGTGCTAAGTGTTTTTCCCTTCACGTTTCTGCATCTCGGTTTGATATTCCCCGAGCGCAAGCATCTGATGGTCCGCTATCCAATTCTCAACTTTCTCATCTATGTGCCGCCCCTGGTCATGGGTGTTGCCTACCAGGTCTATTTTTCGACCTATCCCGAAGTTTTGCTGCCGAGGGTTCCATTTTACCTGCCCACTTATGTGGGGCTCAGTACCTACGCGCGAATATTCACCCTGCTGGGTTTCGTAAGCTTCATTGCTCTCGTTCTGTATACGTTCTTTAAAACAAGGGTCGCTACCGCCCGTCTGCGGGCCAAAATGATGCTGTTCGGAGTCACCATCGCCTTTCTGCCGGCAGCACTGCTGGCCCTGCTCGTACTGACGCTGAATGTGTACTTCCCCTATAATTTCGTATCGCTTTTTGCCGTATTCTTCCCCATGCTGATCGCTTACTCCATTGTCCGGCACAATCTTTTTGATGCAGACACCATCATCCGGCGTACCGTGGGCTATACCATGGTCACCGTACTGGTGATCGGTGCCTACATTGGTGTGAGTCTGATACTCAATGTGTATCTTGGAAAATACGATATTGCGCGGTCCCGTGTCTTCCCGATTATATTTACCCTGGGGATCATATTGATTTTCAACCCCCTGCGTGACCGCATACAGGCCCTGGTGGACCGGATCTTTTTTAGAAAGGAATACGATTACCATGTCATTGTGGAAGAGGTGGGTGAAGCCATGACGTCCCTACTGGATCTGGACCGGATTCTTGAGCGTCTCATGCAGACATTTATCGGGGACATGTTCATCAACACCGGGTCCGTTATGCTGTTGACACCGTCTGGTGTAGAGTACCAGGTTACTTTGTCAGATGGGGAGAGAAAGGAAGACCTCGAAAAAAAGCGCATTCATCGTGATCATCCCCTCACAGCCGCTCTTGAAAAAGAAAAAAGAGAACTTACCAAATTTGATGTACTTGAAGATCCGAAGTATAAAGAAATATCCGAGACCTGTGTTTCCCAGTTTGAGGCTTTCCATGCGACATTGATGGTTCCGCTAGTTTATCGGAACAATGTTATCGGATCCATCAATTTGGGCGAAAAAAAATCCGGCAAGTTTTACAATCGGCAGGACATAGAACTCCTCCGCACGCTGGCCAGTCAAGGGGCGGTCGCCATAGAAAATGCCAGGCTTTTTCAGGAGAACCTGGAAAAACAGAGAATGGAGGAAGAACTCAACATCGCCCGGGACCTTCAAATGAGCATGATGCCCTCAACTTGCCCAAAAATCGAGGGCTTCGAGATTGCCGCCAGTTCGATACCGGCACGGGAGGTGGGCGGCGATTTTTATGATTTTATAAAAATGGACGATGAGGGCGTCGGTTTTGTCATCGGCGATGTTACGGGCAAGAGTGTTTCCGGTGCCCTGGTCATGTCTGCATCCAGAAGCGTTTTCCGCATGCTCTCCGAAGATCAGATGGGCGTGGGCGAAATCATGACGCGCGCCAACCGGCGAACCAAAAAAGACATCAAGTCCGGCATGTTCGTGGCGTTGCTCTATGCAGTTTTAAAGGTGAGCGATCGAACTCTGAGCCTGTGCAGTGCCGGCCAGACACAGCCGATACATGTTTCTGCAAAGACGGGCAAGGCCAGCCTGGTGGAGACACAAGGGGATACCTTTCCTCTGGGAATCCTGGATGAAGCTGATTATCAGGAGACCACAATGCGGTTGGATTCCGGTGACAGGATCATATTATATACGGACGGCATCGTGGAGGCCATGAATGCGGAGAAAGAAATTTTCGGCTTCGAGCGTCTATTGGCGGTCGTGAGCGATGCAAAAGATGAGAATGCAGATGAAATGCTCGCCACAATCCTGAACAAGGTCAATCACTATGCTGGTGATGCCGAGCAACACGATGATTTGACGGTGATCGTCATCAGTGCCTCTCGGTAAATACGAATCGCACGGACAATTGAATTGACATTCTTCCCCAAGCCTTCGGCAGCTCCTCCAATTAATAATATATATAGCGTGTTAGGTTTTTTTGTTCCGCCGGTCTTGTCCGGGATATTATTGATCCTATCCTTTCCGTTATACGACATTGGTTGGCTGTCCTGGATCGGTCTGGTGCCCCTGTTGATGGCGGCCTATGGTAGGAGCATGATCGGTGCCTTTTTTTTGGCATTGGTTTTTGGTTTGACCTTTTTTGCGGGTGTCTTTTACTGGACGCTCATCGTAAAATCGTATTCTTTTCTTCATCAAGTCGTTCTGATACTTTATCTGGGTTCCTATTTTGGGTTGTTTGGATTGACGGTTGCATTTCTATCTAAGAAATACAGTCTGACGGCAGTGCTATTTTTCTCACCATTCATTTGGGTTTCACTGGAATACCTGCGGTCCAACATGGGATTTTTGTCGCACCCCTGGCCCCTGCTTGGGCATGCTCAAGGCAAGTATCTTCCGGTTATTCAGATAGCTGATTTCAGCGGTACGTACGGGGTCAGTTTCCTGATTGGAATGGTCAATTCGGTGGTTGCCGCAATGTGCTGCTTTTTATTCTTAAAATCCAAAAAATCTTTACTGCCCCCTGTTTTTCGCATCTCAAGAAAAGAGTTCAGCGTATTGGCCATTACCGTTGCCTGCCTGGTGAGCCTCACGTTGCTTTATGGCGCAGTCAGGCTTTCCACACCGATTGAAGGTCAAAAGGTGAGGGTGTCCATCGTACAGGGGAATATTGCACAAGCACAGAAATGGGATCCAAAATACGCCAAGGCCATCACTAAATTATATACAGAGCTTACACACAGAGTTATAAAGGAAAAACCAGATCTTATCGTCTGGCCTGAAGCTGCGACCCCGAAACCCGTCAGCCTCGACATGTCGATATATCGCAATGTTAAACAGCTTGCAGATGAGGCAGACGCCTATCTTTTGATCGGCAGTTCGAGCATGGAAAAATTCAACCCACAGGATCGCGAGAAGACCAAGTTCAAAAACTCATCTTTTTTATTTGGTCCGGGAAGCCAAGCCCGGGATCAACGGTATGATAAAATTCATCTATTGCCTTTTGGGGAATATCTTCCTCACAAAGAGATAATTCCCTGGTCATGGATAAACATACCCAATGTGGTCACGACTGCTGCGGGAAAAGTGTTTACGGTTTTTGAGTGTCTGGAATTCCGATTTAGTGCGCCCATCTGCTGGGAGACTGTATTCCCTTATATGATTAGAAATTTCGTGCGCAATCGTGCGCAATTTATTGTGAATATAACAAATGAAGCATGGTTCGGAGATACTGCCGCCCCTTACCACTTTCTGTCGTCGAATGTGTTCAGAGCGGTTGAAAATCGAGTTTGCCTGGTGCGTTGTGGCAATACGGGTGTCTCATGCTTTATTGATCCTCATGGAAGAATCGTCAAGCGCGTGAAAGATGAAACCGGCAGAGACATTTTTGTGCGAGGAACCCTGACTGAAACGATTACATTGATGAATGAGCAAACAATTTATACCCGGTTTGGTGACATATTCGCATGGTTTTGTTTGGGCTGCTCAGTCCTGGTTTTAATCGCTGGGATAATCAAAAAATCCAGAGTCTTTTAATTAAAGAACCCTGCAGTAAGCGACGGGGAATGCGCTTGCTGTTGTAGTTCAAGTGAATTCATTATAAAATTTTATGCCGGTGACTTCAGATTGCGCCTGAGATAGGACTTATAATTCTCAGCATCGGATTTCAAAACGGAACCAAGGTAGGCCATGGCCCGGTCGATGGCAACCTGGTAAAGGTCCGTATCGATATTCCAGCGAATCCTGAAATGATTCTGAAAAAAACGGTTTACACTGCCCAGTTGCGTCGTTAGACGCGTGTTCATGCGGTCGTTAAAGGTGGTTGCATCTTTGATAAGATCGAGTTCGCATTCATAATTTCCAGTGCTGGCTTCTTTAAACTCACGATACAAAAGCGGTAGTTTTTCAAGATATGTCCTGTCGGCTGTTTGCGCCAGCAGGTCTGCAGATGCCAGCATTTTCCCGATCAGTTTGCCGGAGGGGGAATGGAAGGGTATCGTGGTAAGGAGTTTTTCTAAATCGGTGCACAAAATAGCTTGTTCACACTGAAGAACACTGTCTCGTGAATAGCCTTTCTGTGTCAGGAGGGGGACCATAAATTCGATGCTGCGGTCTATATGCGCAGATGCCAGTTCAGCACTACTCTCATAGCTTTCCGAATCTTTTTGAATATAACCGGTATCATGCATGAGCGCGGCAACCAGTCCTACGTTGGCATCGCTTGTGTTCAGGGCGAATCCCTGTGATTGGGCGCCGTGGATAAGCCGTGCCATGGCAAGAAAGACATCCGTGGTGTGTCTGAGGTTGTGGTAAGGTGTGTCGCAGGCTTTGAACCCTTTAAACTTACCGGAAAACAAGGAAATAACATCTTCAAAGACAGCGGACAAAGGTGTAAAATCACCGATGTTGAACATGTCCAGAAAAATGATCTTAACTTCTTCCAAGACCCTTTCGGGATTGTCCATACCGACCAAAAGAGAAAGCTGCGACTTGGATGGCGTGCCTTTATTGTGGTCGGATAGCATCTGTTCCCTATACCTAGAAATATGATTTAAAGCAATTCCATCCATTGCGAGGGGGAGATTCAGACGTGCAGAAAGATTATCAGAAGAAAAACGAGGCCACAGAGTCTGAGCTCAGTAAAAGAATGTTTCATTTAAAAACGCTATGCGATGTCAGCCGCGTGCTCCTCGATCAGGGAAATATTGACGACAACTTGCGAAATTTTCTCTTAATGACCTTGGGCAGTTTTGGTGTTGTCGAAGGGTTTACATTCATCGACGAAGAGAAAGCCTTGATTCCGAATAAATTGATTACCGTCGGAATCGATGAAGAGACACGCCCGCTTATCGAAAAGGGGTGTCAGAAACTGCTCGTCACCTATGATTACATCCCAACCATGGACCATGTAAACGAAAGGCAACGGTTATCACTTTTCCCTCCATTTATTGCGCATGTCTTGATTTTTAATATCGCATATAATTGCAACGGCATTCTGGGGTTAGGTACCAAGATTGTCGGTGGTCCCTACACCGCCTGACGACACGGAACTGCTGGAAACACTGTTAATTAATCTGGCTGTTACGTTGAAAAATGTCCGTTCTACCCTGGCCTTGAAATCGGCTTTTCGAGAGGTCAACACGCTTAATCAGGCAAAAACCAAGGTTATTAACCATCTTTCTCATGAATTGAAAACCCCGATATCACTTCTGACAACGGCCCTTTCCCTTTTGCGAAGACCCCTATCGGAAGTACCGGAGAGCAGGTGGACCCGCACATATGACAGAGCAGAGAGGAGTTTGGCACGGCTGTCTAACATTCAGCGGGGTGTTGAAGACATTATGCAGGACAGGGCGTTCCCCCATCATCGTATCCTTTCGACGCTGTTTCAAGAATGCACCGATATGATAGAGGCGTTGACCGCAGAGCAGGCGGGCGAAGGCATCGTTGCCGGAAAGATACAAAAACGTATCGATGAATTGTATCGCCCGGAGGAACAGGCCTCGGAATCGCTCAATCTGGGACAATATTTGAGAGAAACCATGCGGAGGGTAGAATCGGAGATCGGACACAGAAAACTCGATTTACGCATCCATGCCGACACATCGAAAAGGATTTTCATTCCCAAAAGAATTCTCTCTTCGATCGTATTTGGGCTCATAAAAAATGCCATCGAAAACACACCGGATGAGGGCAGAATAGATATTTCGGCCAAGGAGACGGAAAAAAATGCAATATTGACGGTCCATGATTTTGGAACCGGTATCGTGGCCAGGCATCGCAAGTATCTGTTTGAAGGTTTTTACCCAACGCAGGACACGGATGGATATTCGACGAAAAAGCCCTTTGATTTCAATGCCGGTGGTAAAGGGACAGATCTTATGCGTATGAAGATATTTTCCGAACGCTATCATTTCAACATCGATATGACCTCCACGAGATGCCAACATATCCCAACTTCCAGCGACACATGTCCCGGGGTAATTTCAGAGTGTGCATTTTTGCAGAAAACCGGCGGACTGCCACGGGTCCGGCGAAACGATTTTCAACGTTATTTTTCCTGCCGACACTTACTAATAAAGCCGTTAATATTTAGACACAATCAGTTGTAAGCATTTAAGATTCTTCTCTCAATTAGGAGAAAGGGTTCAAGGAGTCCAGGATTCAAGGGTTCAAGTGTTTGTTTTCCAGGGATTTGATCATCGCTTTTAGTATTCTCTCTACATCCCAGATCTTTAGACCTGCCAAAACATGTACAAGCAGAGTTGAAGCTCTGCGCTACATTCTCAAAAGAAAAAATATTTCTCTGCGCCGCTGTGGTCTCTGCCGGTATAAAATCGTGTAACGATTTTATTTGACAATAAAATCGCAGTTCTGTAGGAATCATCATTTGGAAAGCGCAAATATATCTGGTTGTTATATGTTATAGTAGCCAAATTAAAAGGAGGCATCCGCGTGGACGTTTTGGTACTGTTAAAACAGGTTCCTTCAACGGAATCGATGATCGAAGTAGCAGGAGATGGGATTTCCATCAAGATCGATGATCTCAAGTGGGTCATCAACCCATACGATGAACTCGCCGTGGAAGAGGCGCTCCGTTTACGGGAGACCCATGGCGGAACCGTAACGATCCTGACCATGGGGCGTGAAAAAGCGGCTGAGGCGATCCGAACGGCTTTGGCCATGGGCGCCGACAAAGGGGTATTGGTTTCAGACCCCGCTCTGGAAGGCTGTGACCCGCTGAGTACGGCGAAAGTTCTGGCCGCGGCGGCCAAGGAGATACCGTTTGACCTGATCATTGCAGGGCAGCGGGCCGTGGATGACGATGCCTACATGGTGGGTTCGGCCGTGGCCGAGATCCTGGGCATTCCGAGCATCACCATGGTGATAAAAGAGGAGATCGCTGAAAACAGGATCAAATGCCACCAGACCATCGATGGGGGTGTCGCCGTCGTGGAAGCGCCGCTGCCGGCGCTCATTACGACCCAGCGGGGATTGAATGATCCCAGGTACGCGTCGCTGCCGGGTATTATGAAAGCCAAAAAGAAACCCCTGGACAGCAAAACACTGACCGATCTGGGGTTTGATCCGCAAACGTTCCCGGCAGTGAAAATGAAAGTCGTGGCCTTGAATCCGCCACCGGAAAGAAAAGGGGGCCGGGTTATCGAGGGGGAGACGGCCCAGGAAAAAGCCCGGGAACTGGTGAGAATTTTGCACGAGGACGCGAAAGTTATTTAAATCCGAATTAAGAATATCGAAATTCTTACCGCATCAACGATGTCAAATGCCATCCCGCATAGTTTACTATAGCGAAATTGGCATCTTCCTTGTAATCTACGGCAAGCTACGGCAATCTCTCCGGAAATATAAAAGCAATCACGAAAACACGAAATGTTTCATGGTCTTTTTATCGTGGTTACGGATACTTGTGCGTGGTTTCGTGATAAGAGATCTTTTCCTTTTCCGGTTTATCCGGGTTGGGATTTCGATATTCGGATTTAGAATTTTTGTATGCATTCTATTTATATAAATACCCATAAAATTTAATCATGTCCGGGCTTCTGGCCCGGGTAAAATAAGAGGTGAAACATGTCACAGGGAATCATGGTCGTTGCAGAGCAGAGTGACGGCGTTTTTAGAAAGGTCACTTTTGAAATCTTGAGCGAAGGAAAACGGATCGCGGACAAGCTGGGCTGTCAATTGACCGCCGTTGTTTTGGGTGCTGATATTGAAGCCTGCGCACAGGAGCTCCAGGCGTATGGCCCGCACAGGATACTGGCGGTTGAGGATACACGGCTTGCCGAGTACCTGACAGACACCTATACCAATGCCTTGTCGGAGATCATTCAACAGGAAGACCCGGGCATACTTCTCTTTGGCGCTTCGGTCCAGGGGAAAGACCTTTCCGCGCGTGTTGCCGCGCGATTTGATGCACCCCTGGCAGCGGATTGTGTGGCCATAACATGTGATGGTGATAGCTTGACTGCCACACGGCCCATCTACGGCGGCAAGTTGCTGGCGGATGTTGTTTTAGAAGGCGAGCGCCGGATGTTTTCAGTACGACCGAATACAGCTGAAATCATAAAAACCGGCGGTGATGCCGCCGTGGAAAAAGTATCGGCGGAGATCGGCAAGGTGACCATGGCTTTTGTTGAAAAAAGAATGGAAACCGGCAAGGTCGACCTGACCGAAGCGAATATCGTTGTTTCAGGTGGCCGGGGTATGGGTGGAGATGACTATTCCGTGATTGAAGCTTTGGCGGAGGTTCTTGGTGCCGCCGTGGGGGCCTCCCGGGCGGCTGTTGACGAGGGGTGGCGACCCCATTCAGACCAGGTGGGCCAGACCGGCAAGGTCGTGTCCCCCGCACTCTACATGGCTTTTGGCATCTCCGGCGCTATTCAGCATCTGGCCGGCATGTCATCTTCGAAGATTATCGTGGCCATCAACAATGATTCGGAAGCACCCATATTTGCCAAGGCCGACTATGCTGTTGTGGCGGACCTGTTTGAAATTGCACCCTATATCACCGAAGAGATCCAAAAGATTTCAGGATGATATTTCATGTTGCCAGTCTCGGTTGTGCCCGCAATCTTGTTGACAGCGAATCCATGACGGGTCGATTGTTGGCTGCCGGACACGAAACCACACAAGACCCTGCCGAGGCAGAGGTGATTGTCGTCAACACCTGCAGCTTTATCGAAGCGGCTATCAACGAGTCCATCGATACCATTCTTGCCCTGGCCAGGCATAAGACCCAGGGTGTTTGCCGCCGATTGATCGTCGCGGGTTGCCTTCCGGAGCGTTTTCGCGAAGAGATTGTCAGCAGTCTTCCCGAAGTCGATATGTTTTTAGGCACCGGTGCTTATGATAAAATCGTCGAGGCACTCATGGATCATGAGAACCGCCCCAGGTGTATCTTGCCGGACCCGGACGCCCTGGAGAGCACCAGCGAAGTACTGCCCAGAGCCGGGCAATCCTTACCCATGTCCTATCTTAAAATTGCCGAAGGGTGCGACCGGCACTGCACCTACTGCATCATCCCCAAACTGCGGGGCAGGCAAAAAAGCCGTCCCATCCGGAACATTGTTCAGGAGGCCGCCGCCCTGGTTCAATCGGGTGTCAAAGAACTGGTGCTGGTGGCCCAGGAAACAACCGCCTACGGTATTGACATTGGTTTGTCCCATGGTCTTTCCCGTTTGCTGCAGGAACTCTCGGCCATATCACCGGACATCTGGATCCGGATGCTTTACGGGCATCCGGAGAGCATGGACGACACCCTGATCCGAACCATGCACGAAGCAGACAATATCTGCTCTTATTTTGATATTCCCATCCAGCATGCAAGCAATCGAATATTGAAGAAGATGGGCAGACAGTACCAAAAAAAAGATCTGTTCAGGCTGTTTGACAGAATCCGTTCCATTGCCGGTGACGCTTGCCTCAGAACAACCGTCATCACAGGATTCCCGGGAGAAACCGAATCGGATTTTGATGAATTATTTAATTGCATTGAAGAAATTAAATTTGACCATCTGGGCGTTTTTAACTATTCTGATTCAGAGGATTTAGCATCACACGGTCTGGGTCATCATGTGCCGGAGGATATTGCCATGAAACGCTACGATGCGATCATGTCACGACAGGTGGACCTGTCTGCCGAAAACAATGAAAAATATCTGCACCGGATCCTGCCTGTGCTCATCGAAGAAATGCCCGAAAAAGGACTATACATTGGGAGGACCGTTTTTCAGGCGCCTGAAGTTGACGGCATCACCTATGTTCACAAGGATCAATTGACAATCGGTGGATTCGCAGATGTCCGGATTATTGACACGCTGGAGTATGACCTGACCGGAGAGGCATTATGAGTGATCTGAAAAATAGAGTCCTGTCGCTGGTCAAAGATGATCTGGACGGTATTGAGGCGGCGCTGCTCGAAAATCTGCACCCGAACCTGGAACTGGTTTCCAAGGTGGCCCATCATATACTCTTCAGCGGTGGAAAACGTCTTCGGCCGTTGTTGATGGTACTGTCTGCAAGGCTGTGTGATTACCGTGGTGATTATGACAAAACATTTTCCGTCATTTTTGAATATCTTCATGCCGCGACCCTGTTGCACGACGATCTGGTGGACGGCGCCGATTTACGTAGGGGAAAGCCTGCTTCACATACTGTATGGGGAAATGAGATTGCTGTACTGGTGGGGGACTTTCTTCTGGCCCGCGGCCTGGCGATTGCCGCAGAGACAAATGAACCCAGAATCATTAAAATTATTTCCGAAATCACTGAAAATATGTCACAGGGTGAAATTCATCAGATCGACCGGAAAGGCAAGATAGATTTGACCGAAACCGAGTACATGGATATTATCAAGTGTAAGACAGCTGTGCTGTTTCAAGGGGCCTGCCGTATCAGTGCTATTCTTGCAGGGGCATCTGAAGAAAAAGAGAGGGCTCTTGCACGATATGGCTACAACCTTGGTATGGCCTTTCAGATGGTGGATGACCTGCTCGATTACACCTTCGACACGCAGGTTCTCGGTAAAACAGTCGGAGCAGATCTGCGGGAGGGGAAACTGACGCTGCCTGTCATTGTTGCTTTATACCAGGCCGAGTCCGGGGATCGCGATTTGATGGAGAAAATCATCCAGGATGAAAAATTTACGAATCAAGATTTCAGATGGCTGGTAAAAAAGATATCCGAACATGGCGGCTTTGAATATACGAGGACATTAGCGTTTGAGCACATCGCAAAAGCCCGCCGGGCCCTTGAGCTGTTTCCGGTGTCGCCCACCAGGGATATTCTATTCGACATTGCCGGGTATGCTCTCGAAAGAACGCACTGAGCCGCAACAGCCGGCACATTCCCCGGGGCTTGTCGGAGACGCCACTTTTGTCGGGGCCGCGGGGCTCTTCAAATGACACAAACCGTTTTAAGGAAAGGTGAAGGACGCATGCATTTTGCTTTAAAATCAATCAAAAGAACGGGTTTTCTGTTGGTCAATATGGTCTTTTTATGGACATTGTGCTGCCCTGTTCTGGCGCAGGAAGACGATACCGTAAGCGTTGTGGAAGTTGTGGGATCCGGAGCCATTTATGGCGACGATATGGCATCTGCCAAGGAACAAGCTATTTTAAATGCCCTGGTGTCTGCAGTTGCCGCCGTAGCTGCTGAAATTCAGCCTTTCCAGCAGCAGGTAGACAAATTCAATCTTTTTAATGAGCTCCTTTATGATCAGACCGATCGTTTTATCCAGGGTTACAAGGTGGTGGCGGAGTACCTGTCTGGAAACACCTACCGGGCTATTGTGAAGGCCACGGTGATGAAGGGCAGAGTCAGAGAAACCCTTCTGAGCGCCAACCTGGCAATGAAGATCCATGTAATGCCGAAAATTCTTTTTTTTCTGGCAGAGAAAAAAATAGAAGATATTCTGCCGCTTTACTGGTGGGGCCAAGACCTTGTATTCGTTGTCCCTTTATCAGAAGAGGCCATGGCACAAACCTTGAAGGATAAGGGCATGACGGTGATCAACCATGGCGTTATCATGGAGCCTTTGAACTATAGGGCTGACATCCCCCTGAAGGATGCCATCGATCTGGGCAAACACATGGCAGCGGACATCGTGATCATCGGAACAGCCATAGCTGAAAAGACAACGAACGTGATGGATGGCAACGTTAAAACTTTCAAAGGCTCTGTAAGCGCAAAAGCGTATCGCACGGAAACCGGCAAGGAAATCGCCTTTGCCGCAAGAACGGCGGTTTTTGCAAGTGAAGAGGATGAAAAAGGTGGACGCGAGGCGCTGTTCAATGCCGGCATGCTCGTTGGCCAGGAAATGATCCTGCAGCTGACATCTGCCTGGGAAAGCGAGTCTATTCAGCAATCCCTTGTGGAAATAAATATTCACGGTACCCGGGAGTTGGCAAATTTTATCAAGTTTCGCAAAGCACTGGGGAAAATCCCCGGTGTAAAGGCGATACACATCAAGGTCATGAAGGCGGACGAGTCGATTATTTCCGTGGATTACGAGGGTACAGCGCAGTCTCTTGCCGATGAATTGTTACTCAAGACCTTTGAATCTTTTGGTATCGATATTTACGAGGTTTCTCCTGGGCGCTTGGGTATAGAGCTTGTGGTCGGTTAACCCGAAACGAACTTCATAAAATCGGGAAACGATTTTATTATGCCTATCAATTTGCCCAACCTGCTGACGATTATCAGGATTCTGCTCACGCCGCTTTTTGTGATCGTACTGCTGAGGGACCTCTTTGGTCCGGCCTTGCTGATTTTTACCATTGCGGGGATTAGCGATGGTCTGGATGGGTTTATTGCCAGGTATTTTAATCAGCGGACAACACTGGGCGCCTACCTTGATCCGATAGCCGACAAGCTGTTGCTGGTGTCTGCATTTGTCAGTCTGGCTATACTGAAAATTGTGCCCAGTTGGGTCACTGTCATCGTTATCAGCCGGGATGTGCTTATCGTCATGGGCATTGCCATTTTTACACTCACGGAGAAATCCTATAAAATTAAACCGAGCATCATCAGTAAAATTACGACGGTGGCCCAGATTACGACGATTATTTTGGCCCTGGTGCACGTCCACCTATCTGGATATTCCGTGCTCATGGGAATTCTGTTCTGGGTTACGGCCGGGCTCACAACTGTTTCAGGTCTGCATTATATCTATTTTGGCATGAACATTCTTCAGAATGGTTCCAAAAACAAAGACCCCTAGTGTGTATCTGTCTGTTTTCATTTTTCTTGACAGCATCCCGAGGCGGTGGTATCCAGAAATCTTATTTAAACCTGAATTGAGCGATTTTTATCTCGATCTGCACCGATCTCTTGCGGATCGAGGGCTCGCAAAAAGCCTCGACAGATCCACGGGTATGCCTGTGTTTTTTGCGAACCCTTCTCCATCAAGATTTCGGCACACCTCTTCGGGAAAAATCGCTCAGTTCAGGTTAAAGGCACGTAGCTCAGGGGGAGAGCGCTACCCTGACACGGTAGAAGTCGTTGGTTCAAATCCAACCGTGCCTACCAGCATTGATCAAGGGTTTATGAGCAATCAAGCTTATAAACCCTTTGTTTTTGGTGTTTTAGAGGGGTGATCTTCTTAACTCAAAAAAGCATTGGGGACGGGTATTCATATATTACTTGACGATGTTTTCTATATGAAATATGGGTAGTTGTATGCCACGAAAAGCACGCATAGATGCACCTGGTGCACTCCATCACATCATGGTCCGTGGAATTGAAAAAAGGGATATCTTTTGTGATGATTTTGATCGGGACACATTTGTTGATAGACTTGGTGCTGTAATATCAGAGACCCAAACAGCTTGTTTTGCATGGGCATTGATGCCAAATCATGTTCACCTGCTTATCAGAACAGGGCATACCCCTATATCCACAGTGATGCAAAGGCTTCTTACAGGGTATTCTGTAGGTTTTAACCGGCGCCACAAGCGCCATGGCCATGTTTTTCATAATCGGTTTAAATCAATATTGTGTCAGGAGGAGATCTATCTATTGGAACTGGTTCGGTATATTCACTTAAATCCACTACGGGCAGGTTTGGTGACAAATTATAAAGCCTTGGAAACGTATGCTTATACCGGACATGGAATTATCCTGGGAACGTATCAAGGAGATTGGCAGGATACCGGATATATTTTGGGATTGTTTGACAAAAAGTCAGCGATAGCGCGTCGCCGATATGAGGATTTTGTGAAAAAGGGAATAGCGGAAGGCAGGAAACCGGAACTTATTGGAGGCGGTTTGGTTAGAAGCCTGGGTGGGTGGACGCATGTAGGTGAGCTTCGTGAAAAAGGGAATCGAAGTAAGGGCGACGAGCGGATACTGGGTGACGGCGATTTTGTTGAAAATATCTTGAGTCAATGTCAAGAACAAATGGAACGAAAGTATCTATACAAGAATAAAGGTTATGATTTTGAATGGTTAGCTGGCAAGGTCGCAGTAGCTCTCGATATCGACAAAGAAGAGATAACAATGAGTGGAAGATATCCGAAACGGGTAAAAGCGCGAAGTGTTTTATGCTACTGGGCGTCAAGAGAGTTGGGCTTGAGCACAATCATATTGTCAAAACGTTTGGGTATTTCTCAGCCGACGGTGAGCCAATCTATTCGAAGAGGCGAACGAATTGTGTCAGAAAAAAAACTGAGGCTGGTAGAATAGAAGATAGTAATATATGAATACCCGTCCCCAATAGGAGTTTTAACGAATATGGAAAAAGAACTTCGGGAAGAAATTGCTGCATATGGCGGATTGGTGTATGCACAGGGGCTGGTGTCGGGTGCCAGTGGGAACCTGTCGGCACGGGTAGATGAAGACCACATCCTGATAACACCGAGTGGTTGCCACAAGGGTATGCTCGATGCCGCGGATTTGTTGCTTTACAATTTGAAAACCCGCCAAACGGTAGGCGACACCAAAATCAAGCCATCGAGTGAAATCCGTATGCACACCTTTGTGTATCAGCATCGGCCGGATGTTCAGGCAGTGATTCATGCCCATCCGCCCTATGCCGTGGCTCTTTCTGTGGCGGGGATATCTCTCGCAGAGGTGATTCTGCCCGAAGTGGTTCTGACACTGGGCGATATCGTAGATTGCGGGTATGCCACGCCCACCACAGAAAATGTCGTTCATGCCATGAAGCAGGCAGTTCAGGAAGGCCACAATGCCCTTATTCTGGCGCGGCACGGCAGTGTGTCGTTGGGAAAAAGCATGCAAGAAGCTTTCTGCCGCCTGGAAACCATCGAACATGTGGCCAAGGTCACGGCCATCGCCCGATCCATAGGCAAGGTCTCTCCCCTGCCCCAAAAAGAGATCGATCAATTGAACCGAAACAGCTATAGCGCATTCCCTGTAGGTTCTGCCGTTCGGCAGTGCTTCGCATGCGCGGGGTTAACGAGTGAATCAAAATTAGGCAGAATTCCTTACTTAAAATTCAGATCATGAAATTTAACCCATATAACAGCTCCCAATTCAACATCCTTGTCCTGACCATCGTGTTTTAGTTTAAAGTCTGCGCTGTTCAAGGCGGCGAAACCCCACCAGCCGGCAACAGGTGCGGCATAGGAAAATATACCGTTGTTATCGGCTTTGATGGTTTGGGTAATCATATAATCGGTGGGGGCCGTCAGCTGCTGGTCCTTGTTGTAATACTCGACCTCAACTTCTGCAAAGGGAACCGGCTTGCCGTTCAACTTGACGATTCCCTGGAAAAGATTGCCGGCATACAGACCATAGGGTTTGGACAACGGAAGGATTTCTGTTTTCAATCCGATCTCTTGATCCCAGCCTTCATCGTCGCCAAAGGCTGTTACCACCGTTTTGGTGTAATGGACAATAAAGGCGTTTTCGGCAGGTTCCCAGTAGGGCTCCGGTTCCACCAGAAACATATATACGCCAGGTCTGGCAATCTTGTAATCGAGAGACCAGGCGGTGTGATCCATGATGTGGTCTTTCTTGAGCAAGGCTTTCAGGTCCATTGTTTTCCCATTGGCCATCACGCTGCACACTCTGGGTTTGTTCATTTCCATGCCGATGCCTTCAAAGGGGTGGGAAAAGGAAATTTGCACACGCACGGTCTGTTTGTCTCCCTGCATGACCATGGTATCGGAAGGGATGACCATGCCGAAATGCGCGTGAGCGACCAGGGGAAATAAAAGCAGACCTGCCAGTATCAACAGCATGATATTCGTTCTTGATTTCATCTGAACCTCCAATAAAAAACCACGAATGCTTTGGCACCTTCCAAATGCCATTGTGTTCGTGGTTCGATTTTACTGATTTGATTTCTGATGAGCAGGTTTCTACCTGCCATTCGTGTCCTGCTCTATGTAGGGCACCCTCGGCATCAAGTCAAGACCAAATCAAAGCCCCTTGACTTGTTCAAGAAAAGCCACTATTCCCTTCACGTCGACATTTTCCTTGTTATATGTTCAGGGTCGCATATAGGGGTTGTCAGAAAAACGTTCCGATTGAGGACCTTTTTTCTGCTATAACCCCTTATGCCGCCATCCTATTTTCGGAACATTATTATGACAAGCGGTATAAAATCAAAGGCTATAGAATATGAAGCAGAAAATAAAAAAACTTATCACCGAGGCCGTCAATAGGGCTGTTGTGGAAAGGGTTTTTTCGGCACAGGAACTGCCGGAAGTGGAAATCGAAATCCCAAAAAATGAAAGACATGGTGATTTCTCGGCCAATATTGCCATGATTATGGCGTCGGCCCAGAAAAGGGCGCCCAGAAAGATTGCCGAGCAGATTATCGACCATATCGATGACAGTGAAAACATGGTTGAGAGGACCGAAATCGCCGGGCCGGGGTTTATCAATTTTTTTGTCAATATCGATGCCTGGCACGGGGCGCTCCGTCATATCCATGATCAGAAGGATCTCTATGGGGTTTCGGATATCGGAAAAGGTGAGAAGATTCAGATTGAGTTTGTGAGCTCGAACCCCACAGGTCCCCTGCATGTCGGTCATGGCAGGGGTGCGGCAGTAGGCGACAGTGTCGGGAATATTCTGTCTTTTTGCGGATATGATGTCCAGAAGGAATATTATATCAATGACGCCGGCAGACAGATTGAAACCCTGGGACGTTCTGTTTTCTTACGATACCAGGCGCTTTCAGGAAAAGAGGTTCCGTTTCCCGATGAATGTTACCAGGGAGATTATATCAAGGATATTGCCGACCTCCTTAAAGGAGAGCATGGCGAAAAATTGAACGATAAACCGGAGCAGGAAGCGATCGCATTTTGTGCCAGGGCAGCTGCCGGTCTTATCATCAAGGGTATTCGCCGGGACCTTGAATCGTTCGGGGTGACATTCGATGAATGGTTCAGCGAACAGAGCCTCTATGATTCGGGCCGTGTCGATACAGTGATACAAGAGTTGGAAGAGAGAGACATTGTTTATAAAAAAGACGGGGCTGTCTGGTTTAAAACATCTCAATATCAAGATGAAAAAGACCGTGTGGTGGTTCGAAAAAATGGCCAGAAAACCTATTTTGCATCGGACGTGGCCTACCACCTGAACAAATACCGGCGCGGTTTTGAAAGGGTCATCGATGTCTGGGGAGCAGACCACCATGGATACATTCCGCGAATGACGGCCTCCATCGAGGCGCTGGGTTATGGGCGGGATCAATTCGAGGTCATTCTGGTTCAGCTCGTCAACCTGTTGCGGGATGGCGAGCCGGTAGCCATGTCGACACGGGCGGGCGAATTCATTACCCTGAAGGATGTTGTGGACGAAGTCGGGAGAGATGCGGCAAGATTCATTTTTCTCACAAGACATTATGAAAGCCCGCTGGATTTTGACCTGGAGCTGGCAAAAAAGAAAACCAACGACAACCCGGTCTACTATGTTCAGTATGTGCATGCGCGGATCTCAAGTATTTTGAGAAAGGGCAGAGAACAGGGGATCGACAGTGACGCATGGAATGATATGACCGTGAAGCAGCTTGTGGAACCTGAAGAAATCAACCTGATAAAGGCCATGGATCAATATCCGGCGGTGGTTGAAAAGAGTGCTGTTTTCAGGGAGCCCCACCGGATCACTTACTACTTGATGAGTCTTGCATCCACGTTCCATTCCTATTACAATAAGCATCGTGTTCTGGCCGACGACCCCGTGGTGACGCAGGCCCGACTTTCTCTTGTGCTGGAAGTTCAAAGAATTATTCGAAACGGATTGACCCTTCTGGGTGTTTCCGCCCCGGAAAAGATGTAGATGAAGAAAATGACAGAAAAAAACGCTGCTGCGAAAAGCAGAAAAAAATACCTGCTCCAGCTAACAGGCAAAGGATTTTTCCTGGGTCTCTGCCTGCTGTTTCTGATTTCCGGATGGATGTTTGTGCTGGGGGTTTTGGTTGGCCGTGGAACCGCTCCGGTGAATTTTGATATCCAGGCACTTCAGAAGGAACTCCTAGGCATTGAAAGAATCGATGGTCAAACAGGAAAAAAGGGCCATGGAAACCGACTCCGCCAAGACAGGCGCCAAGTCCTCTTTTGAGTTCTACGAGGCTTTGAAGAAAAAAGGAAAAGACGAACAGATCCCAATCATCGAGAAAAAGACGCCTCCCAAAACGCCACCTGTGGTCCCACCCCAATCACCATTGATATCGCAGAAACGTGTCTCCAAATCAAAGGGCATTCAGGATGAGAAGAAGACTTTAGCGGGTTTACCAGATGCCGATTCTTTGCCTCCAGGATCTTTGGCTGTTCAGGTGGCATCCACCAAGGATGCAGCCTCTGCGGAAGCGCTGGTGAAAAAATTGACGCAATTGGGATATGCCGGATTCAGCACAATGGCCGAGATACCCAACAAGGGAACGTGGTATCGTGTCCGGGTGGGTCCCTACCGGACCAAGGCCGAGGCTGAACAGATGCGGCAGGAGCTGACAAAGGATACGTTCAAGGGGATTATCGTAAGGAACTAAAATCGTGTAACGATTTTAGTTAAGAGGTGTTATATGAAAATTACCAAGGAGGACGTCGTACACGTTGCCAATCTTGCACGTCTGGAATTGTCCAGAGACGCTATTGAAAAATTTGCCGGTCAGATCGGTGAAATTTTAGATCATGTGGATTCTCTCAAGCGTGTCGATACCCAGGGTGTTTCCGCCACAACCCATGCTATTTCCCTGACCAATGCCTTTCGTGAGGACGACATGTCTGAACCGGCAGACCGGGACCTCTCCATGGCCAATGCCCCTGAATCCGAGGATGGCAGTTTTGTGGTGCCGAAAATAATTTAATTTCTGCGAAATTAAATTATGGGCGGCTTTGCCGCTTGTTGAGATTGCAAGGGAAGTTTTATAGGTACGATATGAAATTACACGAACTGACCATTCAAGCAGCCCATGAACTGCTCAAAGCAGGGGAAATTTCATCCCGGGAATTGACGCAGGCGGTTTTAGACCGGATCGAAGCGGTTGAATGCCGCGTGGATGCGTTTATTACGGTGACGAAAGCCGATGCGATCCAGGCAGCCGAGATGGCTGATCAACAGATAGGGAAAGGGGAAATGGGTCCTTTGACAGGCATTCCCCTAGGGATCAAGGACCTCATCTGCACAAAAGGTATCAAGACCACGTGCGGGTCGCGGATCCTGGAGAATTTTATTCCGCCCTATGACGCGAGCGTGATAAAAAAGCTCAAGTCCCAGCACGCCGTCATTATCGGCAAAATGAACATGGATGAATTTGCCATGGGGTCGTCCACCGAACACTCCAGCGTAAAAATTACCCGGAACCCATGGGATCTGAGCCGCATCCCAGGAGGGTCCAGCGGCGGTTCTGCGGCCGCGGTTGCGGCCGACATGTGCCTGGGTGCCCTGGGATCCGACACGGGCGGTTCCATCAGACAACCCGCTTCCCACTGTGGTATTGTGGGAATGAAACCCACCTACGGCCGGGTGTCCCGATTCGGACTCGTGGCTTTTGCATCGTCTCTCGACCAGATCGGTCCTCTAACGAAAAGTGTAACGGACTGCGCCATGATGCTGAATACGATTTCAGGCTATGACGCCGGTGATTCCACCTCGGTTCCCGAGAATGTGCCCGATTTCACTTCCTTTCTCACGGAGGACCTCACGGGTGTGACCGTCGGAATCCCCAAAGAGGTTGCGGCACTGAAGGGGCTCGATCCGGATGTCGCATCTGTTGTAAAAAAGGCAGTTGGTATTGTTGAGAGTCGCGGGGCGCGGTGTATAGAGGTTTCATTGCCCAATACCGAACATGTGGTGGCCGTCTACTACGTGATTGCACCCTGTGAGGCCAGTTCGAACCTCGCCAGATATGACGGTGTCAAATACGGATACCGGAACAGGGAACAGGACACCCTGATGGAAATGTACCGGGCGACGCGGACAGCCGGGTTTGGGTTGGAAGTTCAGAGGCGTATAATCATCGGCACCTACTGCCTGTCTGCCGGATACTATGATGCCTACTATGGGAAAGCATCCCAGGTCCGCACGTTGATCATTCAAGACTACAAACGGGCGTTTGAACAATGCGATGTCATCCTCTCCCCGGTGGCACCCACGCCTGCATTTAAGATTGGTGAGAATGTCGAAGATCCTTTAAAGATGTACCTGTCGGATATATTTACGCTTTCAGCGAACCTGGCCGGCATTCCGGGCATGTCGGTTCCCTGTGGGTTTTCCAGCGATGGATTGCCCATCGGTCTTCAGATACTGGGTAAGCATTTTGATGAGGGAATGCTGTTAAAGGTGGGCTACAGTTTTGAGCAGGCAACGGAACATCATAAGCGGAGACCGAACTTATAAAACTCGAAGCACGAATATCGAAATTCGAAACAAATTCAAATGACCAAAACTATAAATTCAAAACAATATGATTTGGAAGATCGCACGTTGGAATTCGCAAAAATGGTTAGGTCGTTCGTGAAAAAACTGCCGAAAACTACTGGTAATTTTGAGGATGGAAAGCAATTGGTTCGATCGTCTGGATCGGTTGGTGCAAATTATATTGAGGCCAATGAAGCTGTCAGCAAAAAGGATTTTATTTTCCGAATTAAGATTTGTCGTAAAGAATCAAAAGAAAGCTGTTATTGGTTGAAACTTATTGATACAGAAAGCATAAAGGGTCTTGAAAAGTGCAGGTCTTTTTTGCTTACTGAAGCAACCGAATTGACGAAGATTTTCGGAGCAATTTTAAGTAAAAGTTTATAGACGTTCCTACCCAAGGTATCGTTTTGTGCATTGGATCATTTGATGTTTGAATTTGTTTCGGATTTCGATATTCGGATTTTGGATTTCATCACGATACATAACAATTCATTCATATCATGTTGCAAAACAATGAGGTGTCCCCATGACCACTATCCAGCCGGATGGCGAAATGATCCGCAAAGCCGTGAAATGGATTTCAGAAGAGCGGCAGACCGATCCATCGAAAAAACATCAACAAATGATCGAAGCTGCCGCCCTCAGATTTAATCTGTCACCCATGGAGGTTGAATATTTGAATAATTTTTTTAAGACAGAAAAAAATTAGTGTTTTGTGTTTGGTATTTGGTGTTTTGTGGGGTAGGGCATGACGTTCAACCCCTTATGCCGCCATCCTATTTTCGGAACATTATTATGACAAGCGGTATAATTGCCACATTAATAATCGAAAGATGCCTGCTGGACACAAACCAAATGAACGATTTACATTGATCTTGTGAACGGGCACCAAACACCAAACACAAAACACCAAACACAAAAAACAAAACACAAAAAACTCAATGTCTGCTATTAGAATCCTACCTGAAATATTGTCCAACAAGATCGCCGCCGGTGAGGTGGTGGAACGACCGGCTTCCGTGGTCAAGGAGCTTCTGGAGAATTCCTTGGACGCGGAGAGCACGCAAGTCGTTGTGGAGATCGAAAAGGGGGGGCGCTCCCTGATCCGGGTATCGGACAACGGGATGGGCATGCCCCCGGACGATGCCCTGCTCTCGATTGAACGCTATGCCACCAGCAAGATATATAAAAATGAAGATCTGTTTTCCATCCGGACTCTGGGCTTCAGGGGGGAAGCCCTGCCCAGCATCGCTTCCGTGTCCCGATTTTCTCTGGTTACCCGCCACAGGGACGCAGATACCGGTCTCGAAGTTCTTATGGCAGGCGGCAAGATTCAGAAGGTGACGGAAACCGGTGCGCCGGTGGGTACCCAGGTAAGCGTGAGGCAGCTTTTTTTTAACACGCCCGCCAGACGAAAATTCTTAAAAGGTATCCAGACCGAAATGGGCCACATCGCCGATGTGGTTGCCGCCATGGCCCTGGGGAGACCCGGGGTTCAATTCAAACTGGTTCACAACCATAAATTGTTGAAAAACTGGGTTGCCGTTTCCAACCCGGCAGACCGGGTGATCCATGTGCTGGGAGCGGAGCTGAAAGAGGGACTTGTTACCGTTCAGCACGACGACGGATATCTGCAACTGGAGGGGTGGCTATCTTCTCCATCCATCACACGTAAAACCTCCCGCAGCATGCACATTTATATCAATGGCAGGGCTGCCAGGGACCGCGTGGTCCAGCATGCGCTGTTTGAGGGCTATGCCGGCCGGCTTGTCAAAGGCCAGTTCCCCTTGGCGGTGCTGTTTGTCCAGGTGCCGCTTGACAGGGTGGATGTCAATGTTCATCCTGCAAAAAATGAAGTGCGATTCAGCGACCAGAAACTGGTTCACGACACGGTCCAATCTGCCGTTGCCCAGGTCTTGCAGCAGGTCGACTCCCGAAAGTGGGGTCGGCGATTTCCCCAGGAAAAGATGCAGTTCATCAAGGAAAAGCCAAAAGCGTATCAAGGGACAAGCTCGTGGACGGCGTCACCGCGGCAGGAAGCAAAAGAGACCGTGGCGCTGTCGTTGAAAACAGCATCGTCTCCATCGAACGCATCGCCCATGGGAACACTTTCAGACGAGCCGGGATCGCTCACCGCCTCCACAAAACCTGCCGAGGGGGGCGGGTTCTCAAAACAGCTGCCGGCCCAGTCGCAGATCTGGGACCGGACACGGTTCAGCGATTTAAAGGTCATCGGCCAATATCAGGATATCTATATTGTGTGTGAATCCAGTCAGGACCTCATCCTGCTGGACCAGCATGCCGCCCATGAACGGATTCTCTACGAAAAGTTGAAACAATCCCGAAAGGTGAAAACCGCGTCACAAGGGTTGCTGATACCCGAAACCATTGACCTGAACTACCGGGAGGCAAAAGTCCTGGACAAATTTCTCCCCGAGCTTGCGATACTGGGCTTCGAGATCGAGCCCTTTGGGGGTGACACCTTTGCCATCACGTCGGTGCCGGCTGTTCTGGGAGAGCATGAAATCAAAACCCTGGTGGTGGAGATGGTGGAGAAGTGGATCGAGGACGGCACCGCAGACGTTGCCGAAAAGGCGATTGACGACAGCATCAAGCTCATGGCCTGTCATGGCGCCATCCGGGCCAATCAGCGTCTTACGGACATGGAAATCAAGGTCATGCTGGAACAGCTGGATGCCTGCGAGAATCCCTCCAATTGCCCCCATGGAAGGCCTACCTGGATTAAACTGAGTAAACAATTTTTTGAGAAAGCTTTTAAGAGACTGGTTTAAAGGGAGTTGCCGGGTAAAGGAAGAAATTTTTCATCACGAAAACACGAAAGGGCGAAAGCACGAAAAATAATTTATGAGAAAGAATCTTCCAAAGCGTAAATTCTATTCTGGGTATTTTATAAGTGAAGGTAAAAAACACCCGTTTGAGGAATTGAGTAATACAGTTATCGGTGCGGCAATAAATGTGCATAAAGAGCTTGGGCCGGGGTTTTTAGAAGGGATTTATGAAGAAGCATTGAAAATTCAGTTGGCTGAACATGGAATTCGATTTGAGAGTCAAAAGGAAGTAACCGTCAAATTCCATGGTATGGAAATCGGTAAACACCGGATGGATCTGGTAATAGAGAACCAAATTATTTTAGAGTTGAAGGCTGTCAAAGAACTGTTGGATATTCACATGGCTCAACTGCGATCATATTTGAAAGCTACCGGATTAAAGATTGGTTTGCTGATAAATTTTTCCAAACCTAAAATAAAGAGAATTGTAAACTAATTTATGTTCTTTTTCGTGTTTTCGTCCTTTCGTGTTTTCGTGATATCTGTTCTTTCTTTATTCAAATTTTAATTTTTCACTATTCAGTAACTGGCCTGCAGGATATGATATAACTCTTCCCCTTCTATAGCGTATTTTCGGCCAACTGCTCAGCGAAGTGTTCGAAAGACATTCCCTCGATACCGTCCTTGGTCCGCATAGCCGGCCCATGGGGGTAAACGATAATTTTACGCCGCAACCCCTTGAGATCAGCAAGTGCACGCAACCCCCTGCACCATTTTTCTGAAAATACCCTGCCTGACTTTACTTCTATAGCCACAAATTCCCGGTTTTGTAAGAGCAGAAAATCTACCTCGGTTTCACTCCTATTGGCGGGTGCCCAATAATACATTTCATCAAATGTACCACGATAATCTCTATATGCCCTAAGCAACTGGGCCACCAATCCTTCGAACAGAAGCCCTCTTTCTTCCACCGCTATACTTCCCGAGGATCGTTTCATCACCCGCACCAGTCCTGGATCACACCAATACCACTTGGGAAGTTTTCGTTCCCGAACGTGCATTCTGGCTTCATAAGCGGGAAGACGGAAACAGAGAAGTGTCTCCTCGAGAATGTCGAGGTACCCTGCCACAGTCGTTCTTGCAACACCTGCCTCTCGGGCAATATTGCTCACATTGATGATCTGGCCGTGATAAAGGGCGGCAATCGGCAGAAAACGGGCAAAACCGGACAGATTTCGAACCAAGGCTTCGGCCTGGATTTCTTCCTTCAGGTACAACTGCGCGTATGCCGACAGTGTTTCTGTTTTTTCAACCGAATCCCAGACGATCGGCAGCAATCCATATTGAAGCGCATTGTCAACAGAGAACTGTTTGCCTATTTCTTCCGGCACAAAGGGGTGCATAGAGCGGTTTAATGCACGCCCGGCAAGCAGGTTGACACCGGCTCTTTTTAACTTTCGGGCACTTGATCCGCACAGTACAAAGTGAAGCTGTTTTTTTTCTATGAATCGGTGCACCTCGTTCAACAGTGCGGGCAAGCGCTGCACTTCATCTATAACAACCCATTTGCCGGGGGAAACTGCACGCAGTTGGTGTGCAAAAAGTCCAGGATTGGCAAGTAGGTCCTGGTAGGTGGCCTCAGACAACAAATCTACCACATGGGCGTCAGGAAAGATGGCTTGTAGCCATGTACTCTTTCCAGTACCCCGCGGCCCAAGTAGAAAAAAGCTTTGTGCAGGTGCTTTGAGGATTCTTTTTAACATGCTTGACCGCCGTGTCGTCAAATTGCGTTGAAAAATGACAACATCATAGACAACAAATATGTTTTGAGTCAAACAAAATCATTCATTATCCGGCCTGCAGGATATGATAAAACTCTTGCCTTTGCTAAAGGCCGACTTGTTTTTTGCCACCGTAGAAAGCACGATTTCGTTTAGGCCGTCGTTGTTCAGGTCACCGATGACATAATCACTGATATACCCGGCGATATTACGTGTCTGCCACTTGATCTGGACACCAATATCGTCGTAGGAAAGGCAATCGATATGTCCCTCCTTGAAGGCCTTGATACGCGAGAAAATACCGGCGGCATCCTTGTTTTTAAGGACGATAATTTCGTTCAATCCGTCCCTGTCGATATCGGTTACATGGATGCGTTGCGGAAGGTAGTAGTTGGTCGTCTTGCGGGCGTCATTAATCTCCGGCACCTCGAAAAACAGCCTGCTTCCGCCATAAACCTCATCACTCTCCCAGACAGATTCCCCGGTCTGTCCGTAGACCCTGATATGGTCGGTCCTGGTGAAGGCCACGGTCTCGATTTGCCCATCGTTGGATACATCGCCCTGGGTAAAATCATACAGCGTCATGTCTTTTGGTAAAGCAAATTTGCCGGCGGTTGTATAGTGCCCGTCCTGCCATTTCATTTCATGGACGTCCCTATCGAACAAGGCTTCCCGGGCATCGGTAAAACTTGAACCCGAGCCGCGTTTCTGGCCCAGCAGAAGGGACCCGGATGCGGGTGTATGCAGGACGCGCAGGTACCAGTCTATCATTTCATCGATGACAACGAAATTTTGACCATTCCACTCCAGCACGATGGATTTCAGGCGATGGTTGCTTGAGATATAATCGGTCACAAAAATTTCAGGCGTGCCGTTCCGGTTGATGTCGGCCGTGTCCACAAACATGAGGTGGTTGAATGACTTGTGGCTGAATGTTTTTACTTTCTGAAGGCCCTCGTTCCGGTATCGGTATACAAAGACCTGGTTGACGCTGATAAAGACGACCTCGTTGGAACCGTCTCCGTCGACATCCGCGATGGAGAGGCCCTGGATAGCCTCTGGAAAACTTTCGCTTTTCCAGTATGACAGGGAACTCTCACCCTTGTCCGGCTGGGGTGTCACAACCACGGCGGGAGCAGGGGATGCCGGCGGTGCCGGCGTAGTCGCTGGTGCCGGTGCAGGTGCAGGCGGTGTTTGAGGCGTTAGGCCGGGAATCACCAGCTTTTCCGGGTGGGTGCGAATATCATCGGGCACCGGATCGGATGCCGGTGGTGGCACAACGGCTATGGCGACACCGAAAACGGTTTCATTGATGCGGGTTGTCAAATGCTCCATGTGGGTAATGATGTCACCCTGGTCCTGCCCCACCTCGTTGAATGTCAGCAGGGGCTTTTCCAGGGCAACGCCGACAAGTTGCGCATCCGTGCTGATCATGGCCCCCAGCATGGTAATGCTGCCGAAGAGCACGTAATCCACGTTTTGTTGCCGCCCCATGGCGATGGCGTCCTCAACCGAGACGGACGTGGCAAAGGCTTCCACCTTTTCCACCAAGACGGTCCGGTTTTCAGCGGACAGGCGTGTGTAGAGCATATCCGTGATGGCCGGCTTGAGAAAGGACTGGTCATTTTCAGCATGAATGTTGAACGGAATGATAAGGATGCCGGACCGGGTCTCTGCCAATGCGGTAGTCGTGGCAGCCAAAAGTGAACCGATTGTCAAAAGAACGCTGAACACGATTGAGGTCAAAATGTATTTTTTCACCTTGTAGTACTCCCTTGTCATATTGCTTCGGCGATTAAATAAGTTAATGCCGTCATTCCCGCGCAGGCGGGGCACGAAGTGAAGCTTTAGCGCTATCCAGAAAAATACTGGATGCCGGATCAAGCCCGGCATGACGAGTTAGGCTATTCAGTTGCCAGGTTAATATGTTTTATTTATAAATTTTCCGATTGTGACGCATGCTTACTTTTAGCATGCCGGGCCGGTCTTTGAAAGTGTTAACCGTGACATTTTTTAATTTGACACGACAGGTCAAATTGTTATTGTGATAAAAGATCTTTTTCTTTTCTGGATAGGAGATTCCCATATTTTTTTCTGGACATTAGCGATGAGAACGGATACATATGCTGAAAATTGTGCAACCCAGAAATATTTTGGTTTCGTGTAAACACTTTCTTTGGTATGGGTACCCGTCAAGCATACCACATCTGGCACTTTTGGGCCGGAAGCTTGATAAAGTGTCTAATTTCTTGACTTATAGATTATAAATTGTTATAAGTGTCGCAATTTGTTTAATTGTTATGCTTAATTATGTTTATTTTTGTTTAACTTAAAACGGAAAGGAGGTGATGAAGGGGTATTTGCTATATCAAAAGTTCCATGAAGTAGCTTGTACAACAAGTGTTGTATGAAAAAAATGAATATCACTTTATTAAAACTCTTTAGGAGGAGATTTTAAGATGAAAAAACTGTTTATAGCTTTACTTTCTGTTCTTATGGCAGCAGGGTTTGTGTATGCTGCTGAAGAAGAAGCGTCCATTTTTGATTTTTCAGGTATGCTCAACACCAGAGGTTCGTATATTGAAAACGGCGCTGACCTGCAGACCCTTCCAGGAGAGGAAGAGAAGGCAGGCAACTACATGTACTACGACATGGAGTTTGACGGCACGTTGAAGATTACGCCGACTGACAAATCTCTCATCTATTTGAATTTTGAAATCCATGACGAAAACTTCGATGTTAGTCCCACTGATTCACAGGGCAAAACCGGTGACGACCAAATCGCTTTTAAACGCGCTTATGGTTCCTACAATTTTGATACCGGCACAAGCGTCGATTTCGGTCTCATGACCGGCGGCGCCTGGGCATTTGCTTTTGGCGACAGTGCAAACGGTACTTATCGAGTGAAAGTTACTCAAAAAACAGACTTTGGTGTTCTTGTCGGGCTCGTTGAGAAAAACACGGAACGTGGAGACGAGTACTGGCAAGAGCCTGTAGCAGATGACCCATTGACTATCCATGACGACGAAGCAACGCCTGGATACACTGATGGAAATGGACCGTGGGATGCTGAAGAAGACGATGCTGATACGTATGCGCTGGCAATGGTTACAAAACTTGGTGACATCACCATAATGCCTCTCTTGAAATATGCTACGGTCGGCACCCCTGAACGGGATGAGGAAACGGATCTAACCGTCATGGCATTAGACCTTGGTGTGTCAGGCGCTTTTGGTGCCATTGGATTCGAGTCCGAGTTTATTTATGCGGACTACTCGTATGACCTTGACGGTAATGCAGCGGAAGATTACAACGTAATGGGACTTTATGCCAATGTCTGGACGACGATGGATGCATTCAAGGTAGGTGGAATGGCAGCCTATGGCAGCTATGATAAAGACGGCGGCGCAGCAGGCACCGGTGCAGGCTTCGGATTTGGTGAAGACTTCGGTCCGGGTTACTGGGTCATGGACTGGGGCAGATTCGGAAGCACCGGCAAGTACGAATACTTTGCTTGTACACTGCTGTCAGTTTACGGAGACTACGCTGTCAACGATGCCCTGTCATTGTACGGTGCCCTGGAATACATGATGTCCAACGAGGAAGATACCGCTTATGAAGACGCTACGGCCACGATATTAAACGCAAGCCTGGCCTACAAGCTTGCTGACAATGTAACATACAGTGTAGCCGGTGCATACGGACAAATCAACGGGGATCAGAAAGGCTTTGATCCTGACCCCTTTGCCAGAGTCTATCACAAGATCCAGATCGACTTCTAATCCTTTTGGGTTAGAAACGTTATAAACAATAAAAAAGCCCGCCGTTCGGCGGGCTTTTTTTAGTCGAAAAAACGAAACCAGACAATACTGAAGAGTGCCAGCACCCCATCTTTCCAGGTTATTTTTTTCCCTTCTTCATAGGACCGGCCGCTGTAAGATATGGGCACTTCATAGATCCTGGGTTTCAATTTGGCGATTTTGGCCGTGAACTCGGGTTCAAAGCCGAAGCGGTTCGATTTCAGCTGAATCTGATGCAGAAGCTGACGTCGGAAGACCTTGTATCCGACTTCCATGTCCGTCAGATTCAGATTGTTCAGCACATTGGAAAACAGTGTCAGAAATTTGTTGCCCAAATAGTGCCAGAAAAAGAGCACCCGGTGAGGACCGCCGAGAAAGCGGGAGCCATACACGACATCGGCCCGGCCGTCCATGATCGGTTCCAGCAAGCGGTGGTAATCATTTGGATCATATTCTAAATCTGCATCTTGAATAATGATGATATCGCCGGTAGCCTGGCTGAAACCGCGTCTGACCGCAGCCCCTTTTCCTCGATTTGGCGATTGATGAATAACCAGAAGGTTGTCATACTCGGCCGAAAGTTTTTTTAGCAAGTGGGGTGTTTCATCAAAGGACCCGTCATCGACAATGATGAGTTCTTTGTCAAACGGGGTGTCCTGGACGCGACGAACGATTTCCCGGATCGTTTTTTCTTCATTATATATCGGAATAACTACTGAAATTTTCAATGGAAACCTCTTCTCATTTATGGATATCAAGGATTGCTTTCTTGTAATAATCGCTCTATGGCCCGGGGCAGCGCAACCCCTTTTCGTGCAATTTCAGAAAAATGAAAAAGAGCGGCTTGTTTTTGACCTGAAGAGAGCAGCACTTCTCCCAGATTGTAGCGGGCCTGAATAAAGTCGGGATCCAGCTGTACTGCCTTGCGAAATTGGTCCGTTGCCGCCTTCAACCGGTTTTCCCTCCGGAATAATATTCCCAGGTTGTTATGGGCATGAATGTTGTTTGGATCAATTTGCAAAACCTTTTGTAATGCACGTTCGGCATCTTTTGTGTTTCCCATTTGCGCATAAAGCATGCCCATTTGCAGGTACGCATTCTTATCATACGGATAGATGTCAATCGCTTTTTTGAAATGCGTCAGGGATTCATCATAGCGCTTTTGTTGGAGAAACAACCGTCCTAAATTTAAATGGGCGTCATTGGCCATGGGGTCCAGGGAAGCGGCTTTTTCAAAAAGAGCCTGTGCTTGTTGCATGTCTCCTGAATGGACATACACGAGGCCGAGATTGCTATAGGCGGTCGGGTATGCGGGGTCGGCTTGAAGACAGGTTTCATAGGATGCTTTGGCTTTTTCCCACAACCCCTGATTTCTGTAAATATTTCCCAGATTGGTGTGGGCAACACAATCGTCCGGTTTGATTTTCAGCGTTTCACGGTAGTGTTCGAGCGCTTTGCGAATTTCACCCTTTGAAATGTATACCAGCCCCAGATTGTTATGCGCCATCCAGGCGTTAGGATTTTTTTGGATTACATCGCTAAAGAGGGTTTCACGGTTTTCAAAGACACGGCTGTAAGAAATAACATTAAAGCCGAAAATGAATGAAATGACCCCAAGGAGTAACAAAAAAATAGTTTGACGGTGGCTTGAATTTAAGGAGACGCGGGCTAAAACAAGACGTTCAAAAGCAAATTCAGCGGCTCCGCACAAAAAGATGATCATGCCGATACTGGCGATATACTGGAAATGGTCGGCAACATAGGAATACATCATGGGATAAACGTTAAAAAAACCAAGTGCCGGAAAAAGGGATACCGTAAAAAAGAAAAAGGTCGCAAAAGCGCCTCTGCCGATCTTGTCCTTATGCAGATAAAACAGCGCAAGAATCGCCACGATGGCACAAACCGGCAGCCACTGCCAGGGCATGGAAGGATCGATATCCCACCTGGGATAGAAAAACATGAGCTTGAAGGGCAACAACAGCTTGGTGATATAAAAAAGAATGATTTTTCCCGGAAGAACAAGGTGTCCCCAAAGGGGCAAGCTCCAGTTGTCCCCCTTGGCCCCCACCCGAAAAATTTCGAGATAGACCGTGTTCAAACCGGCCAGCATACCGATGAAGCCAAAAGGAATTAAGTTGATGATGTCGATTTTTTGCAATCGTTTTTGCTGCCACCAGCGGATCAACAGGGGAACGGCTACAAACGTGACGGTGATGCTTTTACTGAGCAGGGCCAGAACAAAGCTGATAAGGGATAATGTATAGTCCCGCCGATGATCGGATTCAAAAAACCGGGTGTAGAACCAAACAGCCAGAAGATAGAAAAAAGCGCCGTAGATATTTTTTCGTTCCGTTATCCATGCAACCGTTTCTACATGAACCGGATGGAGTGCAAATATAAGGGCCACAGGAAAGGCAAGGGTTTTGTAGAGTTTTAAAAGAATGGCATAGATGAGCAATGCATTACATATATGAAACATGAGGTTGACGACATGGTAGCCCAAAGGCCGGGCGCCCCACGTATGATACTCGATCCAGAAACTCGTAAATACCACGGGATAATACTGGGGGGTTTTATAGCTTAACCAGATATCCTTTAATCCTTCCGGGCGTTGAATGGAAAAGTTATTCAAAATGTAGTCGTCGTCATCCCAGATGAAATCATTGCTCAAAGAGGGATAGTAGAAAATCGAGGTCAAGAGAACGATGGCAAGAATATGAATATAGATGGTTTTTCGATGGCTCATATTAAAAAAAATCCCGGTCATTTGGCAGCCATGCCTGCTTATAGCATTTGTCAAAATAATGTTCCGGTTACTCCGAAACGGGGATACCCTATTTTTTTCAAATGGACATATCAAACAAAACCCTGTCTTGTGCCCACCGGATTGATGATGAAATACAGCCGATTGGTAGTAACATCAGGCCGCAGAAACATCATCAATCCGGCAGGGCACATCGCTAGTGATGCAGATTGATCATGATATGTCCTTTTGAAAAAAATAGGGTATCCCCTCGGCTGAGGGACCTATTCGGTTCATTTCGTGTTCGCTGAACCCCGAAAATTGAATTAATAAACCTTCTATAAAATACGTCTGAAATAGGCAATTGTCTGCCGCAATCCTTCCTCCAGCTTGACAAGTGGCTCCCAGCTGAGCTGTTTCTTAGCCAGTGAGATATCAGGCCGGCGCTGACGTGGGTCCTCCAGCGGGAGTGGTTTGAAAACGACCTCTGATCGACTTTTGGTGAGTTGAATGATCATCTTTGCCAACGCTAGTATGCTTAATTCCTCGGGGTTACCTATGTTGACAGGTCCTGTCATATCATCGGGTGATTTCTGAAGGCGGACGAGCGCTTCGATCAAATCATCCACATAGCAGAAGGATCGTGTTTGTGACCCGTCACCAAAGACTGTAATGGACTGATTCTTAAGTGCTTGAACGATAAAACTGGAAACAACCCTTCCATCATAGGGGTGCATACGGGGTCCATAGGTATTGAAGATACGGGCGACCTTAATTTTCAGCTTATGCTGGCGAAAGTAGTCAAAAAAAAGTGTTTCAGCACAACGTTTTCCTTCATCATAACAGGATCGAAGACCGATGGGATTCACATTTCCCCAGTAAGATTCATGCTGTGGGTGGACATGAGGATCGCCATATACCTCGCTGGTTGAAGCCTGAAGGACTTTGGCTTTAACTCGTTTCGCAAGTCCCAAAATATTGATGGCACCATGAACGCTTGTTTTGGTCGTCTGAACCGGATCGAACTGGTAATGAATCGGCGACGCTGGACATGCCAGGTTATAAATCTCATCAACCTCGACATATAGCGGGAAGGTAATATCATGTCTTAACAGCTCAAAGCTGGTGTGCCCTAACATTGACCGGATGTTGGCTTTGCTTCCCGTATAGAAATTATCCAAACAGAGCACATCGCAACCGTCTTTCAGCAGCCTTTCACAAAGATGTGATCCAAGAAACCCGGCGCCTCCCGTCACGAGCACTCTTTTATAATCACGTTTCATTTGGCATCTTCCCGTTGGTAAAGTTTAAAAATCATTATCATAATTGAATAATAATATAAAGATTTCAAATAAAATCGAAGATTTTTCTTCGGAGTATATTTCAAACAACAGGTACGAATCTCCCCGATTTGCTGCAGAGAGCGACTTTAGTTTTAAAAGAAAATATCGAATATTGAACAAGGAATTTCGAACAGCGGAAATAAGATAAAACACTTCGAAATTCGACATTCTTCAGTTCGTTTTGAAAAAAAGCTTAAGTTAACGGCATTGGCTATAAACTAACAAATCGTCCCATACAGATCTTCCCAATTCGGATTTTTCTCTTCAATCAATTTCAGCTTCCACGCTCTTTTCCATTTCTTTATTTGCTTTTCTCTTTAAGATTAAAGCTTGCTGGATTCCTGCCTGCGCAGGAATGACGTTAAGGGAATGCGGGCGTAACGGATTGACTTATTTCAACGCTGAAAAAATATGCTAATGGTATGTCATTCCTGCGCAGGCAGGAATCCAGAAATGTTATGCGATCAAACGGCAGTCGAAGAACCGTCATTCCCGCGTAGGCGGGAGTCCAGAAATAAAATCGGCGCAAAATTTTATGAAACGCGACCATGTTGCTTCTAGGATGAGAAGTTTATCCGACTGTTTTTTAGTGTTTTCGATATTTCGTGCTTTCGTGATAGAATGCTTTTACGCCTTACCCCCCAGCTTTTTCTGCAATATCTCATTCACGATCTTGGGGTTGGCCTTGCCTTTGGTTGCCCGCATGACCTGGCCCACAAAAAATCCCATGAGTTTGGTCTTGCCGTTCCTGTAGGCCGCCACTTCCTTTTCAGATCGGGACAGCACGTCCTGAACCACGGCGTCGATGGCCCCGGTATCCGTGACCTGCACCAGACCTTTGTCGGTCACGATCTCCCGGGCGGGTTTCCCGGAGCTTGCCATCTCGTCGAAAACGGTTCTGGCGATCGTGGTGCTGATGGTGCCGTCCTGGATGAGTTGCAGCAGATCTGCCAGCCTCTGTGGGGATATGGGTGCTTCGGAGATATCTTTTGCCTGGGCATTCAAAAGCCCCAGCAGGGGGCCTGTCACCCAGTTGCTGACCTGCTTGGGATGATCGAAAAGGGCCAGGCAGGTTTCAAAATAGTCGGCCAATTCGCGACTGGTGGTCAATAGGTCGGCATCGTAGTCCGAAAGCCCATAGGCTGTCATGAAGCGAGCCTGCTTGTCATCGGGAAGCTCCGGAAGGGCGCGTCTGATGGTTTCAACCCAGTCTTCATCGATTACCAGGGGTAGAAGGTCCGGGTCCGGAAAATAGCGGTAATCATGGGCATCTTCCTTGCCCCTCATGGAAAAGGTTCTGCCCTTGTCGGCATCCCAGAGCCGGGTTTCCTGGACCACCCGGCCATTGTCCAGCAGGATTTCCTTCTGACGCTCGATTTCGTATTGAAGCGCCTTTTCCACATGTTTGAAAGAGTTCAGGTTTTTGATTTCAGCACGCGTTCCGAATTCCGCAGCGCCCTCCGGCATGATGGAGACATTGGCATCACAGCGGAAACTGCCCTCTTCCAAATTTCCATCGCTGACTTCGAGATAGCGGACAATGGCGCGCAGCTGCCGCAGGTAGGCGCCGGCTTCCCGGGGGGATCGGATATCCGGTTCGCTAACGATTTCCATCAGGGGCACACCGGTGCGGTTGAAATCGACTTTGCTGACGGGTCTGTGGGGGTCGTGAATCAGTTTTCCGGCATCTTCCTCCATGTGAATCCGCGTGATACCGATCCGTTTTCGGGTGTCGTCGACCCGGATATGGACAAAGCCGTGCTGGGCAATGGGAAGCTCGTACTGGGAAATCTGGTAGCCTTTGGGCAGATCCGGATAAAAATAGTTTTTGCGGGCAAAGCGGCTTACCCGTTCTATGGCGCAATGGGTGGCCACCGCCATGCGCAGGGTAAAGTCCACGACCTTTTTGTTGAGAACCGGCAGGACGCCCGGCATGCCGAGACATACAGGGCAGATATGCGTGTTGGGGGGGGCACCGAATTCGGTGGAGCAGCTGCAGAATATCTTGGTTTTGGTTTTCAGCTGGGCATGTACTTCCAGCCCGATGACGGGTTCAAATAGCATCTTCTTGTCCTATGGTTTTTTATCACGAAAGCACGAAAGGACGAAAACACGAAAGTTGAATATCATAAGCCCACTTTATGTAATCGTTTCGGATGGATTCCAACGCAGCCAGGCGCTCTTCAAAAGATCGCGTTTGCCAGTATGCAAAATCTGTTGGCACCTCGTTCGCTTTGAATATCTGAATTGCCGTCTTATCCAATTTGTCTGATTTCATCAATCGCTCCATGAGAATCCATCCAATTTATCATCAATACCCAGTATTGTAAAGAATAGACACTCTAAGCAATTTATGTAAATCATGCAATTGGAGTCAAAGCGGCACAGCCGCGCCAGATAAAATCGTGCAGCGATTTTATTTTGACAACAACGGTCCATAAACGATATAAAAATTTGGATCAATGAAAAAAGAGTTGATCCAAATAAAGATTCAAGAACTGGCGTGATATTTGTAACTTCTCCATAAATTTAGGCAGATATGATTTTTGGTTGTACTTCCTGGATAGCGCTAAAGCTTCACTTCGTGCCCCGCCTTCGCGGGAATGACAGGCTTTCAGATCAAATCGTCATTCCTGCGAAGGCAGGAATCCAGGGCTATACCCGGTGTTTTTTGAAAAACTGCAGACACCTCGATCCAGGTATCAACAAGAGGAGTAACATGGATTTTTTCCTGTGCGTTCTCGGCATGGTCATGATCGTCGAAGGGATTCCCTATTTTGCGTTTCCGGACAAGATGAAGGTCTGGGTTCGAAAGGTACTTGAAATGCCGGACCTGCAGTTGCGGCGAACCGGTCTTGTTCTGATGGTGACGGGAATGGTACTGGTTTATCTGGGAACGGGGTTAAGGTGAATAGAAAAGAATCTTTTATCACGAAAACACGAAAGTACGAAATCAGGAAAAAGAACTTTAATTTTTTTCGTGTTTTCATGCGAGATCATTATTTTTAAACCAAACACAAAAAACTAAATACCAAACACAAAGTCCAAAACACAAATCCCATGTTTTCCATAGAAGATTATCACTATCACCTGCCCGAACAGCTGATCGCACAGCATCCCCTGCAGGAAAGAGACCATTCCAGACTCCTGGTGATGGATCGCAGCACCGGGGCCCTTTCCCATCAGGTATTTCACGAACTGGAAAGGTTTCTGGCGCCATCGGATGTGCTGGTGGTCAACAATACCCAGGTAATTCCAGGTCGTATCGTGGGTAAAAAAGAGAGTGGCGGACGGATAGAAGCCCTGATTCTGAACTATGCTTCTGGCAATGGGAATCAGTTTGACTGCATGCTGAAATCATCCAAACGGACCCGGATCGGTGCCCGGCTGTATTTTCCGCAAGGGGTGACGGCGCAGGTGATGGAGAGAGACGACACCATTTACCGGCTGTCGTTTTCGTGTGAGGGTGATTTCCGGTCGGTTCTCAACAGGATCGGCCAGACACCCCTGCCGCCCTATATCAAGCGGGATGGGGTGCCATCCACACAGGACGACAGGACAACGTACCAGACGGTCTATGCGTCCCAAAAAGGTGCCATCGCCGCACCCACGGCCGGCTTTCATTTTACGGAAGCGCTCATGCACAGGCTCAAGGAGAAGGGCGTTACCCTGGCGCCCATTACCCTGCATGTGGGGTATGGGACCTTTTTACCTGTCCGGGTGACGGATATCCGGGCCCATCGCATGCATTCGGAATGGTTCTCGATTTCGAAAGAGACCGCAGAAACGGTTTCCCGTGCCAGGCAAGAGGGCCGGCGGGTGGTGGCCGTGGGGACGACCTCTGTTCGAACGCTGGAGTTTGCCGTGGACGAAGACGGCAACGTGAGACCCATGACCGGTCCATGCGATCTGTTTATCTATCCAGGCTACCGGTTTCGGGTCATCGATGCCATGATTACCAATTTCCATCTGCCAAAATCGACCCTGCTCATGCTGGTATCGGCCTTTGCCGGAAGAAGCAATATCCTTGCCGCCTATCAAACCGCCATCCAGGAGAAGTATCGATTTTACAGCTACGGGGATGGGATGTTGATTCAGTAGCGGTGTTAGGTTTTAAGTTTTAGGTGTTAGGTTGGGGTATGGTGTTAGGCGTTAAGTTTTAAGTGTTAGGTGGCGGTTCGTTTTTGGTTGATTAGTCTATAGGTGTTCAATCGGGTAATATAGATAGTTCATAAAGGGTAACATGACATATCAATCGTATGAAGATTTGGAAGTCTGGCAGAAAGCATACAAACTATCCGTCAGAATATATCGTCTTCTTGAGGATTGCAGAGATTATGGTTTGAGAGATCAGATGACGCGGGCAGGTGTTTCCATCGCAAGCAACATTGCTGAAGGTGCTGAACGAGGCTCGAATGCAGAATTCATAAGGTTTTTGCATATTGCAAAGGGGTCTGCAGCAGAATTAAGAACACAGATCGCTATTGCTTGTGATATCGGCATTATTTCCGAATCTTACAAAAGTGAATTGATTGCCGAGGCAAAAAGTATTTCCAAGATGCTGCATGCTCTTGTCAAATCATTGAAACTTAAAACATAGAACGGTTTAGCTTGCAGCTTACCTAAGAACTTAAACCGGCAGCTCTTAGCCCGTGGCTTACCTAAAACCTAACACTTAAAACTTAAAACGAACTTATGTTTACATTTCATATCATATCAAAATCCAAAGACAATAACGCCAGGGTAGGAATAATAGAAACAGCCCGGGGTAAAATTGAAACACCCATCTTCATGCCGGTGGGTACCCTGGGGTCGGTCAAATCGGTAACGCCGGAGGAGTTGTCTGCCTGCGGCGCACAAATCATTCTAGGCAATACCTACCACCTGTATCTCAGACCGGGCTGTGACATTATCAATCTTTTTTCAGGACTCCACCGCTTCATGCACTGGGAAGGACCTATTCTGACCGACAGTGGCGGGTTTCAACTTTTCTCGCTGGCCAAGCTGGCCAAGATAACCGAAGAGGGCTACGCGTTCCAGTCGCATCTCGATGGCTCAAGTCATTTACTTTCCCCTGAAAAATCCATGCAGGTTCAGCTTTGTCTTGGCTCCGATATTATCATGTGCCTGGACCAGTGCACCCGTTATCCTGCTGACAGGGATGAGGCCCTGAAGGCGCTTGAAATTACGACCCGCTGGGCCGGGCGATGTAAAACCGTCTGGAACGGTAACCCAACCAATGGCGCTTTGTTCGGCATTGTTCAGGGCGGCATGTACAAGGAGTTGCGTGAAAAATCTCTGGCAGACCTGATGGAAATCGGGTTTCCAGGCTATGCCGTGGGTGGTTTGAGTGTGGGGGAACCCAAGGATCTTATGCGCGAGATGTCCGCCTGGACCATTCCACGCCTCCCGGACCGTCTGCCGAGGTATATCATGGGCGTGGGGACACCTGAGGATATTGTGGAACTGGTAGGTATGGGAGCGGATATGTTCGACTGCGTCATACCCACCAGAAATGCCAGGAACGGGCAGCTTTTCACCCATGCGGGCACAATTAACATTTGCAATTCAAGGTTTAAGTACGATACAAATCCTGTTGATAATGGATGCGCATGTTATACCTGTACACATTATTCCAGAGCATATCTCCGGCACTTATATCAGGCCAGAGAACTGCTGGCGTACCGTTTGAACACGCTCCATAATCTTTATTATTATCTGGACCTGGTGAAGCGGATCCGTGCGGCGATACAGGCGGACAGGTATGAATCGTTTAAAAGGGATTTTTATGACAAACGTCATTCCGGTTAACTGTATGTATAGATTGCAGGGAACTATATACAATTGCCATAAGTTGTTTGACGAAAAAATAATCACGAAAGCACGAAAGGACGAAAACACGAAATATAAGAAACATGAAAAATTTTAGGCCTTTTTGGATTTTTCGTCCTTTCGATTTTTCGGGATAATAGATCTTGTTTTAGAGACACAAATGAGGGGACAGTATCATCTGGGAATTTGTGTAGTGTAATTTGTGATTTCAATGCTGACATATTTTCTGTATGTCATAGGGGGGTATTATGAAAGAGAAAGTCGAAAAAGTACTGAACGAGATCAGACCCATGTTGATGAGAGACGGGGGAAATGTAGAGCTGGTGAGCATCGACGGGGGCGTCGTCAAAGTGAGGCTGCAGGGGGCCTGTGCCGGGTGTCCCATGTCACAGATGACCTTGCGAAACGGCATCGAGAAAGTTCTGAAAGAGAAAATTCCGGAGGTCACGGCCGTGGTGCCGGCCGAATAGTCCAAAAATTAATAAAGCAATTTTCGGTTCAGAGAACACAAAATGAATAATCCCCTGGCGCTTTGCGAACTCGCCGCAAGGGCTCCTAACATCAGCGCTGGCCATATGATTAATCAGGCATGGCTGCTAAATGACCGCGTTTTCATATTGGATTTTCATGAACATGCGCTGATGTAAGGCGCCCTAGGCGACTCAAACAGCGCAAATCGCCATTGGATCACCCATTTGGCTATATCGATGGTGAAACCCGAAAGTTGAGTTAATAATATATAAGCGACACCGTCGCGTCAGATAAATTCGCAAAGCGAATTTATGGAGGTAAGATTATGACCATTTCCAAAAAGATCGAAGCGTTTATGACCAGGTCCTCCTGGATTCGAAAAATGTTTGAGGAGGGTGCCCGATTGAAAGCGGAACACGGGCCTGAAAATGTGTTTGATTTCAGCCTGGGGAATCCCAACCTGGAACCCCCTGAGAAATTCAATGAGATTCTGGGGAACATTGTAAAGAAAACCGGCGGACATGGTTACATGCCCCAGGCAGGCTATCCCCATGTCAGAGAAAAGATCGCCGAATACATAACCCGGGATCAGGGGGTTGCCGTTACGGCCAATGATGTGATCATGACCTGTGGCGCTGCCGGCGCCTTGAATATCATCCTCAAGGCGGTACTGGACCCGGGCGATGAAGTTCTCTCTCCGAAACCCTGTTTTGTGGAATACCATTTTTATACCGACAACCACGGCGGTGTCTTCAACACCGTGCCCACCCGTGATGATTTTTCACTGGACATGGGGGCCATGGCAGCTGCGGTCACCGAAAAGACCAAAGTTGTTCTGATCAATTCACCCAACAATCCCACCGGGCAGGTCTATTCCAGGGAGAGTCTGGATGCCCTGGGTCGTCTCTTGAAGGAAAAGAGTGCGCAGTTTAAAAGAACGATTTACCTGGTGGCGGACGAGCCGTATCGAAAAATTGTCTACGATGATATCCGCATACCCTGTATATTTGACAGCTACAGCGACAGTATTATGGCAACATCCTATTCAAAAGACATCTCCATTCCCGGCGAGCGGATCGGCTTTGCCGTGGTCAACCCGGAGGCTGCATACAGAGCTGACCTGATGAACGCCATGGCCTTGACCAATCGTATCATCGGGTTTGTCAACGCCCCGGCGCTGATGCAGCGTGTGGTGGCGGAAATGCAGGGAATGAGTGTGGATGTGTCCCTGTACAAGCGTAAACGGGATCTGCTGTGTGACGGCCTGCGGGAATGCGGATATGATTTTATCACACCTCCCGGCGCATTTTATCTTTTTCCCAAAGCACCCATCCCCGATGATGTGGCCTTTGTGAGGGCTCTCCAGGAAGAACTGATCCTGGTCGTTCCCGGCAGCGGTTTTATGGGTCCTGGTCATTTCCGAATCGCGTTCTGTGTGGAAGACGACACCATTGTCAAGGCCATGCCGGGGTTCAGAAAGGTGATGGAACGACAGTTGGCTTCGCTGTAATTTGTGGTAATTTGCTCCTATCGGAGCGATATTTGACTTCGTCGATATTCATTGTGGGTTAAACCGTGAAGAGGAGTCCTTTTTGAAACTAGAGGACCTGGAAATATATCGACTTTCAATGAAATTGGGAGAAAAGATATGGGGGCTTGTTCAAAAGTGGGGTTATTTTTCAAAAGGAACCGTTGGTAAGCAATTAGTAAAAGCTTCTGACTCTGTATCGGCCAATATCAGCGAAGGATTCGGAAGATTTCATTTCAAGGAAACAAGACAGTTCAGTTATTTTGCCAGAGGATCTTTGTACGAGACCAAAACCTGGTTAACGAACTGGATGGAGACAATAAGGTTATCGAACAGAGAGTGTATGATAGATAATAAAAGATAGGAGCATGCATAATGAAAATTTTAAAGATCGACCATCTCGGCATCGCTGTAAACAGCATTGAGGAGGGCAAGAAATTCTGGACGGATGCGTTGGGTCTGCCGTTTGAGGGTTCTGAAACGGTGGCCGAGCAGAAAGTGACCACCGCCTTTTTTCCCGTCAGCGAAAGCGAGGTGGAGCTTCTGGAATCCACGGCGCCGGACGGGCCGGTGGCCAAATATATTGAAAAAAAGGGTGAAGGGATCCAACACGTTGCATTTCGTGTGGAAAATATCGAAGAAGCCTTGGCGGAACTGAAAGAAAAGGGGATTCGCCTCATCGATGAAACACCCCGAATAGGGGCAGGCGGTGCGAAAATTGCCTTTCTCCATCCCAAAGCCACCCATGGTGTGCTGGTGGAGCTGTGTGAAAGATCATAGGGTTGGTTGTTAGGTTTGAGGGTGAACCATAGGTAATCACTCAATTTTCTGGGTTCAGCGAACGCGAAATGAACCGAAAAAGCGAGTGCATTCCCCGTAGCTTGCTGCGGGGTTAGCGAGCGAATCTAAATTAGACAGAATTCCTTACGGTCGAAGATTCCTCGTAGCTTGCTGCGAGGTTCTTCAATAATTCGCCGGCGCTGTGCGAACTCGCAGCAAGGGTTCCTAACATCAGCGCTGGCCATAAGGTAAAACAGGTTTGGCGGCCAAATGACGACGTTTTCATATTGGATTGTCATTGTCATGCGCTGATGTAAGGAGCCCTAAGCGGCTCAAACAGCGCAAATCGCCATCGAATCACCCATTTCGCTCTATCTAAAGTGAAAACCGAAAGTTGATTTTTCGTGTTTTCGTGTTTTTCGTGATTATTATTTTAAAAGATGTTTTTCTGGAAGGAGACAGAATGTCGGAAAAGCCGGATATCAAACAATGGGAAGAACTGGCAACCAAGCAACTAAGGGGCAAATCACTCGACGATCTCACATGGGATACGCCGGAGGGCATCCAGGTCAAACCCTTGTATACGGCCGGGGACCTGGAAGACCTGGCGCATGTCAACAGCCTGCCCGGGTTTGCGCCCTATGTCCGGGGCCCCATGGCAACCATGTATGCGGGACGGCCCTGGACCATACGACAATACGCAGGGTTTTCAACGGCCAAGGACTCCAATGCGTTTTACCGGCGAAACATCGCTGCCGGTCAAAAAGGACTTTCCGTTGCGTTTGACCTGGCAACCCACCGGGGCTACGATTCCGACCACCCAAGGGTTCTGGGGGACGTGGGAAAGGCCGGTGTAGCCATTGATTCGGTCGAGGACATGAAGGTCCTCTTCGACCAGATACCATTGGATCAGATGACGGTGTCTATGACCATGAACGGTGCCGTCCTGCCCATCCTGGCGGGATATATCGTTGCGGCGGAGGAACAGGGGATAAAACAGGAACAATTGGCCGGAACGATTCAGAATGATATCTTGAAGGAATACCTGACCCGCAACACCTACATCTATCCGCCCAAACCCTCCATGCGGATCGTATCCGATATCATCGGCTATTGCTCCCGGAACATGCCCAAGTACAACACGGTCAGTATCAGCGGTTACCATATGATGGAAGCCGGTGCCAATTCGGTTCTCCAGACGGCCTTTACCCTGGCGGACGGCCTGGAATATGTCAAAGCCGCCCTGGCTGCCGGTCTCGATATCGATGCCTTTGCACCGCGGCTCTCCTTTTTCTTTGGTGTGGGCATGAATTTTTTCATGGAGATTGCCATGCTGCGGGCGGCCCGGTTTCTGTGGCACGAACTCATCAGCACCTTCAATCCCAAAAACCCGAAATCATCCATGCTGCGTACCCATGTCCAGACATCCGGGTGGAGTCTGACCGAACAGGATCCTTACAACAACATTATCCGGACCACACTGGAAGGACTGGCCGCCGTACTGGGGGGGACACAGTCCCTGCACACCAATTCGTTTGATGAAGCCGTGGGCCTGCCAACCGATTTTTCGGCCAGAATATCAAGAAACACCCAGATCATCATCCAGGAGGAATCCCAGGTCTGCCATGTGATCGACCCCCTTGGGGGCTCTTATTATATCGAAGCCCTCACAGGCGGTATCATCGAAGAGGCGCGGAAGATCATCCAGGAGGTGGAGGCGCTGGGAGGGATGGCCAAGGCCATCGAAACCGGGATGCCGAAAATGCGTATCGAAGAATCCGCCGCGCGGAAGCAGGCACGCATCGACCAGGGTCTGGATGTTATCGTGGGGGTGAACAAACATCGGATCGAGGAAGAGCCCCTTGACGAAGTCCTGGCAGTGTCGGAGGCGGTTCGTGACGAGCAGATTCAAAGACTGAATCAGATCAAGGCCGGCAGAGACACCAAGGCGGTCCAGCAGGCACTTGCCCATATCAAAGGTGCGGCCGAAGCAGATGGAAATCTTCTGGAAGCCTGTATTTCCGCTGTTCGGGCGCGTGCAACGGTGGGTGAAGTATCCGATGCCATGGAATCTGTTTTCGGCCGGTTTGTTGCAACCACCCAGTGTATTTCCGGGGTATATGCATCGGAGTACGGTGACAGTGAAATCTTTGCAGCCGTCAGGAAACGAACCGACGATTTTATGGAACGGGAAGGCCGGCGGCCCAGAATTCTGGTGACAAAAATGGGGCAGGATGGTCATGACAGGGGTATCAAAGTCATCGCCACGGCCTATGCCGACCTGGGTTTTGACGTTGACATCAGCCCCATGTTTCAGACACCTGAAGAGGCGGCAAAAATGGCGGTGGAAAACGATGTTCATGTGGTGGGTGTTTCCAGTCTGGCGGCCGGCCATAAGACCCTGGTGCCCCAACTCATATCAGAACTCAGGAAAAAAGGGGGCCGGGACATCCGGGTGGTGGTGGGGGGTGTGATACCCCCGGGTGATTACGATTTCCTGTATGATGCCGGTGCCGTAGGGATTTTCGGCCCTGGAACGGTTGTAACGGAATCGGCC
>CAWKCS010000020.1:0-186813 GCA_963848165.1 uncultured delta proteobacterium | reverse complement strand
CAGCTTTAGAGATAGGGTTGGGGGGTAGCTGTAAGCATTAAGCCCTAAGCAGTAAGCTATAAACCGCTTACCGTTTAGGGCTTTTTGTTTTTACAGAAAGATCTAACGAATTGAGGGGATTCATATATATTGCGCTTGGACGATGGAACCCAAAGCCAGAAACCGCTTATCGCTTAAAGCTTATAGCTTACAGCTAAATGCTACCCTCCACCCCTCGGATCCTCCACCCCTATTTTTACTCTGTCTCCTTCGGCTTCTTCACGGTCGGTGACAGGAAGTCAAAGTAGTAATGGATTCCGGCACCCACAAAGGAGTCAGCCGTGGTTCCAAAGGAATCGTTGTTATCATTGTCCATGAAGGTGAGTCCGACCTCGGTTGAAAAGCCGAGATTAGGCAGGCCGCTGAAGAAATATTCGATCCCGATGCCGACATTGATCCAGTTGGCCGTATCGGCATTGCCGTTATCCGGATTGACACGAGAAAATCCCAAATCCTGCAATGGCGTCCACATGGAGGTTCTCTTCATCTTTGATTTTAAAGAATACCCTGGCACCCAGATCCAGGTCGTCGGATGAATCTGAAAAGGTGAACCCGAAAAGACCCTGTACGGCGAGTTCATTGTTGATCCAGTATTTCGCGGACACGGAGTTTACGTCCTGTGGGCTGAATTGAGAGTTAAAACCAATTCCCAGATTACCTTTCAAATCTTTGGCAAGACCGGGGCCTGCAAGAAAACCGAGTATGAGGATGAACGCACATACTATTTTCGTTGTTTTCATAATGCTCCTTTCATAAAATCGTGTAACGATTTAATTGTTAAACCTGCGGGCGCGGTAATACTTTTGCCTGCTCGGCGATTTCCGGGACTTTGTGCTCCCATTCTATGGCCATGAGATGCACGCCGGCAACCCCTTGCATTTCCTTGAATTCTTCGATCTGCTCGCAGGCGATCTTGATGCCTTCTACAGCGACTTTTCCTTTTTCAGCCCCCTGCAACCTTTTGATAACTTCATCCGGCACATCCATGCCGGGCACTTTGCTCTTCATGTACTTGGCCATACCGACACTCTTCATGGGGGTGACCCCCGCCAGGATGTAGACCTTTTCAGTCAGTCCCATGTCGTTGGCCCTCTTGATGAACTCTCTGAACTTCTCCATATTATAGATGCACTGGGTCTGGATGAAATCGACACCGGCATTGATTTTCTTGGCGAGTCTGTGAACGCGCCATTCAAACGGGTCGGCAAAGGGGTTGGCAGCCGCACCGATAAACATTTTCGGGGCGACTTCCAGGTCGGCGCCACCCTGAAACTTGCTTTCATCGCGCATTTTTTTGACCATACCGATGAGTTGAATGGAATCGATATCGAAAACACCTTTTGCATTGGGATGATCACCGAATTTTTGATGGTCTCCGGAGAGACACAGCATATTTTTAATACCGTGCGCAGCGGCCCCCAGGATGTCGGACTGCATGGCCAGACGATTCCGGTCGCGGCAGACCATTTGGAAGTTGGGTTCCAGACCCTCCTGCATGATCAGAAGACTGGCCGCCCAGCTGGACATCCGCACCATGGCCGTCTGGTTGTCGGTGATATTGACCGCATCCACCATCCCTTTGAGGTGTTTTGCTTTTTCTCTGACTTCCCCGGCATCGGAACCCCGTGGCGGACCCAGTTCGCCTGTAAATGCAAAATGACCGGCCCGCAAGATTTTTTCCAAGTTACTTCCTGATTTGAAACCGTTTTCCTCTGTGCTCATATGCATCACCTTATTTCAGATAAATGGTCATCCCTGTAAATGTGTTATGCGATTCTATTTGGTATTGGCTTTTTCAGGTTTTTTATATCCCGGTTGGATCAGTGTTCTGGGAACCTGGTCGTTCCAGCCCACAGGCTCCTTGATACTGAGAATACAATCGAGGCGGTCCTGGGTTGCCAGGCGTTCGTAAATTCTGAACCAGGCGCAGGGCTGGTCGTCACTGATCTCACAGTTGCCGTCATTGGTGCCGCCGCAGGGGCCGTTGTAAAGACCCTTGGCGCACATGGTGACCGGACAGATACCGCCCGTCATGCCCAGAACACATTCACCGCAGGATCGACAGCGTTCTTCATACCATCCCACCGCCAGGTTGGCCGACATGCCGGTGGTATCCACCGCCGGGTAGACGGGGGTACCGGGAAAACGTTCCGCTAAAAACTGGATGCCCACACCGCAGGCCATGGACAGAATGGCATCGTAATCCTTGACGATACCGTCGAAGGGCTCCAGGTATTCCACGTCACACTGTCGTTCCACGGTGATGGTACCGGTGTTCAGGGGCTTGTTTTCAAGCCTCCTGGCCATGTCCAGCTCTGCATTCAGAACATCGACTTCCTTTTCACCACCCGCAAGACAGACGGCCACACAGGTTCCACACCCGGCGATGAGCACCTTCTTATGCGTCTTGATCATTTCTTTTATTTCATCAAAAGGTTTCCTTTTGGCGACTATCATTTTTCCTCCTACATCTCCGATTCGGGATGAAATACATCGACATCCTTTAGATCATCTCCCAGGTAAGCCCGTTCGTTCGGTCCAAGGATGCCCAGGGAGAGGCAAATCAGGGTCCACAGATGAACCGTTTCCCAGGCATGGTCGCGTTGATCCGCCAGATCGTGGACCTGGGCGTGGCAGTTGTGACAGGGTGTAATACAATAAGCTGCCTCGGTGGCCAGGATCTGGTCGGCCTTGCATTTTCCATAGGCCCGGCGTTCTTCCGGGTATCCGGCTTGGAGGAATCCGCCGCCACCGCCGCAGCAGTAATTGTTCGAGCGGTTGGGGTACATTTCAACAAAATTCTCTTCACCCACCACGGCTTTGACCACGTAGCGCAGATCCTCGGCCACCGGGTCCCCGAAGGATTTCCGAACCAGCTGGCACGGATCCTGTACGGTAAATTTGATCTGGCGTTCACGGTTCCACTCGGAACTGACCTTGAGTTTTCCTTCACGTATCCACTGGGCGTAGTATTGAATGATGCTGCCAATTTCGAATTTGTGATCGATCTTGAATTTTTTCAGTCCGGCCCGGACTGCAAAGAGTTCGTGCCCTCACTCGGTATTGAGCCAGACCTCACACTCGAGATCCTCCACTGCCTTGGCCTTGACTTCCACGATGTGTTTCCAATTTTCGTTGTCGGCCATGAACATACAATAGTTTTCGGCTGCCCAGCCCTTGGTCCCGTAGGTCCAGTCAGCTCCGACGAGATGGAGGATTTTCCAGAGCGGCACCATTTCATCCGGCTCCGTGACCGGTTCGCGTGAATTCTGGTTCAGGAAAAATTTGGCCCCTTTTTTGTTGAGGGGCGCCTGCATGTCCGCGAACTCAGGCTGGCTCTCCTGGTATTCCTCCAGCACATCTTCCACCACGAACTGAAAGTCTTCTTCCGTGGCGCCCATGGCACTGCAGGTGTCATTGCGAAGCGCCATATCGCAGGACCCCACAATTCCCTTGGGGCGCTTCTCCCTGGGCCAGGATCCCCGGGCGTTGAAAACGAGCTGGGGAATATCTATTTTCATGGGACAGACATATATGCAGCGCTGGCACATGCTGCACCACCACGGCCATTCGGACTTCAGAATTTCTTCATCCATTCCGAGGGCCGCCATGCGTAAAAATTTACGGGGGTCCATGCCCCCGATACCCGTGGCAGGGCAACCGGAAGAGCAGGCACCGCAGGTCAGACAAAGATTCAAATTTCCCCCTTCAGGGAGAAGTTCCTTCACTCTGTCCAGGAAGATGCTCTTTTTCTTCCCGCCTATTTTGATTGCTTCTTCAGCCATGTTCATTCCTCCGTTTTAGGCTATTCCCGAATCCTTTAATGGATTGGGTCCCATCGCCTTGATAAGTTCCGTCATTTCCCTGGCGTAGGCCGCAAAGGTTGGCCCTTCGCCAGAAGAAAGATTATACATTCTAACCCTGTCGGCTTCAAGGCCTATTTCCTCCAGGAGCATGCGCACATGCTCCACCCGTTCGCGAGCCCTGAAATTGCCTTCGTTGTAGTGACAGGTTCCCTCCAGGCAACCCACCACATAGACACCGTCCGCGCCTTTCTGGATCGCCCTGAGAAGGTACATGACATCCACTTTTCCGGTACAGGGCACCCGGATAATCTTGATATTAGCCGGATAATCGAGCCGCATGGAACCTGCCAGGTCCGCTGCCGAATATCCTCAATAATCACAACAAAATGCGATAATCGTCGGTTCAAAATCCGTCATTATATGCCTCCTGCCAGTAGCGCGTCTATTTTGCATAGAATCTGGTCGTCTTCATAAAAACTCAAGCTGATGGCCTGACGCGGGCAAACCGAGGCACAGACGCCACAGCCATGACACATGGCTTCGTCTATGACGATTTCTCCTTTTGCGATGTCGAACTTGGGCACATCAAAGGGGCATGAGCGGACACAGGTCAGGCATTTGACGCAGTGTTCCACATCCACCTTGGCCGTAATGGCCGACAGCCTGATTTCATCTTTTGAAAGAAAGGTCATGGCCCGGGAGGCTGCCGCCTGGGCCTGGGCTATGGATTCGGATATCAATTTTGGCGCATGGGCGGTACCGCACAGGAAGGTGGCATCGCTTCCCATGTCCACTGGCCTGAGTTTCACGTGGGCCTCCAGGAAAAAACCTTCGGGGTTCCGGTTCAGCTTCATGATTTTGCTCAGTTCTTCCGTGTCGGCACCCACAACCCCGGCGCTCAGAGCCAGCAGATCCGAGCGGATCTGGATCGGTTGCTGGAGAACATGATCTTTGACGGTTACCAGCAGACCATCGTCGGTGGCTTCAACCTCGGGTGGATGTTCTTTATCAAAGCGAACAAAGATGACGCCTTTTTGTCTGGCTTTGGTGTAATAGTCTTCCAGCAATCCATATGTCCGCATGTCTCGATAGAGGATAAACACCTGGGTGTCGGGACTGGCTTCCTTGATGGCCAGTGCATTCTTGACGGCCGACTGGCAGCAGATTCTCGAACAATTGGGGTTTTCTTCGTTACGCGATCCCACGCACTGGATCATGGTGACGCATTCAAGATTTTCAGTACCCTCATTGTGGAGGTAGTCCGTCAGTTCCACCTGGGTCTTGACGCGTTCGTCTGTACCGTAGAGATATTCCTTGGGTTGATACTCATTGGCACCGGTGGCCACCAGGATGACGCCATGTTCGATGATTTTGGATTCCCGCATGGGTCCGACGCCGATTTCGGTGGCGAAATTACCCTGGAAACCGTCAAAAGACATCACCACGGCGTTTGTCAGGATTTCGATGTTCTCCCGGGCAGTTACATCTTCAATGAGGTCGTGCAGATACTGCTGAATGTCGGCTCCCTCGATGGTATGATGGAGTTTGCGCGCCATTCCTCCCAACTCGGATGTTTTCTCGACGAGGGTGACGGGAAGTCCCTGTTTGCTGATATTCAAGGCAGCATTCATACCGGCGATGCCGCCGCCTATCACCAGGGCCCGCTTGTTGACGCCGATAATTTTTTCTTTCAGTGGTCTCAGACTTCTGGAACGAGCCACGGCCATCCGTACCAGATCCTTGGCCTTCTGGGTGGCGATGTCGGGATTGTTGGCATGCACCCAGGAGTTCTGGTTGCGGATGTTGGCCATTTCGAAAAGGTATTTATTGAGACCGCAGGCTTCCAGGGTTTCCATGAACATGGGTGCGTGGGTTTTGGGGCTGCAGGAAGCCACCACCACCCGGTTCAGTTTTTCTTCCTTGATCTTTTTCTTGATGTCCTCCTGGGTATCCTGACTGCAGGTAAAGAGGTTGTTGTCCGTGAATACGACGTTGGGGAGGGTGGCGGCATAGGCCTGAACACCCGGCACATCCACCACACCGCCGATGTTGATGCCGCAGTTGCAAACAAAGACACCGATTCTGGGTTCTTCCTCGCTGACGTCCATTTCCTCTGCCAGTTCGATTTTCTTGACGTGCTTTCCCCTGGCTTCCGCAATATCGACACCGGCGGCGCTGGCGGCGGCGCTGGCTTCCGTGACGGACGAGGGAATGTCTTTCGGTCCCTGGAAGATTCCGCAGGTGTAGACACCGGGCCGCGACGTTGCAACCGGTGCAAAGGGATCCGTGTTCACAAAATTGTAATGATTGAGGTCAATCTCGAGTCGTCTGGCCAGTTCGACCGATGCTTCGCCGACCTGCAGTCCAACGGACAGCACCAGCATATCGAAGATCTCTTCCTGCATCTGCCCGGTTTCATCCGCAAACACCACTTTCAGATTGCGGGTTTCAGGATCATCGGTGATGGTGTGTACCCGGGCCTTGACAAAGCGGATGCCTTCCTTGTCCCTGGCCCGATCATAATATTTTTCATAATCTTTGCCAAAAGAGCGGATATCCATGTAAAAAACAGCGCAGTCCAGATCATCTTCGGAATGTTCCTTGGCGATCATGGCATCCTTGATGGCGTACATACAGCAGACCGAACTGCAGTATCCGTTGCCGCATCTGTTGGTATCCCGTGAACCCACGCACTGCAGCCAGGCAACTTTTTTGGGCTCCTTTTCGTCCGAGGGCCGTACAAGATGCCCCATGGTCGGTCCGGAGGCGCTCAATATGCGTTCAAATTCCAGGCTGGTCATGACATTCGGGTTGACACCATAGTGGTAGAATTCTTTGAGACCGCTGGGGTCGTACAGGTCTGTTCCAGAGGAAAGAATGACCGAGCCGACCTTGATTTCCTTGTCCACCGGTGTCTGGCTGTGATCGACTGCTTCCGCCAGACAGGCCTTGACACACTGGTAGCATTCCGAGCAGATACCGCATTCCAGGCACCGTTGGGCTTCGGTTTTTGCCTCTGTTTCGTCGTAGCCAAAGGAGACTTCCAGAAAATTGCACTCCCGGGCTTCAGGAGCCAGGCAGCGCACAGGGGTGCGGTCTTTTTTAGGCTCGTTTTCAATATCGGGTTTTTCAAATTCCCAGTTCTTTTCACGGTCTGCCGCCAGGTCCTGGCCGTTCAGAAACCGGTGGATGCTCTCAGCGGCTTCTTTGCCGCAGGAGACGGCATCCACCACAGACTTGGGGCCATAGAAGGCATCGCCGCCGGCAAAAACCCAATCGATAGCGGTCTGCAGGGTAACGGGATCCGCTTCGAGTCCACCTCTGGGTGTGACGGGAATTCCCTGGGCCTTGATGTGCTCGAGCTGTGCACTCTGGCCGATGGCGACAATCACGGTGTCGCCGAAAAAGGGCTGGCAGGCGTTGTCGTCATACTGCGGATTGAATCGGCCCGCTTCATCAAAAACGGCTGTACAGGTTTTAAATTCGATACCGGACACCTTGTTGCTTTTATCAATATAAAAGGACTTGGGTCCAAAGCTGTTGACGATCTGGATGTCGCCTTCCAGGGCCTCTTCGATTTCGTGCTGCCAGGCCGGCATTTCCTCACGCTTTTCGAGACAGATCAGGGTGACGTTTTTAGCGCCTTTGCGCTTGGCGGTCAGAGCGACATCGATGGCCACATTTCCGCCGCCCACCACAACCACGTCTTCGCCGATGGCAACATCTTTGCCCAGGGCACTGTCCCTCAGAAAATCGACACCCTGGAGTACGCCTGCGGCATCCTCGTTTTCGACACCCAGGTTGCGACCGCCATGCAGGCCTATGGCCAGAAAGACGGCGGAAAACCCATCTTTTTTCAGACTTTCCAGGGTGATGTCTTCACCGAACGTCACACCGGTCTTTATCTCGACACCCATTTTCTGGATGACCCGAATTTCGTCGGCCAGAAGATCTCTGGGAAGACGATACTCGGGGATACCCACGGCCATCATGCCGCCGGTCACGGGAAGTTTTTCATATATGGTTACCTGGTATCCCTGTCTGGCCAGACAGTAGGCGGTTGTCAGGCCTGCGGGTCCGGATCCGATGATGGCCACCTTTTCTTTCCGGGCTTCGGCCACTTCCGGTATATACCAGTCACCCTCTTGCCGTTCGTAGTCTGCCAGAAAGCGATGCAGCTCCCGGATGGCAAGTGGCTGGTCCACGTCGTTACGGGTACAGATCTCCTCGCAGGGGTGATGGCAGACCCTGCCGCAGATACCGGGGAAAGGATGCTCCTGCTTGAAGAGTTCCAGGGCTTCCCTGTATTTGCCCTGGTTGATAAGGGCGATATAGCCCTGGATGCTCACATGTGCGGGGCAGGTGGCTTTGCATGGTGCGGTGCCGCGCTTGTCGATACCATAGGCACCAGGAATGGCCTGGGGATATTTTTTGAAAGCGGCTTTGCGTTCCGAGAGCCCTTCGTCATATTCGTTGGAGCATGTAATGGGGCATACTTTGGCACACTCGCCGCAGCTGGTGCACTTGTCCGGGTCGATAAAGCGGGGTTCCTGGTGAACTTTTGCCGTAAAATTACCGGGTTCTCCCCTTCAGTTCCACCAGTTCCGTGTTGGTGAGCAGTTCGATGTTGAGATGCCGGCCGACCTCGACCAGTTTCGGTGAAATGACTCACATGGCACAGTCATTGGTCGGGAAGGTCTTGTCCAGTTGGGACATGAGCCCGCCAATGGCTGATGATTTTTCGACCAGATAAACATAATAACCGGATTCGGCCAGATCCAGGGCTGACTGCATCCCCGCGATTCCGCCGCCGACCACCATTGTCGCACCTATTATATCCTTAGGCATGGTTAACTTCTCCTGATTGTTCTGGTTGGGTTTATTTTTCCAAATCGTAGTCAGGGACGAGACACAACAAGGCGCTTCAAGGGGGCCTTGTCCACCTTTTGCCTGTCCACAACGCAAACCAAAAAGAATGTGTATATAACGGACAACGCCTTGTCAATAAAAATTGAACGTTTCAATTCCCTGTCTCGGTATCTATCCGGCATGGAGGCCGGGCTGTCAGAGAGAACCTTTTAATTGCTTGAAATATAGATATAATGTTTTAGATGTCTCGTTTTGTAAGCGCTGCTGTCAATCCAATTCTTTGCTTGCAAGATCCGGATATATATGATTATACCGCTTGTCATAATAATGTTCCGAAAATAGGATGGCGGCATAAGGGGTTGTAGCAGAAAAAAGGTCCTCAATCGGAACGTTTTTCTGACAACCCCTATATGTTGCCTTGCGCAAAACAACATCTGATTATATGGATTGTATCCAAAAGATATTCGTCCAAAAGAAGGCAATCCAACAACGTGAAAGCGAGCAATACATGTCACAAGACAATTACAAATCCTGGCCTTTCAAGGAATCGTTCAAACTGCAAAAACGGTATGCAGAACCTCCTGCCGAACCGGTAAAATTTGAAACCGGATTCGGACCCAGCGGGCTGCCCCATATCGGTACCTTTGCAGAAGTGGCCCGCACCACATGGGTGCGCCAGGCTTTTGAATTTCAGACCCACTGGCCCACGGAGCTCATCGCTTTCAGCGACGACATGGATGGCCTGCGGAAAGTGCCGTTGAACATGCCGCAACAGGAGATGCTGAAAGAAAATATCGGGAAACCCTTATGTCAAATTCCCGATCCGTTTGGCGAATGTGAAAGCTACAGCGGCTACATGAACCAGAAGCTGAAACAGTTTCTGGACAGCTATGGTTTCGATTACACATTTCAAAGCTCTCAGGAGGCCTATGCCAGGGGTGATTTCAATGCGGGTCTGACCACCATTCTGCAGAAGGTGGAGGCCATCAGGTCGATTATACTTCCCACCCTGAGCGAGGGAAAACGCCGGAACTGGTCTCCTTTTTTTCCTGTCTGCGAAAGCTGTGGCAGAATCAACAGTACGCGTGTTACGGCGTACCATGTGGACAGCAATACCATCGACTATGTCTGCGATCAGGAAGACGGGTTGCTGCAGAGCTGCCGTCACCACGGCACGGCATCGATATTTGACGGCAACGTCAAAGTGGGCTGGAAGGTCGACTGGGCTCTACGCTGGTTTGCCTATGATATCGGGTATGAAATGTACGGCAAGGATTTGATTGAATCGGCAAAACTCTCGGGCAAGATTACGCGTGCCATGGGGAAGCAGCCGCCCACAGGCATCTTCTGTGAACTTTTTCTGGATGAGGAAGGCCGCAAGATATCCAAAAGCGTGGGCAAGGGTTTGACCATCGACTCCTGGACAACCTACGCTCCTCTGGGGTCGCTGCTCTACTATATATTTCAGAACCCCAAACAGGCCAAACGACTCTACTGGGGGATCGTTCCCAAGTCGGTGGACGACTACCTGACGGGTTTGAAGCAATATCCGACCCTGGAGAAAGAGAAACAGCCTGATTCGTCTATCTGGCATCTTTTCGACAGGGGCGAACAAATTCCGGTTTACGGGTCATCCATCAATTTTTCGCTGATCAACAACCTGATTTCCGCTGTTGGCGCCGATGACAAGGATTTGATCATGGAGTACCTCAAACGCTATGATCCCGACCTGAGTGCGTGTCAGGATATCGTTACGGACCTGGTGGACAAAGCCATGTCCTATTACCGGGATTTTGTTCTGCCGCTCAAGCGATACCGTAATCCCACGGACCCGGAAAAGGAGATGCTGAGACAGCTTCGCCAGGACCTGGCCGCCTGTGACATTACAGATGACAACGCGCTGCAGACCATGCCGTTCTCAGTGGCCCGAATGTTCGAGGCGGAGCCCGGGGAGTTCTTCAGGATGTTTTATGAGGTGATTTTCGGTCAGGAGCGGGGTCCCCGTTTCGGCACGTTTGTTCAACTGGTGGGAAAAGACAAGGCGCTTTCCTTGCTGGATGAGGCCATCGGCCAAAAAGAATCAAACGGAAATAGAATTGTGATCAACTGGCATATATACCTGAACCCGTCATTTCACAAACTGATCGGCTCCGGCGCAAGGCATTTCAGTCTGAAGCCGTAGTGTACTACTGCGAAGGCTGAATAACACAGCGCCGGGTCGATCAGGCCATGTGAAATGCACGGGTTAGCCGTGGCAGGGCCGGCATGTGCTGGCGGTTTTCGGGTTTCCATGACACCGGCTGCAGGATACGGGATCCATCCTTCCATCGATTCTGTGCCGGGAAAGATAGTCGCCGCGATGCGGTGTGCGACGATAGGTTCCGGTTGGATCCCTGCGGGACGGCGTTAGTTCGATACCCACCCCATGGCAGGCATCACAGTCGCTCGGCTGGTGGCACATGCTGCAGACCTTCCGGCTCTGATAGGCCACCAGTCGATGGTCATCCGAAAAAAACGGTGTATGGACAAATCGTCTGAAGGGAAAATTCTCATCGGTTTCATCGTGGCAGTCCAGACAAAACCGCAGATCCTCTCCTTCTTCCTGGACATGCCGGATGGGGAGCGATGGCCGTTCTTCAGCGGCGCATGCCAGAAATATTCCAGTCAAAACAACCGCCAGCCCCATCTTCAATCGTGTATGTCGGGTCATATGTTTTCCCAAAGGTGCCCCTTCACGGTTCAAACCGAGATGTCACCCGTTAATAGACATATTTTAAAACAACCGTAAGCCGGGCATCTTTATCAAAGTATGGATCCGAACTGTAGTTCCCTGAAACCGACAACCGAAGCGTGTCTTCCAGAAGGTGCTTTCCGCCGCCCAGGGAAACGAACCAGGAGTGGTCTTTGCCGTATATGTCTTCATTGTACTGAATAAAAAGGATATCGGAGCTCATAAACCAGCTTTCAGCGGCTCCAAAGGGCCCATTCCAGAACAGGTAGCCCCGCCCGAGGCGATACCGGTTTTCACTCGACTCGCCATCCATGATGCCGCCTTCGAGACCATATCGGGATGCATTGTCTGCATAGAAATTCAAAATTGCGGCCATGTATCGGCTGGTTTCATTACGCTGATCATAATCGTACTGTTTGAATCGGATGCCTGCATCGAATCCCGGATTCTGCTGCCGGACCACATCGGTGCCAATGACCACAAGTTTTTCTTCGGTTTTCTGCAGAAAGCGAAAAGCCTGAAAGTCTGTGTTATCCTCTGTAAAATAGTCTTCGAACCGATATGCCTGGTAAACAGGCTTTAACAATAGAGACTCCAGGGTAAAGGCGGCTTCATAGGTGTGCTCCCGCCATTGATTGGTTTCAATGTTCCAACTGGAGATACCGTGCAGCATCAGACGGGTGGAGAAGCCGAAAGATGTATCCAGGCCGAGGGTGTTTTCGACGGTTTCACCGTCATCGGTGATTCTTTTGTATGACAGGCCGATTTCGCTGAACCGGCCGGCAAAAAGAGCTGTCCGGCCACCCAGGAGGCTGTCACCGGAGCGGCCGTTTTCTTCTTCCAGGCCGACCGGAACACCGCCGAACAGTTCAACGGTCACCTGGGGATTGAATATCCCCTGAATTCCGATACCATCGATGCTTTCATTGATGATCCCTGAAAAAACATGCTGTCGCCCGATTTTAAGATTGAACCCGTTGGAAGGGGGCATATATTCGACATACCCGTAAAGGAGTTCCCCGTCGGTATCCTCATCATAATATCCGCCGTCTCCCGTATCCGCACGCACCCATCCGTGGAGATGCAGGGAAAGTCCTTTTGTTTCGATGTGTCCGTAATCAAGTTGCATGTATTCATAAACGGGAATTACCTGTTGGGATGCGCCTTTATCGGTTTCCCACTCAAAGGCGGATAAAATCGTTTCGCTCTTCAAGTGAAGCTCAGGTTCTTCTGCCGAGAGGGTAAATGACAGCATCGACAGCAGGATCAGGATCGAAAATATCTGCCCGGGAATTTTGGTATGCGTTGTCAAGCGGCCATCCTCATTCGGCATCAGGCAACCAACTATCAGCCCGTCGGATTGAAGAACCTCGCAGCATGCGAAGCACTGCCGACGGCAGAACCTACGGGAATGTGCTCGCTTTTTCGGTTCAGGTCATACACGAATTTAAAGAACTTAATCGTACACGATTATTTCCATTTTGTAAAATATGTAAAACAAAAAATAAATGAATTTTTATTCATTTATTCTTGAGGTCTTGAAGAATAGAACCGTCCACAGATTTTCCACGACATAAATCCTCTTTATCATGCTGATAAGTTAGATTAATTGAAAATAATGGCCTCCGTAGTCAAAAAGAAAAAATTGGCTTGACAAGTGCTTTTACAGCTTATAAATTGAATGAATATTCATTCATAAAATTATGTCGATGATCCCGGAGGTGCACCATCAATAAGAAACGCAGAGAAAACGATAAATACCGTCGGATACTCGAGGCGGCTATCAAGATATTTGCCGAAAACGGTTTCTTTCAGTCGACCATTGCTCAGATCGCCAAAGAAGCCGGCGTGGCTGATGGCACCATCTATCTGTATTTCAAAAATAAAGATGATATTCTGGTTCAGTTCTTCAATTACAAGACCAAGCAGGTTTTTGGACGTTTCAGAGAAGAGGTGGACAAGGCCGAGGATGCCATTGACAAGCTTAGAAACCTGATCCGGCGACATCTGGAAGAGTTTCAGGCAGACCGGAATATGGCCATTCTCTACCAGTCGGAGACGCACCAGCGCACACGCATGGTGGAAGATCAGATACGGGAAATGTCGGACATGTACCTGGACATCGTCACTGAGATTGTGGAACAGGGTCAGGCACAAGGGCGTATCCGCAAAGACCTTTATTTGAGTCTGGTCAAACGGTTTATTCTGGGGGCGGTGGATGAGGTCATCAATACCTGGCTTCATTCAGGACGGGGAATATGACCTGGTAAGTATGACCGACCCCTGGTGTCGCTCTTTATTCATGGTATCGGGAGCACTGAGACCAAGCTATAAACGTTGAGCCTTAAGCGATAAGCAGCTTACGGCTTACGGCTCATCGCTTAAAGCTATAAATAATAACCAAGGAGAGAAAAAAATGGCACAATTACTTGCGGATCGAAGGGACGTCGATTTTGTTCTTCACGAACAGCTGGATATCGCACGCGTCAGCAAACATGAAATCTTTGCAGAATTTAACAGAAAAACCATCGACTTGATTATTACCGAAGCGCGGAATCTGGCAATCAAGGAGATTCTGCCCACACGGGAAATCGGCGACAGGGAAGGCACCCGCTTCGAAAACGGCCGGGTAACCGTCCCGAAAGAATTTCATAAAGCATATAATCTTTTCATAGAGGGCGAATGGCTGGCCATGACCGAAGACCCCGAATGGGGAGGACAGGGGATGCCAAGAACCGTGGCTCTTTCGGCCGGAGATTATTTCAATGCTGCAAATTATGCCTTCATGATGTACCCGGGCCTGACCCACGGTGCCGGAAAGCTTGTGGAGGCATTCGGAACCGACAAGCTCAAGAAGACCTTTCTCAAAAAGATGTTTACAGGAAAGTGGACCGGGACCATGCTGCTGACGGAGCCTGAGGCTGGATCGGATGTCGGGGCATTGACCACGACGGCCACCAGAAATGAAGACGGCACATACAGCATTGCCGGCAGCAAGATTTTCATTTCTTCCGGTGAGCACGATCTGTCTGAGAATATCATCCATCCGGTTCTTGCACGCATCGAAGGGGCGCCGGAAGGCACCAAGGGCATTTCCCTGTTTCTGGTTCCCAAAATATGGGTCAATGATGACGGCAGTCTGGGAGAGCCGAACGATGTCGTCTGTACCGGTACGGAAGAAAAGATGGGGATTCATGGCAATTCAACCTGCTCTTTGACACTGGGTGGCAAGGGCAACTGCCGCGGTATGCTGCTGGGAGAAGAAAACAAAGGCATGCGGGCAATGTTTCTCATGATGAACGAGGCCCGGCTTCTTGTGGGGCTTCAGGCCTTGAGTTGTGCCAGCGCTTCCTATCTGAATGCCGTCAATTATGCCCGTGAGCGTGTTCAGGGCAAACATCTTCTGAGCTTCATGGACGAAAACGCCACCGCGGTACCCATTATACAGCACCCGGATATCCGGCGGCAGCTGCTGACCATGAAAGCCTATGTCGAGGGGATGCGAAGCCTGCTGTACTATGTGGCCTATTGCGACGACATGATCGAAATTTCAGACGATGATGCGGAAAAAGCCAAGTACAAGGGTCTCATCGATATCCTGATCCCCATTGCCAAAGGATATGTTTCGGACCACGCTTATGATGTCTGTAATATTGGTATGCAGGTGTACGGCGGATATGGGTATATAAAGGAATATCCACAGGAGCAGTTTGTCAGGGACTGCAGGATTACCATGATATACGAGGGTACCAACGGCATCCAGGCCATGGACCTTTTGGGTAGAAAACTTGGTATGAACGAAGGCAAGCCGATTATGGATCTCCTGGGAGAAGTCCAGTCGGTGATCGCCATGGCCAAGGCCATACCGTCCCTGACGGATCTTGCGGAAAGGCTTACCGAGACCGTCAACAAGCTGGGTGAAGTTGCCATGCACATGGGCAAGACAGCCATGTCTGAAAAGGCCCTGGATGCGTTTGCATATGCCTATCCCTTCATGGAGGTCATGGGCGATGTCACCATGGCCTGGATGCTGCTCTGGCGGGCATCCATTGCGGCCAAGCGCCTGGAGGAGGGAGCAAAGAAAAAAGATCAGGCGTTTTATGAGGGCCAAACCAGGAGTGCTGAATTTTTTATCCATTCGATTCTGCCCGTCAGCATGGGTAAAATGAATGCGATTCTGAACTGCAACGATGCCATTACCCGGATTTCGGAAGATGCCTTTGGCGGGAAATAATAAGTTTGGGATCATCTCCAGAAGAGTTGATCCCAAAGAAGGATTCCAGGGGTCGAGGATTCCAGGGTTCAAGTGAGATGCTTGGTTGAGATCACCCTAAATTGCTTTAGGCTCAGTCTGTGGACCGGCAGCCCAGGCAATGATATCGCATGATGTTGGTTATACCGGAAGTATATGCCATCTGAAGGGGGTTGCCCGGGTGACGGTTTTATGGTATCGACTTTTGCGGTTATGAAAGAGATTTAGGATGAACACCGGTTCAATAAAATCTTTTTACGATATTTTGGGGGTATAGAAAGGATACAATTCAATGGAAACTGTTTTGATTCCACCGGCCAATGCGTATTTTCTCGGAATACCGACCATCATTTTTTCATTTCTGATTCCCATCGTGGGTCTGGTGGTTTTCTCATATATAATAACCATGCGGGGGATACCGCTATTAAAAGCAGCGCCGGATAACCGCTGGAACCGGTTTGGTGAACGATTCCAGAACCTAGTGAAGATCTGGCTGTTTCAATACCGTCACCCACGCTACATGCTGGCCGGTGTGCTGCATATCGTCCTTTTTGCCGGGTTTCTGGTGTTGAGTATCCGTTCCACTTCTCTGGTGATTATCGGCATTTCGGAAGATTTTATTTTTCCCGGGCTGGGAGGCCCTTTAGGGGTCGTTTACAATCTGCTCAAGGACTATGCCGCCACCATGGTCCTGGTGTCCTGTGTCATCGCCATGGTTCGCAGGGGTATCTTTAAGCCTGAAAGGTATGCCGTGCCGGAACGCTATGGAAAAGATCATACCGTGGAAGCCGTTTTCGTTCTATGTCTCATATCGACGCTCATGATTTCCGAGAGCCTGTTTGAGGCCAGTGCTGCGGTGGCCCAATCCCAGAAAGGCCTGCATGCCGAGTTTATTGCACCGTTCAGCCTTGCCTGGTTCTTCAAGCTCCTGCTGGGCGGTGCTGCCATGGATACGCTGCAGGGCCTGCACCTGGTCACGTATTATATCCATGATGTCACCTTTTTCTATTTTCTCTGCTTTCTCCCCCTGGGAAAGCATTTTCATGTGATCACCTCGATTTTCAACGTGTTTTTCATGCGTATCGATCGAGGAAATATCAAACCGGTGCGACACGGTGTCAGTGACGAGCAACTGGATGACCTGGCATCTTTCGGTGTGAAGAAACTGGAAGATTTTACCTGGAAGCATTTGCTTGACTTCTACTCCTGCGCTGATTGCGGCAGGTGTTCTGATCAGTGTCCGGCCAATGCCGTCAAGCGACCCCTGTCGCCGAGGTTCATCTCCATCAAAGGCAGGGATGCCATTTTCAAAAACTATCCCATCTATCCGGTCGGTGCCTTTGCTCCGGAGAGTGAACCGCTCATGGGAAACGTGTACCAGGAAGACGAAATCTGGTCGTGTACAACCTGCGGTGCCTGTGAGCAGGAGTGTCCTCTGGGAATCGAGTATATCGACAAGATCGTCGATCTTCGCCGGGGCATGGTTGACGAAGGCACGGTACCACAGTCGCTGCAGAAACCATTGAGTGCCCTGGAAAAAAGGGGTAACCCCTGGGGTAAGATGGAGAAAAAGAGAGCCGACTGGACCAAGGATCTGCCGGAAGAAATCCCGGTCAAGGTTCTTGGTAAAAAAGAGAGCGCCAAGACGCTTTATTTTGCCGACAGCATTACCTCCTATGATGACCGGATGCAGGATATCGGCAGGGCCAGCGCCAGGATCCTTCAGGCAGCCCATGAAGATTTCGGTATTCTCGGCCAGGCCGAAAAGGACAGTGGTAACGAAGTTCGGCGGTTTGGTGAAGAGATGTTGTTTCAAGATTTGCGGGATAAAAATACGGAGGCAATTCTCGCTTCAGGTGTGGAGGGAATTGTCACGGCTGATCCGCATGCTTTCAATGTCCTCAAGAATGAGTATGCCGATATTCCACCGGTGGAACATATCAGTCAGTATATCCTGCGGCAGCTAAAATCCGGAAACCTGAAATTTGCGTCCGCCGGCGGCAACGGCAAGGTTTACACGTACCATGACCCCTGCTATCTGGGACGGCATAACGGGCTGTACGAGGAACCCAGGGAGGTCATCGATGCGATTCCCGGTATCAAGCGGGTCGACATGAAAAAATGCCGGGACCGCTCGTTCTGCTGTGGTGGCGGAGGGCTGATGCTTTTTTATGAACCCGAAGAAGAGCAGCGCATGGGTGTTTTAAGGGTTGAAATGGCAGTCGAAGCGGGTGCCGATGTTATCGTTACCGCATGTCCTTTCTGTCTCGTAAACATAGAAGATGCCATCAAGGTCGCTGGAATGGAAGGCAAAATGGAAGCCATCGACCTGGCCGAACTGGTGGCTCAACACATGGTTCAGGAAGTAGAACCGGCGGTATCTGAAGATTTAAAATAAAGTGGGACTATTAAACAATAAATAGAGTATATATTGCGGCCGATCGATAATCCCTGTGCGACCGTGAAAAACTCGCTCGTAAGAGACTGTAATACCGAACCGTGCCAAAATTTAAATATTATTTTCTAACCAAATAGTCCGAATTCGGATACCCTTGGATAATCATCAAACGGTTCGGCATAACAGTCACTAAAGATGCTCAGACAGTTTCACGGCCAAACAGGGATCACCCATCGGCCTTGGATCGCTGCCTTTTAATGATTTAGCAGTCTATAAATAATGAGTTGAAGCAAAAGTATCGTTAAATAGCGACAACGTCGCGTCAAATAAAATCGTACACACGATTTTATCATGGGAAATAATACTAAATGGGAGGATGGTTATGGAGATCTTGGTATGTGTCAAAAGAGTTCCGGATACAGCGGAAAATGAAATCGAGGTCAATAAAGATGGTACCGGCATCGAAACAGACGACCTGGTCTACTCAGTGAACGAGTGGGACAATTATGCCGTGGAAGAAGCGATCCAGATACGAGACAAGGTGGGCGGAAGTGTAACCGTCGTATCGGTGGGTGACGAGGAATCCGAAGAGGTGGTGAGACGGGAAATGGCTATGGGAGCCGACAATGGTCTGCTCTTAACGGATGATGCGTTTGAAGGGTCTGACGGAAAAGGTACTGCAAGCTTATTGAAGGCCGTTGTGGAGAAGGGCAATTATGATCTTATCCTGACGGGAGCTCAGGCAGATGACGGTGCCGGTCAGGTCGGTGGTATGCTGGCGGCCATGCTCGACATGCCCTATGCTTCACTGGTAAACGCCATCGAGGTGCTGGATGACAAGAAACTGAAGATCGGCAGGGAGATCGAGGGTGGCAACCAGGAGATGAGCGAAATGGAGCTGCCCTGTGTCCTTTCCATCCAGACCGGCATCAATGAGCCGCGCTATGTCGGTATCCGGGGTATTCGCAAAGTGGCATCCATCGAAATACCTGTCTATGGCGCAGGCGACCTGGGGCTTTCCGCCGACGCGGTGGGACGAGGCCGGTGCCGGGGTCAAACGGTTGGATTATTTCGTTCCTGAACTTGGTGAAGGCGCCGAGATGCTGGAAGGAAGCACCGAAGAGATTGTTGAAAAACTGATCGAATTACTCAAGGCCAAAGGAGGGATCAAATAATGGCAAAGATGTTTACCTATATTACGTTCAAGAATGGGGTCCTTGATGATTCAGCTCTCGAGCTGGTGAATGCCGCCAAGACAGATAGCACCCGACGCATCACCGACAGCCGTGGTTGTAGGCTCGGGAATCGATGCGCTGTGTGGCGAAGTGGCCGCTTCCTATGCCGAGGTCTGGAAGGTTGATAGTGAGGCCTTCGCTTATCCCAATGCAGAGGTTATCCGCAACGTGCTGTCGAATATATTGCCCCAGGACTGCATTCTCCTGGTACCGCACGACACCTTTGGCATGGACCTGTCACCGGGTCTCTCCATTAAAATGGATGCGGTATTTATGCCGGACACGGTCGGGTTTGAGGGCCTCGAAGGATCGATGCTGAAATGTATTCGACAGGAATATGGTGGGGCCGTCAGCACCCATGTGTCCTGCGATATCACCAAAGGGGCCATCATCAATATCCGTCCCGGGGTCTTCCAGCCGGATGAGAGCAAGACGGCTTCGGGTCTGCTTGTCGACAAATCGGCAGATGTCGGTGATCTGTCCACCAAACGTGTTTATCTTGAAACCGTGGCGGCCGAAGTGGGCGATGTGGACATTACCAAGGAGGATGTACTGGTTTCCATTGGACGCGGGATCGAGGAAGAAGACAACATAGAAATCGCACAAGACCTGGCAAAAGCAATGGGTGCCGTGGTCTCCTGTTCGCGGCCGATTGTCGACGCCAAATGGCTTGAGAAATCCCGCCAGGTGGGAACGTCCGGACAGACCGTCAAACCGAAAGTCTACCTGGCCTGCGGCATCAGCGGTTCGTTTCAACACCTGGGAGGTCTCAAGGGAAACCCCTTTGTTGTGGCCATCAACAAGAACCCCAAAGCACCTATTTTCCAGATAGCGGACGTGGGTATCGAAGCCGACATCCTCGAGTTTCTGCCGGAGCTGACAGAGGCTATCGAAGCCCTTTAAAATCGCTCGGCGGTTTTATAAGTTGAGCGGCTTTGTCGCATAGATAATTTTCCAAAACCCCCGATCGGTTGAACCGGTCGGGGGTTTTTTGAGTAGACACCCGGAACTAAAAGACCGGTCTGATTCAATCCGGTAACGGATTAATATTCTTCACAACCCGCGTATGCCTCACTCTGGGTCCTATCGAAAACGAAATAAATCCAAATGTCAAATGATTTAAACATAGTACTTAAATTTGTATCTCCAAGGTCTTGATTTGATCATTCGAATTTATATCCTTGGATGTTTAGGATTTCGAATTTCGTGCTTCGATTTGAGTAACCATAAACACGATAATAACATATCGTTGTTGTCAAAGGCCCAAATTTTTAATGGTAGAAAACTGGATATTCCATTCTCAATTCAAGAACCTTATCCTAGGCGATCGATGAGCTCGCAAAACAGACGGACGCCGAAACCGGTACCGCCGGCATCGCAGTAGGCACTCCCTTTTTTCTGATAGGCAGGGCCTGCGATATCAATGTGCGCCCAGCGGGTGCCCTCGGTAAAACCCGACAGAAACAAAGCTGCTGTGATGGCACCGCCCCAGCGTGTACTGCTCATGTTGTTGGTGTCGGCAAACTCGCTTTTCAAGAGCTCCTTGTAATCCTCGGGCAGGGGCAGCCGCCAGATACGTTCATGGGTTTTTTGGCCGGAATCGATGATGGCCTCGGCCAGAGGGTCATCCAGGGTAAAAAGGCCGGCAATTTTTTCCCCCAGTGCCATAACACATGCGCCGGTGAGGGTGGCGATGTCGACCATGATGTCCGGCTTGTATTGTTTCAAGGTATAGGACATGGCGTCAGCCAGAATCAGGCGGCCCTCTGCATCCGTGTTACCGATCTCGATGGTTTTTCCGGCATAACTCGTGATGATGTCACCCGGTCGCGTGGCGCTACCGGAAATCATGTTTTCCACAAGGGGAATAACACCCACGATTCTGACATCGGGTTTCAGTTTTGCCGCTGTTATGAGCGTGGCGGCAACGGCTGCCGCACCTGACATGTCGCACTTCATGTCCTCCAGTCCACCCGTAGGCTTCAAGTTAATGCCGCCGGCATCGAAGGTAACGCCCTTGCCCACCAGGGCAATGGTTTTTTTTGCACCTTTGGGGGCATATTCCAGAACCACCAACCGGGGTGTATTCTGACTGCCGGCAGCCACCGCCATGAGGGCGCCGAAGTTTTCTTGCCGGAGTTGTTTCGGGCTCAAGAGGGTTGTTTTGAGCTTTTCTTGTCCGGCCAGGCTGATGAAGGCCTTGCTCAACTGGGCCGGTGTTTTGTCATTGGAGGGCATGCTGACCCAATCTCTGGCCAGGAGCGTTCCCCGGCAGACAGCCTCGACCCGCTTGGGCAGTTCCGCAAGCACTTTGACGGTTGCTGCCGGGAGCGCCAGCGTAATATGTTTCAGCGGTTTCAACTCTTTCTTCTTTTTATATCGGTCGAAAACATGGTTGCCAAGGCAGGCCCCCTCTAAAATCGCCGAAACCAGATCTGCTTCCGCCATGGGTAGCAGGTCCGGAGAAGGTGTTCCAATAACGATCTCTTTGAGTCCGTGTTTGATGCTTGATTTGACGGCTTTCCCGGAGAAGGCACGCAGCTTCTCAGGATTCAGTTTTGCGTGCTTGCCGAGGCCGATGAAGATCACCCGGACCACTTGGGTGCCTGCAGGGTCGTAGAGGGTGAGATTCTCGTCCTCCTTGCCATGGAATTCTTCTATTTTCTTGGCCTTTTCCGCCAGGGTTGACAGCAGGTCTACATGAATGTCTTTGTCTTCGCAGACAGGCATGACCAGTGTGGATATTTTGTCTTTTTTAAGATCATAGGATTTTAGTTTTAGCATGGGTCACCTCGTAGGAATTACTATAAAGCTGTTAATATTTTGACACGATCAGTTGTAGCCTTTAAGATCCTTCATTTTAATCAACTCTATTGGAGAAGAGCTACCTTTACTAATAGAATTTTCAAACACAATTTATGTCTAAACAATTATGGCCTTATTAGTAAGATCGATTGGATACCGTGTCAATTCGTGGGAGAAAATGGCCGGCAAATGCCATGCCCCGGGCAGAGCATACCTGATATGCCCAATTGTTTGATTTTCTCATGTGATGCTTGCTGGTCCTCCGGACTTGACACAAAACTATTGAGTAAGACCTTGCCGTTGAGAACAACGATAAAATCCCCGGAAATAAAGACCCCGGAATCGGGATCCCAGAAAGAGGTTTCATCGGGTCGATGACCAGGCGTCTGCAGGGTCAAAAAACCGGGCAGGACCTTCGTTTCGTCAGCGAAATAGTTAACACGATCCTGTGGGAAACCTTTTTTAAAGGGTGTTCCATAGAGTGCCCCTCGAAAGACATCCCTCAGACTGGGCCGGTAAACATACGTCTGCATGCAGGGAATCAGGATCTCTTTGAGGGCGCGAGACCCGGGAAAGGGGATCGTCTTTTGTCCACTGACAAAGGGTCCGGATTTTTCATGAAACCAGATCTCGGTCTTTTGGTAGGTTTCTTTCAACCCGATCCAGCCCGATATATGATCCACGTGAAAGTGCGTGCAGACGACCCGTTTCAAGGGTGGAAAATCCCTTAACACCTTCAGGAGGGATGGGGTGTCGGACGGCATACCGCAATCCATCAGATAGGTCGCATTCGCGTCGGCGATCCACAAGCAGGTAGCAGTTACTGGTGCTGCCCCAGAACTGGTACAGGACTCTGCCGTGCCGACAGTTCTTTTTGTGAATCGGATCATGTGGTTGATCATGCCGGAAATCTGAGAGCCTTGTCAAAGATGCTCATTGTATTATGAAGTTCTCGTTATGTTATTTTTTCATCAATCTGAGTTTGGATAACTTCTAAAACAAGATATATTATTTTTGTTTTAGACTATAAAACAAAATCTATTGAGAAGCTCATAAATTGGTTGCAGGAATATCTTTATGTCACCTAGACAGTAAAACCTTAGAATGTCTGAATCAAGCCATATCAGAATATTGAAGCCTATAGCTACGTATAAACCCCTTGCACAGGCGGCGATACTGTGGCATGCCATCATACGTAAAATGTTTCAAAGGAATCGCTTGATGACGAATATGACGGGCTCCGATACTGCCCTCCGACTGCAAGAGGCCCTGGAGATGACACTGGCGCATGTTCATCCCCTTCCGGGTGTTCAGGTTCCGCTGTCGGAAGGACTCAATCGGGTTCTCAGTGCGGATATCCGGGCCAGGGTCGATTCACCTTCCCTGGATGCATCCTTGATGGATGGTTATGCCGTGAAATCGGCCGACATTTCCGGGGCGTCAAAAGAACGACCGGTGGCGCTGGAACTGTCTGGAACAGTGGCTGCAGGCAGTCGGCCGGGTCAGGTTGTCGAATCGCAGCATACCATCCGGGTGATGACCGGCGGGCCCATACCGATTGGTGCGGATGCGGTGGTTCCGGAAGAATTTATAACACAGCGAGACCGCCTTGTTGAATTTCATCAAAGTGTTGAATGCGGCGGCAACATTCTGCCCAGGGGTAGCGACCTGGCGGAAAGCCAGGTGGTCGCCAGGGCGGGATGCCTGCTAAGGCCTGGGCTGCTGGGCATGCTGGCCGCAGCAGGTCACAGCTACGTCGAGGTGGTTCGACCACCCGAGGTCGCCATTATTGGCACAGGCGATGAAGTGGTGGCTCCTGGAGAACCGTTGCCGGAAGGGAAGCTCTATGCCAGCAATATCACTACCCTGGATGGCTGGTGCCGGTGCTACGGCTTTCGAACACGACTTTGTGTGGTTGGTGACGAGCCTGAGGACATTTACCGGATGCTGGGTCCATCCATCGACCAGGTCGATGCCGTCGTTACCAGCGGGGGTGCCTGGGCCGGCGACAGGGACCTGGTGGCACAGGTGCTCCGGCGCCTGGGATGGAAGCAGGTTTTTCGCGGGATTCGCATGGTCCCGGGAAAGGGGGTTGGTTTTGGTTTGCTCGACCACAAGCCCGTTTTTATGCTGCCGGGTGGGCCGTCAGCCAATGTGATGGGCTTTCTGCAGATTGCGCTGCCGGGGCTGTTAAGACTGGCGGGGCATGGTCATACAGGACTGCCGGAAATGAGCTGTTCGCCTGGCAGGGGAACTGAACGGCAGGCATAGTGGACTGGACGCAGTTTGTCTTTGGAACGCTCGAAAGACAGAGCGGCCGGCACGTGTTTCACCCCTTGCTGACCCGCAGTAGACTGCAGGCAGTGGCCATAGCCGAAGCCATCGTGGCCATACCCGAGGGAGAGAGACGCATATGCCGGCCGGCACGGTCGTCAAGGCGCAGATTTTGAAGCTATAAGCTATAAACAGCTTATAGCTGAACTTCATATCGTTCAAATTCAACAATATCGGCGATTCATTTGGATTATATTCTTGTCGGTAACTTTTTGTATGTTAAAGCAAATAATATATCTTAAAGCAATTCACGAAATCACGAAAGGACGAAACCACGAAAAAGACCATGACAATTTTCGTGGTTTTCACATTTTCGTGTTTTCGTGATAAAAGATTTTTTCTTTTTAGGATGACGTAGATGTACTAAAATGGAGCCATTTATGCCCATACCTGTCATATCCATTGTCAGTAAAAAGAATTGCGGCAAGACGACGCTGCTCGAAAAACTGATCCCGGAACTGAAGCGGCGGGGGTACCGCGTCGGCACGCTCAAACACGATATCCATGGTTTTGATATCGATCACGAAGGTAAGGACACCTTTCGGCACAAAGCGGCCGGGGCTGATACGGTTGCTATTTCTTGTCCCTGGAAGGTGTCCGTCATCAAGGATGTTTCCGAAGAATTGACACCGCAACAGCTCGTGAAGCAATATTTTGAGGATGTCGATATTGTTTTGACGGAGGGATACAAGCGAGCGGGATTGCCTAAGATCGAGGTCTTTCGCAAGGAGGCCCACCATCAACCCATCCATGCAAAGGGTCAGCCAAGCACACTGGTGGCCCTGATGTCTGATGTGCCCCTGGACCTGGGTGTTCCCCATATCGATATCAACGATTTCAAAGCACTGGCAGACCTGATCGAAAATAAATTCCTGAGAAATTCGTCGAAACGAATTTCTCAGGAATTTATTTTAAGAATGCTTCTCGTAGTATTCCTGCAGGCAGTTATAGGTCATCGGCTGCTGGCGCATCATTTTCAGACCCCGCACGATGGCTTCGGCCGCGGACAGGGTGGTGATGACCGGAACCCGGTATTTGGTGGCCGCCCACCCGATGGCAAATTCATCGGAGCGGGCCCGCTGCCCCAGGGGGGTATTGATGATCAGATCGATACCGCGGTTCTTGATGTCGTCCACTACATTGGGCCGACCTTCGCTGGCTTTCAAAACTTCTGTTACGGCAATGCCCCTGCCTGCGATGTAGGTCGCTGTTCCCTTGGTGGCCACCAGCTTGTAGTTCATTTTCTCCAGTCCGGCAGCGATGGGAACGATGCGTGGTTTGTCATTGTCGTTGACGCTCAGGAATACGGTGCCGGATTCCGGCACGGTGATACCGCTGGATAGAAAGGCTTTCATGACAGCCTCGCTGAAGGTCGGTGCAATCCCCATGACCTCACCGGTGGATCGCATTTCCGGGCGCAGGTATATGTCGGCCTTGTCAAACCGTTCAAAGGGGAAAACCGATTCTTTGACAGCAACATAAGCCGGCCGATCTACAAAGGTGACATTGAACTGCGATAGCGGTTTGCCGGACATGACCTTGACGGCAACCTTGGCAATGGGATTTCCCGTAGCCTTACTGACAAAGGGGATTGTCCTGGATGCCCGGGGGTTGACCTCGAGGACATAGAGCGTATCGAACAGGATCGCGAACTGAATGTTGATCAGGCCCTTTACTTTCAGGGCTTTGGCCAGCAGGCGGGTATATTCCTTGATATCCTCCAGCTGGTTCATGCTCAAAAGATAGGGCGGCAGGACAGCCATACTGTCACCGGAGTGTACGCCCGCCTCTTCAATATGCTGCATGATACCGCAGATTTCCGTGTTTTTCCCGTCAGATATGGCGTCGACATCGAACTCGTAGGCATCCTCCAGGAATCGATCCAGCAAAACAGGGTGTTCTGCGGAAGCGCTGACGGCATTTTGCATGTATTGTTCCAGGGATTCGGAGTTATAGACAATTTCCATGGCCCGCCCCCCCAGAACGTACGAGGGTCTGACAACCAGCGGGAATCCGATTTTGTGACCGACATGCATGGCTGCGTCAATAGAGGTGGCAGTTCCATATTGGGGGTGGGGGATATCCATGGAATCCAGGAGTGCCCCGAAACGATCCCGATCTTCCGCCAGGTCGATGGAATCCGGTGACGTACCCCAGATGGGCACACCCGCCTCTTCCAGGGCCAGGGCCAGCTTCAAGGGGGTCTGCCCTCCGAACTGAACGATGACACCCAGCGGTTTTTCGAGTTCGATCACATCCAGGACATCTTCATAGGTCAAGGGCTCGAAATAGAGCTTATCGGCCACATCGTAGTCCGTGCTCACGGTCTCCGGGTTGCAGTTGATCATAATGGCTTCGATTCCCAGTTCTCTCAGGGCCAGAATGCCGTGAACACAACAATAATCGAATTCAATCCCCTGGCCTATGCGATTGGGACCGCCTCCCAGAATGATGACCTTATTGTTTTCTGAAGGAACGGACTCATTCTCGGGATCATAGGTGGAATAATAATAGGGCGTAAAGGATTCGAATTCAGCCGCACAGGTGTCCACGATTTTATAGGAGGGCAGTACGCCCTTTTCCTTGCGCAGGCTGCGAATTTCAAGCTCGGTCCTACCGGTCAACAGGGAGAGGTGCTTGTCAGAAAAACCAAAGCGCTTGGCCTTTCTGAGGGTTTCCGGCGTGAATGTCTGGAGCTGTTTGAAGGTTTGGGTCAGGTGCTTTTCAACGTCGACCAGCTGGTGAAGATTTTCCAGGAACCAGATATCGATGCCGGATACGGTTGATATTTCCTTGGGGCTGATGCCGTTGAAGAGGGCTTGCCAGATTTTCAGGATACGATCCGGTGTTCCCCATCTCAGGTCGTCCATCAACTCATCATGGGTAAGCCGGCCGTACGGGAATTTCCCATGGGCATGGAAACCCGACCAGCCGTTTTCAAGGGACCGCAGGGTCTTGTTCAGAGCCTCCTTGAAGGTCCGACCGATTCCCATGGCTTCACCCACGGACTTCATCTGCGACGTCAGACGGGTGTCGTTCCCGGGGAATTTTTCGAAGTCCCATCGGGGGATCTTGACCACAACATAATCGATGGCGGGTTCAAAACAGGCCGGTGTTTTTCTGGTAATATCGTTGGGAATTTCGTCCAGGTGGTATCCGATGGCGAGCTTGGCGGCAATCTTGGCAATGGGAAATCCGGTGGCTTTGGATGCCAGGGCAGAGCTTCGGGATACCCGGGGATTCATTTCGATGACCACCATTTCACCGGTTTTCGGGTTGAGTCCGAACTGGATATTGGCCCCTCCGGTTTCAACACCGATTCTGGTCACGATTATTTTGGCAGCATCCCGCATGGCCTGGTATTCCGCATCGGTCAAGGTCTGGGCCGGGGCAACCGTGATGCTGTCTCCCGTATGAATACCCATGGGGTCGAAATTCTCGATGGAACACACGATCACAAAATTATCGGCAGCATCCCGCATGACTTCCAGTTCGTATTCTTTCCACCCCAGGATGGACTGTTCGATCAAAATTTCCTTGACCGGGCTGGCGTTCAGTCCCCACTGGGCTGCCTGGGGAAATTCTTCTTTGTTGTAGACAACACTTCCGCCGATACCTCCGAGGGTGAACGCGGGTCTGATGATCAGCGGAAACCCGATGGTGTCGGCCAGTTTCTCTGCCTCCTCCATGGTGTGTACGCAGCCCCCCTCGGGAACGTTCAGACCGATCTCCTTCATGGCATTGCGAAAAAGATCCCTGTCTTCCGCCAGTTGGATGGTTTCCAGATTGGCGCCGATGAGTTCTACACCGTACCGATCCAGGACCCCGCTTTGGGCCAGCTCGACGGCCAGGTTCAGACTGGTTTGACCACCGATTGTGGGCAGCAACGCATCGGGGCGTTCTTTTTCGATGATTTTGGCGATGACATCCGCCTGTAAGGGCTCGATATACGTTCGATCCGAAAATTCCGGGTCCGTCATGATGGTGGCGGGATTGTTGTTGATCAGAATGACGATAAACCCCTCTTCCCGGAGGGCTTTACAGGCCTGGGTACCGGAATAATCAAATTCGCAGGCCTGCCCGATGACAATGGGGCCGGATCCGATGACCAAAATTCGTTTTAGATCTTTGCGTTTAGGCATGGAATTGTTTCATTTCCTCTACAAATTGTTTGAAAAGATAACGGCTGTCGTTGGGCCCGGGCGATGCCTCGGGGTGATATTGCACCGAGAAGGCCGGCAGGTGTTTGTGTCTGAGACCCTCGAGGGTATTGTCGTTTAGATTGATATGGGTGATTTCAACCTCGTCCTGGGGCAGGCTTTCCATATCGACATTGAAGCCATGGTTCTGGGAGGTGATCTCCACCGCCCCGGTCTGTAAATTTTTTACCGGATGATTGGCACCGTGGTGACCGAATTTCAGCTTGGTGGTTTTGGCCCCCATGGCCAGGGATAAGATTTGATGCCCCAGACAGATGCCGAAAATGGGTATCCGGCCTAGAAGATAGCGTGCTGCGGCCACTGCGTATGTCACCGGTTCGGGGTCGCCGGGTCCATTGGAAAAAAAGATGCCATCCGGTTTCCAGGCCAGGATTTCTTCCGGTGGCGTGTGAGCCGGAAAGATGCGAAGCTTGCAGCCGTGGTGGTGAAGCGCACGCAGGATCGAAAACTTGACGCCGAAATCATAAACGGCCACCCGGTGGTTGTGTGGGCCGGTTTTATCGCTAAGGTCGTCAATGGGCCAGGCATAACTTTCATGGGTGGTAATTTCCTGAACGATATCCCTGCCAACCAGTTGTTTGCCATCTGCCAGTTGTTTGGCAAGGGCCGACAACGGTTCATCAGAGGTGGTGATCATGCCCATTTGAGAGCCATGGTCCCTCAGGTGCCGGGTAAGCGCCCGGGTATCCACATCGCTGATCCCGCCCACACCATGGTGGGTCAAATATTCATCCAGGGATCTGTCGGCTTGCCAATGACTGACAATAGGGCTGTATTCCCGAATGATGAAACCGGAGGCGTAGATGCGTCGGGATTCAAAATCGATTGGATTGACACCGTAATTTCCTATCTGTGGGTAGGTCATGACCACCATCTGAAAATGGTAGGAGGGATCCGTCAGGATCTCCTGATATCCCATCATGGCCGTATTGAAAACCACCTCTCCGATGGCGGTTCCCTCGGCTCCCAGAGAAAGACCTTCAAAAAGGGTGCCGTCTGACAGCAGTAAGCGTGCTTTCATAATTTTATATTCTCAATTTTGCGAATCTGCCCTTTTAGGTGTTTAGATATTAATCTCTTTGAACTTACTATAATCCGGCTGACGATAGCCGGCTCTCACCGCTGCCCTCGATGTCCAGAAGTGCCTCCACTTTCAACGGCAGTCCAAACAGCTGAATAAAGCCGTGGGCATCCTGCTGGTTGTAGACATTGTCTTCCCCAAAGGAAGCGTAGTCCTCACGATACAGGCTGAAAGGACTTTTGCGGCCTGCAATGGTAACATTGCCCTTGTAAAGTTTCATACGGACCGTTCCCGTAATTTTCTGCTGGGTTGTCTTAACAAAAGCATCCAGGGCTTCCCGAAGCCGCATGAACCACATGCCGTTGTAGACCAGTTCTGCATATTTGACGGACACGAAGTCCTTGTAGTGCATGGTGTGTTTATCTAGGCAGATACTTTCGAGGGCCTGGTGCGCCCGGTATATGACGGTGCCTGCGGGTGTTTCGTAAATGCCGCGGCTTTTCATCCCCACCAGGCGGTTTTCGACAATATCCACCCGACCGACACCGTGTTGACCGGCAATCGTATTCAAACGAGTGAAAAGTTCCAGGGCGTTCAGCTGTTCGCCATCAAGGGAAACCGGGTTTCCTTTTTTGAACCCGACTTCAATATAGACGGGTTTGTCGGGGGCCTCTTCGGGGCTGACCGTCAATTGAAACATCTCCTTGGCGGGTTCGTTCCAGGGATCTTCGAGAAGGCCTCCCTCATGGGAGAGATGAAAAATGTTGCGGTCGCGACTGTAAATGTCCTTCTCTGTCTGCTGGATGGGAATGTTGTATTTGATGGCGTATTTGATGGCATCTTCACGGCTCTTGATTTCCCACTCGCGCCATGGTGCGATAACCTTCAATTTTGGATTCAGGGCCATGACGGTCAGTTCAAATCTTACCTGGTCGTTGCCTTTTCCGGTACAGCCATGGGAAACGGCATCAGCCCCTTCGGCTTCTGCGATGTCCACCAGCTTTTTGGCTATCAGCGGCCGGGCAATAGATGTGCCTAACAGGTATTCACGTTCGTAGACCGCACCGGCCTGCATGGTAGGGAACACGTAGTCCACAAGAAACTCTTCACGCAGGTCCATCACGATCAGCTTGCTTGCACCGGATGCAATGGCTTTGTCTTGCAGGCCATGCAACTCTTCATTTTGCCCCAGGTCGGCGGCGAAGCAGATGACCTCGCAATTTCCGTAGTTGTTCTTGAGCCAGGGGACGATCACCGAGGTATCCAGTCCTCCGCTGTAAGCCAGGACGACTTTTTTAATCGTTGTCATGATTGCTGCTCCTTTTCAAAAAAAAACCCCGGCGATTGCCGGGGTTTTTTGTACTTTTGTATCGCTATCATTATTTGTATTTCCACAAAAAACACCCGGGCAGTAAATGGGTACGACGGCGTCGGCGGGTGCGGTTTTGGGTCGTTTCGGATATCATACCGGGTTCCTGTCTGAGATTATACCGCTTGTCATAATAATGTTCCGAAAATAGGATGGCGGCATAAGGGATTGTAGCAGAAAAAAGGTCCTCAATCGGAACGTTTTTCTGACAACCCCTATAAATCTGGCGCAATATGTCAAAAAACAAAAAACCTGTCAACCAGAAATTGATAGAAGTGCTAAGTGATCTAAAGTTGATGTAGCACAGAGCTTCAGCTCTGCCCGTACACTATTTTCTGGAGGTCTAAAGACCCGCACTACATTACATGGAACTGCGTATTACCTTGAACCTTAAATTAATGATATTCGTGGTTTCGATCTTTCGCTGATTTCGTGATAAAAGATCTTAGTTTCCGGTCATATCCGGGTTGGGATTTAGAACACTTATTTATAGAGGATGGTTCCCGAGCGGCATTCACCGGCAGCAATACCTTGCAGCGTTGGAATTCCTTCCCATTGAGTGATGTAAACGGCAGGGACGCCGTTTGTCAGTGCTTCAAATGCCGATGTCATCTTCGCTACCATACCGCCCTTGATAGTTCCATCGGCGATGCGTTCCCGGGCCTGCTGTTCGGAAAGGGTCCGGCAAACATTATCGCCGTCTATGACACCAGGCACATCCGTGATGAACACAAGTCCCATGCAGCCGATTTCAGCAGCCAGGGCTGCTGCAGCACTGTCTGCATTGACATTAAAGCTGCGGTGGTTTTCATCCGCAGAGATGGGTGAAATAACCGGTACACGGCCTTTCTTGAGGGCGCGCAGAACACCCTCACCATTGACCTGTTTGATGTTGCCCACAAATCCATACTGCCTGCCGTCACGGGTCATGGGTTCCACTACAAAGAGCTGTTCGGTCTTCCCGGACATGCGTTGACAGGATACGCCGCTATCCGTCAGCCAGGACGCAATACGCGTGTTGATGGTTTCGGAGAGAACTTTTTCGATGATGGTCATGTCTTCGGCCTGGGTGACCCTGATGCCATCGATAAACAGGGTCTCACGGCCATGATCCTGCAGGGCTTTCGATATCTCGGCACCCCCCCCATGTACGATGATGGTCTCGATATCGGGGACGGCTTTGATGGCCTGGGCCAGTTCGCGGAAACCCGCTTCTTTTTCAAATGCACGTCCACCGATTTTAATCAGAAGTCTGATTCATATTCTTGATAGTGATTCGTATGATTATGTTCTTTCGGCATTTAAAAAAGGGTCCAAGGGTTCCAGGATTCCAGGGTTCAAGTGTAGTAGCCGGTTATGATAAACTTCAGCGGATACAGCTTGGTTTATTCCTTGTATGCCGGACGCTGATACTGCTGTCCACTGATAGCCGTCAGCTACCCTCAAACCCTTGTATCACCCTCGAACCTCGAACCCTATCTCTATACAAAATAGATATGGATGTCAAAGCAGGCTTTCTTTCGAAACACATTTCTGATAATGATGACAATTGTTTGGGATAACGTGTACTCAAGGAGAACAGGATGAAAAAATTTGCCGAGACCACCCAGCAAACCTACGAGGGATGGAAAGAATTTTTCGAAAAACCTGCCGATGAAAAGAGCCGGTTTTTTGAGTCGGACGGAAGATTGATCGACATTATATTTGCTCAGCAGTTTGACAGATCTTTTTTAAACCACATGAGCCGGCTGGGGGATATGATTCGATTGCTGGCGAAAACCAAGCTGGGCCAGAACCATCTCAGGCATCTTTTGCCTCATAAACGGGCCATGCTGTATTTTTCTCAACCCTCGACCCGAACGTTTCTTTCATTCCAAAATGCCTGTTACTTGCTGGGACTGAGCGTGTCCGAAATCCGTGGAACCACCACCAGTTCAGAGGTCAAGGGTGAATCACAGGAGGATACCATACGGACTTTTGCCAGCTATGTGGACCTGATTATTTCACGGCATCCGGAAGCCGGATTTGCTGAAAAAACCGCCTGGGTTCTGAATCAAACCGACCGGGCGATACCTGTCATTAATGGTGGATCAGGGCCCGATCAACATCCTACCCAGGCGCTGCTGGATATCTACACCCTCGAACGGGAGTTCAGCAAGAAAGGCGGACTGGACGGCAAAAAAATTGCCATGGTGGGTGATTTGAAAAGGGGTAGAACCGTTCGTTCCTTAAGCTACCTGATGAAAAACTACCAGGATGTGGAGCTATACTTTGCCGCTCCGGAAATCTACAAAATGAAAGACGATATCACGTCTTTTTTGACACGTCACCATATCCCCTACCACGAGACCGAGGACTTCGAAAGCATTATGCCGCTGGTGGATGCCATATACATGACCCGAATTCAGAACGAATATTCGGAGGATCCAGCCCATGAAGCGGAAACCTATCCTGCTTTTCATTTCAAGAAGGAACACCTTGACAATATCCAGGCGCATTGTGTCATTCTGCACCCGCTTCCCCGGCGCTATGAGATCGATGTGGCCGTGGACAAGGATCCCCGGGCAGCCTATTGGCGGCAGGAACGTAACGGCATGTGGATCCGGGCGGCTCTGATTGCCTATCTCTTTAAGGTCGAGAATGAGATCGTCGATATGTTTTCTTAAAATAATGGTTTTAGGTGTTACGCTTTAGGTTTTAGGAAAGCCAACGGAAAAGATTTTTTATCACGAAAACACGAAAATCATAGATCTATAAAATGTTCGTGCTTATCCCTACTTGATGCGGCGGGATTACAAATTCGAGTATTTACCCATAAGCCATAGGGCTTAATCCTCAACGACTTGAACCCTAGCCCTTTATAGCCTACCCACCATCTCCTTCACCGCGTTTTTGGTGAGAGAGGCCGTATCGTAGGGGGATGTTCCCGTCAGATCCGCCTCTATCAGCGCATCGTCATAGGGCAGGGATCCCAGATAATCGAAATCGGCCAGGTGGCGCTTCAGAAAATCCTCATCCTTTTGATTCCTGATTTTGTTTCCGACGACCGCAATGTTTTTGAGGCCGATTTCTGCAGCCAGAAATCGGATATGCTCTGCCGTGTCGATGCTTCTTCGGCCGGGTTCCACAACCACCAGGAGTTTGTCCACCGCCTGAGCCGTGCCTCTGCCCAGATGTTCGATACCGGCTTCCATATCCATCACCACCACCTCATCTCTTGCGAGAACGATGTGCATCACCAGGGCTTTCAGGAGCGTGCTTTCCGGGCAGATACAGCCGGCGCCGCCTTTCTTGACCCCCCCAAGACGCATGAGCTTGATATTTTCAAATCTGACGGACAGTGCGTCAGGCAGATCGTCGACCTTTGGGTTCAACTTGAAAAAACCGCCGATGGTGCCGGGTTTGGCTTCCGTTCTTTCAAAAATGAGGTCCTTCATTTCGGCTATGGGGGTAATGGTTTCGGCTTTGTCGATGCCGATGGCAGAGGCCAGATTGGCGTCCGGGTCCGCATCGATGGCCAGCACATGTCTGCCATCGTCATTGAGGGTTCGTATGAGGAGGGAGGAAAATGTTGTTTTCCCAACACCGCCTTTTCCGCTGACCGCTATTTTCATGGGGATTCCTTTCCATCTAGATCGTTTAGGTGTTTAGGACTTCAGGTTGTCAGCCGAGGGGATACCCTATTGTTTTCAAAAGGACAGATCATGATCAATCTGCATCACTAGCGGTGTGCCCTGCCGGATTGATGATGTTTCTGCGGCCTGATGTTACTAACAATCGGCTGTATTTCATCATCAATCCGGTGGGCACAAGACAGGGCTTTGTTTGATATGTCCTTTTGAAAAAAATAGGGTATTCCCTTTTCGGAGTAACCGGAACGTTATTTTGACAAATGCTATCTAATCGTCTACAGCCTGAGTCCTTATATAAATAATAATACAGAATTGATAAATAACAACTCACGTTTTATGCTTTCCATTTATACCGCTTGTCACAATAATGTTCCGAAAATAGGATGGCGGCATAAGGGGTTGTAGCAGAAAAAAGGTCCTCAATCGGAACGTTTTTCTGACAACCCCTATAGCGACATTGTCGGGCGGTTCTGAGACACATTTTCGTGAACGTCGGAGGGATCTTCTTCCCTGGGTGACATCTCTCCTGTTGAAATAACCACAAAGGTTCTTTCCAGTCGGGGCAAACACGCTATAACTACCATATTTTGTTATCATTTTATATTGACACACAACTTGTTGTAGGTTATATAGTCGATTACATTACAGATGTACGAATCCAATCGTTTGATTTTATGGTCCGGAAGTCCTTTTTATGTCCCAATAGGCAAAGGGAGAGGTGCATCCGTGACACCTTTTCAGGTATTTGCTGGACGACACAGAGGGAGCAAGCCTTAAAAGATGTTCAAAACTAAAAACAGCGCCATGACCGTCGTGCAGGGTGATACGCTCTTTTTTGTCTCGTATGCCGGCGATGCCATACAGGTGGACCACGCGGTTTCCCTGGACCTGTTTCTGGAAGACGATTTTAACTTGTCCTCTATCCCGGCAGTCGTCCGGGGTAGAGAAAACCGACTTCTGGTGGTACCGGATTACTGGATCGGGCAGACCAGCCTGACACTACAATCTCAAAAGCGCTCCATTGTGGCGCCGTTTGTGGAAAGAAAACTGGCCTCCGAGCATCCGGAACTATCTGATATCGGCCTTTTTTTCGATTATGCTTTTTCAAAAGAACCATCGGAACGCGGCGATATTTATGCCTTCTTTCTTCAGGACCCCCTATCTTACCAGCTCTATCAAAAACTCGCGACCTTCGATATGGCCCCCATCGACATTACCATCCCCGCATATGTCTGGGGAAAGAAGCTCGAGAAATTACACCCGGAACTGGCTGATTCCGGGGGGGGCCTGATCCAGAAACTTTCTTCGGCCTCCTATTTATATTTTTATCACAAGGGGCAGTTCCTGTTTTCGCGTAGTATTCAATTCTCAGATTCCGCAGGGGGAGACACAGAGGCGCTCGATGCGCTGACATATGAAATCAACCAGTCGTTCTATCTTTTTTCGCAAAAGGAAAAAGCCGAACTGGAGCATATTTTCATCCATTCAACCCGCAAGGAAGATGCCGTTGAACTGACCGAAAGTCTCGGAAGAGAGGTTCATTCCCTGGATATCGGTGACGGAGATGATGCCTCGAGTCAGGCAAAGAGTGAGATCTTGGGACCTTGCGGTGCTTTTACACCCAAGGATCTATCGCCGGCACGCAGATATCCGGCAGTTGCGCAAAGGGACCACGCCAGAGACAGGGAGTGGCGTCCGGTTCAGGTGGCAGGGGTTATTGTGGGGATCCTGCTTTTCCTGCTTCTTGGGGGGGAGCATTTTTTTCTGCTCAAATGGTCGCAACAGGCCCCGGGCCGGGAAACTTCGGGTATTATGGCAAGTCAGTCTTCCAGAGAGATCATCCAGCAATACAATGAGGCACTCGATCTCATTCTGCAGGAGACGCGGAGACCGTCTTCCTGGAAAACGATGCTGGATCTGGCCGGTTGTTTACCGGAAAATGTCAGGATCAAGAATATGAACCTGTTGGTGGCGAACAATCCCACCCTGTCCTTGACGTGTGTTATCCGGGCGGAGAACACGGCGGAATTTAGAAGCTCCCTGTCCATGCTGCTGGAAAATATAGGGAAGTACCTTTACCACCAGCCCCAGGTTGGAGAAGCGGGATATCGAATTGGGAGAGGTTCTGCCCGGGCAGGGCCATACGGATTATCCTATTCAGTTTGAACTCAGGTTGTGATGAAAAATCGATTAACCCGAAACTGGATCGCCGTCAGTATTATCTGGGCCGGAGCCCTGGTCATGACCTATTTGAATCTGCAGATGATCCAGCAGATCAGGGCGGAACAGGAATCCATCGAATTCATGCAAATGGATAACGTCTTTTTGAAAAATAACTTTGAAAAGGTTACCCAGGTGCTCCAACGAAGGGCGTCCCTGCATAAACCCATCGATTCCATACAGATAGAGATGTTGTCAATTGAAAACAGACTAAGATTGCTTGCGGAAAAGAAGAATTTATCCGAAATTCGTCTGGACAGGAATCAAACGGCCATTCAAGAGGACCGGATTCCTTTGGAACTGTCTGTCACCGGCACTTACAGAGACCTGGTTTTCTGGCTCCAGACCCTGGAAACCGATGCACCGTTTCTGGTGGTGACCGGTATCAAAATGGATGAAAAAAGAGATGGCGAAGGGTACCGCTTCCAGGTCGGGATCGATTTCCGCTTCACCATAACCGAAGGCGAAAACGGTTCCGCATAACACGCTATATTCGGGGAAAAGAAAACAGGAACATGGTTCTCAAAGGAAATCCAAAAAGACTCATCATTGGATTGTGGGTGCTGGCGGCCCTGCTGATTCTCTGGTATAACGCCGCTGCCATGACATCTTTGATTGACAAGCCCCTTCCGGGCCTGTCGCCGGAGGCACGATCCACTATTGCCAAGTGGCAGCGCCTGGAAAACCATATCGCCATACGGCTGAAAGAGATCATAGACCTGCAGGAAATCGAAAAAATTCTTGCCGGAATTGACCTTAAAAAGGTAAAAGAGGTCCTACCGGCCAAGAAAATCGCGCCAAGACCAAAAACGGCACAGAAGCCGGAACCGGTCAGAAAGAAAGATGTCAAACTGCCTGCCCTGAACGGCATCGTGGCTGTTTATGGCACGGACGGGAACGTGGTCTATCTGGCCGTGATCGACGGAAAGACCCGGGAGGAAAAAAGCAGCATCGGTGATTTTGTTCTTGAAAGAATCGATGCCAAAGGTATTCTGCTGGCCCAGGACAAGGATAGCTGGTTTGTACCGGCACCCACGGTAGAATTTTCGGTGGATAAGAGTATGGAGGAATAATGCGCTGCATTCCAAGAAAAAGTATCTGGTTTGCCGTCATCCTGTTCATGATTGGAACGGTCATGAGCTGTTCGGTTCATGAGCCGCGACCGGTCGATTTGGAAGGCCTTGATGATATCCAGCCCCACGAGGTGATTCAGAGGGAAAAACCGGATACAACACCCGGGTCGGTCGTCATAAAGGAAAAGCTGGCGCCCATCGTCCAGGACATGCAACCGGATGCAAGGATCTATTCCGGGGCATTCAGTGATGTTGCGCTGGCAGAAGTTATCAAGGTGATTACACGTGATAGCCGTCTGAACCTGTCGGTGGCATCGGATGTGGATCTGAATCGCCGTCTTACGGTACACCTTCAGCAGGCAACCCTCTCAGAGGCACTCGATATGGTGGTGGTCAACGGTGCCGGATATGCCTGGAAAATTGAAGGGGACAATCTTTTTATCAAGGTGTTTGAAGAGCGGATTTACCAGTTTGATTACCTGGATATGGCCGGTGAGACCGATATCGAAATTGGTGGTGACATGCTGGCCTCCAGTGTCGAAGAGTCGGGCGTGAGCGGTAAATTCCAGATCAAGGCCAAACGCGATACCAAGATGACGGATGTGTGGGCCAATATTCAGGAAACCCTGGATATGTTTAAATCTGAAAACGGCATCGTGCGTATCAACCGAAATGCCGGTATTATTTACATGGCAGACAGGCCCGGGAAGGTTGCCTCCATGGTCCGGTTTCTGGACTCCCTGATGGAGGCGCTTGCACCGCCAGGTGTTTATCGAAGCCAAGATCATGGAGGTGTCATCTCAGCGAGGACAACAGTTACGGCATCGACTGGTCCAACCTGAACATCGCGTTCACCGATTCGGGGAATACGCTTACGGACGTGTTCAGCCTCAGCATCAACGGCGGCAGTTCCGTTGTCAAGGCCGGTCAAAGCGGTTTTTCCGCCATCCTGGATTTTCTCAAGACCCAGGGGGATGTGTCCGTGGTATCGAACCCGCATCTTTCGGTGATGAACGGTCAGTCAGCGGTGCTCACGGTGGGGTATCAGTTTCCGTTATGGTGATGTGGCCGGGGTAGATCGGGATACCGAGACCGGCGTCATCACTTTCGGCACATCCATCAAACGGGCCATTTTAGGGTTGCAGCTGGGCATCACGCCCCACATTTCCAGCGATGGCATCGTCACCCTGAATATCATTCCCACCATTACCCGTATTCAGGGGAGGAGCGAGTGGAGCTTCCCACAGGTTCCACCAGCTCCCAGGCCATCAACAACCCTATTATCGATCTCCAGGAGCTTTCCACCACGGTGCGGGTGCGGGAAGGCAACTCCATTGTCCTGGCAGGACTTATCAGTCAGATCCGGCAGGCAACCACCAGGGCTTGCCCCTGCTCAGCAGTATTCCGGGCTTGAGATATTTTTTCAAGCACGTGGAAGATGTCAAGGAGAACAAGGAACTCGTGATTTATATCACCCCATATATTCGTAAGGTCGAGTGATACAATATTATTAAGGGCGTGTTTTGTATTTAGTGTTGAGTGTTTAGGCGTTTTACAGTTTGGTATATCGACATACGAATCAAACCAAACACCAAGACACCAAACACCAAACACAAAATACCAAACACGGATACAACAACTGAAAGGAGTCTGATGATGAATAGCTTTAGAAAAAAAATGAAAGACAATTCCGGTTTTACCCTCGTGGAGATCGCCATCGTGATGGTGATTATCGGTCTTTTGATCGGTGGTGTCCTCAAAGGACAGGAGATGATCAAGAATGCCAAGATCAAGCGCGTGATGAAGACCTCGGACGAGATGCGGGCGGCCATTTTTACCTACCAGGACCGTTTTGGCTATCTATCCGGGGGATGATCCCCTTGCCACGTACCCACACCGGGTGCCGCCGTGAGTCGTCAATGGTAACGGCAACGGACAGATCGCGGCAGCCGAGGACGAAGCATGTTTTCAAACATCTGGCCACCGTGGGTCTTATTTCCGGTTCCGCCGCCAGTTATGCCGCGGGGACCTTTCCGAGCCATCCTTTCGGGGGGACCTATTACATCCTGTATGCGACCCTGAACGGCAAGGCATCCAACTGGATCACCTATACGCTGGTGCCGGCGGACGTGGCCCTGGCCATGGACACGAGTCTCGATGACGGGGTCGACACCACGGGATCCATCCGGGCCAGCGCCGTTTACGGTGGCACGGCCCCGTTGACGGTTTACGTGGATCTCTAAAACAGGTCGATCCGGATTATTCTTTTGAGAATGGCTCATAAATGGTCTGGGGGATGCTGACGTGTGTCGGTATCCCGGGCTTCAACGGGCAAACAGTAAGGTGATCCCTTTTGCCGACCATGGACAAAAAAGGGTTTACGATCATAGAGGTGGCCATCGTCATGGTGATCATCGGGCTGCTGGTGGGATTCGGTGCGACCCTGGTGGGGCCGTTGACGGAGCGGTCCAAACGCATGGCCACCACCGAAATCATCACGGGGGCGGTGGAATCGATTGTGGGTTTTGCATCGGCTGAAAAACGCCTGCCCCAATGGGGCGACAACATTGTCGACGGCACCCTGGATGAGTTCTGTGAGATCGTTACCAAAAGAAAAGACAGCGCCGCAAAACCCATATACTATTTTCTTGACAGTCGTCTGACCACACCCGAGAGTCTGTGCGGCCGCAAAACCACCGCTTTGACGGTCTGCCGGGACAGCGCCTGCACCGACCGCATACCCAACATCGCCTTTGCCGTTGTGAGCGGGGCCATGGACTATAACCCCCAGACCGGTATCGTGACATCCGGCTGTCCGGCCGGACAGACATGCATCGGCGTCTATGAACCGGGAACGGCGAACATCGACAACTGCACCAATGCGACCAACTGTCCCAACTACGATAGCACTGTTGACAGGATCAACAGACCCGAAGCCTATGACGATATTGTCGACTATGTCACCCTGGGTGAACTGCGGACCAAAAGCGGGTGCCAGGGCGCTCCCCTGAAGATATTGAACAATGAATTGCCGTCGGGTAGCATGAGCAGCACCTATTCCGCAACGATTTATGCCGAGGGGGGTGTCCCCTTCAGCAGCGGTGGAAAGTATAGGTGGTGTGTCGAAATCGGCAACCGCAGCGCATCCGCGGGTGTTCCGGGCGGTTTGACCATCGCTCCGGGCTTTGTGCGCTACCCGGACGATGCCTCTCCAACCCGCTGCTCGGACCAGGCCGAAACAGCCTGGTCGTCCTATCAGGCTGACGATCTGGTCATTTCAAGGGGGTCGGGCCTGACGGAACCGGGCTCGTTTCTGATTACCGTCAATGCTAGAGACGACAGCCGGAACGGCAATGATCCGGCTTGCAACAACGCGGGAAACGAAGATAACTGTGTGCGCAAGTCGTTTGTATTGACGGTGAATCCCTAACCCGAATGTTTCACCAGGCGATCTCGCCGCATCCACTGTGTTGTGGGCCATTCGCGGTAGCAAACTACAGCTTCATGGCTCAACGCCTTGCGGCTGCAGCAACCTCACCTCGTGAAACATCCGGGTAAACATCCCAAACAGTTTTTCCCGATATTTTCGGGATCACCCATCGGCCTATAACGTTTCGCAAAAAGTCAGTGAAACCATATGACTCAGATGCCTATCCACAACAACAGGGGTATCACCCTTCTGCCTTTGATCCTCATGGTGGTGGTTTTCGGCGCCCTTATAGGGGTCGGCACGGGGGTCATCAAGCAGCGTGTTCAGAAAAACCAGCAACTGAAGACAGCCGAAAGCATGACATCGGCGATTCAATCCATTTTCAGCTGGTCCATTGAAAACGGCGCCCTGCCCATATGGGGAGACAACACGCCCGATGCCAATATCGATGAATTCTGTGAAATCGTCAAAAAGACCCATGACCCATGGCATCAGGGCTTTGTCTACATATACGCCGGCGGGTTGACCTCGGGTTCAGGCGGCGGCATCTGCGGAAAGACAAGCACGGGGATTTCCGCCGTCGGTACCGGCAATATCGCCTTTGCCATCGTGAGTCCCGGCCAGGATCGTACGATTGGCTCCACGCCCGGTGCTTCCGGCGCCTATGCCGGAACCTTGACCCTTTCATCGGCCGATATCGTCAGTGTGGTTACCCTGGAACAGCTTCGTAATGCCATGGGGTGCTTCAGCAGCACCCGGGGCAGGTTGACCCTGTTGAACACGGATCTGCCCGATGCGTGTGCAGGGCAGGCCTATGAAGCGACATTGTTTGCCGAGGGGGGTGTGCCCGCCGGCACAAGCCCTTTTTATACCTGGACCCATACCATATCCGCTGCCTGGATTACCGGTATCACACCGTCGGACGCCCATCTCACGCTGCAGGGGACACCACCATCCATTGGCACGGAAACTTTCGATGTCACCGTAACCGACCTGGACGGCAATACATTTGTCCGGCACTTTACCCTCGATGTGATATCCTGCGGTACCGGACCGGGTCCCGTGTCCGAGTGGGATTTTAATGAGGGGGGCGGGCCCGTGGTGAGGGATGCTGCCGGGCCGAACGACGGCACCTTGAACGGGGACGTATCCTGGAGCAGTGACACACCGGACGGCACCGGAACAGCCCTCAGTTTTGACGGAAACGGCGACTGGGTCCGTGTGCCGGACCATGCCAGTTTGCAGCTGACCGACGAATTGACATTGTCAGCCTGGGTCAAGGAAAGCGTGTCACACACCTATGCCAAGATTATCTCAAGACGCCTGGGAAGCTATTTTTATTTTCTGGGTGTGGACAATGGCCGTCCCTACGGCGGTATCGGAGACGGCACGGTGTTTGAGGTCACGGGAAAATCGCTGCTCATGTCGCTGGATCACTGGAACCATTTGGCATTTGCCTACAACGACACCCAGGACACCATGTACATGCATTTTGCCGGTACGGAAAGACCCTCGACGGTACCGCAAAATCTGCCGCCCACACCCGGCATCGACGTGTCCATCGGCGCTGATTCACAGGGTAGCCAGTAATTTTTTCATCGGTACCATTGACGATGTGGCTGTTTACGATGCTGCCTTGAGCAGTGCCGCCATCCGGCAGCTGTACGACAGTCATACCCATCCGGATCTGGTGGCCTCCTACTATTTCAACGGTGATGCCGCCGATGCCAGTGGCAACGGGCACGATGGCAGCTATCAATGGTGCGAGCTTTGGTGCCGGACCGATCGGGCAATCCCGATGGGGCGCTTGACTTTTGACGGAAACGATTATGTGCTGGTGAGCGATCATGCCGACCTGCGATTCGATCAACAGACTCACCATCACGGCCTGGATAAAGGAAACCACGCGCCGCCCGTACGCCAAACTTTTGTCACGCCGCTCTGGAAGCTATTTTTATTTTCTGGGCGTGGACAATGGCCAGCCTTACGGCGGTATCGGCAACGGGATCGAATTTCACGGTCACCCGGAAAGTCCATCGACATGCCCCTGGGCCAGTGGCACTTTCTCGCCTTTGTCTACGACAGCCCGGCAAACAGTATGCATATCTACTACGATGGCATCCTGGACGAGACAACGGTAAACATAAGTCTTCCGGCCATGGCGGGAGTGGATCTGAGCTATCGGGGCGGATTACCAGGGGAGCGGCAATTTCTTCGAGGGCCTTATCGACGGTGTGGCCATATACGACCAGGCCTTGACGGCTGAAGAGATACGGGGAAGTTATTAAAAGAAGGGTTCGAGGGTTGGGGGGTGATACAAGGGTTGGAAGGGTAGCTGACAGCTGTCAGCGGACAGCGGCATCCCAGCTTCCAAGCATCCCGACGTCCCAGCATCGTAAACTATAATATTTCATGTTTATTCCCACAACAAAAGATGAGCTGAATGCCCTTGGGTGGGCTTCTCCGGACGTCATCCTGGTAACCGGAGATACCTATGTGGATTCGCCCTTTATCGGTGTCGCTGTCATTGGGAAAGTCCTGATGGATGCCGGTTTCAGCGTGGGCATTCTGGCGCAACCCGACCTTAACAGTGATAAAGATATCACCCGGCTGGGGGAGCCGAATCTTTTCTGGGGGATTACTTCGGGATGCATGGACTCCATGATATCCAATTATACACCCACGAACAAGCGGCGAAAACGCGACGATCTGACCGGCGGCGGTCTTAATAACAGACGTCCGGACATGGCGGTTATTGTCTATGCCAACCTGGTTCGGCGATATTTCAAAAATACAAAACCGATTGTCATCGGCGGAATTGAAGCCAGCCTCAGGCGCATCTCCCATTATCATTACCATTCCGACAGTATCCGGCGATCCATTCTTTTTGACGCCAAGGCCGATATTCTGGTTTATGGCATGGGGGAAAAAACAATCCTTGAGCTGGCGGAAAACATCCGCCGTGGCAGCCCGGTTAAAAATGTCCGCGGAATCTGCTATGCGGCTGCAGAAAAAAGGGAAGGTTACCTGGAACTTCCCGCTCATGCCGACGTCGTGAAAGACAGGCACAAGTTCAGTGAAATGTTTAAGAGGTTTTATAAAAACAATGACCCCATAAGCGGAAAGGGTCTCTGTCAAAAGCAGGACAGCCGGTATTTGATTCAGAATCCGCCTCAATTTTCACTTGCCAGCGAGGAGCTGGACCATGTTCATGGACTGGACTTTGAACGGGACGTTCATCCGTACTATGCAGCCTGGGGACCGGTGCGGGCCCTCGAAACCATCCGCTTTTCCATCACGACCCACAGAGGATGTTACGGAGACTGTCACTTCTGCGCCATTTCCGCGCACCAGGGGCGAAGGGTTGTGGGCCGCAGCGAAGCCTCCCTTCTGAAAGAAGCAGCACTTTTAACCGAGCATCCTGAATTTAAAGGATACATTCATGATGTGGGAGGCCCCACCGCCAACATGTACGGAATCGAATGTGCGCGGAAGCGAACCCAGGGCGCCTGTCGCAACAAACGCTGCCTGACGCCGGTGGTCTGCAGCGAATTGAACATCAGTCACCTTCCCCAGATGGCCCTGCTGAAAAAAATCAGGCAGATGCCGAAAGTCAAAAAGGTTTTCATTGCTTCCGGAATACGCCATGATCTGATGCTAAAAGACCGCACCTATGGCCTGCAGTATCTTGAAGAGATTATCCGGCATCATATTTCAGGCCAATTGAAGGTCGCACCCGAACATTCCGAAGACACTATCCTTGCGCTCATGGGGAAACCCTCCATTGAAAGCTTTCTGACGTTTTTGCACTATTTTGAAAAGATCAACCGCCGGGTGGGGAAAAAACAGTTTTTAACCTGTTATTTTATTGCTGCTTATCCGGGATGTTCATCCCAGGACATGGTGCAATTGAGCCGCTTCAACCGCAGGGTTCTTAAATTCAGACCCCGCCAGGTTCAGATATTTACCCCTTCCCCGTCGACGCCGGCAACCCTGATGTATTATACGGAAAAAGACTACGACAGCGGGAAACCGCTTTTTGTGGAAAAAGACAAACAGAAAAAAGATAAACAAAAAAACCTGGTTCTCAAAGGGCTCTCCAGGTGAAGGGGCCAAGTCGAAAGTGCCGGTAAAAGCCGGCAAAGAGTAGGGGGTGAAAGCCCCCCGCATGGTAAGGATTAGCGGCCAGTCATGGCCCCGAGTCATGCGGGCGGCTTCTCGTAAGAGGGCGACAACGCGCTTATGGCGTAAACGCGTAATCGAATGCGCCGTTCCAATTGCTCCCATTGGGATATACTGAATCTGAGGTACTCCGGCATGGCAATAGCATCGCTGCGCCAATCCATGGGGTCTGCTCCCTGGTTGGGCTCCTGATCCGCGAAGCCGTCCGTAAAGACCGCATTCAACAAATCCGTACAATCATCGTCGAGTTCTGCGCACTTGCTGCCGGTGAAGTAGTCGGCCCCCAGTTCCAGCCATGTGGCGATCAGGTCCAGAGAGGGATCAAATGGATCCGAGGTGCCGCCGGCCGGCGGTGTGGTTCTGCTGCCGCGATAGCTTGCCTCGCTTATGGATTTATGGATCCAATCCCAATCTCCATCATCCTCAAAAAAATAGATGTCATCCTTATCGAAGAGATAATTGCCCAGGTGGTTGCCGAGGGTTTGATTCAATTCAAGCGGCAGGGCAATCTGCTCGAACTGGGCCAGAGCGGCGCCGTTGCCCAGGGCATCCGATACGGTATACATATGGACATTGGGAATTTCGGTGATATCTTCCAAAGCAAAAAACTGGGCTTTCATTTTCATCAACCCACGGGCCGTGAATACCTGTCCCAGGGGACCTGCGGTCAAATCTTTGGTCACCTGGATTCGAAAACCTTCGGCCCATTCGTTGTTGTCATCGAATCGCAAAAACATATCGGCGACTTTCTCTGTATCGTCGAAATTAAAATCCATCCGCATCATGGTGGGATCATCCGGGTCGCGGTCCTCGGTATTGACCCCCTCGCCATCAATGATCAGACGGCCCTGGATATCACCATTTTCCGAAGCATTCCAGGAAAGATAAAATTGGGGATCCTCCCCTTGTTGGGGTGGCGAGGTGCGATCGTAAGCATAATAAAAGCGGATGGTTGTCTGGGTCTCAGATTCATCGCTTATCTGATAATGGGTGGGATCCTCGGCATCGTAGTCTTCCTGGCTTGTGTCGTTATCGGTTTCGTAAATAATACCGTCATGCGCGACACCATCGGCGATCTCTATCAATGTGTCGGCCAGGCAGGTCCAGGTGGCAATCGCCGATACCATAAACTTGGTCATTTCGTAACCATTGCGGAAAGGATCCTCCTCCTCGGACCCCAGGTAAGCACAGGGCACATTCGAATCAGACTGGGAGGCAGTTTCAATCCTTTGGCTCGCAACGATGGTTTGGGGGCGGGGGCCGCCGGTGATGCTGTCGGGAAGACCCATGTCAAGTGTCAGGGCTGTGCTGCTTGTTTCCGGATTCTTTTTGGAGCTCTCTCCACAGGCGCCTAAAAGTACCACACTCAGTATGATGGTGATGAAAACTGCCAAGCCCTTGAATCGGTACATGTTTATCTTCATCGTTTTTACAATCTCCTTTCTGGGCAATACAGATTATACCACCGTATCAATCTTCGCATCGTGGGACAACACCCGAAAACGACATCTCTATTACCCAAAAACACACGTTCGTATCAAGCATACCTGGCAAAGATAGTATTATCCCTCTTTATCATCGTCATGGACACCCAGTTCCTCCTCTGCCTCCACAACGATGGCGCGAACCTTTTTTAGCACATCAGCCGGCAGTTGTGGGGGCTCATAGGTTTCCAGGATTTCGATCATCCTCTCATGGGAACGTTGGTATGCATCCTTGCTTCCGTCGGCTTCCCAGTCTTCCCGCATCCTGCGGTCGATCAATTTTGCCTGAGACTGCGATCGCATGTGCTCAAGGGTGGTCTGATGAGACAGATAATCCTTGCCAATTCCCATCTCCTTGATGACATCGATGGCAAGACTCGTGTCGTTTACCGGAACACCCTTCAATGAATGTAGAATCATCTCGGCAATCTCATGGTCCCACACAAGTTGAGCCAGGTCGAAAGTGATCCCCATCTCAAGCATTCCCAATCCGTAGATGACATTGGCACCTGCCAATGCGGGAAGAATGCCGGTGATGGTCTTTTCGAAACCCGCCTGGGCGTCGACCACCTTGCTGTCACCCTATCCACCAGCAACAAAACAGGGCAGGCTGTAGTAACGCGCCAAACGTGCAACTGCCGCACTGATCATGCCGGTTTCGGGTGATCCAACGCTGGCCGTGGCCCTGCGCAAATCCAAGGGGCACGTGGAGCTGCCATAAACAAACTGAGCGCCTTTGCGGGTCAACTGCTGCAGAATCAAACTGGACAAAACCTCACAGTTCTGTATGATCAGCGTGCCAGCCAAGTGAACTGGCCCGGAACCCGCCGACATGGCCATGCCAACTACGTTCAGCCCCATGTAACTTGTTGCAGCCTCCATGACGATGTCGCAGTGGTGTGACGGGAGTTTCAAGGGGCTGATGGGGCAGGTCGTAAATGACAGCAGCGGTCGTTTTTTTAGGCGCTCTTTACCGCCGACGATGGTGGCGCACATCTCTGTAATTTTTTTGGCCTGGAAACCGTCTACCGGGCACAGCCAGTGATGCTTGGTGGTGTTCGTCAGCGATGCTTCGGCATTGTGGAGCGCTTGGGATTCCGGCGGTTTGTCGTGTGAACACATGGCCCGTTCATACGTCTCGATGTTTTCCAGGCTGTCAATGATCCTGGATGCCTTTTCGATATCCGCTTTTGTGGTTTCCCGGTGTTGGCCGGTATAGGGGTCCACGAACATGATGCCTTCACCAAAATTGGTAAAGGTCACCCGATTGTCCTCCAGCAGCACGTCATCCTCGGGTCTTCGACCACAGGCGTAATAGGTGCCGGGGGCGGAATTGATGGCATCCTCGACTACCCAGTGAGGAAACTTGACCACTTTATTTTTTCGATCGACGTCGCATCCCCCACCGTCAAAGCGCTCCAGGGCCACTTCGTTTTCTACGAACAGCCCCACATCCTTCATTATTTCCAGGGTTCCAAGATGAATTTCATGAACTTCGTCATCGGTCATGACGTTCAGGCTGAAACCTGAATTACGCCTTTTTCCCGCCTTTAATCTTCGTTTCATAGAATCCCTCCTGTTTTCTGTTATCATCGATTTTGCCCGGCTGCGCATACGAAGTTGTTTTGCACGTGATCTGTTGGCATCAAAATCGTCAGCCTTGATGAGCCTAATTTAATGGCGCTTCCGTTCATGGGGCCTCCTTTTATATGCCTTACGATTTTCTTTAAATAGGACTTCTATTTCGAATTCTGAGGGAAGTTTTATTTTGCATGTATTCACGTCGCCCGTGAGAGCTTTTATATAATTTCATCATCGTTCTCTTTTGACAGCCTTTTAGGTGTTTAGACTGTAGGCTATTAGGCGTCCATCGCTCATGGCTGTCAGCCACCCTCGAACCCTATTCTCCCCTTCCGCCCCTTGGACCCTTGTATGCTGGGACGCTAAAATGCCTGGAAGCTGGGATGCTGCAATCCGCTTACAGCTGTCAACTACCCTCCAACCCTTGTATCCCCCTTGACCCCTCGAACCCTGCAGTTACTGTATCTCTGAAATCATATCGTACAACGGCAGCATAATCGAAAGGGCGATCAAGCCGAAAACGCCACCCAGGATGATGATGGACAAAGGCTCGAGGGCATTGATCATGGTTTCGACATTTCGTTTGACCTCTTTGTCGTAGTAGGTCCCCAGGCGTCGGAAGGCATCGTCGATGGTGCCGGTGGTCTCACCGTTGCGGATTGCCCCGATAAGCAGTGTTGGAAACCCGCCGGTGGCTTCCATGGCATCCGAAATAGACTCACCCCGCTGAATATCTTCAAAGGCAATGGTCAACTGCCGTTCCAGGTAGCGGTTTCCAAGAATCTTGTCGGAAAGAATTTCGAAAATGTTGTTGATGGTCATCCCGGCCGTATACATGGTTGCGAAATTGTGACTCAAGCGGGCGACGGCGATGTTGTCTAAAATCCCACCGAACAGGGGAATCTTCAACATGTACTTGTGGAACTGGATCTGTCCCCTGGGTGTTTTCGTATAGAGGTAAAACAGAAATCCCGTAATCAGCGCACCCCCCAGCAGCCAGAGCCAGTAATTCTGTAAAAAATGACTTATGTTCAAAACCATTCTGGTGACACCGGGCAGCGCCACGCCCATTTCCGTGAGCAGATTGGCCATCTGCGGGAGAACGTAACCGACCCAGACGCTGATGACGGCGACAATGGCCAGGATGATGAAGGATGGATAGATTGCCGCCCGCATGAGGGTCGAGCGGATGTCCTCTTTCCATTCGATGAATTCGGCCAGTTCCCTGAGACTTCCGGGCAATACCCCTGTTTCCTCTCCCAGTCTCACGATTGCCAGATCCAGGGGCTCGAAGATCCGGGGATAATGGACCATGGACTCATAAAGAGAACTGCCGGACTCGATGGCCATGCGAATCTCTTCGATGATTTTTCGAAAAAAAGGTGTTGGAATGATTTTTTCGTTTTCTTCCAGGGCAGACAGCATGGGCAGACCCAGTTCCAGTGTCTGGGACAGGCGGTAATAAAACTCCACCAACTCTCTTGGTTTCACGCGTCTGCTGACGAAGAAACTGGCCAGCGGGCTCTCCCTGGCCGGTTCCGCGTGAATGATGGTCAGTCCTTTTTGATGGAGTTTCTCCTCTGCATTGGCTTCCGAGAAAGCAGCAACCGTGCCCCGATTCATTTTCCCCGCCGTATCAATGGCCTTGTAACGGTACTTAGGCATCGGCCACCACCCGGTAGACTTCATCCATGGACGTGACATGGCTGATGACTTTTCTCAATGCCTGTCTGAACATGAGGCTGGTTCCGGCTTTGATGGCAGCGGTTTCGATGGTGCTCTTGAGTGCTCCGGAGAATATCAGCTGCTCGATCTCCTTGTCGATTTTGATGACTTCATAGATACCGGTGCGGCCGGAATATCCAGAGTTGTAGCAATGGTTGCAGCCCACGGCCTTGCGTATTTTTTCGGGGGGCTCCAGGTCGTTCTTGGTAAACGGCTCTTTCATGTCGGGGGGCGTGTCGATCAGCTCGGAACATTGGGAGCAGACCTTGCGCATCAGACGCTGGGCCACGATCAACGTCAGGGAGGAAGCTAAAATGCTGGTGTTGACGCCCAGATCGAGTAGACGGTTGATGGCTGATGCTGCATCGTTGGTGTGCAGGGTCGACAATACCAGGTGACCGGTCATGGAAGCCTGGAGGGCCAGATCAGCGGTTTCCCGGTCTCGTATTTCACCCACCAGAACGATATCCGGATCCTGGCGCATGGTGGAACGCAGGGCATTGCTGAAGGTCAGGCCTGCTTTGGGGTTTACGGCCGTCTGCCGAACGGTGGGGATGACATATTCGATGGGGTCTTCGACGGTCATGACATTGACTTCCGGGCTGTTGATGGCCATGAGAGCTGAATAAAGTGTCGTTGTTTTACCGGAACCCGTGGGTCCGGTTGAGATGATCAGGCCATAGGGGCGATGGATGTTTTTCATAAACCGTTCGAGATCTTCGGATTCGAACCCCAGGACCTGGATGTCTCCCACCACCTTGCTGTAGGACAAAAGGCGCATGACAACTGTTTCGCCCAGATGGGTTGGAAATGTCGAGACGCGGATGTCGATCTCACCGACAGCGCCCTGGTATTTGATGCGGCCATCATGGGGAATATTCGGATTGGAGATGTCCATATCGCCCATGATTTTAAAGCGGGTCACAAGGCTTTTACTGAATGATTTGGGAAAGAGGTAGTTCTGGTGCAGAACGCCGTCGATACGGTAGTAAACACGCACCAGGTTGACGTCAGGCACCACATGGATATCGCTGGCCCCGATCACATGCCCTTTTTCGATCAGCCGGTCGGCAAGCGTGATGATCTGGGTATCTTCGAATTCTTCTGCAAGGACACCGGTGGTTCGCGTGGCCTTTTCGATGTCATCGTCAATGGCCTTGGCCGTCTGATAGTAGAGCTCGATATTTTTGGTGATCCATTCCTTGGGGGCGATATAGGTGGTGACCTGGTGGCCGGTCAACCTGGCAAGTTCATCTCTGGCAACCACATCAAAGGGGTTGTGGGTGGCCGCCTTGATGACGTTGTCCTCCATGGCAAACGGGAAGATGTTGTGTTTCAAAACAAACTTCTGGGGGATTTCAGAAAGCAGTTGCTGGTCCACCTGGACCGTTGTTCGGTCCAGCAGTTTGGCGCCGCTCTGAACGGCAATACCTAATTGCAGTTGCTCCTCGGTGAGCCAGTCCAGTCTCAAGAGCACATCACCTATCATCTTGCCGGTTTCCCTTGATTCGGCAAGAGCCATTTCGAGCTGATCCTGACCGATAAACCCCATCTCCAGCAGGATGTCTCCCAAGCGCTTTTTCATTCGATACACCTCATGTCAATCCTCAAAACTTGTTCCGGGATCCAACGGTAGTAAAATTGTTGACTTTTTCCCTGCCCGATTGGTGAAAAGGGTCCAAGGGTTCCAGGGTCCGAGGGGGCAAGTATTCATATCTGATCGACCTTATCAAGAAAAACTTCAAAAGCTTTATCCGTTATGTGGGACTGTTATCTGCCAGTAACCTTGAAACATCTCACTTGACTCCTGCTCGAACCCTTCATTTGGATCAACTTTTTCGGAGATGAATCAGTTCACTGTCCGACGTCTGCCTTCGGGTTTGCTTTCCGCAATAAATACGCCTTCAGTTCTCTTACGCGCGTTTCGATTTCACGCCTTTCCGTTGTTGTCAGGGAAGTGTTACTGCCCAGGATAAACTGGTAGTGGTCGATGGCCTGATCGTATTGTGCCAGGTTGTCGTAAGCGATGGCCGTGTTCAGCCGGAGTCCGGGGTTTCCGGGCGCCAGTCTTTCCGCTTTCCGGTACATGCTGAGGGCCTTTTCAAAGTCTCCCATCCGACTGTGGGCAGCCCCCTTGTGAAACAGAATATCGAATGTTGGCACTGCAACTCTTTTTTCGGCGCTGTCCAGAAAGGCGAGGGCTTCTTCGGGTCTTTCCAGACCGATCTCCACGACAGCCAGGTTCAATAAGATTTCCGGATTTTCAGGTTCCTTCCGGTTCAAGTCCAACAGGATGGTGCGGGCTTCCGTATACGCAGCCACCTGGATATAGGCAGCCGCAAGGTTAAAGCGGGTCGAACGATGATCGGGATTTTTTTTCAGTACCGCCTGGTACATCTGGATAGCCATTTCAAGCTTATTTTGGCGATGGTAACTTAATCCTTTTTGATAAAAGAGTTCTTCGACAGGGTCTGCCCCCGTGTTTGTGGGCGGGACGGTTTTTTCTGTTTGATTCAGATTTGTATCCCCGGCAGCTTCAGACAGGGGCCTGATCTCTTCGGGTTCGATAACGGGGGGGGGAACGGTTTTTTTTGGAAGTGTTGGCTTGTAAGTTTTTTCCGGCGGTGGTTGTGAGACTGTTTTCAGGGGTGCCGTTGCCGGAACTAGCCTCGGTACCTCAGGTTCCATGGCAGGCGAAGTCGGTTCCATTACTGTTGTTTTGGATGGGGTAAGCTGCTTTTCCGGCAGACGGTCTAGCGGGAAGCGCTGTTTCGGATGGTGCCGGAACAATGCTGTCCTGACCCGAGGAAACAGGTCCCTCTGGCGGGCTAACAAGGGGTTCTGCCACCAGGGGTGACTGCCGGGCAGGGGACATCGGTTTTGAAAGCGATATCATTTCATAAAGATAAAATCCGGCCATGGCACAGACAAGCAGAACAATCGTTGCAATACCATAGATTCTGAACCTGTTTTTGGTTTTACGCTCGGAATCGTCTCTAAAAAAATCCTTGCCGGAAGGATGCTTGTTTTCATTTTTCTTTTTCCGCAAAGCATCGTTCATTAGACTCATATGGTTCACCTGTGGGGGATATCGGCTTATATTTCACCGAATAACATCTTGATACGATTTCATTTTTCGATGGTGCGGTGCTCAATAACCGCATCATACAGATCATGGGCTGTTCTGAATTGCTTGGCTTCTTCCAGGGTTTTGAAACTTCCGGTATATATCCCGTACCATTGACCTTTCTCTCCAAGATCAACAAATTTTGAGTAGGATTGAATACCATTTCTGTGCAGCTGGGCAATAGCCTTTTCCACGCGCTGCAGGGTTCTGAAAGACGCTACCCGTATGATATAGATACCTTTCCGATCGTCCGGTGATGTTGCCGGTGTCTCTGTAGGTGGCGGCGCTTCGCTTTCGAGTTTGATCTCGGTTATGTTTTTTCCCAGGGATGCACCCAGTTGGGATGCCTGTAACTTTGCCGATGCTATTGGAATCGGTTTAGGATCGGTCCTGGAGACTGATTCAACCATCGGGGTCGATGGAAGATGTCTGGGTGCCAGATACCAGACAGTGATCACAAGGCCTGAATAGACCAGGCTCAGCAGGGCTATTATGAAAAACCACTTGCGTTTGCCTGAAGCTGAGGTCATGGCGCCTGCACTACTTTCCCCGAGTTCTTTTAGCTCTTTGAGGGCTTTTTTGACATGTCCCTGGCTGATTTCATGTGTATCGGCAACATATCCCGCCGTGAGAGCATAATCGCAGATGCGGTTGATCAGTCTGGGAACCCCCTTGGAAATGGAAAAGATACGGCGAATGGCATCCGATTTGAAGCGGATATGTCCCTTGTCGCCCGATATGAACAGCCGCCGGGAAATATATCCCTCCACTTCGGTTCTGGACAGAACATCGAGTCGACAGGTCAGGTCGACACGTTGTTTGAGCTGTCTGAGTTCAGGTCGGGAAAGTTGTGTCAACAGCTCCGGTTGACCCACGAGAAGGATTTGAAGCAGCTTTTCTTTGTCTGTTTCCAGGTTGGACAGCAGCCGCATATCCTCCATTGAATCGATATGCATGGTCTGGGCATCATCGATAATGATGACGACCGGTTTGTCGTTATCAATGGACAGGAAAAAGGTATTGAGGGCATCGATCAGTTCTTTTTTTGAGGCCTCTTTTGCATAGGTAATTCCCAGATCGTCCAGAATACTGGAAATGAGTTCGGTTCCTGATAGGGACGGATTGATGATATAGACCGTAGAGGCCTTGTCCGCCAGGTTGTCCAGCAGGGATCGGCAGATGGTGGTTTTACCGGTGCCGACTTCTCCCACGAGAAGGAGAAAACCCATACGGCTGTTAATACCGTAAAGCAGTTTGTTGATGGCATTCTGATGGGTAACGGAATAAAAGAGATACTCGGGATCGGGTGTAATGGAAAAGGGTGCTTCGACTAAATTGTAGAAGTCGAGATAAACCCTTTCTCTGGCAGGGTCGGAAGTCGAAGGCCCTCTGGTATTCATATCCCTTGTTATCCGTAATAAAATCGTAGCCACGATTTTATGAAACGCGACGTTGTCGCTATATTATCGGCAGAGCATGGCCCCTTCAAGAGGCTTGCATCGACGACACTGTGCTGCTGATAGTCGGTGATTGGGCAAGCAGCGTTGAAAAATAGATTCTCAAAAAGTGCAGGTTTGGCTGCACGCCCGGATATGGATAATAATTGTGTTGAACTTTCTCTATTTGTGAGCGTAAAATATATTAGAAACCATTTTAAGTCAACCCATTAGAAGTGGTGATAAAACCTCATCCAGCACCTTATAATCCCGTCGAAGCGGGATTGTGGGCCTCCTTAAAAATGCTTGCATACTCAAATGTATGCTGCGCTTATTTCGTCGGTCCACGACTTGTTCTTAGAATCGTTAAGTATACATGAACCGAAACAGAATCATGAAATCAATCCAAAGCAATTCCGAATCAAGACCCGAGATTTTGGCTCCGGCAGGAAACAGGGCTTCTTTTTTATCAGCTGTCGCTGCCGGTGCGGACGCTGTTTATTGCGGCCTGAAACAATTTTCCGCCCGCATGGCGGCGCCCAACTTTACGTTTGAAGAGTTGGCAGCCTTGACACGTCTTGCCCATGCCAGGGGAATCAAGGTGTATGTGGCTTTTAACACGCTGGTAAAGCCCGAAGAGCTGAAAAGGGCCGAAGCGTTTCTGCATCGATTGAAATACGATGTCGATCCGGATGCATTGATTGTTCAGGATTTGTCTCTGCTGACACTGGCGCGAAAGACCGGGTTTAAAAAGGAGCTGCATCTTTCCACCCTCACAAACGTGAGTTTTCCGGAGGCCCTCAACCTTGTGCGGCAGGATCTTTCCGTGGATCGGGTGGTGTTACCCCGGGAACTGAACATCGACGAAATCAAAATGATGGCGGAGGCATGTCCGGATGGTCTGGGTCTGGAGGTTTTTATTCATGGCGCCCTTTGCTACGGTGTTTCCGGGAGGTGTTACTGGAGCAGTTATTATGGCGGAAAGAGCGGTCTCAGGGGCAGATGTGTCCAACCCTGCAGACGACGTTACAGTGGAGAACATGGCGCCGAAAGGTATTTTTCGTGCCAGGATCTGAGTCTGGATGTCCTGGTCAAGGTACTTCTCTCGCTTCCGCAGATTCGGACCTGGAAGATCGAGGGCCGGAAAAAGGGGCCCCATTATGTCTACTACACGGTAACTGCCTACAAGATGCTTCGGGACGAAGGCAGCGATCCCGCAAAAAAGCGTGCTGCACTGGGACTGCTTGCCATGGCTTTGGGACGGGTGTCCACGCATTACGGTTTTTTGCCCCAGCGGCCGCAGAATCCCATCAACATATCCGCCCAAACCGGATCCGGGTTGCTGCTGGGTCATGTCCAGGGTTCGAAACACCAATCCTACCTGGTTCCCCGGGAGGCTCTCATGACAGGCGATGTTCTCAGGATCGGTTATGAAGACGATGCCTGGCACGTGGTCAGACGCATGAAGCAATTTGTGCCTGCCAGGGGACGTTACCACCTGAAGGCACTTTCCCGGGACCAGCGGATAAAGGGTGCGCCTGTTTTTCTGGTGGATCGTCAGGAAGACCATCTTCGTGACATGATAGTGAAACTCGAAGAGGAATTGGTTATCGGAGAGCCGTTGAAGCACTACTCGGAGCGGATTACCACGCCTCTGGAAAAGACCCGCCGACCCATCGACCCAAAAGCATCCGTCGTGGATATGCAGGTGAATCGGGGCTCGGTTTCCAAAAGCGGTTCAGGTGAGACCGGTTTTTGGCTGTCGCCGGATTCCGTGGCAGCATGTCAAAAGAATCTCGCAAAAAAAATCTGGTGGTGGCTGCCGCCCGTGCTTTGGCCCGGGCAAGCAAGAGCGTTGCATGATTTGGTCGGCCTGGCAGTCGGTTCAGGAGCCAGACGTTTTGTATTAAACATGCCCTGGCAGTCCGTTTTATTCCAAAGCCACAGCCGGTTGACCCTCTGGGCAGGGCCCTTCTGCAACATCGCCAATGGTTTTGCTGTTGCGGCATTGAAACAACTGGGGTTTTCGGGTGCCATCGTCAGTCCTGAGCTGGGAAAAAAGGATTATCTGGCGCTACCCGATCAGAGTATTCTCCCCTTGGGAATCGTGCTGTCCGCCAACTGGCCTTTGTGTATTTCCAGAACGTTGGCGGAGCAATTCAAGGAAGGGGCACCCTTCACCAGCCCCAAGGGTGAAACATCATGGGCCGTAAAATATGGCGAGGATTTCTGGCTGTTTCCCAACTGGAAAGTGGATTTCCGCAAAAAAAGAGAATTGCTGGCGGCCGCAGGTTACACTGTTTTCGTGCACCTGTCTGAACCGGTTCCGAAAACGGTCAGCATCAAGCAGAGGCCCGGTCTCTGGAACTGGAAATTAGGGCTTAAGTAGGGTTCACTGAGTTTATTGTTTGATGTGCAAATCCGAAGCACGAATATCGAAATTCTAAACAATATCGAAGGTGAGTCTTGGCATGGGCCCTGACATGAATGATATCACCACAGAGCTTGACCATCTCGTCAAGAGATCGAAAATCGAAAACGGGGTGCTTTGCGCAAATGTCGTGGGTTCGACAGGTTCCATCACGACGATTGAGTTCGAGCCGGGAGTCATCAAGGATTTGCAGGCAGCGATCGAGCGACTGGCACCGCCGGGCATGCCCTATGCGCACGAACAGGCCTGGCATGACGGCAACGGACACAGCCACGTCCAGGCGGCACTTCTGGGTCCTTCCGTCACCATAGCGGTGAGAAACAACCGGCTGCGCTTAGGAACCTGGCAGCAGGTCGTGGTTATCAATCACGATAACCGAGCCAGGAACAGGGCCATCGAGATAACCATCATCGGCGAATAGGAAATTGAAGCTCCCCGCCCGCGGTTCAATTGGATTTTATGCAAAGCAGTGACCTGAAGTAATAAACACCAACGACCAAACACGAAACACAAAACACAAAATATCATTTATCCTTCAGGCCGGATTTCAGTTTTTTTTCGAGATCGGCAAAGAGGTTCTTGCGCTTTTCTTTCTGGTTGGCCTGAATAGAGGCCACTTTGTCTGCGTAGCCTTTGCGGGTGGATTTGAACTGCTTCAACGCTTCGTCAAGCTTGCTTTCCTGGTCTGATGTGGGAATTTCTTCCAGAAGGGTATGATTCTTGATAAAGAGACGCATTCCATAGGCGCCTTCAACGATTTCGACAATCCCCATTTCCACAAGTTTATTGCAGATGAAATGACCTTGTTCCAGGGAAAAACCCAGGAGGCCGCAAACGTCTTCGATGGCTGGAGGGGCGGATTTTTGATGATCCAGAATCCGGATCGCCGAAACAAACAGATGAGAATGATGATAGGTTTTTGTGGTTTTCATTGCATGCCTTTTCTTGACATAGAAATGTAATAAGCGTAACATTTATTTCCAAATAGTCAAGCGTGCATCAACCAATCATTCAAATGGAAAGAGAGGCCTCATGACTGAAATTATTGATGTAATTGCCAGAGAGATACTGGATTCAAGGGGAAACCCTACGGTGGAGGTAGATGTTGCCCTGGCCTGCGGTGCCGTGGGGCGAGCGGCCGTTCCATCCGGTGCATCAACGGGTAAGCGGGAAGCACTGGAACTGCGGAACAAACGTTCGAAACGGTACGGTGGAAAAGGTGTGACCAGTGCCGTAACAAATGTCATGAAAACCATCGCACCGGCGATTCAGGGCATGGATGCCTCGGACCAGGTGGCACTAGATTTTTCCATGATCGCACTGGATGGCACCACCAACAAATCGAAACTGGGTGCCAACGCCATTCTGGGTGTGTCCATGGCGGCTACGCGGGCAGCGGCCATGGCATACGGGCTTCCCCTCTACCGCTATCTGGGGGGTATCAATGCGCGGTATCTGCCCATGCCCATGATGAATATCATCAATGGGGGTGCTCATGCCGCTAACAACCTGGATATACAGGAATTCATGATCGTTCCCATTGGTGCCGGAACCATGGCCCAGGCCGTCCAGATGGGGGCTGAAACGTTTCATGCACTGAAAAAACTTTTGAAAGACAAGGGCCTGAACACGGCAGTAGGGGATGAGGGCGGTTTTGCACCGGATCTCGCTTCAAATGAAGAAGCGCTGCAATACATTGTTGATGCCATAGTGGCTGCCGGGTATCAACCCGGAAAGGACATCGGTCTGGCACTGGATGCGGCTGCCAGCGAGTTTTTTGTTAAGAAAAAATATGTTCTGGCATCGGAGAACAAGAAGCTGACCGCCGATGAGATGATCACCTACTATGAACAGCTGATCGACACGTATCCCATTTTATCCATCGAGGACGGACTGGCAGAGCAGGACTGGGCAGGTTGGGAAATTATGACCGATCGGTTGGAGGGCATGATCCAGATTGTGGGTGACGACATATTTGTGACCAATCCAAAAATATTCAGCAAGGGGATTCAGGAAGGCATCGCCAATTCCATACTGATCAAGCTGAACCAGATCGGTACGGTTACGGAAACACTCGATGCCATAGAGATGGCCAAACAGGCGGGATACACCACGGTCATATCTCACCGCTCCGGTGAGACGGAGGATACCTTCATATCCGACCTGGTGGTCGGTGTAAATGGAGGCCAGATAAAAACCGGGTCCCTATCACGAAGCGATCGGGTTGCCAAATACAATCAACTCATCAGAATTGAAGAAGAACTTGGCAGTGCTGCATTGTTTTCGGAAGAAATATTTGTCGCTCAGTGAATATACCCCGTGCTTACACATATGATGTTCGATGGCCATTCGTTTTTATGGGCCCGGGTTATTAGGATGTTTTCAATGTTGCGTTGTATTGTTAAGGTAACAATTCATCGTCGGTTAATCGCAATTCTGATATGCGCTTTGTTCATGATATTCCCCGGCCGGTCTCATGCCTATATCCTGAGGGGGCCCCACCTGCTCGTGCTGATGACACAGCAGTACGGCAAATCCAAAAGCTTGATGGTGGAACAAAAGGTGCTGTTTTACGAAGCGGCCTCGGGCAGAGTGATCGTGGAGGCTGATGAAACCCTGCGGTATCTTTTCCCTGATATTTTCCGGTCCGACTCCATCTCTCAGCATGCCTCCAGGGTCCATCTGGTATCCGGAGGGGAAACACTTACGGTTGTCGATCAAAAAATTGTAGCAAATAATGAAACTTTATTTGACTTGTATAAGGACCTTCTTTTATACCGGTCGGGGGAATCGTTGGGGAAAAGACTGGCCGCCGCCGGCATCGATACCTCACTGACCTGCCTGGGTCGATTCGAAGGCCGGACCGCCGTTGTACTGGGTTCCGAAAAACCGGACGAGCGGGTGTCCCAGGTGTGGGTGGACAAGGAAACATTTCAACCCATGCGCTGGGTGTTGGTAGGTGGTGCCGATGATGCATTGGGGATGACTATGGAGATTCGATACGATGATTGGCGGCAGGTCAATGACACCTGGTATCCCATGCACGTTGCCATTTACAAAGCTGGCGGGATAGTGAGAGAAATCAGAGTGGAGGCGATGCGCGTGAATCCTTCTTTTCCAAAAGGACTGCTCGATGTCGAACGTCTGAAGATCAAATATTTTCAGTCAATGCCCGAAAGATCGGATACGTCTGTGGAAGGAGAGTTGAGCGAAATCGAGAAAACGATTAACGAGTTCAGAAAACGGATAGAAGAATGAGGTAGCTGCATGGATTATGATACGAAGTATATTTTTGTTACGGGTGGCGTACTGTCTTCTCTAGGAAAAGGCCTTGCCTCGGCGGCAATCGGATCCCTGCTGGAAAGCCGGGGGCTTTCGGTGACAATTCAGAAACTGGATCCCTATATCAACGTGGATCCGGGCACCATGAATCCGTTTCAGCACGGAGAGGTGTTTGTTACCGACGATGGCGCCGAAACAGATCTTGATCTCGGGCACTATGAAAGGTTTACCAAGGCCAAACTGGGCAAGGACAATAATTTTACCACCGGGAAAATATATGACGCAGTTATAACCAAAGAAAGAAGAGGCGACTACCTCGGGGGAACCGTTCAGGTGATTCCCCACATTACCGACGAGATCAAGAACAGCATCAAGCTGGCGGCAACCGGTGTGGATGTTGTCATTGTTGAAATCGGCGGCACCATCGGTGACATTGAAAGCCTTCCGTTTCTGGAGGCCATCCGGCAGTTCAAGACAGATGCCGGCAAGGAGAATGTAATCTATATCCATCTGACGCTGGTGCCCTATATTGGCACAGCCGGTGAACTGAAAACGAAACCGACGCAGCACAGTGTCAAGGAATTGCGCAGCATTGGTATTCAGCCCGATATTTTACTCTGCCGAACTGACAGGTATCTTTCCAAGGAAATCAAATCCAAGATCGCTCTTTTCTGTAATGTAAGCCAGGATGCCGTCATAACGGCCAAGGATGTGGATTGTATCTATGAAGTTCCGCTGGTTTTTCACAAAGAAGGCCTGGACGATAAAATTGTGGAACTGCTCAAGATATGGACCCGGGCACCCATTCTGGATTCATGGGAGGCTTTTGTCGAAAAATTCAAGTCCCCCAAGTATTCGGTGAACATTGCGATCGTGGGCAAGTATGTCGACCTGACCGAGTCCTATAAGAGTTTCAACGAAGCCCTTTATCACGGCGGGGTGGCCAATAACTGCCGATCAAACCTGATCTTTGTCGATTCGGAAACCATCGACCAGGACACCTGTAGCGGTATCCTTAGTGAGGCCGATGGTATTCTGGTTCCCGGCGGCTTTGGTTCCCGGGGTATCGAAGGCAAGATCTGTGCGGCAAGGTATGCCAGGGAGAATAACATCCCCTATTTTGGTATTTGCCTGGGATTGCATATTGCGGTCATTGAGTTTGCGCGGAATGTATTGAAACTGAAAGGCGCCAACAGCCAGGAGTTCGACGAACTGACACCACATCCCGTGATTTATCTGATGCTGGAATGGTTCGACGAGCAACTGGGTACCATCCAAAAACGGGATGAACATTCCGACAAGGGCGGCACCATGCGTCTGGGGGCTTATTCGTGTAATTTAAATGAGGGTACGCTGGCTTCTGCCGCCTACGGTGTCAAGGAAATATCCGAAAGACACCGGCACCGGTACGAGTTCAACAATCAGTACAAGGATCAGTTCATTGAAAACGGAATGGTCGTCAGTGGGATATCCCCAAGCGGCGAGCTGGTCGAAATCATAGAATTAGAAGGGCATCCATGGCTTCTCGGCTGCCAATTCCACCCTGAGTTCAAATCACGTCCCATGGACCCGCACCCACTTTTCAGGGATTTTATCAAAGCATCCCTCGACCACAAGAACCGGTGAAACGGATGCGACCGTTCCACAGGCACATCTAAAACGGTGTTTGCTGAAGATTGCTGGCCTGTTTGAATGAAATATCCAGGTAATTACCGGGAACAGGATGTAATGATGGATGAGATAAAAAAGAGACTACTGAAGCGGATTGGAGAATACATGTCACCCGATCCAGTGGTTTTAAGGAAAGTCATTGCCCAACAGGAAAAGATGCGGGTCTCTGGAAATGAACAGCTTTTGGGAAAGCTGCTGGTGGAGGGAGGCGCGGTGTCGTCCTCGGATCTGGAAAAGGCTGTATCAAAGCAGCGGCTGGATCGGCTTCAGTTCTCTTCTGTTTTTAAGGGGATCAGCATCGAAGAACTGATGGTGATCAGCGATTTTGTCACGGATATATCGGTAAAGGCCGGCCAAAAAATTATTGTCCAGGATGAATTGGGGGATTGCTTCTATATCATCGTCCACGGTGAGGTGATGGTATATCGGACGGGTGACTATGATGAGGAAGTATCTCTGTTTAAGCTGAAGGCCGGGGAAAGCATCGGTGAAATGGGGTATTTCAGCGATGGCATCCGCTTGGCCTCTGTGCGCGCGCTGACGGATACACAGCTTCTCAAGATTAAATACGCTGATTTGGAAGCCATTTTTGTGGCCGTACCTTCCCTGACACGCAATTTTTTAAAGCTCATCACCGAAAGACTACGCCAGACAAACGTCAGGTTCGAAAAATCGGTCCTGCGGGGGCGCGAAACAGCGCTTTCTCTGGAAAGCATTTTTAAAATGCTGGACATGACGGAAATCCTCTCTTTGCGATCGGGCATAGAGAGTCAGATCAAGCGGATTGTTACGACAGCCAGCAAGGTAATGGATGCTGAAAGGGCAACTCTTTTCCTACTGGATCGATTTTCAGGTGAGCTGTGGTCTCTGGTGGCGGAAGGGCTGGAGAGCCGGAAAATCCGCACCCAAATGGGTCAGGGCATTGCCGGTTGGGTGGCTGAAAAAGACCAGATAGTCAACATTGTCGATGCCTATTCGGATCCGCGTTTCGATGATTCCCACGATCGCGAGATGGGATTCAAGACCCGGAACCTGCTTTGCGGCCCGTTGAAAAATTTTCAGGGGGAACTCATCGGCGTTATTCAGGCCGTCAATAAGAGGGACGGACACTTCGAGGAAAGAGACGAGGTGCTGTTTAAGGCGTTTGCCTATCAGACCGCCATTGCCGTCGAGAACCTGGAGTTGTATCGGCGGCTTTTGGCCGATCATGAAAAGATAGCCATACTTTTTGATGTTTCGACCGCCGTTGCGCGAACCCTGGACCTGGATACCCTGTTCGTCGATATCGTAGACAGGATTTCAAAAGTCCTCAACGCGGAACGGAGCACGCTCTTTCTGATCGATGAAAAGAACGGGGAGCTCTGGTCCAAGGTGGCCCAGAGATCCGAATTGACCGAAATCCGGATTCCCTTGGACAAGGGGCTGTCCGGGTATGTGGCCAAAACAGGTGAGCTCCTCAACATCGATCATGCCTATCAAGACAAGCGATTTTTGCCGATAGTGGATGAGCAGACCGGTTTTAAAACGAGAACGGTCCTGTGTGTCCCCATCATCAATCGCCAGGGGGAGATTATCGGTGTGACCGAGGCTATCAACAAGAAAAAGGGGGCGTTTGACAAGGAAGATGAAAACCTATTAATGGCATTGTCATCTCAAATTTCCGTTGCCCTCGAGAATGCCCAGCTATACGGGCGAACGGTGGATATGCGCAATTATCTTGGGAGTGTCCAGGACAGTATTACCAATAGTATCCTTACGCTGGACAACCACTACGGTATCAAGACCCTGAACAAAGCTGCGGAAGCCTGGTTCCGGGAGCCCATGGCCGGTTTGGAAGGTGATGATATCCGGGACACCCTCGGGCAGGGGAACAGCAACTTGCTGGAATTGATTGAGCGGGTATATGCATCCAGCCGGGCGATTGTGGACAATGACGTCAGGATCGTCATGCCCTGGGGTAAGGAACATTTCATGAACGTCAATATTGTGCCCCTGGTGGGCTATAAAATGGATCGTCAGGGACTGGTGCTGGTGTTTGAAGACATCACCAGCAGGAAACGGATGAAGGGGACCCTGGTGCGTTACATGGAAAAAGGTATTGTCGAGCAGCTTCTCAACGATCCCAGTCAGCAGGTCCTGGGGGGTACGCGCAGCAAGGCCACGGTCCTGTTTGCAGATGTTCGTGGGTACACAAGCATAACGGAAAACCTGACGGCCGAAGAGACGGTCTCATTCTTAAACGACTATTTCAGCCTCATGGTGGATATCATTTTTCAAAACAAAGGGGTGCTGGACAAATATATCGGTGATGCCATCATGTCTGTTTTTGGTGTTCCCTACGTGCGGGAGGATGATGCCCTTCGCGCTGTCCGTACGGCACTGCAGATGCGGGATCGCTTGTCTGAATTCAACGACAGGCGCATGGAGAAAGGTGATCTGCCGATACGAATCGGTATTGGTATCTGTACCGGCGAGGTTATTTCCGGCAATATCGGGTCAGTGCGGCGGATGGATTTTACGGTGATCGGGGACAGCGTCAATGTGGCCTCACGTATCGAGAAACTGAACAAGTTTTACGGCACGGATATATTGATCGGTGAATCCACACGGCAGGAGTTGAAAGATCGATTGACGACGCAGCAGGTGGACGTTGTCAGGGCCAAGGGCAAAAAAATGCCGGTCCGCATCTATGAGGTGCTGGGAGAAAAAGGGGTTTTGCTCAACAAATCCCAGGAAGTCTTTGCCAGGGGATTTTCACTTTACCAGGAACTGGCATTTGAAAAGGCTGCGGACGTTTTTGCTGTCTGTGCAGATACAGATCACCTGTGCCGAATTTTTCTGGAACGGTGCAACTATTTTACGACCTCACCGCCACCCCAGGACTGGGATGGCGCGTGGGAGTCGACCTAGTGCCCATCCATAAATGGTCTTTTTCCGCGATATCGGTGTTGGACGCCATGATTTAACTCCTCAAAATAGCACGCTATTACTCCGGGTTAAATCTGTCGTCCGCCTTGATCTCACGCAAAAATCCTCATTTCTGGACGGACACTACCTATTGTCCATCAACTACTGACAGGGAAAAAAATGGAAAACAGAATGTCCGGATCACTGGGATTTACCACCGGCAGCTGGCCGCTAAATGCAAACAAACCAACGCTGGTGTTCATCCACGGGTCTTCCCAAAATCGTCTTTTCTGGCGGTCCCAGGTGCAGGATCTGGTGGATGTGGCCAATACCATTGCCATCGATCTGCCCGGTCATGGGACCAGCGCAGGTCCTGGGAATGATCACGTGGCCGACTATGTCCAGGCCGTGATGACGTTTATCGATGAGCTAAAAATCCCCCGCCCCATTCCGTGCGGTCTCAGTCTGGGGGGCGCCATCACCCTGGAACTGCTCATCGATCACGGCGAGCGTTTTTCGGCCGGTATTCTCATGAATACCGGCGCCAGGCTCAAGGTCAAACCCCACATATTCGAGAGCATTCAAAAAGATTTTAACACGTTTGTAGAATCGTCCTTGGTGACCTTGGGAATTTCGGGAAAGAGCGACGCAGACGTGCTTAGGCCGCTGATCCGGGAAACTTCCGCTTGCACACCCGAAGTGGCATTGGGTGATTATCATGCCTGCAACCGCTTCGATGTCATGGACAGGCTGCATCTCATCAAGACGCCTGTTCTGGTGTTGACAGCTGTCGATGACGTCCTGACGCCGGTCAAATATGGTCTTTATATGGCTGAAAAAATCGCCGGGGCAAGTGTGTATGCCATCGAAGATGCCGGACATTTGTCACCCCTGGAAAAACCGGATGAAGTGAACAATGCCGTACGGGATTTTCTGCGGCAGCTTCCGGACTGACCCGGATAACCATTTATAGAAGAGAGAAGACATGGGTGAGGAGAGAAGTGGAAAAGACCGTCGTTCCGGAAAGGAAAGACGCAGGGGCGGGAGCTCGGGTTACGAAGGCCCGGAGCAAAGAAGTCGGAAATACCGCCGAAGCGATGTCGAAAGACGAAAAAGACAACCAAAAGATTAGGAGATTCATAAATGACCCAAACGATAGATGCGAGGGGTCTAACCTGCCCTGCACCGGTATTGATGGTCAAAGAGGCCGTGGAGAAGGACCATCTGGATGCGGTGGAGGTGTTGTTGGACAATGAGGCCGCTCGGGAAAATGTATCCCGTTACCTGGGATATCAACGGTTTTCCGTCAGCACGATGCCGGAAGGAAATGATTTTAAAATCAGCGCCCGGCGTGAGGGTGATGCACCGGAAGCCATCCAGGAGCCGGAATTTTCTTGTAAGGCCGCCGCCGAACACACACAAAAGATCATGGTTCTGATAGCCACCGACCGCCTGGGATTCGGTGATGATGAACTGGGCCGGAAACTGGTGATCAGCTTCATTAAAACCCTCAAGGAAATGGAGAATGAACTCTGGCGTCTGGTGCTGGTCAACAACGGCGTCAAGTTAACCATTGCAGATTCACCTGTGCTGGAGGACCTGATGGCTTATGAAAAAGAGGGTCTGACGATTCTGGTCTGCGGTACCTGCCTGACCCATTTCGATTTGCTTGAAGCCAAAAGGGTAGGAGTAACCACCAATATGCTGGATATCGTCACGGCCATGCAGTTGGCGGATAAGGTTATCAGTATTTAACCTAAAGTGAGCGTTTCAAATTTTAAGAATATTTGATTAGGAATATTTCCAAAGGATTTGATCTATTGGGAGCAGACGTGTCGATTTAACTTATCTCCCATCCTCTTTGTTCAGCTTTTCAATATATTCCTGGCCCTCGGCACTGTTTAGAAATGCCAGGACTTCCAGCGCTTGCGATTTTTTTTGTTCTTCCCATTGCCTGAGCATATCTTCTTTGGCCGCTACGTAGTTGAGTTTGGCCTGGTATGCTTCAACTGTGTTCCAGTGCTCGGAGTCCCTTGTTACCGGAATAAACGCCATTCTTGCTCGCCAGGCGCCCATTTTCACCTGGGTTAAAGCATAATAGGTTTTTCCGGCTTCAAGATCAGCTTCGAGGCCGCGTTTATTTTCTGCAAACCCGACAAAAAGGTGTTTCCCGGGTTCGCATTCATACCCGAAATATGACTTAGCCTGACTCAGGCCGATAAAACGATCGCTGTCCCAGATCTGAAAGTTTATGGCGAAACCCATGCCGGAAGGTCTCATAAAGTAGACAAGGGCTTTGTCGGGAGAAGGACCTTGTATCGGCGTTGCCGGCTGCATATATTGGCTTGAACCGGCACATCCCATGAATACAACCACCAGCGTTAATAGCATACATCTTGTATACGTTTTCATGATTGCCTCCTGTGTTGGGGTCAGGTCTCCACAATTCACAAATTAATCTTTTTTTCTATCCGTCTAATTTTTCTACTCAAGCTTTTATCCTGAACGATTCTTACCTCTAATCTTTTACAAACCTGAGAAACACCAGAATCTCCAATTCCAAATTCGTTTCCAATGTCTTTTAATCAAATAACAGAACCGATTACATTTTTAATGGATTATCATATTCCTGCCCAATCAATCTGTCCACAAATATCTTGTATGCTTTTTGCGACATTGAATAGTTCTTTCCAAAATAGCCGAGAACGAAATCACGAACCAGCCATTTCTCCGGTTTCTTTTTTCCGATATACTGGTTGTAGCTGCTCCATTCATATTCTTCAGGAACAGACACCATTTGAGATCTTACAGGATTCAGATGGATATATCGTGAAAGTTTTTTAGCGTATTCATCCTCCTCTATAAGGATGGATTTGTAGCGGCCTTGAAAAAGATGGCCGCTGCGATGGCGTTTCACATTGAAATATGTCGTGTATGCGCCATTGATGTGGTGCATAACCTGAGGTAGGTTTCCCGATGGCGTTTCCAGAAAAAGATGATAATGATTGTCCATCAGGCAATAGACATGGACTCTGGCATCGTACCGTGTCGTTGCTGTACCCAGGTATTCTAAAAACTTGATTCGGTCCCGACGGTTTTTAAAAACTGTTTTACGCTCATTACCACGAGAAGTGATATGATAAAACGCACCAGGGAAAGTTATTCGAAGTGGGCGAGCCATATTTCTCTCCAATCAGTATCAATATGATGATCGATGGCATCAGTATAACCAATCGTCCGAAAATTGTCAAATGTGGAGATCTGACCCCATTTTGATTGTTTTGATTATTCGGGTTAACCCAGATTGATAAGAAAAACTGACACACTTGCCAGGGCCAGGAACGCATAGTTGGCCGGGCGCAGTTTTTCATGCCAAATCAGCAGGCTTGCCAGGGTCGTAAGGACAATGACGCCTATACCCAGCAGGGGATAAGCCACCGAACCGGGTAAATGGGCCAGGGTACGGATCCAGAAATAAGTGGTCAGGACATTGGTTGTCCCTAGAACGGCGCCCCAGAAAAGACACTGTTTTCCGGGACGTGTTCCTTTGAAGAGCTGGGGAAAGGTGAGAAGCAGTGCCGTACCGAAAATGGTGGCCATGAAGCTGCCGGGATTGGTCAAGGGTTCCAGCTCTGCCTGGATTTTAAACGTGAAATCCGTCAAACCGTAGACCGCAAAGAGCAGCATCCCCCAGAGCATACCCTTCCAGATCTCCTTACCGGTTCGGCCGAAACGTATGGGTTCTTTGCTTGCCAGGGGTAAACAGGCAAAAGCCAGAATGAGTCCCAGAACCTGATAGAGATTTGTATGCTCGGCAAAGAGTATCAAGGAACCCAGCGTGGGGAGTGCTGACGACAAACGCATCAAGGTTGTGGAGAGGGCCAGACCCGTAACCGAAATGGACCGGTTAAAGAGCCAGAGTGAGAGCACATACATAATACCGATAAAAATGCCCAGGGACCAGATAAAGATCGAATTTGAAACAGGCTTATGCCAGATGCTCCATGTAAGAAGGGCCAGGAGACACACGATATAGTTGACGGCCAGAAATTGTCCCAGCCTCAGGTTATTTGCATTGGCAACCTTCATGGTAATGGCCACGCCACTGGAAAAGATTATGGCCAAGGCTAAAAATACGATTCCACTCATTTCATTCCTTTACTTTAATCTCAATTCGGGTTTAATTCCCCGCAGCTTGCTGCGATGAAAATCCAGAATGGTGGATTGATACCCAGGAGCTTTCCCCGGGGAGGTTCATTTGAAAATTTTGTATATGGTGTGTGCAGGCAGGGTTTAACACCTGTTCCTCGATACACGCTGAATTACATGCAGGATTACCACACCGCTATTGAGCCGGGCTGCCATTTCAATCCTGTTTTTGACCAAAGCCACTCCTGCCAGTCGCTCATATTCCCGCAGGGAGCAGTATTTTTTTTCAATCCCGGAGGAGGCGTGCAGGTCGAGAAGCTCAAGACCATATTCTTTCAACCACGCTTCTATACGATCCACTTCGTATCTGGAGTAGATAAAATCGGTGTTGAAGTGATAGGCCCAGTGAACTTGACTGAACCCGGCGTCGGCAATACGACGGAGATAGGGTCTCCTGTTCTATTTTGGTTATAGTGATATAGGGGTTGTCAGAAAAACGTTCCTATTGAGAACCTTTTTTCTGCTACAACCCCTTATGCCGCCATCCTATTTTCGGAACATTATTATGATAAGCGGTATAAAATGAGCCTATTTGTCTTGTGTTATATAACTCGCCTATATGTCTCAATCTTTAGGTGTAACGTGCATACGCAATTTTTCGATTGTTTGCAACCGCCCATATTGAACCGCGTAGCAAGCTAAGAGGAATCTTTGACCATAAGCGACTTTGTCTGATTCAGATTCACTCGCTGTTGAGGTTCAGGATAGCGTCCAACTGAACGATTAACCATTGACAAGCCATTTTCAGGATACTACCTAAATGAAAACATTATTTTTATACGATTTATTTGTTTTCAATACTCCTCAGGTGCAACCCCGATATCTTCTCATCTTTTACACAGGAGCCGATTATTGAAACCATTAAAAGGACATCTGGAAATTCTGGACCAGGGCTTCGGTTTTTTACGGTCCCTTGAAAACAACTTCTCACCAGGTACCCATGACGTCTTTGTGCCTGAATCTCTGATAAAAAGCCACAATCTTCCGGAAGGGGGGTATATTGAAGGCAGCGGAAAGAAACAGGATGCCGGCAGTCCGAACGCACAGCTGCATTCTGTGGAAACCATCAATGAGATTCCTCTGGGCATGTTTTCCGAATTTAAACCGCTCCAGGATCAAACCAGTATCAATCCCACCGAACAGCTGATCATGACCCAGACGGCCGACGATTTCATCGGCAGGACCCTCGACATGATCACCCCCATCGGTAAGGGTCAGCGCGGGTTGATCATTTCACCGCCAAAATCGGGAAAAACCACCATCTTGAAGCACATGGCCTCATCCATTATTGTCAATCACCCGGATGTAGACGTATTTATTCTCCTGGTCGACGAACGTCCCGAGGAGGTAACGGATTTCAAAAGAGGCCTGAAGGGGGCTCATGTAATTTTTTCTTCTGCGGATCAGAGCATTGCGATGCACATGCGTATGACACGGCTGGCCCTGCACACTGCCATTCTCTGCGCTGAAACAGGACGGGACAGTGTGGTACTGATCGATTCGTTGACGCGCATGTCACGGGCATTCAATGTGGAAACCCCAAGTTACGGGCGGACCATGACCGGTGGCCTGGGGGCCGGCGCGCTGGCTATACCGAGAAAAATCTTCGGTGCCGCGCGCAATGTCGAAGGTGGTGGATCGCTGACCATTATTGCAACCATTCTGGTGGATACCGGATCGAGAATGGACGATATCATCTACCAGGAATTCAAAGGCACCGGCAATTCCGATATCGTACTCAGTCGAAAATGTGCTGAAAAACGGATCTGGCCCGCTGTCAACCTCAACGCATCAGGCACGCGCCGGGAAGAACTTCTGCTGAACCACGAGACATATCAGAAGGTAACCAGGATCAGAGGGCTTCTTTCATCTCTGGACGAGACCACCGCCATGTCGACCCTGCTGGAATATTTTCAGCGGGATAGTAAAAATTTGTAAATCTACTCTCCATATCCCGGGGGAAGGTCAAAACTCTTAAGTTCTTGAATCATATCGGCAACCATGGCTTCCGGAAACATGCGCAAATCTTCCTGCTTGATTTCAAATTCGGGCATATATTGAAGGATTAATTTGCATACAGCCAACGCTTGGGAACGATCGCGTTTCTTCTTTACGGTCTCTCGATCCGTTTGATTGCTGAGCCAGAGTTTGTGTACAGCAAAAGCACGGGGATCCGGCACAATCATAGTAGCGGGGAAGCCATCCTGGCCGATAACGATCTGGTCGAATTTAGGTGCAGCAATTAACCACTGCAGGTTTTTAATTTCAGCGGCCATGAGGTCATCACCAGGGCCCACCTGGCGGTTCTCTGATATCAGTGCTGATTTTGGTTCAGGAAAAATCTGTGTATCGCAGAAATCTGATGTTCCAATATCGCCGCCGCCTCTTTCCCTGAAAGCAGAAAATGACCTGCCGCTTCCAGGCACGCTGATATCCGACTCATGCGGTTATCATCTAAAATCAGCATCGCCTGTGAATTCTGATAGCATTTGCGCGGCTATAGCATGGTCCAGAGCCTGTCGAAGCCACCAAACAAAAAAAGGTTTACAGCATAGTGCCATAAACCCTTGAAATCATAGGTACGCCCGGCAGAATTCGAACCTGCGGCCTACGGCTTCGAAGTTCTTTGAGTTGTTAAAACAAACGACCTAATAATAACTCCTATGATATTGCATATATATAGGTATATTGATATGTTATTACATTTTTTTATCCGTGTAGGCACCCATGTTAACATGGTGTAAATAGGAGGGTGTTTTCCGTGATTTGTTGATCAAATGTTGACCAACTTTACCCTGCCACACGAGTTGAACACTGTTATCTTAAACAACAAAAAAGCGATGTTCAATATCCTTTTTAAAGCCGCATCCAGAACGCTTCTGACATTCGGGGACAATGAACTCAACGGCAATTTAGGCTTTCTGGCCGTTTTACACACCTGGGATCAAAAGCTCAACGCCCACTTTCATCTACACTGTCTGGTGGCTGGCGGTGTTATGTCAAAGGGCAAAAAGCAGTGGCTTCCGGCAAAAAACGACTACCTCTTTAACGAAGAAGCATTGTCACAGGTCTTTCGTGGTAAGTTTATGAAACACCTTAAACATGCCCGCAAAACCGGTGCGTTCAAATTTGTCGGACGATCCTATGGCGAGTTCAAGAACATGTTGTATGTCAAAAACTGGGTGGTCAGTGTGCGTGATCCGGTCAAACAACCGGAACATGTCCTCGAATACCTTGCACGCTATACCCATCGGGTAGCCATTGCCAACAGCCGTATCAAAAAACTTGAAAACGGCATGGTCTCCTTCACCATTAAGAGATGAAAAGGAAGTAGCTACCCTTGAAGAAATAATGCTTCAGCTTACGGGAACAGACATTACTACTTGTCCTTGCTGTGCCGAAGGGAAAATGCAGTTTTTTGCGGAGATCCCAAAGGGTCGGGCTCGACCACCGAGTCACCTGACTTGTTTTTTGGGTTAACCGGCTAAATCGAAATTTTTGAATTGTCCTTTGAATAACGATAGGAGAAGTGCGCCCTGACCCACAAGAATGCTCTTAAATGGTATCATCTTGACAAGAGGTGGAGAACAAAATGACAAAAGATACAGACTGGTTCATCGAAAATCATTCCTTTATAATACCCCAGTCCGATCCCTGGTGCCATCTCCTACACACCAGATCGAAATACTATACCCATATAGTTCAATCGTGCCAGATCGTCGCGAAGCGGCATCGCACATCTCTGTTTTATCAATAATCCCTTATCTATCTTCTTTTAAAAAAAGCCCGTTGAAAACTTAAAAATAAGCTTATATCCTGGAATACCGCTGCGACGGGACTATGGATAAAACTCTAAACAGATATCACAGGTACAAAATTGTAATTGTTTTTTTGACGCCGGAACGTACGGTATGAGTATCTCACCTCACAAATAAAGCCCAAAATCATGGGCCCTATTTATTCCCCTGTTTATCCCAAAACTATCGTGATAGCCTTGACGATATCATTTTTCCAGCATTGCCATGATACTGGCAGGAAGAACGATCAGATCCCCTATCAGGGCAAATATCATTGACGCTGAAATCAAAAAACCAAATTCTCGCGTTGGCTGGAAATCGTTTACCGAAAGGGTTAAAAATCCGGCTATAGTGATCATCGACGTAAAAACAATCGCCCTACCTACGGAATCGGTCGTTGTCTTCAAAACTGAATGTATTGCTATGTTTTTTGCCATCTTTTCCTTCCTGAACCTGCAGATAAAATGAACGGTATCGTCTACAGCGATACCCAAGGCTACCGATGCTACCATGACCGTAGTATTGTTGAGGGCGGTGCCACACCATCCCAGGATTCCCATAATGAATATGACCGGAAACAGGTTGGGCAGGATGCTCAAGATACCATAAGTTAATGACCGAAATGCAAGGAACAAAAAGCCTATTATGAATAGAAACGCTAACGTGAAACTTTTAACTTGGCTCTCCACCAAGCGTTTTAAATTAATATTGTATAGATAGATGGTTCCGGTCAGGGCGACTGCCAAGTCTGAATACTCAAAAGTTTCATTTGCCATTTTACTCAGTAATTCACCGAATATAATGCTCTCCTTTGATGACATCGCCCCCGTTTTAATTGATATCCTCCCTTCAGAAAAATCCGGGGTAACAAAACGATTCAATTCTTCCAGGCAGCCATCAAACAACGAAAATAAAAGCAGTTCCTGAACTATTAGAGCTTGATTTTCGGGCACGCTGTAAAAATCTGGATTCTCTGCATGTAAGGCCATATTTATTCTTTTAACGTAATCCGTCATAGATAAAACTTTTTTCACATACGGAAGGTTTTCGATTTCAGTTGACAGGCTATCTATTTTTCTCAAAATGTCCGGCCTTTGAAACATATTCTCCTTACCCCTAAGCACAATCTCCAAATTATCTAGACCAAAAAGATGTTTCTCGACTATTTTAGCCGATTTATAAAAAGTTCCATTCTCAGGAAACCACTCGAGACGATTGGTTTCCACCCGGATCTTCGAGATGCCCCAGAATGCAGCGATAAGTCCTAAAAATGTTGCGCCAAGAATATAGGGATATCGGCCTATGTTTATCTTTAAAACCTTGGAAAAATCCAGTTTTACGCCACTATAGCTTTTTTCCTTTGGGTGATATGGGAATAGGGTCAATAGAAATGGAACCAGAATTATTGAAGTCAGGAACGCGAACATAACACCTGCCGCCGAAGAGATACCGAATTGCTTCACGGCATCGATGCGGCTTACAATCAGGGATAATAAGCCCAAGGCGGTGGTTATGCTGGTAATAAAACATGGCGTTGTTATGTATTCTACCGTTTGTATGAAAGTTGCCCTGTTATGGCGGCATCTTCTTCTCATTTCATCGAAATAATGGATGATATGAACGCTGTCGGCTATGGAAAGAACCAAAATCAGGGGGACCATCAACGCGGTTACGGCGTTAAATCGAAATCCAAGGATTGTAAAAAAACCCAAAGACCAGGCAAAGCTGACCCCCATATTCATGAGTATGATGATAGTGCGGTATGGGGAGCGGAACAATACAAATATACAGATACAAATTGTGGCAACAACGAAACAGGATCCTTGTATTTGCGTTTGCTTGGTATAGGTATTGAATACAGACATCAGCTTCGAGTCACCCGAAATATGAATTTCCAAGGTGTCAGGTTTTCTGCTAAATACGGTCTCCTCGACAAGGTTTACTGCCTTAACTTCTTCTAGCTCGGAAAAAAAATCTTCAAAAGCAATTATAATGGCGGTATATCTCTCATCGGGTGAAATAAGATAGTTCAATAAGTGTTGATCTTCGAGCGTGTAGTTTCTTATTTGATTTATATCAGCTGTCTCTAAATTTGAAAGAAGCGGCTCAACGTTAATTGTTTCGGGTGTGCCGGTTATTCTTTTTACATTTCCCAAACTATATACACTCGCTATAAATTCCAAAGATTCCAATGCTTCCGTTTTCTGTTTGATATATCTTAATACATTCAGACTGAATATGTGATCGGATTTGAGAGCAACGATCAAATACTTACCACCCTCATCAAATGTATCCATGAAATGCTCATATGCGATATAATATGGATCATCCTTTGAAAACCAGGCCCGGAGCGAATTATCCGATTCGATATTTATTGCTGCACCGAACAATATTGTCATGCCGATGATAACACCGGTGGTAACAAACCTGGCCTTGTATAAAATTTTTGCGCATTCACCCATCATGCTTTTCGTTTTTCCTTTTGAATAAATTCGTTTCACGATTTAATGAAACTTTGATGTTTTGGGTGAACTGTATTATGTTTATTCAGTGGTATTATTTTGAGACACTTTTGGTTGCCTTACAAATGCGCATATCTAATATTAGATCGTTCTGAAAACGCGTCGATTTCTCAAAATTTTCTCTCATTATAAGGTACAAAATGAACCATGCTCAGATGATGGACCGGATCTACCGCTATCAACGATACACCTATAATGCGACACGACGGTTCTTACTCTTTGGGCGTGACCGCCTCCTAAAAAAAATAGATATCTGCGATGAAGACAGGGTCCTGGAAATTGGCAGCGGGACCGCGAGAAACCTGATTATGCTTGCCAGGCTTCACTCCAATGCATATTTCTATGGCATCGATGCTTCTTCTGAAATGCTCAAAACCGCCAGGGCTAATATCCGTATAGCAAACCTAACCGAACGGATTATTCTTAAACAGGGTCTGGCAGAGGAACTGGACCACGCATCAACTTTCGGGATTCAGGAACAATTTGATATCATTTTCTTTTCTTATTCTCTGTCAATGATGTCGGACGCTATCCGTGTTTTTGATATCGCCCTGCGCAATTTGAAGGTCGGAAAGACTGTTTATTTGGTTGATTTTTGGGACCAGCATGGCTTTCCATCATTGCTTCGAAAAGCATTCCAAATGTGGCTGCGTATCTTCCATGTTGAGCAAAAACCTGAATTATTATGCCATCTTCAATACATATCCAGCAACCATCTGGGTAAACTCAGTTTTGAATCGATGTGCCGGGGCTATTCATTTTTGGCCAGGTTTCAAAAACGTTAGAATTTGAAATGCGCTGTTTAATTTATAAATGGAAACGTGCCGAGAGTCTTACCGTGCACCCCGTAACCGATAAAGGCTAGAAAACCTGCAATGAGCGTGAATATCAAGACGCCCGGATGATTCAAAAATAGGTTTAAGAAGGTCTCCCAAGAGACTTCCATTACAAAAGATGTGGCGTTATCTTGCTCATGATCAACAACAAATACAAATAGCAACAAGCCAACAAAAACAAATAGCAACGCCGTATAAAGCGTTTTGTTATTCTTTTCATCGCCAACCGACAAATCGTATCTGAATTTTTCGAGACAGATTCTCTTCAGGCTGTGAAATAGCAGGAAAAAGGATATAAAGGCACCTTTCGGCAAACCCAGTGGCAGAAGATATATTGTGGCAATAAATGCCGAAATGCTCAGTAATGCTGCATACAGTTGAACCGGATGAATCTTAGCGCTTGCCAAATAGTGACGGGTCCGCAATATCTTGGAATCGCGATTTTTATAAGTGATCGCCCATGGCACAGCGGTAGGAGTTCCATAACAGCAGCCGTAATTGTAACAACCCAGTCTGCCCCAAAATACCCCTGCCAGAGCACCGAAACTAACTGCATCCAATACAGTTAATACAGGTATACTGCAAAATTTCGATACAATGTACGCGCCAATGATCGCGCCGATAATTGCACCATGTATGGAAAAACCGGTCTGGAATAAAGTTTCCCTTGGGTTTTCTAAAAGATCTTCAAGCCAAACAAAATAATAGAAAAGCTTTGCTCCAGACCACATAAGCATAGGAAACAAAATCGACACCGAAAGCATCTTAAATGTAATTTCATATCCTGTTAAATATAAGTAATAAAAGGAAATCGCAGAAAAGGACATGCCACTTGCCGCTTGAAAAATGCCATAATTCAGCAAGGTGATGTTCTTGCCGCGATACATCACCGGATAGTCTTTAATTCGATATATGGGCCGAATTAAATAGCCAAACAGCTTGAATAGGACTTTCATGCGATTAGGCATAATATGAATTCTTACCTGAAGATTAATTGGAAATTTCGAAAACTTTCTCCTTAACCTGCACAGGTGAAGTGGCGATTCAGATGGGTTGTCGCTGTGGTTCAGCAGAGAAACCGCTTGCAGGATACCGGATTAACAGGCAGCAGATCGATAAATGAAATTCTATCGTATAGGAATTTATCCTGTGGATCACATTTACATTTGAAAATTACGGTAGAAACTATCAAATGTGAGATTGATAGTCAAAATCAATTTTCTGGATGCATTTTTTACACTGATATTTTTTGGTTGCTTTTAAATATTCTAAATATTCTGAAAGTTGTTTATGCTATATACCTGTATATGAATCCAATCAAATAGCTGTCCATTTTACCTCGGAAAGCCCCCAGTGTTTATTCTCGTATCACAGGTTCTTATGAATCTGTGATCCACTATATATAACACAGCTCTGGGGGATAAACTTTCGGCAGATACCTAATTTTGGCGACCCTAACATATTGGGGTGTGCGAATAGACAGAAAATGCTCTCAAAATCTATATTGTTACAAAGTATTCAATATTCGAGAATCTGCCAGATCGTAGAAATCTTAACACCTACCAGGAATCATAATTCATATGTTTGCTCTGGTAGTCTTTTCGTTGAGTGGTTATGAATTTATGATAAAAAGGAACAGTTTTTTGGACACAGTTCAGGTATTGTCGAGATGGTAGTAATTAGAATTATTGTGGATGGACGTTAATTAGGTGAATTATAAATTGAATTTAACAACACAATCGTTTGAAATACATTGTTACAGTAATAGTCAGCGCCAATAGCCTCAGCAGATTCTATCTCACCGGCATTTCCACCGATCAAAACTTTCATATTTTCACGGCACCCCTCTTCTGAAAGCGTATGGATCACTTTTGTTATTTCAGAAATAGATACTCTTGAGGTCATTGCATTGACTTCAGGAATGACGGACATTGTGGGCATCGTGATTCCCAAAAGATCTGGTGTTCCATGTTTTACTGAATGAACAATGTCTTCGATAGAAGCACTGGCACCTAAGTCGATTGTTTTAATACCAAGCCCTTTTAGAATTGATGCGGTTATATCTCGCCACTGGGTATGGTCTTCCCCGTAAATAGTCGCCAGAACAGCCGTCCCCTCGCTGAGGGATAAATCGTCACCTGCGAATTTAGCGAGAATATTCCTGGCTTTTGTTGTGCTTTTGGCTCTGTCGATCAACTCTGGCAAAAGGAATTGCCCCTCTTCATATTTCTTTATTGATTTATACATAGCTTTATTCAACGCATCTGCAGATATTAAGGATGCCGGCACATTTTTCTTCAGTGATAAACGTATCAACTCTGAAATTCCTGGCTTGCTTTTCAATCTGGAATCTTGCTGATGAATATGCGCGTCAAGCTGGCCCTCGACGATATGGTTTGATATTTGTCCCATTATGCCTTGTTCATTCATACTACTATTCCCATCCTTATTATGATATAAACCCTTGTGATTGAATATGCTCACTAGTTAAAATTTTGCACAGAATTAAACAGCCGATAGTTAGCCAATGAAAATTTTGTTAAAATATATTTTGAACTAAAAATATATACAATCGAATTAGATCTGTCAACCTTCGAACAAAGTGTTTGTCGAACCAATAATGTAATCTTTGTATTTTAATCAGTTTTTTATATGGTTTTCCAACGTTGGTTTTTTATCTTTTAGTGTGGTGAGGTTTATATGAATAAAAAAAATGAAAAGCAGATAGAGACAGAACAAGTTAGTATGCAGATAATTATGCGTATTCGGCAAATAATTCAAGAAATGTCAAAATATTCCAAATATATTTTAGAGAATTATAATATTACAATTCCCCAGCTCATTTGCCTCCACGAAGTTTACCAACATGGCCCGATATCAATTGGTGCATTAACAAAGATTGTTTTTTTAAATAACAGCACGATCACAGGCATCATTGACCGTCTTGAAAAAAGAGAGCTTGTTAGGCGGGTTCGTATCAGCAAGGACCGCAGACAAGTTCACGTCGAGATTACAGATCAAGGAACTGTATTCATTAATAAAGCCCCCAAGCCAATTCAAGATCAATTTATGGATCGTTTAGTGGGTTTGAATGAGGAAAAGATAGCCTTAATTTTGTGGTCTTTAGAAATGCTCGTGGATATGCTTGGTGACAGAGTTAACACTATGAAAATCCCAAGCCCACCGTCCCACATTGCCCAACCGAATAGCATGACAAATGTTGAAGATGAGATCTAAACAAGCCACAACGAATTAATCGACCATTTCTTTTGCAACCACGCCGTCAGTAAAGATTACAAGTCGGAGTTATAAAATAGCAGTACATTGCAAGATTAGATAATTCACTTTTCCGACAGATCTATAACCGAGGAGATTGTATCATTATATCAGTAACAAGTTGAATTAATAGGACTGCACAATATATTGTATATGCACTGCCTGGCGTATTGAGCGGATACAAAGTATCAGAATGCTAAGATATCCTTCCCTAATCTAATAATATCGGCCTTTCTTAAAACCGGTGATACGTCTGACTTATGCTGATTGGATTTGTAGAATGTTATGCAGCAGCCATATTCTAGACTTCTTTTATAATTTTTCTCAACGAGGTATCTTTGGCTACATCAAGATCATAATCCATTTGAAGCCCAAGCCAGAAAGATGGGGAATTGCCAAAAAAGGTCGATAGACGCAGGGCAGTGTCTGCGGTTAATCTCGTCTGGATGGACAGAAAGATACCAGCCCTTCATTATATCTTGCAAAAAACTGACTTTTTCGGTGCATAATCCGAATAAGTCTTGACTTTTTCGGAAGATATGTCAGAATAGACAGCATGAAAAGATACCTGACAAAATATATCCAGGAAGATTTAAATAAGAAAATTATACTGTTGACCGGACCACGGCAAACCGGAAAAACAACATTGTCCAAAATGCTAACAACCGATTATGATTATTTCAACTTTGATAATCCGGACGACAGGTTGAGCCTGAAAGAAAAATCCTGGGATCGCTTAAAAGAACTCATCATTTTTGATGAGCTTCATAAATTGAAAAACTGGAAATCATGGCTAAAAGGTGTTTATGACACAGAAGGGATAGATCCTCCGATCCTTGTTACGGGGAGCGCCAAGCTTGACGTCTATAGAAAGGTTGGCGATTCTTTAGCCGGCAGATTTTTCCAATTTAGACTTCATCCTTTGGACTTAAAGGAAATCCATGCGCTTTTAGAACCGCAACACCTTGAGATTGAACTGGATAAGCTCATAGCTCTTGGTGGTTTTCCAGAACCGTTTCTCAATGGGACCCCTCGATTTTATAAGCGTTGGAAAAAATCGCACCTGGATATTATTTTAAAACAAGACCTCATTGAACTCGAAAATGTTCAACAGATTGTACAGATTGAAACACTGATCCAATTGTTAAAATATAGAGTGGGTAGCCCGGTATCCTACAGTTCCCTGGCCCGGGATCTACAGTGCTCAGATAAAACAGTAAAACGGTGGCTGACCATTCTTGAAAATATGTATGTCCTTTTTAAGGTGCCCCCCTTTCATAAAAACATTGCCAGGGCAATTCAAAAGGCACCCAAATTCTATTTCTATGATACGGGACAAGTCATTGGCGATTCGGGCATTAAATTAGAAAACACGGTTGCCTGTGCCCTACAAAAAGAAATTCATTTTCAGGAAGACTGTTTTGGAGAAACAAAGAAACTCTATTATCTGAAAAATAAGGAAAAGAAAGAGATCGATTTTTGTACTACAACAAATAATACCCCGTCATTACTGGTAGAAGTAAAATGGAAAGACGAAAACCTGAGTCCGAATTTTGAAGTGTTTAAACATATTTTTCCCCAGATAAAAATGGTCCAGGTAACAAAGGAGTTGAAAAGGGAAAAAACATTTCCAAATGGTGCTGAAATCCGAATCGCCCATAACTGGCTCTCGGAGTTCAGTCTGCCCTGAACCCAACAAACTTAGTTGATTTGTTCTTTGTTTCTTTGGGTTTATTGTGTTGCTTATGGCCGCCGGCGAGAGCTTTCAACTCGTTTCCATTTCAGCAACCCAATGAACCCATGAAACTCACAAACCCTATTTCCCCTCGAACCCTTGTATCACCCTTGACCCTCATTTTTTATTTTTTCCCCGTTCGCAAAAATATCTCCACCAGAACATCCCATCCGATCTCCGGAAAAGATCCATATACATCACTGATGGGTTCGGCACCGGTGGCGGCCAGATCTTTGTACTCCGGTCCCATCAATGACAACAGCCTCTGGCTTTCCTCTTCCATCCACTGGACGCTTTCCCGGCCGAAATAGAGCCCCTTTAAGTTGCGTTTCGGCATCACGGGTTCCATAATGAACAACCATCCCGTGTTATAGGGATCCTCGTGGATCATCTCAGGATGTTCTCTGGCCTTATGGTTCACAGCCAGGACCGTGCCCGTTATAGGAGACAGGACCGCCGCCTCATGGCCATTTCTCGCAAAGGCCCATCCCACCTTATTTTGCTGCATTTTCTCACCCAAAGGCGGCAGGTTCAGGGACCTTGCCGAACCAAAAACTTTCACCAGAAAATCATCCACGCCGACCCGTATTCGACCGCCATGCTCGAACCGTGACCAGCTATGCCCCATGTGGTAGTAGTATCCATCGGCCATTTGATACCCTGATGCAGAGATATATTGTGGAGATTCAAGATCCCTGGCGATATCCATTTCATCCAGAATCTGATCAAAAGAGCAATGATAGCACTCATAGTTCATGAGCACATATCTTGGGGGCATCAATACGACCGGTAAGTGCATGACGGCAAGGTCTTGAGGCACCATAGTAATTTTTCTGTAGAAATTCGACCCAGTTGGGCGCTGCCTGCTCTGTTTTCAGGTTTTCGTCGATACCCATTGCTTTACGCATACCTTTGTCAAATGGACAGCTGTTGCAGTCGAAACTGTTGTCACATTTACGAAAATTGACCACGCCTGCTTTCATCCAGATACATTCATCCTCCAGCACATTAAATCCCTGTACGTATTTTTTTTCACGATCTTTTTTTCTACTTATCAATTTTTTTATTTTCATTGCTTGGCCCTCCCTTGTTTCCTTTTGACAATCATCGGTCAAACTGCGTTTCATCACTATCAGAATAGAGCAAAAACAATACCACTCGGCGTTACACAACCAGTAATATTTCTTATCTATTGATTTAATTATATTTTATCTTTCAACAACCTTGGGTTAAACCACCGGCTGCCTGATCCGATAGATTCAATTTGTGATGCATTTTTTTACACCTGTCCGGGAAAAGCATCCTGATAAAGAGTATTTATGAATAAAAAACAAGCAGTTGCTTGGTTGTTGCTTATTGCTACACTCAGTGTAGCCCTTTTTCGCAAATGCCATGAACCCCGAATATGTCATGATAATTTTTCAGAAAAACCGATGATGTCTTAGGTGCAGCCATGATAACAGGGGAAAGTTGCAGCAATGTTGCGCATATGTTGCATTTTGTTTCAATTGCGTTTTAATTAAATCTATCAGCTTGTTACACAACATATGTTGCATTTATTGCAACATATGTTGTGTGAACAGTTGGGAACCTGCGTGAAGACCTCCGCCACATTGCAATAATTTCAACATGTTACAAACTATAAAAAGCTTGGCACGCTCTATGCTAATTCATCGGAACAGAAAACCCATTTTAGCAACAGTGGTCTGATATTGACCTGTCTGCATTCCTCTCTGACAGACCGAAACCGTCTAACCCGAGTATTTCAGGATCGTGAGTTTCCGGGTTACAAGCATTTTTTCTGGAACCTAAGTTGAGCGTTTCAAATTTTAAGAATTCAAACAAATCAAATCATTTAAAACGCTCATCTTAGGTAGGAGGCTTATGGGGTGTCTGCAGAAACAGTAAAAAAAATACTTGTGGTGGACGATGAACCGGACACCAGAATTTTCCTTTTCAATCTTTTGAACGCCAGCGGGTTTCATCCGCTTACGGCGAGCAATAAAGCAGATGGGCTCAAAAAGGCTGCCGCAGAACACCCTTCCGTTATCATCCTCAACATGATGATGCCGGGAGAAAGCGGCATCCGCCTGTATCAACAGCCTCAAGCAGGACGAAACCCTCAGTCGGATACCGGTCATCATGCTCTCTACCTTAGATAAAGACACATTTCTGAAATGCCATAACCTGTATGGCTTACAGGCAATGTGAAGCCCCATGAATTGATCGATACGTTCATGGAAAAACCGGTCGAAGCCGAGATTCTGCTGACGACGGTCCAAGAGCTGTCCGCTCTGGGGCATGTATAAATATGAGGGTTGGAGGGTTGGAGGGTTTGGAGGGGCGGAGGGTGATACAAGGGTAGCTGACAGCTTTAGGCGGAGAGCAGCATTCCAGCCTCCCGGCGTCCTAGCTTCCCAGCTATCTTTATATACATGGCCATAGCACAGGGCCCGGGAACATTCCCAGGAGAAGAATCACACAGAGTTGTTACAACGTAAGAGAGGCCGTATCATGTACAACAGCGTCGACCCGGAACTCTACCAGGAAGTAGCGAAATTCGGAGCCAGGGACATGGAAATCTGCATGCAGTGCGGCACCTGCAGCGCATCGTGCCCACTCTCCACCGGTACAGATACGTTTCCCCGAAAGATATACCGCTATCTTCAGCTGGGTTTAAGGGACAAGCTGCTCAAATCACCGGTCCCATGGCTCTGTTACTATTGTGGTGAATGCAATTTAGATTGTCCCCGGGGGGCCGAACCCGCAGAAACCATGATGGCAACCCGCCGGTGGTTGACCACCCAGTACGACTGGACCGGTCTCGCCAAAAAATTCTATATCTCCGAAGCATGGGAACTGGGTGCCCTGGGCGTGGTGGCATTCGGCATCATCGCCCTCTTCTGGTTTTTTCACGGCCCCATCATTACCGACCGCGTTGCCGTCAACACCTTTGTGCCGGTCCTGTGGATCGAAATCGGCGATCTGAGCATGGCGGCTGTGTTGACACTCTTTCTCTTGTCAAATGCATTCAGAATGTTCCGATTCATCATGAACGACACGTCCGTACCCTTCCGTCTTTATCTCACCGAAGCAAAAGCCTTTGTGCTCCACTTTGCAACCCAGAAGCGCTGGCGGGAATGCGGTGAGGACAAGAGCCGCTGGTTGAAACATTTTCTGCTGGTATCCGGCTACATGACCATGATGACGCTGATTATCGTATTCATCCGCTGGTTTCAGGTGGATGACAGCAGCTGGCATTTCTCGAGTCTCTTCGGATACTATGCCACCGGCGTCATCCTGTTCATTACCATCGAAATGTTCCAGAGCCGGCGCAGGAAACAAGAAGCCATTCACCGCTTTTCAGAACTTTCCGACTGGCTTTTTCTGATCCTGCTATTTTTAACGACCTTGACCGGTATTATCATGCACCTGGTCCGCCTGGCCGGGTGGCCCATGGGCACCTATGTCATGTACGTCATCCACCTGGCCATCGCCGTACCCATGCTGGTCATCGAGGTCCCTTTTGGAAAGTGGTCGCACCTCTTCTACCGTCCGCTGGCCCTGTTTTTGACAACGGTTCGGGAAAAAGCCGTAAAACACTCTTCCGTCAACGTCGAAGACGTCAAAGCGCTCATTGGAGAGATGTTCATGATCTGTGTGCAGTGCGGCACCTGCACCGCTGCCTGCCCCTGGAACCGGGTATCGGATTACAGCCCCAGACAGATTCTTCGTCACATCGGTCTGAATACCGGTACCGAAAAAACCGTTGATAACGCCGCATGGGACTGCGTCACCTGTAATGCCTGCGGGGACGCCTGCCTCCGGGGTATCGATATTATCGACGTGATAAGATCCATCCGGGAAATCCAGAACAAACAGGGAACAGCCCCCGCACGCCTCGAAATGCCGCTGGAGTACCTGGCAGAGAGAGGAAATCCCTGGGGAGGGAACCCCGGACAACGATCCGGCTGGGCAGAGGATATCGATATACCCGATTTCAATCCGGAACACGCCTACTGCCTGTTCACGTGCTGCACCACGGCATATGACGACACGCCATCCCAGAAATGCAGCCATGCCGGCCGGGCCCTGCTCAGACTGCTGATCCAGGCAGGCGTCTCCTTCGGCACCCTCGGTACAAAAGAGCGCTGCTGTGGAGACCCCGCCTTCAGGTTAGGGGCTGGGGACCTTTTTTCGACCCTCTCAAATGAAAATATGTCGCTTTTTGAACGTCGGGGCGTTGAAAGAGTCCTCACGACCTCCCCCCATTGCTTTGACACATTTCGAAAAGCCTATGCAGACGCACCGACGAACATGGAAATCGAACACTACACCGTGCTCCTGGATCGACTGGTCTCGAAAGGAGATCTGACCCCCAGATTCGAGGTAAAAAACCGTGTCACCTTTCACGATCCCTGTTACCTGGGACGCCACAACGGCGTCTATGACGCACCGCGCCGTATCTTGAGGAGCATCCCGGGCCTCAGCCTTGTCGAGATGCCTGATAACCGTCATCACAGCCTCTGCTGCGGGGGCGGAGGTGGGGGTGCATTCGGTGAACCTTCTTCCAATGGCCGACTGGCTGAACTGCGAATAGAACAGGCCCTGGATACCGGAGCCGGCGTGATCGCCACGGCCTGTCCCTATTGCACACGGATGCTCCAGGAAGCCATCATGACCCTTGGTTTCCAAGACCGAATCGTCGTTCAAGATATTGCCGAGTTGCTGATCCAATCCATCGAAACGAGATACGAACACTCCATGCCTGTTCATATCAATTTAAAACTTGACCAGGAGGTCCTGCATGCCTGAACGCATCGGATTCTATATCTGCCACTGCGGCATCAATATCGCTTACCGTGTCCGGGTGGAAGAGGTTGCCGCTTATGTTGCGACCCTCCCGAATGTAGCTGTATCACGAGATTATCTGTTCATGTGTTCCGACCCGGGTCAGGAATTGATTGAAAATGATATTCGGTCCCACCATCTCACGCGCGTGGTCGTGGCATCCTGCTCTCCCCGGATGCATGAAAAAACCTTTCGGGCTGCCTGCCAGCGCGCCGGCCTCAACCCCTACAAGGCCTTCCACATGGTCAGTGTTCGGGAGCATGTTTCCTGGGTCACCCTGGAGGAGGAAGCAGCAACGCAAAAAGCCAAAATCCTGGTCGGTGCAGGCATTATGCGGGTTGTTCACCAGCAGGATTTAACACCGGCAAAATTCCCTGTCTGCACAAACACGCTCGTGGTAGGCGGCGGCATCGCCGGTATGCAGGCATCTCTCGATATCGCCAAGGCCGGTTTCAAGGTATACCTGGTTGAAAGGGCACCCACCATCGGTGGTCACATGCTCCAGTATGACAAAACCTTTCCAACCCTGGACTGTGCGGCCTGCATCGGAACACCAAAAATGGTCTCTGTGGGGCAGGAGCCCAACATCGAGCTTTTGTCTTACAGTGAGATCGTGGATGTCAGTGGCTTCATCGGCAACTTCAAAGTAAAGGTCCACCGTAAAGCACGTTATATCGAACCGAAATGCACCGGGTGCGGCGAGTGTGAAAAAGTGTGTCCCGTTGCTTTCCCCAATGAATGGGATGTGGGCACCAAGATGAGAAGAGCAATTTACCGGCCATTTCCCCAGGCCGTTCCCATCACCTACTGCATCGATAAATATGATCGGGCTCCCTGTGTTCAGACATGTCCTGCGGGAACGAACGTCCAGGGCTATATCGCCCTCATCAAAACCGGGCAATACCGGGAGGCCGTGAAACTGATCATGGAGAAGATACCCCTCCCCGGGACCCTTGGCCGGGTCTGTCCGGCACCATGTGAAAAAGCCTGTCGTCGGGTCGATGTGGACACCCCGGTCGCCATCCGTGAGTTGAAACGCTTTGCCGCCGACCAGGTGGATTTCACCGACCTGCCCCTTCCGGAGATCGAAGATCGGCCGGAAAAAATCGCCGTCATCGGTTCCGGACCCGCCGGCCTCACCGTGGCCTATTACCTGAGACTCAAAGGCTACCGCATCACTTTGTTCGAAGCACTCGACCAACTGGGAGGGATGCTCCGTGTGGGCATCCCCGATTATCGATTGCCGGCAAAGCTGTTGGACAATGAGATCCAACATCTCCTTCAGCACGGGATCGACGTTGAAACGAATGTACGCTTCGGCCGGGACCTGTCCCTGTCGGATCTTGAGTCAAAAGGATTTTCAGCTGTTTTTCTGGGAATCGGGGCACACGGCTCCCTCCAGATGCAGATCCAGGGGGAAGACCAGGCTGCAGAGGTCATCGATGCCGTCGGGTTTTTGAGGGAAATCAACCTGGGAAGTCGAAAAGCACCGGGAAAGCAGGTCATCGTCATCGGCGGCGGAAATGTAGCCATAGACGCAGCCCGGGTAGCCAAACGTCTCGGGGCCGAACATGTCACGGTGGTCTACAGACGTTCCGAACGGGAAATGCCTGCCTACAAGGAAGAAATCAACGGGGCCCGGGAGGAAGGCATTGAACTCTCCTTTCTCACGGCACCTGTGGGCATACAGAGCAAGGATGGGCATGTAACCGGATGTACCTGCATCCAGACGGAACTCGGACCTCCGGATGCCAGCGGGCGCCGACGTCCCGTGCCGGTAAAGGGCTCCGAATATGTCGTACCATGCGATGCCGTCATTCCTGCCATCGGACAAAAAATCGATGTGTCCTGGGCCACAAAAGAACCCGGTCTGGAATTGACCACGCGAAATACCATCAAGGTCAATCCCGCAACAATGCAGACCAGTCTCCCGCATGTATTCGGCGCCGGTGATGCCGTCACCGGACCGGCAACGGTCATCGAGGCTGTTGCCGCCGGCCACAAGGCTGTGGCGGCCATCCATCGCTATCTCAGGGAAAAAGACCGCCGTCAAATCCTTGAGCAAGCGGATGTTGACTCAATACCGGGAAACAACTGGAAGCCCGTCCCCGAAGATGTCGAGGCAACCCCCCGCGTCGTATCCACCCAACTGGACCCACAACAGCGCGTGAAGAGCTTCCATGAGGTCGATCATAATTTTTCAGAGGAAGCGGCAAGAGCGGAAGCCTCTCAGATGCCTGGATTGCGGCGGGTGCTGTGAATGTAAACTGTGCGTGGATGCCTGTGAGGCAAAGGCCATCAATCATGACATGACGGAAACAATACAGGAAATCGATGTGGGTTCCATCATTGTTGCCACGGGCTTCGATCCCCTTGATCCGACCCCCATGACACAATACGGCTACGGCCGGTATGCCAACGTCTTCACCAATCTGGAATTCGAACGCCTGTCGAATGCCACCGGACCCACAAGCGGCCGGCTTCTGAAACGCGACCCTGACGATCGTCTCAAATTCACCGAACCACCCAAAAGCGTGGCTATCCTGCATTGTATCGGCAGTCGTGATATCAACCATCATGAGTACTGTTCCCGCACATGCTGCATGTATGCCTTGAAGTACGCCCATCTTCTCAAGGACAAATGTGGCCACGAAACTCAGATCTACAATTTCTATATCGACATGCGCTGCTTCGGCAAAGGGTATGAAGAATTCTATAAGCGTGTCCAGAGCGAAGGTGTTCGCATGATCCGCGGCAAAGCCTCCCGTGTAGAAGAAGTCGACGACATGCTGTGGGTGACCGCAGAAGACACCCTCTCCGACAGTTTAATGAAAATTCCCGTGGAAATGGTGATTCTGTGTACGGCCATGGAGCCACGTCCCGATGTCAACGATGTGGCCAGAATCTTCGGTATTTCCACAGGAAGTGATGGTTTCTACCAGGAAGAACACCCCAAGCTCGAACCCGTCTCCACCGCCACGAGCGGCGTCTTCCTGGCCGGCACCTGCCAGGGGCCCAAAGATATTCCGGATACCGTTGCCCAGGCCAAAGGGGCCGCCGCCGAAGCACTTTCACTCAGCGCTTCCGGCCAGGTGGCGGTGTCACCGATGATCTCCACCATCGACCCGGATATCTGTATCGGATGCCAGGTGTGTATCAGCCTCTGCCCCTATACGGCTATCGAATTCAACGAACGCAAAGGCATCAGCGAGGTCAACGAAGCCATCTGTAAAGGGTGCGGCAGTTGTGCCGGATACTGTCCCAGCGGCGCAGCCAAGGTGCGACATTTTACGGACAAGCAGATTTTTTCTGAAATTGAAGGACTATTGGCGGGGTAGACAATGCTCTGCATGAGAATTGGTCATGAATTATTACGCGTCAACATCTTTAAACATAAGGTCATTACGCTTCGCTGTCATTTGGCCTTCGGCCGTCATTACGCCTGCGGCTGTCATTGATTGTCATTTGCTTCGCGTCATTTATTGTAACTGAAAGCTATCGGCCGTAAACAACAATTAATGACGCGCGAAGCGTAAATGTCGGCCGAAGGCCAAATAACGCGCGAAGCGCAAATGACAGCCGCAGGCGTAATATCGCCCGCAGGGCTAATGACGCGCGAAGCGCAAATGTCGGCCGAAGGCCAAATGACGTGCAAAGCACTAATATCGCGCAAGCGCAAATGACAGCCGCAGGCGTAATATCGGCCCGCAAGGCCAAATGACGCGCGCAGCGCAAATAGAGGAGATCCGTTATGAACGACAATTTTGAACCCACCATCCTGGCCTTCTTCTGCAACTGGTGCACCTATACGGCGGCAGACCTGGCCGGCACATCGCGCCTCTCGTATCCGCCGAACATAAAAATCATCCGGGTGATGTGCAGTGGAATGGTGGACCCCAAGTATGTCATCAAAGCACTGCTGGAAGGTGCTGATGGGGTTCTTGTGAGCGGCTGCAATCCCGGCGACTGCCATTACATCAATGGAAATTTCAAAGCCCGCCGGCGCATCAAGCTGCTGAAAGAGATCCTGCCCAGTTTCGGATTTGAGCCTGAACGACTGAGGCTCACATGGATAGCGGCCAGCGATGGTGTTCTGCTGGCCGAAACCCTTCAGGAGCTTGTGGCCCAGATCAAGGCCCTGGGACCCAGCCAGGCCAGGTTGCAGAGGGTGGGGTGAGGAAGGGTTGGAGGGGTTGAAGGGTCGAGGGTAAGTCTTAGCTCTTGGCTCTTAGCTGTTAGCCGGCTAAGAGCCAAGAGCTAAGCCAAGGCTAAGAACCGACAACCGCCAGGTTGTCCCAGGAGGTATGAATGATAAAAACGGCCAAAATAGACGTTAAAGATCAGGATTTGCTTGGTGCGCTCAGGGTGCTGTTCGAAAATATCCTGGAAAAGGAGGACATCAGCGCCATCCTGGCTCCCTGGAGGGTTCCAACGAAAAAGATGGTCATGCCGACCCTGTTGACGGATCCGGACCAATTGAACGGTGTGGACCCCCTGTCCCCGGCATTTCCAATGAACAGTGCCAAAATCGTATCGAGGCTCACACGCAAACCCTCGGGGGGAAACATAGCAGCCGTGATGCGACCATGCGAAATCAGAGCCTTTGTGGAACTGGTCAAACTCAAGCAAGCGCGCACGGACGAGTTGATACTCATCGGCATTGACTGCCCGGGAGCATTAGGAAACAGGGATTATCTGAACTGGTCAGGAGAAAACGGGGACGAGGCCACGAATACATTTGCCGCCCAGGTGCTTTCCGGAAAGAGCGCCGACATGGATGGCATTGAACTGACACAGGCATGTCGGTCCTGTGAACTCCCCGTAGCCGAAGGTGCCGACATCAGCATCGGTTTTTTCGGTGTGGATATCGGTCGGCAAATCCTGGTCCAGTCACTCACGGACAAGGGAGGCCGTCTCCTGGAAGACCTCGATCTCGCAACGGCAGAAGAACCTGCATCGCGCAGGAAAGAAATCGACCGCTTGATTTCGGAAAGGACCACATTTCGAGACAATATGTTCGCTGACGTCGGAGACAAGATCGGCAGCCTTGAGAAACTGAATGATTATCTGGCCGGTTGTGTGAACTGCTACAATTGTCGGGTTGCATGCCCTGTCTGTTATTGCAGAGAGTGTGTTTTCGTGACCGATGTTTTCGACCACGAACCCATTCAGTACCTGCAATGGGCCAGAAAAAAAGGGGCTGTAAAAATGCCGACGGACACGTTGCTGTACCACATCACCCGCCTGGCACACATGAGCACTGCCTGCGTCGGATGTGGACAATGCACCAATGCCTGCCCCAACGACATAGCGATCATGCCGTTGTTTCGCACGATCGCACACAAAACCCAGCAGGCATTCGACTACGAGGCCGGCAGAAGTCTGGAAGAAAAACCGCCCCTGTCTGAATTCAAGGAAGATGAATTTACTGAAATTGTTGGACTGAACAATTAGCTGTTAGCTCTTTGCTCGTAGCTCGTAGCCGCTAAATGCTAACAGCCAAGAGCTAAGAGCCGAATTTGACGAACGTCAAATTCCCAGGAGGTCTATCATGGGTAAAAAAATGGGTAAAGCGCTGGTAGTAGGCGCCGGCATCAGCGGTATCCGCTCGGCACTCGATCTGGCCGAAACCGGTTACGGTGTTACCCTCATCGATCGTGAGCCGCATATGGGCGGAATTCTCAGCCAGTTAGACGATCAGTTTCCCTCAAATCATTGCGGCATGTGCAAGATGCTGCCCCTCGTCAAACGCGACCAATCATCTCAGTTCTGCCTACGCAAGGGCCTTTTTCACGAAAATATCGATATTCTTCTCAACACAGAAGTCATGGCCATAGACGGCGAACCAGGCAAATTTTCGGTATCCGTGCGTAAAAAGCCCACCTGGGTCGATCCCGAACGATGTGTTGGCTGCGGCGTCTGTGAAGCGGTTTGCCCGGTGGAAATCCCCGACACGTTCAATGAAGGCTTGACAACACGCAAGGCAATCTACCTGCCCGTTCCCCACACGATCCCTAACCCTTATATCATTGATCTTGCATCCTGCAACCACTGTGGAGAATGCGAAAAGATTTGTCCCACCCAGGCCATCGAGCTGTCACTTGAGAAACGGAAAGAGTTTCGTGTCCTCGTGGTGGATGACGAACTGATCGTACGCGACTCCCTGAAGGAATGGCTGGACGAAGAAGGTTTCTTCGTGGATGTGGCTGAATCCGGATCCGTGGCCCTGGAAAAGCTGTCAAAGGCGTCGTTTAACCTCATGTTGACGGATATCAAGATGCCGGGAATGGATGGCGTCGATCTCCTCAAGAAAGCAAAAGAAAATTTTCCGGACCTGTGTGTATTGATGATGACCGCTTTTGCCACGGTGGAAACCGCCGTGGAAGCCATGAAAATAGGTGCCCAGGATTATCTGATGAAACCATTTGATCCGGAACGGATGATCGCGAAAATCGTTCAGATTTACGAGGAGATCGAAGTCGGTGACATTCAACACCTTGAGGTGGGTGCCATCGTTTTTTCTGGTGGCACGGCATATTTCGACCCTGCCGAATCAAAAAATGTATACGGCTACGGGACAACCCCCGGGGTGATAACCAGTCTCGAACTGGAACGGATGCTGAGCGGCACCGGGCCGACACAAGGCCGACTGGTGAGCCCCCATGATGGTAAAAAAATTGAGAAGATCGCCTGGATACAGTGTGTCGGCTCTCGAGATGTCCAGTTCAACGCAGATTACTGCTCTTCCGTCTGTTGCATGGTCGCCATAAAGGAAGCCATGCTGGTGAAAAAAAAGAACCCCTCGCCCGTTGAAACCACCATTTTTTACATGGATATGCGCACCTTCGGAAAAACATTCCAGCGCTATCGTGACAGCGCAGAGCAGGAGCACGGCGTGCGATTTGAAAGGGCCCGCATCCATTCCATCACAGCGGATGCCGTGACCGGAGAACCGCTCATCCGATATGCCCAGACCGATGGGCGTCTCCACAATGAAACCTTCGATCTGGTGGTGCTGGCCGTAGGACAACGCCCGGCCCGTGGTATCGAGGAATTATCAAAACTGATCGAGGCACCCCTGAATCCCTGGGGGTTTATCCAGACAGAACCCCTTTCCCCGGTGACTACCGACCGATTGGGCGTGCTGGCCGGCGGATCGTTTTCAGGCCTCAAAGATATCAGTGAATCCGTGATGTATGCATCTGCGGCTTCTCTGGAGGCCTCCCGGATCATTCATGCTGCGGGAGGCGGTCTTTCAGACGAATCTTTTTCTGAGCCGGCAAATCAGGACGTCTCAAGAGAAGCGCCGAAGATGCTTGTAGCCGTCTGCAATTGTGGAAACAAGTATTCGGAGCACCTGGACGTCGACGCATTGACACACCAGCTCCAACAGGATCCGTGTGTGGACAAGGTCGTTTTTCTCCGACAATGCTGCACGGCGACAGGATGGGAAGAACTCACCGGGATCATCGAAGCCTCCAAGCCCAACCGAATCCTCCTAGGAGCATGCCATCCGTATCTTTACATCCGAAAATTGAGAGAGCTGAGCCGCCGGGTTCATCTGGATGCCGAAATGATGGATGTGGTGGATATCATGTCCCCGATCTTCGCTTACAACAAAAACCAAACAAACCAGTTATCTGCTATCAGCCATCAGCTATCAGCTTTAAAAATGGGCATTTCCCGGTTAAAGAACATGGATCCGCTACCGACAACCTCGCTGCCTGTCACCAGAAGGGCCTTGGTCGTCGGCGGCGGCATCGCCGGGATACATGCCGCCCTGGCAATCGCGGATCACGGGTATCCTGTGGACCTTGTGGAGCAAAGTGACAGACTTGGAGGGAACCTGCTCTGGTTGCAGCAAACCATTGAGGGGCTTTCTCTGGAGCCGTATCTTCATCAAATCGCTCAGGCGGCAGAAAAGCACCCGCTTCTGCATATCCACCTGCAAACAAAAATTACGGCCGCTTTCGGTGAAGTGGGTGATTTTTATACAACCATTGAAAGCGGTGATGGAACCATTGAAACGATTCAACACGGTACCGCCATTCTGGCAACCGGCGGCAACGAAGCCACAACCCGTGCATATGGCTATGGTACCAGTCAGGCCGTCATGACCCAGAAAGAACTGGAATCGGGTCTGGTACAGGGTGATGTCGACCCGCAGAAACTCGATTCCGTGGTGATGATTCAGTGTGTGGATTCCAGGCAGGAACCGAGGAATTACTGCAGCCGGGTCTGCTGCCCCACATCGTTGAAACACGCCTTAAAGCTGAAAAAAGCGAACCCGCAGTTAGCTGTTTACATTCTTTACCGTGACATGATGACCATTGGATTCACCGAGAGCTACTTCACAGCAGCCCGTAAGGCGGGTGTCATCTTTATCCAGTACGACCTGGATAACACGCCCCGGGTAACCGTTCCAACGGAAGCGAATACCCCCCTTTTAATTACCGTCACAGATCCCATTCTGAATAGACCTCTGGAGATAGAGGCCGATCTGCTGGTTCTGGCCACCGGTATCGTTCCGCAGTTGCCGGCAACCCTGGCGGAGGCCTTTGCCGTGGAAGCGGATCAAGACGGTTTTTTTCTGGAAGCGGAATCCAAATGGCGCCCTGTAGACGCGCTCAAAGAAGGGGTCTTTGGCTGCGGAATTGCCTTGTCCCCCAGATCAATACCGGACACCATCGCCACCGCCGGCGCTGCCGCGCAAAGAGCATTACGAATTCTCGCCCATGAAAAGTTGTCTGCCGGGAAAATCGTCGCCTCGGTTCGACACAGCCTCTGCAGTCTTTGCGAACGGTGTATCGATACGTGCCCTTACCATGCAAGACGTCTGGATCCGGACATGGGGAAAATCGTGGTCAACCCGGCCATGTGCCAGGGATGTGGCGACTGTGCCACGGCATGCCCCAACAGTGCTTCCGTGATCCAGGGCTTTGCCGATCATCAGGTGCTGGACATGATCGATGCAGCCATTGAGAGCACATGGCAACCAGGTTCCTCTGTCTATCCCGTTGAACCAAAGCAGTGAACCGCTCATGATGACGTTATTCAACAAAATACGTAGCCGGCTTGTCTCCAAAATTGTGCTAACCGTGGGGCTTGTCTTCCTCGTTTCTTTTTCAATCTGGACCTACATTAATGTACGCTATCAGAAGGAAAAAGAAATGCAAAATATTGTGGGAACCACCGACAGGCTTACCACCACTATCCGGCTAGGAACCCATTACGCCATGATGCTCAATTCCAGGGACGACATCAACCAGATCATCATGAACATCGGACAGCTTCCTGAAATAGAGAATATCCGAATATACAATAAAGCAGGGGAAATCAAATTTTCCAACCGACCATCCGAGGTCGATCTGTCCACGAACATCAAGGCCGAAGCCTGCGACATCTGCCACCGGTCGGAACCACCCCTTTCCGAACTCGCCCTGAATGAAAGAACGCGTATCTTCAACCATGCCGGGGGATATCGACTCCTCGGCATCATCAGTCCTATCCGCAACGAACCGGGTTGTTCAACCGACGACTGTCATGTTCACCCCCAGGGAAAGAAAATTCTCGGTGCCCTGGACCTGGTAGTCTCTCTGAAAGAAACAGACAAAGGCCTGTATCAACTCCAACGGGGTATCATCGGCATGTCCATCTCCGTTTTTCTTCTCACGTCTACGATTATCTGTTTCTTTGTGTTCCGGTTTGTCAACCGTCCCGTCAAAAAACTTATCACCCGAACCCGGGATATTGCAAAGGGTGACTATGGCAGGAAAGCCCATCTTTCACAGAAGGACGAAATGGGGCAGTTAGGGGATGCCATCGATAAAATGGGATCCGAAATCGCCGAGCATGAAACAGCTCTCAACAAGCAGCGGGATGAATATATGCAGCTGTTTGAACAGGTACCCTGTATCATTACCGTCCAGAATCGAAATTTCAAGCTGCTGCGTTATAATAAAGAGTTTTCGAATCGTTTCGACCCCGTTCCCGGGGATTTCTGCTACCACGCCTACAAAGGCCGCTCGGAAAAGTGTGAGCGCTGTCCGGTCGAATGGACATTTGCCGATGGTAAATCTTACTCAACCGAAGAGACCGGTGTCGACAAGGACGGCAGCATCAAACACTGGATCGTCTGGACCTCGCCCATTGTCAACGATAAAGGCGAGGTTGTTGCCGCCATGGAAATCTCTCACGATATTTCAGAACGGCGGCAACTCGAAGTCGATCTGGAAAAGTCGGAAAAGAAATATCATGCTATCTTCAGCAACATACCCAATCCAGTATTTGTACTCGACATCCAGACCCTCACGATCCTGGACTGTAACATGAGTGCAGAATCGGTATATGGATTTACAACCGGCGACCTTATCAATAGTTCCTTTCTGAACCTGTTCCGTAAAGAAGAAAAGGACACCTACGCCGTTAGGCTAAAGACAGATACCATCATTAACCAGGCCAGACATCTGACAAAAACCGGCAAGGAACTTTATGTCAATATTCGCGTATCCCTCTCCGAATATTCCGGACAAGAAGTTCTCCTGGTCACCACAAGTGACATCACCAAACGCCTTGAGGCGGAACAACAGCTAATCCAGGCCAGCAAAATGGCCACACTGGGCGAGATGGCCACAGGCGTTGCCCACGAACTGAATCAACCCCTGTCCGTCATCAAGACGGCCAGTAGCTTTTTTATCAAGAAGATCAACCGCGGCGAAACCATTAAAAAAGAGATCCTGGATACCATGCTGACGAAAGTGGACAGCAATGTCGACCGGGCTGCCCGGATTATCAACCACATGCGGCAGTTTGCCAGGAAAACAGACATGGCAATGGAGAAAATATCCATCAACGACGTCCTCGTGAATGCATTCGAGATTTTCAGCCAGCAGCTGAAAGTCAGAGGGATTGCGGTGGTCAGGGATATGAGCCAGACCTTACCCAAGATCCATGCCGACCCGGATCGCCTTGAACAGGTAATCATCAATCTCCTGCTCAATGCCAGGGATGCCATCGAGGAGAAAATGGCTGCCGGCCGTACCAGTCATGAAGAACGCATTACGCTCCGAACCTACACGGAAGGCGGACGGGTCATCGCCGAGGTCTGCGACACGGGCATCGGCATGCCAAAACATGTTGCAGACAAGATTTTCGAACCATTTTTCACCACCAAGGAAGTCGGTAAGGGTACCGGTTTAGGCCTTTCCATTAGCTACGGCATTGTCAAAGATTGTGGGGGAATGATCGAGGTCCTGCCCAACAAGGACCAGGGCACCTGCTTTATTGTGTCGTTTCCGGTACCAAAATAAGAATGTGAAGGGTTTGAGGGTCGGACGGACGTTGAAGCTATTATGTTGGAGGTTTTCGACAAGCAGCGGGGATACAAACAGATATTTGGAAGTCAAAGGGAAAAGCTAACTAGACGATAAGCTATAAGCCGTTAGAGCTTATCGCTTACAGCTTACCGCTTAAAGTTAAGAGAAGAAAATGAATCCATCCCAAGACAAGAAAAAAATTCTCCTGGTGGACGACGAAGAAGACATCCGTGATGTCCTCGGCATGACCTTGTCGGACATGGGATATCAGGTATTGACAGCCGGTAATGGTGAAACAGCATGGAAAACCTTCCTGTCGGAGATGCCCCCCATTGTCCTGACCGATATCAAAATGCCCGTCATGGATGGCATCGAGCTCCTGCAACGAATCAAGCGTGAAAATCCCGAAGCGGAAGTCATCATGATCACCGGTCATGGTGATATGGACCTGGCCATCAAAAGTCTGAAACACCGCGCCACCGATTTTATTACCAAACCCATCAATGTGGACGCGCTGGAAATCTCCCTGAAAAGGGTCGAAGAAAAGATTACCACCCGCAAACAACTCCAGCAATACACCGAGAACCTTGAACGACTCATCCGCGAAAAAACCGAACTCCAGGACAATCTCTCAAACCTGGGTCTTATGGTAGGATCTATTTCACACGGGATCAAGGGGCTGTTGACCGGTCTGGATGGGGGTCTCTATCTTCTCGGATCAGGATTGAAGGCCAACGACCTCGTGAAGATCGAGGAAGGCAGCGATATTCTCAAAATGATGGTGGAGCGGATTCGACGGATGGTGAGCGACATCCTGTTCTACGCAAAAGAAAGAAACCTGAGACGTGACGAGGTCGACATTCTCACCTTTGCCAATGATGTCATCCGGGTCGTTGAACCCAAGAGCAAAACACTGAACATCGCGCTGGTAAAAGATTTCGATTTCTCTGCCGAAAAAATCGAAATCGATGCAGGATTTGTCCACTCCGCCCTCATCAACATTCTCGAAAATGCCATTGATGCCTGTATCAGGAACGACCAGAATAAAAAGCACAAAATAGTGTTTTCGGTCAAGAATGACAAAAAACATCTTTTCTTTATCGTCAGTGACAATGGCATCGGAATGGATTTCGAGACCCGGGACAACCTCTTTTCACTTTTTTACTCTTCAAAAGGCCGTGAGGGAACCGGACTGGGGCTCTTTCTTTCCAACAAGATCATCGCTCAGCATGGCGGATCCATCAGCGTGGATTCCGTCCAGGGTCAGGGTTCTCGGTTTACCATCAAAATCCCTATGCAGATACCCGGATCCAAAGGACCAGGTCATCAATGAAGGAATAACATTGTGCAACATTCGTGTTATTGGCTTGCCGTCTCTTTGGCAATCTCCTCGGGACTCATGGTCCAGAAAGGCTTTCCATCTTGAAGTCAATCTGACTTTTAATTCAAAGTAGTCGCCTTTTTTGATCTTGGATGCCATAAAAATGAATTCGCCGTTGATTTCCGCCCACGAACCCCTGATTTTCAGATTGTCACCTTTCTTGAGTCCAATATCTTTGGATCCCAGATACCACTCCGGGCATACGTGCACCAAGGTCGTATCCCCTTTGGATTCCTCGACAAGGAGTGCCACACCCGGCGCCATACCCTTGAGCGGTACCACCGTGGTTACCTTCGTAACAGTGCATTTGAGACGGTCCATCTCCGATGGATTGTAGTATTGGTTGTAAGTGCTGCCCAATTCCCATCCGCCCATGTCTTTAGGCTCTTCTGCAAAACCGACGCCGGCGCCCATGGCAATCATCAAAAGTACGGACAATATCCATCTATACATCCATTGACATACGACAATTTTTACCTGTCATTGGTTTTTCCTTTCTTTCTATTTTTTCTTAATAGATATAATATGAACATGCCAAAGGAGGTTGTCAAAGGCAATTTCTTGCGGCTAAAAATCTTTTAATCGTATTTTCAATCTCGTCTGGAAACAACCGGATCCACCCAGACAACCTCCCTGTCGGCCTTGAACCATGTCATCTGACGCTTGGCGTATCGCCGGGTATCCCGCTTCAAGGTCCGGATGGTTTCCGGCCAATCCAGACGCCCGTCCAAAAAATCGCACATGTGACGATAACCAATGGACTGCATGGATTTCAACTCGCCTGAATACCCCGATTCCTGCAGGCGCCTGACTTCATCCAGAAGACCCGCCTGGATCATCATGTCAACTCGCTCGTCGATCCGGTCATAAAGTTGGTCCCGGCCCATATGCAGACCGAATTTCAGTGTCGTCACCCTGCTTTCCTGAAACCGGTGTCGCCGCTGATAATCGGAAATCGGTACTCCCGATGTTTCATACACCTCCAGAGCACGTATGATGCGGTAGGTATCATTGACGTGCAATTTACGCGCAGTTACAGGATCGACCTGTTTCAAGCGCTCAAAAAGGGCCTCTGCCCCCTCCTTTTCAGCCTCCTGCTTCAACCGTATCCGAAGCGCTTCGTCCCGGGGCCGCGCATCAAACAGGCCATAAACCAGGGACTTGATATAGAGACCCGTGCCCCCCACAACAAAGGGCAACACTTGCCGCGCCTGCAACGCCATTACAATGGAAAGCGACAGGGTGGCATAGGTCTCCGCATCGAATGGTTCGTCCGGATCGACGATATCCACCATGTGATGGGGAACCAGGGATCGTTCCGCCGGGGTCGGTTTGGCCGTGCCGATATCCATATGCCGGTATATCTGCATGGAGTCCGCACCGATGATTTCTCCCTGGAACAATCTTGCCAGTTGGATGGCAAACGATGTCTTGCCGACTCCGGTCGGCCCGCAGATGATGATCCCCTTTGGTTTTGGTTGAAAAGATTCCATCTAAATCATCTTGTTTCCTTTTCGGGCCACACCTGTTTGAAATTTATTCAAAATAATAGTATACAAAGCGAGCAGTCAGGGTCAAGTTAAGCTAATGTTATTTGCTTCGCGTCATTGGTGGTCATTTACTTCGTGTCATTTATCGCAGCTACAAGCGATCAGCTATGAGCAGCAATAAATTACACGCGTAGTGCAAATGACAGATAAAGGCGTAAGTGACAGTCGGAAACGAAAACAAAGCCAATCGTAACCATTAACAATTGAACCGGAAAATCCCATGAACATAGCCGTCGTCGGGGGTGGTACAAAATGCGCCCAGTTATTGAATCTCATCGATCAGCACCAATTCGAAAAAATACACCCCAGGGTCGTTGCGGTGGCAGACCTGAAAACCGATGCCCCGGGTATGCTTCTTGCAAAAGAAAAGGGTCTCTTCACCACCACCGACTACAATGATCTGTTTTCCCGGGACGATATCGAGCTTATCATCGAACTCACCGGCAACACAGACATTATCTATGACATCCTGAATAAAAAAGGGACCGGACGTCCGCGCCATATCAACTCGAACCGCACAGCTTTTCTGGGAAATCGCGCGTGTGTCGAACATGCAGAAAAAGACCAGCCAGGAACTCTACGAAGCCAACGCCCTGTACAAAACAATGATCAACGAACTGATCCAGGAAGATGTTCTGGTCATCGGGCATGACTACCGTATCATCGACGTCAACAATACCGTCCTGAACCGGCTGGGACTCAAAAGAGAAGAAGTGGTGGGCAAATACTGCTACGAAATTACCCATCGCCAGTCCTTTCCATGCTCCGGGGAGAAGCACCCCTGCCCCTTGTTAAAAACCATGGAAACCATCGAACCATCCCAGACCACCCACATTCATCTGGACAAAGACGACAAGGAAATCTACTACTCCATCTCCACCTATCCGCTTATCGAAGACGGCGATATCCTGGGCGTGGTGGAGATATCCAGAGACATCACCGGTGATATCAACGTTCAGAAGAGCATGATGCAGCAGGAAAAGCTGGCATCCATCGGGCGACTTTCGGCGGGTGTCGCCCACGAAATCAACAACCCCCTCACCACCATCTTGACAACAGCCATGCTGCTCCAGGAAGAGACCCGACCCGAAGACCCCATGTACCTGGAATTGGAGACCATTGCCAAAGAAACCCTGAGATGCAGAAAGATTGTCACCAGCCTGCTCGATTTTGCCCGGCAGACCAGACCGGACAAAAAAGAACACAATCTCAACGACATCGTCAAGGAAAGTCTCCTGCTGACAAAAAAACAGGCGGCCTTCAAGGACGTGTCCGTGGAACAGGACCTGGCGTCCCAATTTGCCGCGTGTTCTCGTGGACAAGGGCCAGATTCAGCAATCCCTCATCAATCTCGTACTCAACGCCATCGAGGCCACCGCCGCCGGTGGTTATGTGCGGGTCCTTACCCGGTATGTTCCTGAAAACCGTGAAATTCATGTGTCCGTGGCCGACAGCGGAGAAGGTATTGCCGAAGAAAATCTGGTAAAAATTTTTGACCCGTTCTTTACAACCAAGAGTGACGGCAGCGGTCTCGGACTGGCCATTACCCACGGCATCGTCGAACAACACAACGGATCCATCGGGGCCGAAAGCAGGCTTGGGCATGGAACGACCTTTACCATCAAGCTCCCCCTGGCAAAGGACAAGGTTTATGAACACTGAACAGCGGCGGATCCTCATTGTTGACGATGAACCCAACATCTGCCAAAGCTGTGTCAAAATCCTCTCCAAACAGGGCCATCATGTCCAGTACGCACTCAATGGATATGATGCATTGAAAATGATGGCGGATGAGCCGTTTTGTATCATCGTCACCGACCTCAAGATGAGCCGCCTGGGTGGCATGGAGCTTCTTTACAGGGTCAAGGAAACCTATCCCGATACCCATGTCATCGTTATCACCGGGTATGCCAGCGTAGCCTCGGCCGTGGAAGTCATGAAGATGGGGGCCTATGATTATCTCCCCAAACCCTTTACACCCCACGAACTCAGGGCAGTTGTACACCAGGCCTTGACAGATATGGAACAACAGCAGCAAAACCGGAATCTGCAAAACCAGATTGGTCAAAAAAAAATCACCTCCCACCAGCTCATCGGCAGCAGCCCTAAGATAAGGAAAGTCATCTCCATGGTCGAAAAGGTAGCACCTACAGATGCCACGGTTCTGGTAACAGGCGAAAGCGGTACCGGAAAAGAGCTGATTTCCAGAGCAGTCCATGCAAACAGCAAACGGAAATCAAATGTATTCTTTGCGGTGGATTGCGGCACCCTGTCCGGAAATCTTCTCGAGAATGAGCTCTTCGGTCATACCAAGGGCGCCTTTACCGGTGCCCATCGGCAAAAGGACGGTATTTTCTCACTGGCGGACAAGGGAACTGTTTTCCTGGATGAAATCAGCAACATCAGCATGGAGGTCCAGGGAAAACTCCTCCGGTTCCTGGAAACACGTGAATTTCTGCCTCTGGGCGGGACATCACCCAAGAAAGTGGATGTTCGCCTTATATTTGCCACCAACACCCACCTCGAGGAAATGGTGTCCGAAGGATCGTTCAGGGAAGATTTCTATTATCGCATCTATGTCTATCCGATCATCATTCCACCCTTAAGGGAAAGAAAAATGGATATCCTCCCCATTGCCTATCATTTCATCAAGCAGTTCGGGCAATCCATGAAAAAAGAGATCAGCGGTCTCGATGAGGCCGCCACCAGCCGCCTGCTTGCATTTGATTGGCCCGGAAATGTTAGACAGCTACGGAATGTGATCGAACGGGCGATCATTCTCTGCGACAGGGATATGATTGGTGTCAAGGAGCTACCGATCCTGGGCGAATTCGGCGATCTGGAAAATCTGGTGGAATACACCCCCTCCACCAACGAAGAACTCAAGTCCATAAAAAAAGAGATTCGCCGGAAAGCCGTGCAAACGGTTGAAAAAAATTTCATCCTCAACGCCCTGATAAACAACGACTGGAATGTCACCCATGCCAGTGAAAAAACCGGCCTTCAACGTACCAACTTTCAGAGTTTGATGAAAAAACACGGAATTACCCTGCCTGGTCGCTCCCAAGGCGAAGAATCCTGATTTACGTGTACCCCCACCCTTATGCCCTGCTCCCCTACTTTTCTAAACTGGTTCAACGGCTAACTGAATTTACTAAAAAAGCGTTGGGCTGTGCTAAAAGGGGGTATCCATATTTTTTTTAAAAGACATATCATGATCAATCTGCATCACTAGCGTAGTGCCCTGCCGGATTGATGATGTTTCGACTGCCTAATGTTACTAACAACCAGTCGTATTTCATCATCAATCCGGTGGGCACAAGGCAAGGCTTGGTTTGATATGTCTTTTAAAAAAAATATGGATACCCCTTCACTGCATGCATGGGTTACTCTGAACATATCTATGACAACACATAACTGTAGAACTACAATGATTTTTTATACATGTATATTTATTTTATACGTTTTGTACTTCTTCTGGTTTGCAATCGTATTCCAAATTGTCGCTTTTCTATATAATATCAGAATATCATATGGAAATCATGTTGGATAAAATATTTGGATTCAACCCTCACAGCATTCTGTTTTGCAGGATTTTTTCTTCACATACTGTATATTTTATTTATACGTTTTTCAAGGGCCATAGCAGCTTGAAATAAATAATTTGCTATAAATTCAATAAGGTTAATATAATTAGTTTCTTTGGCACGCCTTGTGCAATTCCTAATCTCCAAATAACGATATCGCCCCCATCAAACTGAAACCACCAGGAGGGTCACATGGAAACAGCACCCAAAATCATCGTCGTGGATGATGAAAAAAGCATCTGCAACAATGTGGAAAAAATTTTAAAGAAAAACCACTATGAAATCGTGCATGCCACAACCGCCGATGAGGCCTTGGAAAAAATGGCTGTCGAATCCTTTTCCCTGCTCATATCCGACATTGTCATGCCCGGAAAAAACGGGCTCGAACTTTTAAAGCTTGTCAAAAAACAGTGGCCGCTCACCAAAGCCGTGATGATGACTGCCTACGCATCCACCGATACGGCCGTAAAGGCCATTCGAATGGGGGCGTTGGATTATATTCCCAAGCCTTTCACACCTGACGAACTGCGATCCACCGTTGAAAAAGCCCTGGCCGGAGAACTCGCGGAAGCCCCTACCACCTCTGAGGAAAGAGAATTCATCGATGCCATCGACCTCGACATCCCTTTTGACATTGATGAAGTAGCGGCAGTAACCGGAGAAGCCTATGCCAAATCACTGGGGCCCTCGGACATGCCCATCATCGAAGTCAAAATGCCTGAGCCTCTGGTGGGGTTTTGTGAGATGGGCAACATGGTGTGCGACATTTTCAAAAAACTGGGCGCAACCTGCAAAGCCGGCACAAAAACCCAAACATGCCCCCAGCTGGCAAAGAAAGAAAGAGCCGCCAAAAAGAAAAGCAGAACCGATGTCAAACAATTGATCGGTATCGACCAGCCCTTTGATTACGAGGAAGTGGCCGCAGTGACCGGTCCCGAATATGTACAATCTCTGCATAACGAAGGTGTGGCTTTTATCCCCTATGAAGAACTCAAGAAGAACGTGTCCAGGATGCTGGGAAAAGGCAAAATTGATGTGGACGCCCCCTTTGACCGGGATGAAGTCGCCGCCCAGGTTGGTGAGGCCTATACGGATCAGTTCTCCCGTTCGGACATGCCCATCATTGAAATCACGGCCTCCGAATCCCTGGAAGGCTTCTGTGAAACCGGCAATATGGTGTGTGACATCTTTAAGAAACTGGGCGCCACATGCAAGGCAGGCACGAAAACGGCGAAATGCCCGCAGCTCGCGAAAAAGAAAAGAGCCGCAAAGATGAAAACGGTTGTGGACGTGAAAACACTCATTGCCGTTGACCAACCCTTTGACTACGATGAGGTTGCCGCTGTTACCGGTCCTGATTTCGTTGCACATATGGGCTACGACGGCCAAGTGCAGGTACCCTACGAGGAATTAAAACAAAATGTTGCCGGGATGATGAAAGAGATGGCATCCAAAAAAGCCAAACTATATGAATTTCCAAAAGAATCCCGTACAAAAAGCATTCTGGTCATTGACGACGAAGTGGCGGTCAACAACAACATCCGTAAAATTCTCCTCAAAAAAGGTTACCAGGTCGATCAGGCCGTTACCAAAGAGGAAGCCCTGGAAAGCATCTCTTCCCATCCGTATAAACTGATACTCCTCGACCTCAAGATTCCGGGTGTCAAAGGACTCGAGCTGCTGCAGACCATCCGGGATAAAAACCCGCAGGCAAAGGTCATCATGATCACCGGCTATGCCAGCATCGAGACCGCCGTGGCAGCGGCGCGCATGGGTGCCGTGGATTATCTCCCCAAACCCTTTACACCGGATGAAATACGCGAAGCCACGGACAAGGCGTTTCTCCTGGCTGCCTGATTCCGGGAACAGGTGCCACAATGAACAATCCCGATGCGACCTGGATGTATCTGCGGTCGCATCGGGGTTTTTATATCTAACACTCAGGATCCCGCCTCCCCATTTTTCCATCTTTTTCTTTTCGATTCCTATTGACAAGCCCACACCCAGCATATAGGTAAATTCTTTGTTTGACCGCCCGGCTGCTTCGTCCACCGGGTGGCAGGTAATCTATCACCACAATTCATTTCCAGGAGAAAAAATATGGAAAAGGATATCATTGGATCGGTTCTGGTTGTCGGCGGGGGCATTGCAGGCATGCAGTCTGCCCTTGATTTGGCAAATTCCGGATACTACGTCTACCTTCTTGAAAAGTCACCTTCCATTGGCGGGGTAATGTCCCAGCTTGACAAGACGTTCCCAACCAACGACTGCGCGATGTGAATTATCTCTCCCGTACTGGTCGAGGTCGGCCGGCATCTAAACATCGAGCTTATCACCTATGCAGATCTTGAATCCGTAGATGGCGAACCCGGTAATTTCAAGGTCAAAGTCAGAAAACGTGCAAGAACCATCAACATGGATCTTTGTACAGGCTGTGGTGCGTGTGTTGAAAACTGCCCAGTCGTACAGACGGTGGCCTCCTGATCTCCATTGGGGCGGACCTGCTGCATAAACGACAAAGAAAAGAAGGATATCTGTTATCAAGGACATCAAGAACACATAAGGATCTGAATGATTATGAGGACTTCAGCAGAGATAGACTGGGATAAAATCAACACCATCATTGACCACTACGGCAAAGAGAAAGAATCACTCCTGATGATCATGCAGGACATCAGCGACATCTACAATTACGTGCCGCCGGAAGTGGTTCCCCTGCTCGTCGAACGTCTCGGGATACAAGAAAGTCTGGTTTACAGTGTCGCCACTTTTTACAAAACCATCAGCCTTGAACCGCGCGGAAAATACATTGTCAGTGTCTGTACCGGAACGGCATGCCATGTCCGGGGTGCTGAAAAAATTACTGAGGCGCTGGAGGAACGGCTGAAAATCGCCGAAGGGCAGACCAGCAGCGATGGACTCTTCACCCTGGAAGGCGTCCGCTGCATCGGGTGCTGTGCCTCAGGCCCGGTAATTACGGTAAACAAGGATACCCATGGCGGACTTGATCGTTCGCGTGCATTGGAAATCTTAGACAAATACGAGCAGCAGGAAGCTTAACCGCATGGGATAACGGAGGTTATACTTTACCATGGCAAGATTTAAAAACAAAGAGGCGCTAGATACCTATCGAAAAAAACTGCAAGAACAGGATCGGCAGCCCGGAAAGCTTGTTTCCCTTTGTGCAGGATCGGGCTGCGGCGCCTATGGAACGGCCGACGTGTATAAGGCGCTGGTGGCGGAGCTGACCGATCAGGGCATGCAGGATGAAGTCGAAGTCAGACTTACCGGTTGTCACGGTTTCTGTGAAAAGGGTCCCATCATGGTGATTCATCCTGAAAGGATCTTTTACCCCCAGGTGAGGGTGGACCATGTAAAGGAGATCGTCGAAAAAACCCTGAAAAAGGGTGAACTGGTTAACAGCCTGATATTCAAAGATCCAGTCACGAAGAAAAAAATCATCCATGAGCACGACATCCCATTCTATAAACTGCAAGAAAGAATCATTTTCGGCAACAATGGATTGATCGATCCCACAAACCTGGATCACTATCTGGCTGTTGGCGGTTATGCCTCCCTTGCCAAAGCCCTGTTTGACCTTTCCCCGGAAAGCATCATCGACCAGATCAAAGCCTCCGGACTCAGAGGCCGTGGCGGCGGTGGTTTTCCGACCGGTATCAAATGGGCCACCTGCCGTAAACACAAAGGTACACGGTACGTCATCTGCAATGCAGACGAAGGCGATCCCGGAGCCTACATGGACCGCAGCATCCTCGAAGGAAACCCCCACAGTGTCATCGAAGGAATGATCATCGGCGCCTTTGCCATTGGATCCAACGAAGGATATGTTTATGTCCGCCATGAATATCCGCTGGCCGTTACCAACCTGACCATCGCCCTCGAGAAGGCGCGTGAAAAAGGATTTCTGGGTACCGACATTCTTGGGTCCGGCTTTGATTTCGACATCCATATCAGCCGGGGTGGCGGTGCGTTTGTCTGTGGCGAGTCCACAGCATTGATGGCCTCCCTCGAAGGAAAACCGGGTCGGCCCAAGGCAAAGTACGTGCACACGGTAGAAAAAGGCTTTCGACAAGGGCCTACCAACCTGAACAATGTCGAAACATGGGCCAACGTTCCTGTTATTATCAGCAAGGGGGCAGACTGGTACGCCGCCATCGGGACCCAAAGAAGCAAAGGAACCAAAATATTTTCCCTGGTGGGTAAGGTCACCAATACCGGCCTGGTGGAAGTGCCCATGGGAACGACATTGCGTCAGATCATATTCGACATCGGCGGCGGCATTCCCAAGAAGAAAAAATTCAAGGCGGTTCAGACGGGTGGGCCGTCCGGCGGGTGTATTCCGGAAAAGTTCCTGGACCTCCCGGTTGACTTTGACGAGCTGTCTAAAGTGGGCTCCATAATGGGCTCCGGTGGTATGATCGTCATGGACCAGGACACCTGCATGGTCGATGTGGCGCGATATTTTGTCGATTTTCTGAAAGATGAATCCTGCGGCCAATGCAATCCCTGCAGGGAAGGGCTCAAGCAGATGCTTGCCGTATTGACGCGGATCTGCAAAGGGGAGGGCCGCGAGGGGGACATCGAACTTCTGGAAGAACTGGGCAGCATGCTCCAGAAATTTTCCCTTTGCGGGCTCGGCACGTCCGCACCTAACCCCGTGCTGACCAACATTCTCTTCTTCCGGGATGAATACGAAGCCCACATCAGAGACAAAAAGTGCCCTGCAGGTGTCTGTAAACCATTGTTTCACTATGAGATCGATGAGGAAGCCTGTACGGGTTGCACCCTGTGCGCAAAAAAATGCCCCCAGGATGCTGTGTCCGGCAAAAAGAAAGAAACACATCTTATCGATCAGGAGAAATGTATCAAGTGCGGTATCTGCTATGATGGGTGCAAATTTAATGCAATAGCCATTCGATAGATTTTACAAGGAACCTATTTGTTATGATCACTTTCAAATTAAATGGGAAAAAAGTACAGGGAGAAGAAGGGCAATATATCCTTCAGGTAGCCGAAAAATTCGGTGTCGACATCCCAACGCTTTGTCATCACAAGGCCCTGGAACCGGCCGGCATGTGCCGAATCTGCACGGTGGAACTCTTTGATGGACGCAGAACCCGGTTCGTGACCGCCTGCAACTATCCCATATGGGAAGGAATGGAAGTCAAAACGGATACACCGGCCGTTCACGAAGGACGCAAACTGATCGTCGAAATGCTGTATGCCAGATGCCCGGAAGTACCGTTGTTGAAGAATCTGGCAAAAAAATACGGTATCGAAGCGCCCCGCTTCAAAACCGAGGATGACGACTGCATCCTCTGCGGGCTCTGTACCCGGATCTGCGAAAAGATGGGAAACAGCGCCATCGCTCTGACCGGACGAGGCCTGGAGTTCGCTGTCGACACGCCCTTCCATACCCAGACAGAGATCTGCATGGCATGCGGTGCCTGTGCATCCGTCTGCCCCACCGGCCATATTACGCTGGACAGAGTCAGAAATCTGATTACAACCAAGGAAAATGTTAAGGCTATTCCATCGGAATATGACATGGGGTTAATGGGCCGCAAACCGGTCTACGTCCCCTATGCACAGGCAGTTCCTAACACACCGGCAATCGACCGGGATGTCTGCGTTCATTTCAAGACCGGGGGTTGTAAAGTCTGTGCTGAATTCTGTGGCGTGGATGCCATCGATTACACCATGGAAGATGAAATTGTCGAGCTCAATGTGGGATCGATTATCCTGGCACCGGGATTTGAACCCTTCGACCCTTCCAAGTTTGATTCCTACAACTACGCCAAGCACCCCAATGTCATCACCTCCATGGAAATGGAGCGCATTTTGTCCGCCTCAGGCCCCACCGGTGGACACCTCGTCCGTATGTCCGACCATAAGGAGCCCAAAAAAATTGCCTGGTTCCAGTGCGTCGGATCAAGAGATCTCAACCGCTGTGACAATGCTTACTGCTCCTCGGTCTGCTGTATGTATGCCATCAAGGAAGCCGTGATTGCCAAGGAGCACAGTGGAGACGATCTCGAGTGCACCATTTTCTATATGGACATGCGCACCCATGGGAAGGACTTTGAACGCTTTTACAACAGGGCCAAAGAAAGCGGTGTGCGATTTGTCCGCAGCCGGGTCCACTCCATTGACCCGGTACACGGATCCGATGATCTTTCCGTCCGTTATGTTACGGAGTCCGGTGGTCTTGAAACCGAAACCTTCGACCAGATCGTACTGTCCATCGGGCTGCAGATAGACCCCAAAACCATTGCCCTGGCCCAGAACCTGGGTATCGAACTGACCGAGGGCAATTTTTGTAAAACCGAGACGTTTGAACCGGTGGAAACATCGCGCAAAGGCATCTATGTGTGCGGTGCCTTCCAGGGCCCCAAGGACATTCCCCAGTCGGTTATCGATGCCAGTGCCGCGGCGGCCAGTGCCGGTGCGGCCTTGAGCCCGGCCAGGAATACCCGGACACAGATACCGGAGATCATTCCCGAAACAAACATCTTCGGGGAACGACCGCGAATCGGCGTGTTTGTCTGCCGGTGCGGCATCAATATCGCCGGCGTTGTGGACGTCCCGGCCGTAAGCGAATATGCTGCGACACTCCCATATGTGGAATATTTCACGGACAACCTCTACTCCTGTGCCCAGGACACACAGGAAACCATAACCCAGATCATCAAACAGAAAAATTTGAACAGGATTGTGGTGGCAGCCTGTACGCCAAAAACCCACGAACCGCTTTTCCAGGAAACCCTGATCAATGCCGGGCTGAATAAATACCTTTTTGAAATGTGCAACATCCGCAATCAGGACTCCTGGGTTCATAAGAACAACCCTGATCTGGCCACGGAAAAAGCCAAAGATCTTGTGCGAATGGCGGTCTCCAAAGTCGCCCTGATGCAGCCACTCGAGGAAGCCGAACTGGAAGTAAACCAGACAGCTGTTGTCATCGGCGGCGGCATCGCCGGCATGAGTGCTGCCAAGACACTGGGTTTGCAGGGTTATGAGACCCATATCATTGAAAAAAGCGATGTTCTAGGCGGACAGGCGCTGAATCTGTTTAAAACCATATCGGGCGAGGATGTGCAGAAAAAACTGTCGGAACTCATTTCCGATATCCAGGGGGATGACAAGGTCCACGTGCACCTGAATACAGAGCTTAGCAATGTAGACGGGTTCGTGGGAAATTTCAAATCCACCCTCACTTCCGGAGACACCACAACGGACCTGGAATACGGCGTGGCTGTGGTGGCCACCGGTGCTGCCGCCCTGAAACCGGCTGAGTATCATTATGGGGATGACCCAAGAATTTTGACAAGTCTGGATCTCGATCGAAAATTTATGGATCAAGATCCATCGCTCAAGGAAATGTCCTCGGCCGTTTTTATCCAGTGTGTCGGTTCAAGAGAGCCGGAAAGACCTTACTGTTCCAGGGTCTGCTGTACCCATGCCATCGACAATGCGCTGGAACTGAAAAAAGTCAACCCGGAAATGACTGTTTATGTCCTCTACCGGGATATCAGGACCTATGGCGAGCGGGAGTATATCTACAGAGAAGCCCGCGAAAAAGGTATTATTTTTATCCGCTACGCCCTGGAAAACAAACCCGAGGTCGAGATAAAGGGTGATGATCTGATCGTCACGGTTATGGATCATGTGCTGGAACGAAAACTGGAAATCGTCACCGACATGCTGACACTGGCGTCTGCCGTAGTGCCAAACAAGGGCGATGCCCTGGCGCAGTTTTTCAAGGTGCCGCTGAACGACGACGGCTTTTTTGTGGAAAGACATGCCAAACTGGGTCCCTCGGAGTTTTCAACCGATGGTGTGTTTCTCTGTGGTCTGGCCCATTATCCCAAACCCATCGACGAATCCATCGTGCAGGGGAGAGCGGCAGCATCGAGAGCGGTTACGCTGCTGGCACGCAAAACCATTCATACCAGTGGTGCCGTAGCTGAAACCGTCCCCATGCATTGCAGTTCCTGTAAGGTCTGCATTTCCATCTGCCCCTATTCGGCGCCCTCGCTTATCGAGGAAGGACCCTTTGCAGGCAAAGCCAAGATCAATCCGGTTCTGTGTAAAGGCTGCGGTCTTTGTGTCGCTTCCTGCCGGTCCGGTGCCATCAAGCTGAAAGGGTTTGACAACGATCAGATTTTCGCACAGATATTTGCGATGAATGAGGCAGTGTAAAGGAAGGGTTTGAGGGTGGCTGATAGCTAAATGCGGATGACAGCTTTCAAGCATTATAGCCTCCCAGCATCCTGGCGTTTGTTAAGAGTTTAAAAGATATACTATCTTTAAAGTTATACAATCGTTATTAGTAAGTTGATAATTGAGAGAGGAGATAAGAAATGTCTGAATGGGAACCGAAGATTGTCAGTTTCCTTTGTACCTGGTGCAGTTACGGCGCCGCAGACCTTGCCGGCGTCAGCAGAATGGAGTATCCCCCCAATATTCGGGTCATCCGGATACCCTGTACCGGTAGAATGAGTCCCAAGTTTGCCTTGGCCGCGCTTCGAGAAGGTGCGGACGGCGTCTGGGTGTCCGGGTGACATCCCGGCGAATGCCATTACCTGGAAGGTAATTACTATGCTCGTCGAAAATTTTCGCTTTTCATGAACCTGATGGAACACATGGGCATCGAGTCTGATCGTATCCATTTCTCCTGGATCTCCTCGGCTGAATCCACCAAGTTTGTAAAGGTGGTCAAAGAGGTGACCGAAAAAGTTAAAGCCCTGGGACCGCAACAGCACTTTAAAAAAAATGACGCCAAGGTAGCATAACATGTTAGATTATATAGATAAAATTAAAGAAATCTCCGAACGCCTGTTAAAAGACTGTTCGGTGGAGATGGTGATCGGATTCCGCAAGGGAACCCTGCCCATGATGAATGAGCCCTGTTTTGCCAGAACGCCCGAGGATGTCGGCCGGTTTGTCTGGGACAGCAACTGCGGTATCAACCTGGCCAACTACCTGACCAACCGCAAAGAAAGAATCGGTATTGTCGCCAAGGGCTGCGACACGAGAAATATCGCAACCCATATTATCGAAAACAAAATCAGCCGGGAGCAGCTCGTGGTGATCGGTGTCCCCTGCAAGGGCATGATCGACAAGCACAAAATTGCCTCCCTGTTTGCGGATGAAATTCAGGATGTGACTGAAAATGGGGATAAAAGTCCAGGTGAAGGCAGGCGGCAAGGAAAAAACCCTGAACAAATCGGACGTCCTGCAGAAAAACTGTGCGGTCTGTACCCACCGCAATCCCGTCTTTTATGACGAGCTCGTGGCGGAAAAGGTCGAGGAACAACAAGGTGTGGACCGGTATGCGGATGTGCGAGAGATTGAAGCCATGGCGACCCAGGAGAAATGGGATTATTTTGAATCGCTCCTGTCACCCTGCATCCGCTGCTATGCCTGCAGAAATGCCTGTCCTCTCTGCTATTGCCCCACATGCTTCGTGGATGAAGCCAAACCCCAGTGGGTGGGCAAAGGACAGGATCCCGCGGACGTGCGAACGTTTCATTTCTTAAGGGCCTTTCACTGTGCCGGACGATGTACCGATTGCGGGGCATGCGAACGTGCCTGCCCGGTGGGAATCAACATGCGGGTGTTTACCAAAAAGTTGGAAAAAGACTGTTTCGAACAGTTCGGCTGGGAAGCCGGGATGAGCCTCGATGAAAGGCCCCCCCTTGATACATACCGGCCGGATGATCCCAATGATTTTGTTAAGTGATTATCGTTTCACGATATATGGAACGCCGCTTTGCAGCTCTTATGATTTGAACTGAAAAAGCGAGTGCATTCCTCGTAGCTTGCTGCGAGGAATCTTCAAACACGGATTAAACATCAATACAAAACAGCTGGAATACGAGTCAAAAACCTATTTAAAGGCAACTGATTATGAAATTAGTAAAAATCGATAAAAAACAGTGGGCAGAAGGATTGAATATCCTGAGAAAATCCTTCCGATTGTTGGGACCGGTCAAGGAAGATACCTATTATAGTTTCAAGGAGCTCAAAAAAGGTGAAGAAGCCGATTTTTCGTTTCTGAATACGCGCTTGTCACCCAAATCACTTCTTTTCCCGCAATCCGAAGCCATTGTTGAATATTCCCTTGATCCGCGTGATGAGGATCACCATATCATGAAAGCCATTGAGACGGATGCGTCTCCCCGGGCGGTTCTGGGTATTCGACCCTGTGACGCCAAAGCCGTGACCCTGGTGAATCTCAATTTCGATACACCCGAGTACAAGGATCCCTATTGGGTCAAAACATTGGCAGCTACCACATTCATCGGTCTGGCCTGTGATACGCCAAAAAGCACCTGCTTCTGTACCTCCGTAGGTTGCGGCCCCTATCATGAGGAAGGTCTCGACCTGCTCCTTGTGGATGAAGGAAAAACATATCTGATCAAGATTTTGACCGAGAAAGGCCAGAAATTCCTCGACGCCGCAGGTCTGGACACAGCCGATGAAGACACAACGCTTTTCGACGCAAAAAAGAAAGCAGCGGAAGCCAAAATCACATCCACCATCGCAACGGACAATTTAAAAGGTCAGGACATCCTGGATCTGCATGGAGCTTCTTTCTGGGAAGAGGTCTCATTTGCCTGTCTCAACTGCGGCACCTGTACCTACACCTGTCCCACCTGCTGGTGTTTCGATCTTCAGGACGAAGTTCGCGGCAAGTCCGGGAAACGCTTCAAGAACTGGGACAGCTGTATGTTCCCGCTCTTTACCCTGCATACCACCGGGCATAACCCCCGGGGCACAAAGCTTCAGCGGGTCCGGCAGCGGTTTATGCATAAATTGAAGTATTTTGCAGACAAATACGACCAGGGCATCATGTGTGTCGGTTGCGGCCGGTGTGTCAACCAGTGCCCGGTCAACATCGACATCCGAAGCGTTTGTGCTTTGATGAATGCTTATAAAGCGGATGAACCGGCCTGCGCGGTACAGAAGTAATTATTATCTCGATATGTTGCAATTTCGTAAGATGCGTTTTAAATAATTTGAATAGATGGAGGAACACGTGCAAAATCCATATGTACCTTATCCGGTTCGTATCGATGACATAGCAGTTGCGACCGAAGATAAAAGTTTGAAAACATTCAAGTTTGTATTTTTGAATGACGGTGATGAGGAAAAATTTTCCTACCAGGCCGGTCAGTTTGCGGAACTTTCCGTGGCGGGTATCGGGGAAATCCCCATTGGCATCGCTTCTTCGCCGGTTGAAAAGGGTTTTGTAAAATTCACCGTATTTAAAGCCGGTGTGGTGACATCGCATCTTCACAACATGAAGGTCGGCGACATCATGGGCCTGCGCGGTCCCCTGGGAAACTGGTATCCCTGGGATCTTTTAGAAGGAAAAAATATTCTGATCGTCGGTGGCGGTTTTGCATTCACAACCCTTCGCTCTTCCATCGTCACCATGCTGAATCCTGATAACCGGTCGAAATTCGGAAATATCGATGTCGTTTACGGTGCCAGGACACCTGGAATGCTGCTGTACAAAGACGAACTGATCGAATGGGAAAAACGGGACGATATCAACATGCATCTCACCATCGATGCCCCTGCCGAAGGGTGGCAATACAATGTGGGTTTTACCCCCCCGGTAACGGAACAGAAAGCGCCCCAGGGCGATGATGATACCTACGCAATTGTCTGTGGTCCGCCGGTTATGATTAAATTTACGCTGCCGGTGCTCGAAAAATTAGGCTATGCCCATGACCACATCATCATGTCCCTGGAGAATCGAATGAAATGTGGTTTCGGCATGTGTGGCCGCTGCGGTATCGGCAAAGAGCTGGTGTGCAAGGATGGACCCGTGTTTACACTGGATCAGATCAACCAAACCCCCAAAGAATATTAACTTAAGGATACGGTATCCCTATTTTTCGTGTTGACAATGATTCGCTTATCATTTATTAAATATTCTTCCTAAAAATATTAAGGTCTAAAAAAGACCTGCAGAAGAAAATCTATTATCAAATAAAGGAGGGTTGTTAAATGCCGGACGTAGAATTTATGGGTAAAACATTTGGTGTTGACGAAGATGGATTCATTGATTCCTATGAAAACTGGAGTCAAGAATGGGTTCAGTTGGTAAAGAAAGAAGAAGGTATCGAAGAATTGAATGATGAACACCAGAAGGTCATCACGGTTCTCAGGGAGTACTATGAGAAAAACGGGATTGCCCCGATGGTTCGTGTTCTTTCAAAAGTGACCGGATTCAAACTGAAACACATCTATGAGCTCTTCCCGTCAGGACCAGGCAAGGGAGCATGTAAGATGGCCGGTCTTCCGAAGCCAACCGGGTGTGTATAAGCACCTGATCGGTAACGATCGATTGACTGTATTTGTTCATGACAAAGGCTCTGCAGCTCCTGCAGAGCCTTTTTTTTGTTGTGATAGCCCGTTGGAGATGTGATGATCCTGACTATCAAAACAAAACAGCAGACAGAACTCATCGATATTACCACCAAGATAAGGACAGCGCTACAATCCCATGATATCCAGGATGGATTCTGTTTTCTTTACGTCCCTCACACCACTGCCGCGGTAACAATCAACGAAAGTGCCGACCCAAGTGTCCCATCAGACATATTGATGGTGCTCAACCAGGTCATTCCCTGGAAAGCAGGCTATCGTCATCTGGAGGGGAATTCACCGGCACATATCAAATCAACACTGGTGGGCGCTTCGGAGATGATTGCCATTGAGAACGGACAGCTGGTGCTGGGAACGTGGCAGGGAATATTTTTCTGTGAATTCGATGGACCACGAACCCGGAAGCTGCATATGCGGATCAGCTCTAAGCTATAAGCTATAAGCCGTAAGCAGCTTATAGCTTATGGCTTACAGCTTACGGCTCAAACGATAGTGATACAGCATCTTGCTATAGAATAGTGCAGCGTTGAAATTAAGGATTGAACAGCTAACATGCCACCACTTGACGATATCGACAAAAAAATTCTGAACCGGATACAATCCGACTTCCCCATTACCCATAGCCCGTACCGCGCAGTGGCCGATCGTCTCAATCTGCAGGAAACAGATGTCCTGAAACGGGTATCCAGAATGCGAAAACAAGGTCTCATACGGCGGATTGGTGGAAATTTTGTCCCGGAAAAACTAGGCTATGTCAGTACCCTCTGTGCCGCATCCGTCCCACAGGATAAAATCCAGCACTTTACCGCAATCGTCAATCAATACCCGGGCGTGACCCATAACTACCAGCGTAACAACCACTTCAATATCTGGTTCACCTTTATTGCTCCCTCCCGTGAAGAGATCAAACTCAATCTTCAACGGATTGCCGAGGAAACAGGTATTGAAGAGATACTCAACCTACCGGCAACGCGCGTCTTTAAGATCAAAGCGCATTTCAATCTATAGGAAAATGGACAACAACACACCCCTCTACAACAGCCGTATCTCAAATACCTATCTGGAATATATCTCCAGTAATTACCCTGAACTGGAAATCCCCCCCCTTCTTGAGTATGCCGGGATAAAAAACTATGAAGTGGAAGACCCTGCTCACTGGTTGACCCAGGTCCAGGTTGACCGGCTTCATGAAATTATGGTTGAAAAAACCGGTAACCCGAATCTTGCCAGGGAGGCCGGCAGGTATACCATTCTCTCCAAAAAAATCGGCGCGGTAAAAGAATACACCATGGGGCTCATGAGCCCTGCCATGGTGTACCTTGCCACCGGCAAGCTCTACCGCATCATGAGCCGCGGCGCCCGCATCGAGACAAAGAGCATCAGTTCCAACCAGGTACAACTCAAAGCCACACCCAACAACGGTGTGGAGGAAAAACCCTATCAGTGTGCCAACCGTATGGGAACGCTCGAGTCCTTGCCGAAACTCTTTACCGACGATTTTGCCACAATCGAGCATCCGGAATGCTATCACCGGGGGGACGATGCCTGTCTTTACATGATATCGTGGAAAACAACCCAGTCGACTCTCTGGACCCGTATCAGCAAATATGCACTTCTGGCGACCCTGTTTTTGACCGCTGTCGCTGGTCTGGCGTTTTCGATGACACCTACATTGATACTGTTCCTGGTGTCCGGCCTGGTGACACTCGCGGCCTACTGCAAGGCTATCCATTTGAAGAACAGGGAGTTAGCCCGAACCATCACCTCCCAGGGAAATTCGGCCAAAGACCTCCTCAACGCCGCCAATGCGCGCTACAATGACATGTCCGTAATCCAGGAGATTTCTTCTGAATCGTCGGCAATCCTGGATGTGAATCGCTTGATCCACAGGGTCATCCCCATCATGCAAAAACGCTTGAATTTTGACAGGGCGATAATCATGTTGATACGAGATGATTCCAGCACCCTGGAATATGTGGCAAGCTACGGGCATACCCAAGAACAGTTAAAGATGTTGAAGCAGGCCCGGTTCAACTTGAACAACCCCAAATCCAAGGGGCCGTTTGTAAAGGCCGTAAAGGAGCGGAAACCGTTTCTTGTGGACGATGTCGACAAAATCATTTCCTCCCTCTCCACGGGCAGCAAGGTCTTTGCCGAAACCATTGCATCCCCCTCCTTTATCTGTGTTCCCCTCGTGTACAACCAGAAGGATTTCGGTATTCTGGCTGTGGACAACTGGAATTCTCAAAAGCCGCTGACCAAGAGTGACATCGGCATTCTAAATGGAATTGCATCGCAGATCTCAGCAGGAATCGCCAATGCCGATTCCTTTAAAAAACTCCAGGAAAGCGAAAAGGAGTTCAGAAAACTCTATAAGGAATCGAAACAGGACGAACAACTGTACCGTTCCTTGATCCATTCATCAGCGGACGCCATTGCCACCTGCGACCTGGCCGGACACATCAAATATATCAGCCCCGAATTCGAAAATGTATTCGGGTGGTCCATCACAGAACTGCAGGGTTCGCCATTCACATTTATATCCAAGCCCGAGTACGAGACCTGCCATTCAATGATCAGGGAGGTCGCCGAAAACGGGAAGCCCCATCGTGGACTTACATCAAAATGCACCACCAAGGAGGGGCGCCTTCTGGATGTTCTCATCAGCGCGTCCCGCTATGACGACCACAATGGCGACCCCCTGGGCCTGCTTCTCATCATAAGGGATATCTCCGAGAACAAACGCCTTGAAGCCCAGCTACTTCAAGCGCAGAAAATGGAAGCCATCGGCACCCTTGCAGGGGGCATCGCACACGACTTCAACAACCTTCTTGCCGTCATTAAGGGCAATCTATCCCTGATGAGACTCGATTTCGATGCCGACCACCCCATCATGGCCAGGATCCAGAATATCGATCAGCAGGTGGACAGTGGTGCCAAATTAACAAGTCAATTCCTCGGTTATGCCAGAAAAGGCAGTTATGAAGTCAAGCCCCTCGATATTGTGCGCGTAATGAATGAAAGTGTACAGGCTTTTGGAAGAACCCGCAAGGAAATCACTCTGGATGTACACCTTCCGGAGAGCGAGCTGATCATTGAAGCGGATCGTACCCAGCTGGAACAGGTTCTCTTCAACCTGTTCGTGAATTCGGCAGATGCCATGCCCAACGGCGGCACTCTGACCATCAAGGCGGACCGAAAACCCGCCAAAGAGATTTTCGAAGAAAATTTCAGACCGAAATCCGGAACCTATATCCTCATCGAGGTTTCGGACACAGGCATCGGCATGAGCCCTGAAATTCAGAAACGCATGTTCGACCCCTTGTTCACAACAAAAAAAATGGGCAAGGGTACGGGGCTGGGATTGGCATCCGTTTATGGCATCATCCAGTCCTGCAAGGGGTATATTACCGTCGCATCGGAAGAGAGAAAGGGAACCCGCATCAGAGCCTATCTGCCGGCATCAGACAAAATTTCAGGCCGGACCAAAGAGGCCAACGTGTCTATCAACCACGGCAGGGGGACCATACTGCTGGTGGACGACGAGACCAGCCTGCTCAAGGTCGGTTCAGAAATGCTTACAGCCCTGGGATATAAGGTCCTGCCGGTTGATAACGGTCAAGACGCCTTAGACACGTACACGGCGCACAGGAATGACATCGACCTGGCTATTCTGGATATGATTATGCCCGGTATGACCGGCAGTGACGTCTTTGTCCGTTTGAAAAAAATCAATCCGAATATAAAAGCCATATTGTCAAGTGGCTACAGCCTGGACGAACAAGGGAAAAAAATTATGGACATGGGCTTTCGTGGATTCCTGCAAAAACCATACGGCATGAAAGATCTCTCCATCAAAATCAAGGAAGTAATGGCGTGAAAGATCTTCGTATCGCGGTTGTGGTCTGCAATGCCAGGGTCGGAAAGACCCGACAGAATCTGGACAAAGTGATCGCCTTTGTCAAAAAAGCCCGGAACGCTGCAGCAGACATTATCTGCTTCCCGGAGTTGAACATTACCGGATACAGCAATCATGCGGATCTTCCAGGTATTGCAGAACCGATTCCAGGCCCTGTCAGTGAAGCACTTTCCACTATGGCCGCTTCAAATGATCTTCTCATTTTGGCCGGCATGGCGGAAAAAGGAAATGACGGCCGGATCTATGCCACCCACATGATCGCCATGCCGGATGGTGAATTGGGGACTTACCGGAAGAGTCACATCGCACCACCCGAAAAAGAGATCTACAGCCCGGGAAATACCATCCCGATCTTTACTTTCAAGGAATCTACTTTTGGCGTTCAGCTATGCTATGATACGCACTTTCCTGAGCTCAGCACGAAAATGGCCATCAAGGGCGCTGAAATCCTCTTTCTGCCACACGCCTCCCCCAGGGGATTGGCCATAGATAAACACCGGTCCTGGATGCGCCACCTGACCGCCAGGGCTTTTGACAACAGTGTCTTTGTGGTTGCATGCAACCAAACGGGTTACAACGGAAAAGGCCTCACGTTCCCTGGAAATGCCGTGGTTTTAGATCCGGCCGGAAACATTATCGGACAAAGTCTCAGCAGCAGGGAGACAATGATACTCGTGGATCTCAAGGCCGAGACCTTTGACACGATCCGCAGCAACCGCATGCATTTTTTCCTTCCCAACAGAAGACCGGAAATATACCGCTTGTAATAATAATGTTCCGAAAATAGGATGGCGGCATAAGGGGTTGGAGCAGAAAAAAGGTCCTCAATCGAAACGTTTTTCTGACAACCCCTATATATGACGATGAAGGGTTCGAGGGATCCAGGATTCGAGGGTCCGAGGGTGGCAAAAAAGCGATAAGCAGTAAGCTTTAAGCGATAAGCCTTTAGCTTGCTTAGACTAGCTTAAAGCATATAGCTTATAGCTTATCCGTGTCGATGCCCGCGGATCTGAGCGTCACCGTGAGGGGCCGCCCAAACAGGAAATCGATCATATCGGGTGTGACATTGCCGTTTTCCAGAACCAGCTGACGAATGGCCCTGTCATATTGAATGGCATTGGCTATCAACTCCCGGGCCTGTTTTTTGAACACCCCATCAGAATCCTGAAGTGCACGGTTGATCACATCATGACCACATTGCTTCTCATGTCCCGCCACGAGTTCCCACAGCCCCTCTATCCCGGCCAGAATATCCCGGCGCGTCAACCTGTCTTTTTCATAGACGATCTCGATATCCCGTGTGTCCCAACATTTCAACAAGCGGCACTCCAGGGGCCGATGGGCATATATGCGGCAGGATGTATCTCTTTTTTGAAAGAACACACATTCCCATGAAGGGCTTTTGCCCTTGATCTTGATAATGTCGGAATCGGCCGGTTTGAGATGTCCCTGAACATTGTCATGCACGAGTTCTCCCTTGCGGATGGTATAAAGATAGCGTGTGTGAATGGTCCCGTCCTCGATGAGACGCCGATCCTGGATGTGAAAGGAGGGGCCTCCTTTTTCACAGCAGATACCACAACGCGTACACTGCGTCTTCTTCTCGGAAGGTCCATTCTTATGACGAATCATGTCCGTATCCAATCCTATGGTGTCGACACACAACCCGGTCTCCAAAAATGAATTTGAACATCGAACATCGAACGCCCAACATCGAATGTTGAATTTGAGATATGAAGAAACAGACGCCCGTATTGAACAGTAACAGCAAGCGCATTCTCCATCGCGCCTCAACTGAGCTTGCAGGAAAGTCTTGCCGCGATATTCTTCAACATTCTTTTCATTCGACGTTGGACGTTCAGCGTTCGATGTTGGACGTTTATCTTTAGAAATTCTCCATATGTATGCTATACACAAATGAAAACACTCCGATTATACCCCTCTACAACTAAACAGCAGTACCATAGGAGGTGTCCATAATGCCAAAACGCACCCGAACCATTCAATGGGAAGATCCACAGATCAGTTCGAGGGACACGCAAAATATCAGTGGTTTGGACTATCTTTGCGCCCTCAGGGATGGTCGCATTGCGCCACCACCGGCAGCCCGTCTGGTGGGATATCACATCGTGAACGTCGATACCGGGCAGGCCGTGTTTGAACTCAACCCGTCCGAATATCACTACAACCCGTTCTCAACCGTTCACGGTGGTATGCTCTCCACCCTGCTGGACACAGCCATGACAGCCGCCGTTATGACCCTCCTGCCCCCAGGCAAGGCCTGCTCCACACTGGAATTGAAGATTAATTTTATTCGTCCGGTAAGCAGCAGGACAGGCCTGGTAACGGCCAAAGCAAATGTCATTCATGCCGGAAAGCGGGTTGCAACGGCCGAAGGACGCCTTTTCGATGCAAATGAAAAACTGCATGCCCACGCCACCAGCACCTGTTTGATCAATAAAATCGTATAACGATTTTATCTAACGCAACCTTGTCGCTTTAATAGAAGCAAATTCTCAGGCAATAGCTCGTCACGAAATCACTGGATCGGATTGGATTTAAACATAAAATCCCCCGATACAGGGGGATTTTATGTTTTTCCGTCATCGCTTGCCGTTTATGTTTCTGATGCGTCCCCGGCAGAACCGGCTTCTTCCATTGTCGTGCCCGCCATTTTTTTCAGATTTTCAAATCTTGCCAGATACTCTTCTTCGAGCTGCTGGGACAGTTTCTTTGATTCCTCGGGAAAACTTTTCTTCAGGGAAGCATAGCGGACTTCCCCTGCGAGAAAGGCCTGGAGACTTCCGTCGGGTTCCTTGGAATCGAGCGTGAAGGGATTCTTGCCTTCCTTTCTGAGATCCGGGTTGTACCGGTAAAGCGGCCAGTACCCACTTTTTACCGCCAGATCCATCTCCTCCTGGGCCTTGCCCATACCCTTCATGATACCGTGATTGATACACGGTGCATAGCACATGATCAGCGATGGACCGTTGTAGGCTTCGGCTTCGGTGAAGGCCTTCATGAGCTGCTGCTTGCTGGCGCCCATGGAGACGTTGGCCACATAGACATAGCCGTAGGACATGAACATGGTTCCCATGTCCTTTTTACTGGTTTTCTTGCCCGAGAAGGCAAACTTGGCCACAGATCCCGTCGGAGTAGCTTTGGAAGACTGTCCGCCTGTATTGGAGTATACCTCGGTATCGAATACGATAACATTGATATTCTCACCCGAAGCAAGCACATGGTCGATACCACCGAAAGAAATGTCGTAGGCCGAGCCGTCTCCGACAAAAATCCAGAAAGATTTTTTCGTGAACAGATTGGACATCTCCGCAATTTTCTGCAGGCCGCTGTCTGCGGGATATTTCGGCAGAAGCGTTTTCAATTGGTCACCATATTGTTTTGATAATTCAGGGTCATCCATGTTTTCCAGCCATCCCTGTATGGCATCTTTCAGATCGGCGTCAGATAGGGTTTCAAGAGCCTGTCTCATCTGGTCAGCCAGACTGATACGCTGCTGCTGAATCCCCAGGAACATACCGTAGGTAAACTCTGCAGGGTCTTCGAACAGGGAATTTCCCCATGTGGGACCAAACCCGTCCTTGTTGACACAGTAGGGTACAGAGGGTGCGGAGCCACCCCATATGGAGCTGCAGCCGGTGGCATTGCCGATGATCATACGTTCACCATACAGCTGTGTCAGCAGTTTGGCATAGGGGGTTTCTCCACAGCCGGAACAAGCCCCGGAAAACTCGAGGAGCGGCTGCTGAAGCTGGCTGCCTTTAATTGACGTGCGCTTTACAAGGTCATCACGAACCGGAATTGTCAGGGCATAATCATGGTTGGCTACCTGAATGTCGGTCTGGGTTTCGATGGGACGCATGATCAGGGCGGGTTTCTTGGCCGGGCAGATATCGGCACAGTTGCCGCAACCCATGCAGTCGAGTGCATTGACCTGTATACGGAAATGATAGCCCTTCAATTCCTTGCCCAGGGCCTTTTTGGTTTCAAAACCCTGGGGAGCGGCATCACACTCTTCATCCGTCAGCAGAATCGGACGAATGGCGGCGTGGGGGCAAACCATGGCACATTGGTTGCACTGGATGCAGTTTTCCAGAACCCACTCCGGTACATTGATGGCCACCCCTCTTTTCTCGTATTGGGTGGTGGCTACGGGGAAAAGTCCATCCGGTCTGAATGCGCTCACCGGAAGCTTGTCGCCCTGCTGTGCCAGCATGGGACGCATGACCTTGGTAACAAATTCAGGTTCATGAAGGGTTGTTTCGGCATCGTCCGTTGCAGCCGCCCATGAATCCGGTACGGTTATCTTCACCAGATTGTCCAGGGTGTTGTCCACGGCGGCATAGTTCATATTGACGATCTTGTCGCCTTTCAAGCCAAAAAGGGCCTTGATCTGGTCTTTCAAATATTTGATGGCCTCTTCGACCGGTATCACGTTGGCCAGTTTAAAGAAGGCCGTCTGCATGATCATGTTGATGCGTCCCCCCAGCCCGATTTCCGCTGCAATTCGGACAGCATCGATATTGTATAATTTGATCTGCTTTTGAGCAATGGTCCGCCGCATATGGGCCGGCAGTCTGGTTTCCATCTCTTCCACCGTCCAGTTCGAATTGAGCAAGAAGGTGCCGCCCTGCTTGATGCCTTCCAATACATCGTAAATGTTTACGTAACTCGATTTGTGACAGGCAATGTAATCGGCAGCATCGATGAGATATGTCGACTGGATAGGGGTTTTCCCAAACCGTAGATGAGACATGGTCACACCGCCGGATTTTTTTGAATCGTAGGCGAAATATGCCTGGGCATACATGCCGGTATTGTCGCCAATGATTTTAATGGCGCTCTTGTTGGCGCCCACAGTACCATCCGCGCCCAATCCCCAGAATTTGCACTGCACCGTACCTTCAGGAGCCACATCAAATCCCCCGCCCACATCCAGGGATGTATGGGTGACATCGTCGACAATACCCACGGTAAAATGATTTTTGGGTTTCTCGGCATGCAGATTGTCAAATACCGCTTTAACCATGCTGGGATTGAATTCCTTGGAACTGAGCCCATAACGGCCGTTGACGATAAGGGGAATATTGGCGGCATTTTCCACATACGCGGTGCAGACATCCTGATAAAGAGGATCCCCCAGGGAACCCTTCTCTTTTGTCCTGTCCAGAACCGCTATTCGCTGGGCTGTTTCAGGGATAGCCTTGAAAAGGTGCTCCGCTGAAAACGGCCGATACAGTCGCACTTTGACCAGTCCTACTTTCTGGCCCTGCTTGACAAGGTGGTTGACGACTTCCTCGATGGTTTCACAGGATGAGGCCATGGAGACAATCACATGGGTCGCATCCGGGGCACCAATGTAATCAAAAAGCTGATAGGCCCGGCCTGTCAGATCGCTGACCTTTGCCATATAATTGCTGATGATTTGGGGCAGTTTTAAATAATAGGGATTGGAAGCTTCTATCCCTTGAAAGTAGACATCCGGGTTCTGGGCCGTACCTCTCAGTTCCGGGCGTTCCGGGTTCACCCCCCTTGCACGGAACTTGGCAATGGCATCCCAGTTCACCAGTTTGGCCATATCCTCATAATCGATCATCTCGATCTTTTGGATTTCGTGAGACGTACGGAACCCATCAAAAAAATGGACGACGGGTAGACTTGCCTCGATGGCGCTGAGATGTGCCACAAGACCCAGGTCCATGGCCTCCTGGACCGAGGCCGACGCCAGCAGCGCAAATCCGGTCTGCCGGACAGCCATGACATCCTGGTGATCACCGAAGATGGACAGCGCGTGACCGGCAACGGAACGTGCCGTCACATGAAAAACGCCGGGAAGAATTTCCCCTGCGATTTTATACATGTTGGGTATCATCAGCAGAAGACCCTGTGAAGCCGTGAAGGTGCTCGTCAATGACCCTGCGGCCAAAGCACCGTGAACAGCCGCCGCCGCCCCTGCTTCGGACTGGAGCTGGCGTACCACCATTTCCTGGCCAAATATATTTTTCTGCCCATTTGCAGCCCATTCGTCACATAGCTCTCCCATGGGGGAAGAGGGTGTTATGGGATAAATGGCAGCCGCATCGCTCATGGCATAAGCCACATAAGCCGCAGCTGTATTTCCATCGATTGTTTTCATTTTCTTTGCCATAAAAAACTCCTTTACGTTTTATTAGACCCGCGTGGTATCCATGGTCTCTGCAATTTTATTTTTTAGCTATGCCAAAAGAATTTTTTAGATTATACCAACTGGAAGGGTTTGTAAACAACCAATAAAATCGCTTCGCGATTTTATTTGACGCGACGTTGTCGCTTTTTTTTAATAGTCCAAATTAATTTGATTTTACCTGCTTGGCAGCTGGTGTTCCTTACGAGCGCTTATAGGGGTTGTCAGAAAAACGTTCCGATTGAGGACCATTTTTCTGCTACAACCCCTTATGCCGCCATCCTATTTTCGGAACTTATTATGACAAGCGGTATATTTGCAAGTTCGAGCGGCTGTTTGCCGTGATTTGCCGAAGCTGCTTCAGAACGATATTCTGACAAACGCTAAACCATATAAAAACCGGATTAACAACCCAGCAGTGCCTCAAAAAAATCATTGCCCTTATCGTCGATCAGGATAAATGCCGGAAAGTCTTTTACCGTAATTTCAAAGATCGCCTCCATGCCGAGTTCCTCGTAAGCGAGTACCTTCATGGCGGTGATACAGTCCCGGCCGAGTCTGGCAGCCGGTCCGCCGATGGAACCGAGATAAAAACCACCATTTTCCCTGCATGCATCGGTAACGATCCTGGAACGGTTTCCTTTTGCCAGCATCACGAGGGAGCCACCCAGCTTCTGAAAAACAGGCACATAGGGGTCCATTCTGGCCGCCGTGGTCGGGCCGAATGAGCCGGAAGCATGTCCTGCCGGGGTTTTGGCAGGTCCGGCGTAATAAACAATATGATCTTTGAAATACTGTGGCAATTCACCACCTTGATCGATACGCTCTTTAAGCTTCGCGTGGGCAATATCCCTGGCGACGATAATCTTGCCGGATAGAAGGAGGGGTGTCCTGACCGGGTAACGACTCAACTCAGCCCGAATATGTATCATGGGCTGGTCAAGATCGATGGGTACGGCTGTCTCCCCTGTGGAAACCACTTCCGGAAGAAATCTTGAGGGATTCGTTTCCAGTTTCTCGAGAAAAATACCCTCACGCGATATCTTGGCCTTGATATTACGGTCGGCACTGCAGCTGACACCTATCCCCACAGGACAGGAGGCCCCGTGCCGCGGCAGCCTGATCACCCGGGTATCCAGACAGAAATACTTGCCGCCGAATTGTGCCCCTATCCCCGACTCCCGGGACAAGGCCTGGACCTCATCCTCGAGTTCCCTATCCCTGAACGCATGCCCGGAAGAACTTCCCTTCACCGGGAGTCCGTCCAGATACCCGGCACTCGCCAGTTTGACGGTCTTAAGGTTGAATTCGGCCGAGGTACCCCCCACGACAAAGGCCAGATGATAGGGTGGACAGGCGGCCGTGCCGAGCAGCTTCATTTTTGCTTTCATAAAAGCCACCAATGATTCCGGGTTCAGGAGTGCCTTGGTCTCCTGGAACAAATAGGTTTTGTTGGCAGACCCGCCCCCCTTGGCCACGAACAGGAACCCGTATGAATCACCTTTGGTGGCGTACAACTCGATCTGGGCCGGGAGATTGCAGAGCGTGTTTTGCTCTTCATACATGGAAAGGGGTGCGTTCTGGGAGTAACGTAAATTGTTCTTCTGGTAGGCATTGAACACACCGTAAGACAAAGCCTCCTCATCCGAGCCATCGGTCATGACACGATGGCCCTTTTTACCGATGACGATGGCGGTTCCGGTATCCTGACACATGGGAAATTCGCCCTCAGACGAAATCACGGCATTGCGAAGCAATTCCAGCGCCACAAATCTGTCATTCTGAGACGCCTGGGGATCATCCAGGATGGCGGAGACCTTTTGGAGGTGTGAGGTTCTCAAGAGATGGGACACGTCTCTGAAGGCCTCCTCTGAAAGCAGGGATAAAGCCTGCGGCGCTATGTTGACAATATCCCTTTCCGCATAGCGGGTGACCGTAACATGGTCAGTGCTCAGTAGACGGTATTCGGTGGTATCTTCCTTCAGCGGAAACATTTCCTGAAATTTAAACGCGCTCATGAATGTACTCCTTGTATAAATTAGGTTGCTTAGGCTGTAGACTATTAGGCTATAGGTTAGTGACGGTAAGCAGCCTAACAGCCTACAGTCTGATATGCTACAGCCTCATGTGCTAACAGTCTATGGTTTAAAGCGCTGCCCCATTTTCATATATTCCCACAAGGGCCCCCTGGCCCCCAGGCGACGAATTTTCTTCTGCAGCGTCCGGTTGATGTTGATCTCCATGCCCGGGAATATCCAGGTGGGATGTTCTTTTGAGAATGTTTCCACAAAAGACAAAATCGTATCCTTAATTTCCGGTGACAGATAAAAGCTGGGTTCCAGGAGGTTCTGACCCGGCTGGATGCTGCCTTCTTTTTTGGCGATCTCAAACAACCGTGTTCCAGGAAAAACACGAATCCCCACCATGCAGACAACGGCCGTGGGCGACATGGCCAGAATGGCATCGAAGGTGCGCCGGACCGTCTGCATGGTTTCACCAGGCCCCCCAATCAGAAGAGAATGACAGAAGGACAGCCCTGAACTGTGGCAAAGCTCGGAGGCCCGAATCATTTCTTCCAGGGTAAATGCCTTGCCCATCTGTTTCAGCATAAAAGGATTTGCAGCATCGCTTCCGAACTCGATACCGCTACATCCCGAATCCCGCATCAACGCCACAAGCCTGGGCTGGATGAACTTGGGATTGGCATACCCACTCCACTTGATTTTCAATTTCCTTTTTATGATTTCATGGCAGACAAACTGAGCATGTTCCACAGGATAGTTGAATTCATTGTCCACGATAAAGATATTGCGTATTCCGCGTTCCGTCAGAGATTCAATTTCGTCACAGATCTGTTTAGGATTTCTCAAGCGGACATTGCGCCCCTCGATGATGGGATAGGTGCAGTAAATACACCTGAACGGACATCCTCTCTTGGTCTGAAGATTACCCATGCCGCCGAATTCCAGATAGGCGGCATTGTCAAGCCTTGACCGGTCAGGAGCCGGATGTTCATCCAGTTTCTGGATAACACCGACATCCTGATCCCGCAGGATGCACTTCTCCAGTTGTTTTCCTGTCTTTTGCACTGTTTCGATCCGCTCCAGGAGCTTGATGATGGCCAGCTCCCCTTCTCCCACAATACCGAAATCCGCGCCCAGATAGGCAAGTATCTCATTCGGCATCAGGGAAAAAGCGCTTCCACCCAGGATGATGCGGCTGTCGGTATGGCGTCGTATGATGTCGATCACTTCCCGGTAAAACGGCAGGTAGGAAGTATATTTCGGATAGCTGACATTGTCCAGATTCCTGAGGGAAAGACCGATGAGATCGGGCCGGTAGGATGCAATTTCAGCAGCCAGTTCAGCTTCCACATCCGCGACAAAACAGAGATCCAGGATGCGATGATCGATTCCCCGCCTTTTGAGGGCCGCGGCAATATACGCCAGCCCCAGCGGGAAAATCGGATCCGGCAGAAATTCAATATTCGGGGAGATTAAAAGCAGTTTCATCATGGCATCGGTATACCGGTTCCGGTATGGTTGTCAAGTTGTCCTGTAAATGTAAATGCCGAGGACATCAAGGCGGCTTACAAAGACGGCCTGCTGAAGGTCGAAATCCCGAAACCGGTGGATAGCAAACCCAGACAGATCACGGTTCAATAAATTTTTAGGAAATCAAGGGGGCGTCCAGCAACGCGCCCGCCCCCTTGACGGCAATATTTTTTATCCGCTTCATCCCCCTTCATACAACTTAATTGCGATTTAGTGTTGACACAAACATCCAACACCAATAAAGATTCTATTTTAAGATCTTCGCAGCAAGATTTCGGCGATCAGCAGAAGAACCCTCTCCAGATAAAAAGCTCCCTGAAAGTTCTGCCGACAGGGATTCGAAATAAGAACCGGCCTTGATTCGCTGGGGCCATATGATTTTGAATCATAAAGAGAAAAGGAGATATTATGAAAAAATTATTATTCATCCTGGTTCTTAGTCTGGTTTTTGTCATGGGGGTCACAGCCACTTACGCACAGGTGAAAGAACCCGGACACATTCGTCCTGGCGGATATCGGATCTGTGGAAACCCTGGATCCGGCCAAAGTCTATGACAATGCAGGCGCAGCCAAACTGTATACCATTTACCAGAATCTGATTTTCTTCAAAGATCCCTATACGGACCAGTTTTCCCCGATCCTGGCCACAGAAGTACCCAGCGTGGAAAACGGCGGTATTTCCGCTGACGGTAAAACCTACACATTTACCATACGCAAGGGTGTGAAGTTTCATGAAGGCGGCGACCTGACACCCGAGGATGTGGTGTATTCTTTTAAACGGGCCATGATCAGCGACCCTGCAGGTGGGCCCATGTGGATGATGCTGGAAGCGCTGACCGGTGACGATACCACCCGAAAAGACGACCAGATAGCCCCCGGTATTTTCGAAAAAATCGACATGGCCGTGGAAGCCAAGGGAGACAAGGTGATTCTTCACCTGCCCAAAGCGTATCCCCCCTTGCTGGGCATCCTCTGCTATTCCTCGGCCGCGGTACTGGACAAGGAATGGGCCATTGCCAATGGATGCTGGGACGGTAACATCGCCAACGCTGCCAAATACAACAAGCCGGCCGAAGGCAAAGAGCCCCTGCGGGCCATAGCGAACGGTACCGGACCTTATAAACTGAGACTCTGGGAAACTTCCAAGCAGTTTGTGTTTGAAAGATTCGACGGATATTGGGGTCCCAAACCGACCATCAAGACCGCCATTGTCAAATATGTTCCCGAGCACGCCACCCGTATGTTGATGCTCAAGGCCGGCGATGCCGACCGTATCCACGTGGGCAAGACCTTTCTGCATGAAGTCGAAGGTATGAAAGGGGTCAAGATTACAAAACTTCCTCAGTTGGCGGTTACCGGCGCGCTGTTTTGCCAGAAAATCGACCCCACGGGCAATCCCAGTATCGGAAGCGGAAAACTGGATGGTGAAGGCATTCCACCCGATTTTTTCAGTGATATCAACGTACGTAAGGCTTTCATGCACGCCTACGACGGGGATACCTTTCTCAAAGAAGTGCTCAACGATCTGGGCTCACTCCCGGGAACACCCCTGATCAGTGGACTGGCATATAAAAAAGATATGCCCATGTACGCATTCGATCTGAAAAAATCTGAAGCATACATGAAAAAAGCCTGGGGGGGTAAGGTCTGGGAAAAGGGTTTCAAGATGATCATCACCCACAATACCGGCCGGGAAGAACGGGAAGCTGCAGCCCTGATGTTAAAAGAAAATATCGAATCCCTGAATCCCAAATTCCAGATCGAGGTTCGCAATGTGGATTGGAAGGATTACATGCCGGCCATCCGTCAATTCCGTTATCCCATTTTCATCATTGGATGGGGTGCCGATTATCCAGATCCTCACAACTTCATGTATCCCTACATGAGCTCAAATGGGACATACGGCAAGTACATGGGGTATAACAATCCGGACGTGGACAAACTTCTTAAAGACGGGATCGAAAACGTCGAACCGGACAAGCGTGCAGCAGCTTACGACAAACTGCAAAACATCTGGTACGAAGACGCCCTGGGCATCGCCCTGTTCCAACCCCTGGAACTGTTTGTCTATCGTGACTATGTAAAAGGATACAACCGCAATCCCATGTTCTCGCAGACTGTTGAATTTTTCTGGAACATTACCAAATAAATTTGTTTCACAAATTTATAAAACGCGACCTTGTCGCTCTTGATTTTTGCCTGCCATCTGAAAGGCAGGCAAAAATCAATTTTCATATGATCGGGCTTCCTTGACAACTTATATCATTCGAAGATTCCTGTTTCTGGCCTTTGTCCTTTTCGGTGTTTCGGTTCTGATTTTTTCTATTCTCATGACCTTCAGCCCGGAGCGCAGGGCTATGGCCTATGTCAAATCTCCCCAGCAGGTAAAGGACCTGCCCATCATCGTCAAGCAGCTTGGGCTGGACGATCCGTTTCACATTCAATATGTTCGATGGATACGGCAGGTTTCTTCAGGCAACTGGGGCTATTCCTTTGTGGCAGCCATGCCGGTCTGGGATGCGTTCTGGTATTACTTTCCCATCACCCTGGAACTCAACCTGTATACCATACCGATTATCATCATTTTCGGCATCTGGCTGGGAACGGTGTCCGGAATCCACCGGGATACCTGGGTAGACCATTCCACACGCATATTCGCCATTGTCGGTTGGTCTCTGCCTACCTTTTTATTCGCTTTGATTATCCTGATGTTTTTTTATGGTTATTTAAATATATTCCCTCCGGGTATTATCGATGACGGGTTCAACGTCTGGATTCGCGAAAATCCCGATCAGTTTAAACGCTATACCTATTTATATACACTCGATGGTCTTTTGAACGGCAGACTGGATATTACACGCGATGCAATTTCGCGGCTTGTGATGCCGGTCTTTACCCAGGTTGTGGTCATTGTGGCCATTTTGTTGCGGGTCATGCGTTCCAGCATGATTGAAGAAATCTCCAAGGACTATATCATCACCGCTCTGGCCAAAGGTGCGGATTACCATACCATTTATTTCAAACATGCACGTAAAAATGCATTGATTCCGGTGATAACGGTGGCCGGCTGGCTGGCGGCATACTCCATGGAGGGCAGCATCGCCGTAGAATACATCTTTAACCGACAGGGTATCGGATGGTGGCTGGCAAACGCCGCCATCTCATTAGATCTCCCCGTATTAATGGGTATCTGCCTGTTTTTCGGCTTGGTGTATGTGATTATAAATCTTGTTTTGGATATCCTCTACGCCTATATCGATCCCAGGATAAGACTCAACTGATGAGGATGGTATGAACAAAAAACAGCATCCCCGAATCAGAGAACTGAAATTTACCCTGTACCGGATTTTTAAAAATCCGTCGGCCATCATCGGTTTTTCGTTGCTGTTTGTTTTTGTGGCGGTAGCGGTGTTGGCACCCTATATCGCACCCCCCAAATATGCCTACAACCCCTATATGATGCCCCATAAAGGCTATTCCCAAACACCGAAACCGCCCAGCTCAACGAATATTTTCGGCACCACCTCGGGCCAGTACGATATTTTTTACGGTGCGGTATGGGGAACACGAACGGCATTCAAGATCGGCATGTTTGTGATCGGTTTTGCGTTGATCATCGGTGTTTCACTGGGGATTATATCTGGATATTATGGCGGGATCATCGACGAAATCATCATGCGTGTGGTGGATATCATTTTTGCTGTGCCGCTGCTGGTGCTCACCATGGCCATCGTTGTTGCCTTCGGCAGGGGGCTGGATAAGGTCATGATTGCCCTGGCGCTTGTAAAATGGAGAGATTATGTGCGCGTAATGCGATCCAGCATTTTAACATTGCGGGAACTGGATTATGTCCAGGCAGCGCGTGTCATGGGCGTCTCCAATTTCACCATCATGAGAAAACATATCCTGCCCAACGGGATATACCCTGTGCTGGTCATGGCCTCCATGGACATCGGATCCATGGTGATCGTTGCTGCATTCATGAGCTTTATAGGTCTGGGCGCTCCCAAGGGATATGCCGACTGGGGCCAGATGGTCGCTTTGGCCCGTAATTATATCGTCGGACCGGTCGATGATCCCCTTAAGTACTGGCATGCCATCGCCATACCCGGGGCTTGTATTGTGCTTTTTGTTCTGGCCTGGAACCTGATCGGCGACGCACTGCGAGATGCTTTCGATCCCAAGCAGAGAAGACGATAAGATATTGTTCATTGCGATTTTTGAGTTTATTGAGTTCATTGAGTTGCTTGAACAGCATAAAGGTTCAAAGCCTTACGGTTCCTATAGGCAACTAAGAAACATAATGAACCAATAAACACAAGAACCTAATAGTTATGCCCAAACTCATCGAAACCATTGACCTGGTAACCAATTTTTATACCCATGAGGGTGTGGTAAAGGCCCTGGACAAGGTGAGTATTTCTGTGGATCATGGTTGCACCTTTGGTCTGGTGGGTGAATCCGGCTGTGGAAAAAGCGTCACCGTTCGTTCCATGATGCGCATTATCCAGGAACCGGGAAAAATCGACGGCGGTCAGGTTCTGTTCTATCCGGAAAACAATGGAAGTGATACGGCAATCGATCTGCTGCAACAGTCCGAAACCACCATGAAGGGCTTGCGGGGAAATAAAATCTCCATGATATTTCAAGAACCCAATGCGGCCTTGAACCCCATCATGAGCATCGGGGAACAGGTTGCAGAGAGTTTTCTTTTTCATCGCAAGAAAGAGATGTGCCAACAGATATTGATGGATATGGATGCTTCCATCTCAAAGACCAATCCATGGGGAATTTATCTGAAAGCACTTTACCGACTCGCAGCGATCCACCCGGAAGCGCTGATCCTGAAGCTGTTCAGCAAGACACCCCTGCTCAAGTCTTGGGAGAACAGATTAAAAAAAGAGGCCATGAGGCGTGCTGTTGAAATGATGGCCAAGCTCAGTATTCCCCATGCCGAAGATATCGCCCGACGTTATCCGCACAATCTTTCCGGTGGTATGAAGCAGCGTATCGTTATCGCCATAGCACTGGCCTGCAATCCTTTGCTGCTCATTGCCGATGAAGCCACCTCCAACCTGGATGTTACGATTCAGGCTCAGATTCTGGATCTTTTAAAAGAGCTCAAGCAGAAAGTCATTTCATCGGTGCTTCTGATTACACATGATTTGGGAATTGTCGCTGAAACCTGTGACCGCGTAGGTGTAATGTATGCCGGCAACCTGTGTGAAGTCGCCGATGTTAAAGACCTGTTCAACGAACCCCGGCATCCATATACACGCGCACTGCTCAATGCCGTTCCCCGGTTTTCCCATGAGGGGAAGCTTGAAAGCATCGAGGGAAATGTTCCGAACCTGGTTAACCCACCTTCCGGATGTCGGTTTCACCCGCGTTGCAGGGATGCTAAAGAGATTTGTAAACAAGCATTTCCAGAATCCACAGTGGTCGGAAATAATCACCAGGTTGCATGCTTTTTATATACGGAAAGGCCACGCGACCTAAATTGATACCATGCAAAAAATTATTGAACTGAAAAATCTGAAAAAACATTATCCTGTATTTGGTGGTGTGCTTCGAAGAAAGGTGGATGCCGTCAAGGCTCTGGACGGCGTTGACCTTGATATATACAGGGGCGAATGCCTGGGTCTCGTGGGAGAATCGGGTTGCGGCAAAACCACCACCGGCAAAGCCATTGTCCGGCTGCACAAGCCCACGGAGGGTCAAATTGTTTATTATCCGTCAGAGGGGGATACCACCTCCGGGACCGACATCGCCAAGATTCCGCTAAAATCATTGAAACAGCTGGGGATCCGCAGCAAACTGCAAATGGTGTTTCAGGACCCCACCACGTCATTGAATCCCCGTATGCTGATAAAAAACATCATTGCCGAGCCATTGAAAGCACAGCGCCTTTTTCGCGGTCGTGCTCTGGAAGATCGCGTGATGGACCTGTTGAACCTGGTCGGTCTGACAAAAGATCATTACCTCCGTTACCCCCATGAATTCTCAGGGGGACAACGACAGCGTATCGCCGTAGCGCGCGCCATCGCCACAAATCCGGATTTTCTGGTTCTCGATGAGCCGACCTCCGCCCTGGATGTGTCGGTCCAGGCCCAGATACTCAACCTCCTGCATGGCCTGCAACTGAAACTCAACTTAACCTATCTGTTTGTGACCCACCATCTTCTGGTGGTTAAATACATCAGCCATCGGCTGGCTGTCATGTATCTCGGGAAAGTTGTGGAAATTGCTAAAACAGGCGACATTTTCAGCCATCCACGCCACCCATACACCCATGCGCTGCTCTCGGGGATTCCCGTTCCCGATGTAGAACACAAGCAAAAACGAATCGTTCTATCCGGTGATGTGCCCAGTCCCTTGAATCCGCCGGCAGGATGCCGTTTTCATACCCGTTGCCCGTTTGTTATGGATCTGTGCCGAAATCAGGACCCGGTCCTGGAAGATATCGGATATGGTCATAAGGTAGCCTGCCATCGACAGGCCGACATTGAAACGCTGGTGAACGAACGGTTTGGAGAACGAATGACATCGAACATCGAACGTCCAACATCGAATTTTGAACCGAAAAGCGAGGCATTCCCGTAGGTTCTGCCGCACGGCAGAACATTCCTCGTAGCTTGCTGCGAGGTTCTTCAATTGAAAAATGAAGACCAGGTTTTCGATACAGAATAAATATTCTACCCACTGGTGGCGGTCTACCTTGAAAAGATGATACTGGCTGTCCCCCCCCCGAAGGTGGTGCTGGTCATCAAGGCCCTGTCGATTTTCCTGTTTTGGGGGGACGTCCATGCAAGCGGTTTTTCTTGTTTTTTTATCAAGCCGGAGATGGAAATCTCCGGCAAGGAAACCTGGTGATGCAGGCTGAGCAGAACGGCGGCAGCACGTGTGGTTCCTGCAGCACCGAAATCGCCTATCAGGTATTTTAACGGTGATACCCACAACTCCCTATCCGAACGACTGAAAACATTTTGCAACCTGCTCAAACTCCATGAGGTCCAGTTCTTTGGCGTAATTGGCCGATACACTGACATGGTCGATGCTGCCCGGTTGAATTCCGGCTTTTTCCATGGAATGGACAATAGCCCTGGCTATCGGTTGCCCTTGTGTTGCATAGTGACCCATGGCGGAAACACCTCCCGCAATGACATCTGCCACCAGATTGCCATAAATTTTTGCGCCTCTCTGCCTGGCGGATTCTTTTCTTTCCATGACGAGCACGGCCGCACCTTCCCCCAGGATTAACCCGCCACCGGGTTTTGCTTGGATGTCCTCTCCCCCGTTCACCCATATCTTATTCAGCCCACCAACGGCATCGTAACATCCAAAGAGAATTTCCGACAGCTCCTCGGCGCCACCTACCAGGACCACATCCACGATGTTGCCATCCAAAAGGGACCTGGCATAAGCCATGCCTGTTTCGGCTGAAATTTCATTCTGGCAAAAAGTGGCGTTTGGTCCCTGGATATTATGGTAAATCGAAATATGGCTGGCGGGCGCATTGGGAACCGTTTCAGGAAAGAGCAGGGGTTGCGCACCCCGCGGTCCGTCCGCCAGCAGGCTGCGATAAAATCCGTCCACATGGGAACTGCTGCCATAGGACGTCCCCATGACCACGGCCACCCGCTCCCTGTTCATTCTGTCCAGGCAAAGTCCGCTGTCCTGGACAGCCTCGATGCTGGCGGCAACAGCCATTCTCGAAATACGGCTCATCCGACGGTAGGTCATGGGTGACATGAATTTGGCCGGCTTGAAATCAACGACACATGCCGCCACGTTCGTGCTGTACGGCTCTGTATTGAATGTGGTGATCTGCCTGACGCCGGACCGCGCCGCCAGGCACCCCTCCCAGAAAGCCTCCCGGCCGACACCCAGAGAACTGATCACGCCGATGCCTGTGATACTGATGGCTGTCATCTATTATTAGTCCTTTAGCTCTAAGCTATAAGCTGTAAGCCGACTAATTAGCTTACCAGCTTACTGGCTCATACGAGCTTATCCCCGCTCAACTCCCTATGTTTCTGCCTGTTTAAATACCAACGACGTATTGTTACCCCCAAAGGCAAAAGAATTGCTCAGGGCGACATGGATTTTCTGCTTACGAAATATATGCGCCACGTGGTTTAGATTGCAAAGGGGATCCGGTTCATCCAGGTGTATCGTGGGGGGTGCTGCCTGCCGGTTCAGTGCCAGTATCGTGGCAATAGCCTCAATCGCGCCGGAAGCCCCCAGGCAGTGACCCACCATGGATTTGGTGGAACTGACGGTTATGCGTGCCAGGTCTTTTTTTCCAAACAGCCGTTGAATGGCCTGGGTCTCCATGTGATCGTTGATCTTTGTTGCCGTACCGTGGGCATTGATATAATCCACCCTTTCCGTTTCAATACCGGCGCGCTCAAGCGCACTGGACATGACGCGGAACATACCCAGACCTTCCGGGTCGGGAGACGTCATATGATAGGCATCGGCATTCACTGCATACCCCGCCATCTCAGCCAACATTGCTGCGCCCCTCTCGATTGCGTGTGTGTATTCCTCGAGAATGATGATCCCGGCGCCCTCTCCCAGGGAAAGACCGCGGCGATGCTTGTCAAACGGTCGACAAGGCTCCGGTGACATCACTTTCAGGGAATTGAATCCGGCAAATGTGAGTTCTGAAAGCGCCTCGCTTCCACCGGTAACGACCACGTCGACATCTCCGGATCGAATCAGGTCATAACCGTATCCGATGGCATTTGCACTGGATGAGCAGGCGGTTGTAATGGTGGATCGGATACCACTGATGCCATAGTGATTGGCAATGAGATCGGTCAGTGTGCATGGGGCTGACGCCAGGACACGCGAGGCATTGTTGTTTTGACGACCCTGCCACAGGTCACGCCGAAAGGTTTCCCAGGAAAGCATGCCACCGGCCCCGCCGCCCATGACAACACCCGTTCGTTCCGTATCTGTCTGCTCGAAATCGATTCGGGAGCTCAGGACAGCCTCTTTTGCGGCAATCAGGCCCAACAGGTCACAACGAGAGATCCGCTTGGTTTGTCGCGGCGGCAGCCGTTTCTTTAAGTTGCCCCCGTCGATCTGCCCCCCCAGCCTGCAGGTGTATCCGCTTGTGTCGAAAAGACCAATCTCCTTGATGCCGCACACACCCTGGAAAAGATTTGAGCGGAACTCAGGCATGGTCTGTCCGATGGCAGCGATGATCCCGGCACCGGTAATGACCACGCGTCTTTCATTTTCAGATTTCATAGGGTTTGGGCGTTGAGAGAAATAAGATCAGGGTTCAAGGGGATAAGCGATAAGCTTTTAGCTCTTGGCAGCTTGGCTGCTTAGGCTTAGAGCTAAGAGCTCACAGTATGTCGATTACGTTGTAATAATTTCTTGCTGCCCTGCGCACAATAGTTCAACAGAACCGCAATCCGTTGTTCAAGTTTGCCACTGAGCCGGTATATCATTTTCTGATCCGTCGTCAGCAAGACCTGGGTTGTCTCTCCTTTGGCAAGCAGTTCTCGACTGTCCTTATGCAAAATTTCAAACTTGAAAATCAACGCGGCAATTTCCGGTTTCAGCACGGTTGTTCTGATGACGACCGTATCACCGGTCCTGGCGGATTGCTTGTAATCGCAGTTCAAGTTGACCACCGGTGCAACATATCCGAGTTCAACCATCTGTCTGGGGAGAAGATCAAATTTTTTCAGCAGGGCCATGCGACCGATTTCAAACCAGGCCATGTAATTCCCATACCATACCATGCCCCACTCATCGACTTCGTTGAAACGAACCTTTTCTTCAACTTCAAACCAGCACATCATGTTATCCGGCAGCACGTATGATGTTCTTGCCCGTCCCGGTGAATTCTCTTTGGATGAACCCGGCCAGGATCCTGATGGAGCCGAAAGCTTCTTTGCCCACGTCTTCATCTTCTATAATCACATTGAAAACTTTTTCGATGGCCACCACGAGTTCCAGGGCATCGATGGAATCAAGACCCAGGCCCTCCTTAAAAAGAGGCGCATCATCATCAATCTCCTCAGCTGAAACATCTTCCAGCTTGAGTGTGTCGATAATCATTTCTTTCAAAAAATCGCTTAATTTAGCCGAATCGTTAATGATGTCTTCCAATTTCTACCTCACTCAGGTTCATGTCAACACAACAATACCGGTTCCACACCACATCTCGATGAATACGTCCCAAACGTTTTGCCTGATACCGCCTCTTGAACATCACGATATTTCGAAACAGATCGTATACATGAGTCATGGACCTTAGCAAACACATTGTCTTTATTCAAGAATAATTGTATCTTTCCCTCTGGATGTCTTCCCGGTTTGGGCAGGCTGAGGGACTTTTATGCTGTTTATTCCCACAAATGCGGATAAAATTTTTGGATAATTCCATCCACAAGCCGTAACTTGATACCGATATAACTGAACAGTTTTTCAAAGATAATGGTCACTAGGATCACCGGCAGAAGAAGGGCCGCCAGCGTGATTTTATAATAACCATGTCCCAGCATTCGCACGGATGAAAAATTATCGCCCAGCAGGATGGACAGGCCATGGTACGCCATAAGACAGATGACCGTCATGGGTATGCCGATGACAGCCGTTATCACTTTGAATTGGTTATCAAGGAGCTTATGCCGGGCAATCCAATCCCGAAGGTTTCCCTTGGTATAGGTGTAGGATTTTCCTGGAATAACCGCCTCGGTAAAAAACTTGAGCGGAAAATAGGAAATAATGTAGGCGGTAATGGCGGAGACATCCAACACCGGTCTGAAATGGCTGTGAATCTCACCATAAATAGCACCGATCCGAACAAAATCGATAGCTACCCCCATATCTCCGGCCTTTATAAGGATCTCCGATTCGGTAACATATTTTTCCTGGGTCAAGGCCATGCGCTGAATCAACGCCAGCGGGTACACCCGGTAACCACACTGGGTATCCTCGATAAACCGGTTGGCTGCCAGGGAGATAAAAAACCGTGCCACATGCATGGAATTGTAACGTGCTCTGGGAATATTTTCTCTGGAGTGCATACGCGACCCGACAATGATGTTTTCCGGGTTCTCTTTGTGGGCATGCATCAGTCTGGGTATTTCATCCGGGTTGTGCTGTCCATCGCCATCCATGCTGATCACGGCCGTATAACCCTGCTTGGCAGCTTCCTTGAACAACACTTTGAGCGCATTGCCCTTGCCCCGGTTCCTGTCGATGAAAATGACGTTTGCCCCTGCCGATAGCGCATGTTCCCCTGTGCCGTCCCCGGAGCCATCGTCTGCTACCATGACCATCCGCACATGCTGAAAAGCCCCCTTAACCACATCGCCAATGGTGTCTGCAACGTTGTAGGCAGGTATGATTACACAAATTCTGTCTTTCAAAGCAACCTCTTGAAGAACCCCGCAGCATGCGATGCACTGCCGAACGGCAGAACCTACGGGAAATGCGCTCGCTTTTTCGGTTCATCCCGCGCTGCAAGCTGCGGGAAATTGAACGTTAATTAGCGGCAAAGCCGCGTCACACAGGATTGCAGCAGCAATCCTGTTTACATTTGAGACAACCTACAGTATTCTTCTGGAATGGTAAATACCTATTCTGATGTATTTGTGACGGATGGGCACTGGCGCAAAACCCTTGCAGCCGTAAGGGCTTTGGGACAAAACCGCATTCAGGTAACTGTCGGCGAAAGCACGTGGTTGTCCATGGCCGCCTTTTCCAGGTACTGCCATAAAGGGATCGTCTATCCCTCCCCGCGGTCGTCACCACATAACTTTCTGGAATTCATACATGATCTGCTGGCAAAAAATCCCTTTCGAATGCTGCTGCCCATGGAGGAAGACACTGCCTACCTTTTGTCCGGCCATCTGGACACGTTTTCACGGTTGACCTATCTTCCGCTACCTCCCAGGAACACATTCAAACGGGTACGTAACAAAGCCAATGTCATCCGCCTGGCTGAACAAATGGGTATACCGGTTCCACAAACCTGGCATATTCAGGACCTCTCTCAACTCGATGACATCGCAGATCTACTTCCGTATCCTGTGGTCATCAAGCCCCAAATCAGTTCAGGCGCTGTGGGTGTGGCCTATCCAAAGAACCGGCAGGAACTCAAGGAAATATATCAGAAAATTCATCTGCAGTTTCCATTTCCCATGATCCAGGAGTTCATTCCAAGAGAGGGCAGCGGATACGGCGCATCTTTTCTGTTTGATGAACAATCCTGCTTAAAAGCCGGATTCGTCCATAAACGACTACGGGAATATCCGGTCACAGGTGGCGCCAGCACCCTGCGTGTCAGCATACGACACGACGACATTTATGACATGGCGCGAGCGCTCCTCGAAAAGATCGGATGGTTCGGGGTGGCCATGGTTGAATTCAAGGTCGATCCCCGGGATGGTTTGCCCAAACTGATGGAAATAAATCCGAGATTCTGGGGCTCGCTGTCCCTGGCCGTTCATGCGGGTGTCAATTTTCCACTCCTCCTGCACAAAATGGCCATGGGGGAACGCTTCGATCCGGTTGAAAAGTATCGTCTCGGTATTACCTGCAGATGGCTGATTCCGGGTGATATGTTTCACTTCATATTCAACCCGGATCGAAGCCGGATCATGACTGATTTTTTCCGTTTCAATACCCGGGACACCTTTTACGACATTCTGTCGGCAAAGGATCCGGTTCCTGCTTTCATCAAAATTCTTTCACCTTTGACCTTTTTATACGATGCAGACATGAAAGCACGACTGAAGACTCGAAGTAGTTTGAACCCCTAATTTTCCATGAAACAGAAACGTTATGAGCGAACTCATTTTATTCCTTAAAGACAGTCTTACAGAACATTTTGTTATCTACTTTATACCCCTCTATTACCTGGGAGGACGCCCCATCGCATTGCTCAGCGCCCAGTTGATAGGTCACAAAATCTCGTTTCTGCTACCGGTTGCCGTCCTGCTCGACACGCTTCAAATACCTATTTTTTATCACCTGTATGGGAGTATCTCCAACAGCACATTTATTCAGAAATTATCCACAGGAAGAAAGCAAAAGGAAGCCAGAAGGCGGAAATCCCGTCTCTTCCAATGGGTTCAGGCTTTGGGGATACCCGGTGTGATCGTGATTACCAGCCTGCCCTTGAAAGGCTGCGGAATTCTGAGCGGTTTTATCTTATCCAAACTCCTGCAGATTCCAAAGACAAGGGTCTATCTGCTTCTGATCCTGGGAAGCGTCATTGGATGCGGCATCCTCTTTGGGTTGGGGGAGGTTATTCTGAAGAGCTGGGAATTGTTGACCAAACATTTTAGAAGGTCTAAAAACCGAGGGAACAAGACAGAAAGGGTTGGAGGTTTGAGGGTGGAGGGTAACCAAAAAAAGGTTTTTTGAAATACAGTTTCGTGTATTACAGACTACACATTCCTATAAACCCATACGGTGTTAGCTTTTAGCTGTTTGCTCCTGATCTTCTCTGACAAAGAACTAAAAGCTTAAGGGCTTCCCCTCCAACCCTTCAATCCTCCAACCCTCCAACCCTTTCTTTTTACTTTCCCACAAAATCAGTGTATATATCAGATGTCTTTCAAAAATGATGTTTGCCGAGTCCCGACGACCATGTCCCAATTCATCCACCGCTTTCATAAGGCCATCATCATCATGGCGCTGGTTCTCACAGCCATATCGATCATGGCTGCCCTGCGGCTCAGGCTGAATCTGAGCCTTTTTTCCCTGCTACCATCTGGTCGCCCGGAAGTTCAACGCTTTTTTGAGATCACCGAGGAGGTCGGATTTCAATCGCTTTTGATATCGGTCATTACAGTGGATGAAACGCTGGATGAGCATATCATCACCGAATTCATGGAAACCCTGGCTGAACAATATGCTCAAAACCCCATGATTTCCAAGGTGGATTATCAACGCGACCCCGAGCAACTCCTGAACATGTTCGACACTCTTTTTGCCTATATCCCCTTGCTCCTGACAGCAGAAAACATGGAAAAACTCTCGGAAAATCTGGCAAGTGAGAATATCGAGCAAAAAATTCGTGAAAACCGGCAGCTCCTCATGACGCCCCTGGGCCAGGCAGGCAAACGGATGCTTACCCAAGACCCGCTGGGTATAGGAGACCTGTTTTTTTCAACGCTTCAAATCCCTTTTCACCAGAAAGGCGGACTCAATGAAACCGGTCTGTACCGGACAAAAAACAACCGCACCTATTTCATGTTCCTGACGCCCATAGAACCCCCACAGGACATCGCTTTCAGCAAAAAATTGATGCGGGAAGTCGTTGCCATGGAAAAACAGGTGTTGGAAGATGTTTCAGAGCATCTCGATTTTTCGGAAACAGCCATCCATGTTCGGCACACCGGCGGCTACCCCATTGCCGTCAAAGATGAAGCCATTACCCGGCTGGATATCAAGGTCACCCTGATCACCTCCTTTGTCTGTGTCATGCTTTTGTTTTTCATATCATTTCGAACCCCCGGGATTCTTCTCCTCGTCACTGTACCACTGGTCATGAGTCTTCTTTGGACCATCGGGTTTGCCGGTATTCTGTTTCAGCATCTCAACATTCTGACCTGCCTATTCGCCTGTGTCCTGATCGGACTGGGCATCGATTTCGCTATCCATGTGGTCAATCGATTTTTCGATCCGGAGATGGCTGGTCTGGACGAACTGTCACGCCTGGAAACCACATTTAAGGAGGCGGGGATGGGAATATTTATCGGCGGTCTCACCACCGCCATGGCTTTTTATGCGGTGGGACTCTCTGATTTCAAAGGATTCAGGGAACTCGGCATTTTAACCGGGACGGGTATTCTGTTCTGTCTCCTGGCCATGCTGGTATTCCTGCCGGCCTGCCTTGTCTGGACCGCGTCCACCGGACGGTTCCAAAAGAAAGCAACCCTGGCCGGCTTTTTTCTGACCCCATTGCTAACTTCCATAAAGCGCCATCCTGAACGGACGCTGATACTGACCGCTCTGTGTACAGGTGGGCTGGTGATCGCCGGTTTTCAGGTGCACTTCGATGACAACCTCAAAAATTTCCGGCCGAGTGACAGCAGCGTGTTGCAGCTGCAGGACCAGGTTACCTCCTGGCTCGGCGGGTCCACCGGCACGTGTTCTGTTGACGATCAGCGGGTCTTCCGAAGAAGACGTCATGGACCGCGAAGCAGCCATGGTTCTGTCTCTGCAGTCCATGCTGGAACAGGGATACATATCCAAGATCACTTCCATAAGCCGGTTTCTTTTGTCGCCGGTCAGGCAGAGACACAACATCGCCTGGATGCAGTCACACCCGGCAGCCTTCGACCTGGATCGAATACGGCAAGACCTCGATAGCTCCCTGAAAAAATACGGGTTTCGAACCAGTGGCCTGTATGACCGCTATGTAGAACAGCTTGGAGAGGGTTTTTCCATCCGATCCGTGCTGCTTCCATCACATCTGCACACATCCGGTTTGAGTTCGATTCTAAACCGCTTTACTTTTCAGAAAAACAATCAATTTACCGCCATCATCTACATCCATCCGTCAATGGACCTCTGGTCGTATGAAGACACAACCCGGTTCAAAGACCAACTCATCCAAAACCTGTCGCAAGCAGGTGTGGACCCTGCCTCCTTTAATTTAACCGGTGCCAACATCCTCACGGGCGAGCTCAAACAACTGATCCTTCAGAATCTAAAAACATCCCTGGGTCTGGCAAGCGTGTTCATCGTGGTTATTCTCTGGGTCTACTATCGCAACATCAGACATCTCTTTTTTTCGGTGCTGCCGCTTTTTGTTGGAATGTCCATGTTGATGGGATTCATGACCCTGTTTCAAATTGACTTCAATTTCCTGAACATCATGGTACTGCCGATGATCATCGGTATTGGTATCGATGATGGTGTCCATTTTACCAACACGTTCAGGCACCCGGACTTCCACAGCCCGTTGAGGGGCTGGTTTCAAACCGGCAGGGCGGTTGTACTGACGTCCCTGACCACCATCGCAGGCTTTGGTTCCATCATCCTGTCCCATTATCCCGGGCTGAAAAGCATGGGGATTGTCGCGGTCATCGGTATTTCCGGCTGCCTGCTGGGCAGCATTATCCTCATGCCGGCCATTTTTGAACTACGCGACCGTCGTATCAAAAAACATCAAAAGGAGGGTCGAAAATGATTAAGGTCCATATAAAAAGAAACGTGCCCGAAGAAAAAAAAGAAGCATTGCTGGTGCTTATCAATCAGCTGCGAGCCATCACCATGGGCGTTCCAGGATATATCGCCGGAGAAACATTGAAACGAGTTGATAAACCCGGGGAAAGTCTGGTGGTCACCAAATGGCAATCAATCTATTATTGGAATACCTGGCTGCAGGGTACTGAAAGGGCGGAAATTCAAAAACAGATCGATACCTTGCTGGGGGATGAAACCCGGTACGAAATCTACGAGTTTGAATAAAATTCAGATTAAATTGGGAACACGATAGGCTCAATATACCTTCATTTGGGAACATATAACTGATGGCAATTAAACAGAAATCAATCGAAAATATCAGCGTTAACCAAAAAATTGGATTACTAGTTCCTTATATAAGAAAACGTATAATGGCACAGATTCAATCCGTAGCGCTCATTGTCATTTATTTAATTTGTTTTCAGACGATTGTTTTAAACATTGCTGTTAGTGAAGCTGCCATTGTTGCCACAGGAATTTCTGTGGTAGTTCTTGGCCTGGCCTTTTTTATGGAAGGGCTCTTTTTGGGTTTGATGCCATTAGGCGATCTTATTGGGGTTAAGCTGCCGCAAAAAACCAAACTGCCCGTTACGCTAACCTTTGCTTTTATTCTGGGCATTGGTGCAACGTTTGCCGAGCCTGCTATCGGGATATTGAAAGCTGCCGGCACCTATGTAAAAGCCTGGGATGCGCCCTTGCTTTTTCTGCTTCTAAATAAATATTCCAATTATCTTGTGTATTCAGTGGCGTGGGTGTCGGCATCGCAGTGTTTTTCGGTATGCTCAGATTTTTGTATGGATGGTCATTAAAGCCATTTATTTATATCGTGGTTGGTGTACTTTCAGCTTTTTCTTTTTGGGCCCTTTTTCAGCCTAATATGAAATTCTTAACAGGCTTGGCCTGGGACTGCGGTGCCGTGACGACAGGGCCGGTAACGGTTCCCCTGGTCCTGGCGCTGGGCATTGGTGTCTGTAGAATTGTAAGCGGCGGAACTTCGGAGTCTGCTGGTTTGGGCGTAGTGACGCTTGCGTCATTATTTCCGATTTTAGCAGTTCTGTCTTTAGGCGCTTTTTATCTCGACAGCGTTCCACCTCCCATGAAAGAGGCCACCTTTTTCAGCAAAGAAAATCAATCTAAAATAGTGAACCTGTTCGATGGCAGAAATGAGATGATTGGATATGCATTGCAAAACGCACAAGCAGATAGCCAGATTGCTCTTTTTGACGGCAGCCATGAAAAAATGATCGAATTTATGGGCAAACTGGGAAAAGATCCCAATTTAAGAAAATCTGTTTTTGGAAAAGAAGATATCGAACTTTTAAAAAACTGGGCTGTTAAAAAAGGCACTGAATCACAAAGGCTTGCTGTTTTTCGCAATCCCAACGCCTATAAAGAGACGGCACAAAACTATTTCAGTGATAAAATCATAAAAACAAACCCGCTTGATGTTCTGTTGCGAAATAGCCGGGCTGCAGTTCAAGCGATCATACCGCTCACAGTATTCTTTTTTCTGGTCTTGTTTTTAGTGTTACGTGAAAAAGTTCCAAAATTGGATGAAATTTTACTTGGAATCATGTTGGCTGTTATTGGCATGGGCTTGTTTAATATCGGCATTGAACTCGGATTGTCGAAACTCGGCACCAGCGTGGGCACCAATCTCCCTTCTTCATTTACGAAGATTCAATTGATTAATAAAAGGCAGACAATCATTAATTTTAATGAGGAGACCGTGCTTACCGCCACAAAGCCAAACGGTCAAAAAGAAAAATTTTTCTTTGCCAATATTAAGAATCAATATGTGCCTATTCCATTTGATCAGAGCGCCTACGACCCATCAAACAGGCAATACATACATACGCCTACCAAGGGGCCGCTATTTGGAGGAGAGAAAGGGAGAATGGGTTTATGGGTTGTGCTCTTATTTGCTTTTATTATGGGTTATGGTGCAACACTGGCCGAACCTGCCTTAAATGCGCTGGGTTTAAAAGTTGAGGAATTGACCGTAGGAACATTTAACAAATCGCTTTTAATACAGGCTGTAGCCACTGGTGTGGGTCTTGGTATGCTTGTGGGTGTGGTAAAAATTATCTGGAATGTGCCTTTGGCATATCTACTAATTCCGCCATACCTTTTACTCCTCATTTTTACAAAAGTATCCACCGAGGAGTTTGTGAATATAGCCTGGGACAGTGCAGGGGTCACAACAGGACCGATTACGGTACCGTTGGTGCTTGCCATCGGATTGGGGATAGGCAATCAGGTGAGCGTGGTAGAGGGTTTTGGTATCTTGTCCATGGCATCGGTTTTCCCTATACTGGCAGTGTTGATAGTCGGACTTTATGTCAACAAGAAAAGAAAGGCTATACGGCAGGAAAGCGCTGGCGACTAGCAAAGGATATTCGTCATAATGGACATTGATAAAAAGGTCATCGAAATTACGATTGTTTCTGATAAGGAAACAGCATCAGCCATCCTTGAAGAACTGGAATCCATAGGCATAGAATACAGCAATTCGATAGCAGGGCGAAGAGACCTGCTACAGGAGAGGAAAGGCTTGTTAAAAATGCTTGGAACCGGCAACTCCATCCTGCATGACCCCATCACCATCATTACCTTTTTGGTCTCCCCGGAAATGGAACAGGCCACTATCAATTTTATCATCGAAAAAGGCGGATTAAAAATACCGGGAAGAGGTTCGGTTTTCAGTAAAGATATTACCTTGCTCAAGGCACATGAACGGTGCCGGGAGAACAAAACCCTGAATATCGATATGGAATTTGAAAAGAGAATATTATACAGCGATTTGACCGGGATTTGCTGCATTGCACAGAAAGGAGATGGCGACCTTTTGGCGAAGGTTGGATTGGAAACGGGCAGCGGGGTGCCGGCGATTACCTTGGGTGCCGGAACGGGTCTGAGGGATAAAATCGGGCTCTGGAGAATAGCTATTCCGGCCGAAAAGGAAATTGTGAATCTGGTGGCAACGTCTCATAATGCTGAAAATGTGATGGATATGATGATAAATATTGGTGCCATAGATCAACCGGGAAAAGGATTTATCTATCTTTACCCCATAAGGACGGGACTGGTCGATGTGAAAGCTTATGTGGGGTTGGCCCGTCAGGCAGCCAGCATTGAACAAATTGTATCCGTAATCGATGAAATAAAGGGAGGCACGCGATGGCGGCGGCGTGAGTTCTCTAAATATCCATTGGTTGGTAGAAAAAGAAACTATTTAAGCGATCTGGTGAATTTCACCCTGATCTGCAATGAAGGGCGCTCAACGGATTTGATAAGCGCAGCCATGGATGCCGGCGCGGGAGGAGCTACAACCAGCAAATTAAAATACCGCAGCACAGAGAAATCAGAATCCAATGAAATACCTCCAGCCCGTGAGATCAGTGAAATGATTATTTCTGAAAACCAGATTGAAACAGTTGTGACGGCGCTTGAAGAAAGGGGTGCACTAGATGATAATACCCACGGGCAGATGTTCTACTCCATAGTTCCTAAGGCGTATACGTATACAAGGAAAAGTGTATCAGCTAAATAATATCAAACAGCGTGGAGAGTAACCATGAAAAAGAGTTGTTTTATTGCTTATTTATTCATTTTTTTATCTATTTATCTTTTGATACCCCTTTCATTACATGCTGAAGGACAAATTGGATCATCTGATGGGCAGACAATTTATGTGCCTGCTTATTCACATATTTACACTGGAAACAGTGAAAGACCTTTCTTGCTGGCGGTGACATTAAGCATCAGAAATGTTGATCCAAAGCATGAGATCACGGTCATCGAAGTTGATTATTACGAGACACAGGGAAAACGCTTAAGAATATATTTAGATAAACCAGTAACTTTAAAGCCATTAGAATCATTACGCTATGTAATACCTGAAAACGACAAAAGCGGCGGATCAGGTGCAAATTTTATCGTCGCATGGAAATCTGAACAATTGGTCAATCCCCCAATTGTTGAAACAGTAATGATCGGCACTCGAACTCAGCAGGGCATTTCTTTTACCTCTCGCGGTCGGGTAATCATTAAATAGAACTATCTCAAAAAGGGTTTTGGTTCAAGTTCAAAGCGGGCCCGAACTTCAACCCGCAGGCATACTGTAGTATTTCGAGGAGTTGAAGCAAGGGACCAACACAGAAATTGGGCCAAAAAACTATTTTGAGATAGCTTCTAAGATTGTTCCTCTCTATAGGCACCCACTTCAGGAATAAAATAAATCGGAATCAGGGAGAAAAAGGGAATACAGACGATAATCAGAAGCACGCTATGAATGGTAAAGATATCGCCCAGCTTACCGACGATGGGGGAAAGAACGCCCCCGATTCCAAAGGCCAGTCCCATCATCAGACTGGCGACCATGGAGCGACCCTTGGGGGCGATTTTCTGGGCCATCACCACGCCGAGGGGCAGCGACGCCATATTAAATCCACCTGCCAATATCGTAGCCGGATAAATCCAGTTGCCGGGAACCAACAAAAACATGAGCAGAAAAGGGGTCATGAGACCGTGGGTGATCCACAACAGACGTTTGTATCCCATACGGTCCGAAAGATGGCCACAGAGGATGCCGGCCACCGTCCCTGAAATGGTAAAGATGGAAAAGAGAACACCGGCGGAAACGATGCTATGTCCTTTCTGCACCCAGATCACCGGCATGAAGGTCATCAAGGACTGACCCACCACCGATCGCATCACCATGACGATCCAGATCAGCAGGATCGGCTGCCATACACTGCCCAGGGTCTGTCTGAGGGTCTCCAGAAAACCATATTGGGCCATGTCGTTTCCCTGGGGTTTGGGGATGACCCGATAGAAATACATCCAGACCAAAAGGCCCATGACCATGGTCGCCGGCATGGCGCCGAGACCGAACCGGGCCACATACAAGGTGATAAAGATAGGCCCCACCCCAAAGGCCAGGGTACCGGCCGTGTTGTAAATGGACATGGCCAGTCCAAGTTTTCGGCCGGCATAGAGGGGCACCATACCTGTCACCGGGGGATGAAACAGGGAAGACCCCGTAGAGCCGATGACAATACACAAAAGCAATCCGTAAAAACCGGTTGTCATTCCCGTCAGGGGAATGAAAATGATGGGCATGAGCAACCCGATCAAAAGAAAACTGCGGGAGGGGTGCCGATCAGACCAATAGCCTGACATGGGTTGTACAATGAACATCAGAAAACGGGAAATCCCCGCCAGAAGACCCACCTGGGTCAGACTCAGCCCCATCTTGTCCATAAACACGGGAAACAACGGGTTGATGAAAGCACTGTAGAAATCCCCACTGAAGTGCACCAGGCTGAGGGCGATGATAATTTTCCAGTAGGTTCTTGGTTGTGTATTCGCCATAGGGGCTTTTGGCATTTACCTTAGCCAAAGTCAACGGAAAGGTGACGGTATTTCAGCTTCTTGTTTTTTCATATTTGTTCCCCTTTACAGCTTTCAATTGGCCATTGTGTAAATTTCAATTGGTCGTATTTTTAAATGTAATGAGACGGTAGCCATCCTTCAATCGGTCAAAAATACTGACGGAGTATTCCTGACATGTACCCTCGATTTGTTGAACAGCAAATTAAAGAAGCCCTTGGCGACACACGGGTTATCCTGATCACCGGCCCGGTCTTTGCCGACAAACTGTTGGAAATAGTTTTGGCCGGAGGATTTCCTGAGGCGATCAAATGGCGAAACCCGAAAGTTGTGTTAATAAGAAAAATGTTGTCTGCGATAGAGCCATTTTGAGTTAAATGGTGGATAGGTGAGGATATTCCCGGTTTTTTAGGGCAAAAAAACCGGGAATGTTATCTCCATCTATCTGTATCGCAGAGTTGCCGATTTCTTGACCTATTAATAATATTCATGTATGTACATTACATTGTATCTAATTCACACTTGATCTGAAACTAAATTTCCATTTCTGAATCTGAACTGACCTCATACTCGACCTGTCTTACCTTTCAAGTTTTATTTTCTTCACCCACATTTCATTAATGGATTTATATGAACACCTATAAAAGGAGGGAACTCATGAATAAAACATTGGCTTATGTTTCATTAATCATTGTTTATGCCATTATATCAATAGGTTTACCTTCAAGCAGCATGGCGCAACCAAAGAATATAGTCAGCTTAGGTGGGTTAGTTAATCCAATTGGTAGTGTTGTCGGAATTCAGTATGAAAGAGAAATATCTCCATTTTTATCGATAGGAGGTTTTATTGGTCAGCTTGAATATGACGTGGAATACGATGAAGACGGTGGCACAACAACCGAAGAGGGTGATGGGATGGGATTTCAAGTTTTGGTTTTCTTTCACTTGGGAGACCGTGGCATGGATGGATTTTATTTTGGCCCCGGGATCGGCATGTGGAATACCGATTGGGAGTGGCGCTGGGAACACGACACCTATAACGATGAAACCGGGGATGGGTCATCAACCGTTATTGATTTAAATTTTAGACTGGGATATAAATTCAATTTAGCTTCAGACAAGTTCGTTATAGATCCTAATCTTCAAGTCGGTAATTATTCTAGCGATAGTGATGGAGGGGATGAGCTTGGCGCGTATATAGGTGTAGGTGTATTATTCGGTTATGCTTGGTGAAAATACTAATTATGAAAGCGCTTATCTACAAAGCTCAAGTTATACCATAAGGAGCCCGCTTATATTCAGTTTAAAGCCAGGCAACTGTTTGACTTCTTAACGCTCTGATGTGATACTTGGCAGAGAGTTCATTTCTTCTTGGAGTTGGTAGCGTATTTAGAAACGGGGCAAAGTCTATTCCGATTTATAGATAGTGACGCATCTAAAATAGAGATGCAAACAAAGCGATTGGCCAAACGTAATTACTATATATAGAGCTTGCAGGATTCAGATATGAAATTAAATTTTAACAAGAAGTTGGCGCACGTGAATTAATAGGCTTTGCCTTGGTCTCACGAAAAGGAGGGCCTCTTCGGCCCTTTTTTTCTTTGATTACTTATCAACGGTGCAGAAAACTTCTGGGAACTTGTGATAACACAGTCAAAAGGTGGGCTTATAATTCACTTCTGACAAGGAGCACTGACCACAATATATGTACATTTGTGCTATCGAGAAAAACTGGAAACTTCTGGCATAAATCATTTGCTTTGCACCGTGGATGTCTCCAACTCATCGTTATTTCAATGAAATTAAAGATAGCATGCTATGGTATCTGTATCTGTCAGAGATTACTGAATGGTAGCTTATTTACGTTATCATTTCTCCATTATTTGAAGACCTGGCTGAAGGCAGGTTCCGGTACCTTTAAGGGCTTTCACCATCGCTTCCACCGTAATTTCACTGGCATTATTGAACATTCCTTGCAGCAAGACACAAGGAATGTTCTGCCGCACGGCAGAATCTACGGGGAATGTGCTCGTTATTTCGATTCAAAATGCTTGAGATAATCCCCATACCCCTCCTTTTCCAGGTCTGCCACGGGAATAAAACGAAGGGATGCCGAATTGATACAATAGCGTAGACCCGTCGGCTGGGGACCATCGTCAAAAAGATGCCCCAGATGCGAGTCCGCATGTTTGCTGCGCACCTCGGTTCTGACCATGAAATAACTGCGATCGGTCTCCTCTACGACGTTCTCCGCTTCCAGGGGCCGGATAAAACTGGGCCAGCCGGTTTTCGATTCGTATTTGTCCAGAGAACTGAAAAGGGGCTCGCCTGAAATGAATATCCACATAAATACCCGCGTCATGGTTATTCCAATAGGTATTTTGAAAAGGGCGCTCGGTACCGTTCTTGCGCGTCACCCGGTACTGCAGGGGTGTCAAACGGCGCTGAATCTCTTCTTCATCTGGGATGCTATACACCACGGGCGCCATGGCCTTGGGTGTCATGTTTTCTGAATCCATGGCGGCGCTTTTAGGGACAGCGTCAAAATGAAAGCTTGCATCCGTCCATGTTTCCTTTAAGAAATCATCCCTGCCGGATCCCGACCGGTACCACTTGTAACGCAGCGGGTTCTTTTTGTAATAGTCCTGGTGGTAGTCTTCGGCTGCATAAAATGGGCCCAGGGGCAGAATTTCCGTGACAATGGGTTCCGCGAATACACCGGCCTCGGCAAGTTTTTCTTTTGATCTTTCCGCCAAAACACGCTCGGTCTCGTCAGCATAAAAGATGGCGCTGACATATTGATCGCCACGGTCCACGAACTGCCCGCCGGCATCGGTGGGATTCACATGGGTCCAGAATACTTCCAGCAGTTTTGCATAGCTCACTCTCTGCGGATCATACACCACCTTCACGGCTTCCACGTGGCGGGTACTTCCCGATGAGACCTGTTTGTAGGTTGGATCTGCCATGGTGCCGCCCGTATATCCGGAGATAACGTCCATGACCCCTTCGATCTTTTCAAAGTCGGATTCCGTGCACCAGAAACAGCCGCCGGCAAAGACCGCCGCAGCCATGGAACTGGATTCATCTTTCATTTTTTTTTGCATGTCATTGTCCTTGCTGATGCTCAGGGTGGAAAAAGCAATTATGGTTACAGCAATAATCATTGCAACGTTTAATGTTTTCATGATGTTTCCTCCTTACATCTCATAAGTTGTGTCAGGTAAAAGCGGATGTCAAGTCCGCTTAAAAATTTGAAACGCTTCAACTGAGATTTAAGATAAGACAGCGCTGTAAAGGAAAGGTAACGGAAGTGTAAAGATTTGGTAAATAAAATCGTTGAAACGATTTTATCATACGCGACGTCGTCGCTTTTGGTGAGATATGCGGGGCAGTTCGACGCAAATATAAAGGTGGCCGTCCTTAAGTTCGGCATCAACCGAACCCTTGTGGGCTTCGATCAGTTCCTTGACAATGGCAAGTCCGATCCCGGCACCGCCATGCTGTCGGGAGCGGGATTTTTCGCTGCGATAAAACCGCTCGAAAAGATACGGCAGGTCTTTTGCGGTCAGGCCTGCGGCAGGGTTTTTGTAACAGATCCGAACCGTCTCAGGACCGGGTTCGACGCGAACCATGACATCCCCTGCATGGGGTGTGTACCGGACGGCGTTGTCAGCCAGGTTGCGGAAAACACGGGCAAGACGGTTTCGGTCTGCCGACACCACCACAGGCTCGGACGGCATGTCCATGTGAATGTGGATGCTTCTTTCATCGAATGCCTGGCGGTACGCATGGCTTATATCATGGATCATCTCACCCACATCCACGTTTTCGAATTTCAAGTTATCATGGGCGGCATCTGCTTTTGCCAGCTGAAGCACATCTTCAACAAGCTGGACAATTCGCAAGGTTTCGTCCTGCAGCAGGGTAAAAGTTTTGGAAGATGGCGGCAAAACCCCGTCATTCAGCGCTTCCAGGTACCCCCGGATATTCGTGAGCGGCGTTCTCAATTCATGGGCCACATCGATCATAAGCTTGCGTCGCAGGTTTTCAATCTTCTCCAGACTCTCCGACATGCTGTTGAAAGCCCGGGCCAGCTGGCCAACTTCATCCTCTGTGTCAGCGGGAACTCTGAGGGCAAAGTTTCCGGCGGCAATCTCCCGGGTAATGGCATTCATCTGTGTCAGGGGAGCCAGGACCCTGCGCATCATCAGATAACTCAAAATGACGGCCAGGATCACCGCCGCCAGGGACGCCCACAGCAGATATCGGTGGATGGCATCTACGAACATGGCGTGGGCCGGCTTTGGGGAAATGTTGTATTTCTCCATGAGCGTCACGAAATATCCGGCCGCCAGGGTATCGATGGCTACCCATACAAGAACCATGACGAAGCCGATCACCACCAGGTTGATGGCCAGAAGTTTGAGAATCAAATATCGCTTCACCTTGTCACGCGATCGGCAAATCGATAACCGACCCCACGAACCGTTAAAATATATTGCGGATCCGGTGGCTCCGGCTCAATTTTCTGACGCAGCTTTCCGATGTGAACGTCCACGACGCGATCGATGACCATGGCTTCACCCATGGGATAAAGTCGGTCCAGAAGTTCATCACGCGTGTAAATTCGGCCTGGACTGGTCATGAGCGTCTCCAGCAGCCGGTATTCATGGGGGGTGAGATCCACGTCCATGTCTTTTACACTGACCCGGCGTTTTTTCAAATCGAGCCGGAGGGTCGCATGAGACAAGATGTGTGATTCCTCCTGAAGCGGGCGCTGGATCCGTCTCAGGACAGCCTTGACCCTTTCAACAAGCTCCCTGGGACTGAACGGTTTGACAACGTAGTCGTCGGCACCCAATGCAAGTCCGGACACCCGGTCGATTTCATCTCCCCGGGCGGTGAGCATGATGATGGGAACATCGGAAGTCTGCCGGATCCGCCGGCACACCTCCCAGCCATCCATTTCAGGCAGCATCAGGTCCAGGATAATGAGATCCGGCCGTTCCTTGCCGGCCATGACCAGACCGGCGTTGCCGTCGGCTGCCGTAAGCGTGCGAAACCCTTCACGCTCACAGTAGAGTGTTATCAATGCTGCGGTGTTGGCATCATCTTCGATAATCAAAATCGTGTTCTGCATATTTATACCCGATGGTTGTCTTGCTGACACCCGGCAGAAGAAATCTGCCGGCCGAAAAAAAATGGAGCGCCTCGGCTATTTGTCCAAATATCACCGAAGACCAGCGAAAAAATCGTTTTTCCGGCAGCGTGAATCCACCGATCATGTTCTGAATATCCGTAAAGCCGGATTTCTCCAAAAGCTGCTGCATGGCCCCGGGATTGAAATCATACAGGTGAAAGGGCGTGTGATAAATATCAAACCTTTTTGCAAACGGCCCCAGAATTTTGACCACCGGCGTGGAGTGCGGCCATCGAAGCAGAACCATCCCGCCTGGTTTGAGAATGCGAAACACTTCCTTTAAAATCATTCCCGGGTCATGAACGTGCTCGATGACATAAAATAAGGTCACAACATCAAAGCGTTCATTTGCAAAGGCCATATCCTCCAGGAGTTTTGAATGAATCGAAAGACCCAGTTTTTTTCTGGCATATTCCCGCCCCGGCCTGGACACTTCGATCCCTTCTACGGTCCACCCTTTCTGCGCCATTTTTTCCAAGAAAAAACCATGTCCACAGCCGATATCCAGCAGTCTTGCCCCATCAGAATGATTATGCGCATCTACCAGGGTGGCCGCGGTCTCGACAACCGGTGCGATCATTTTTTTCCAGGAGGCAATTTCATGCGCTCGATCCGGCAGGTAGGTGGCGTAGGATATCAGTAAATCATCGACAGACGGGCGCGGGTGCAGCGAAACCACGCCGCAGGCCTGGCACCGGAAGTATCGCCAAGCCCCCTTCTGATACACCAGGCGATGGGGCGGTCTGCCACACAAAATACACGCCGCCGGTGTTGCGCGGATCTGTTTTTTTTCGTCATGTTTCATGAAATATCGGGTTAGGGTTGTTTCACGAAAGCATTGCCATCCCCGCGCTGTTCAGCCCACATGACAGTGGATTCCGCCGTCCGCTTGAGATTGTCCAAAAAGAGCTCCACCATCTTGTCGTGTTTGTGCCGCACCTTGGTCACCCAGGCTAGATGTTTGAAAATACCCTTGGGGTCAACAATGATGGTATGGCTGACGCGGGTACCATTGGCTTCCGGATATAACTCCCAGAGTTCGGCACCGCCGGAAAAGAAACCACTCTGGAAGATCAATCGAATCGATTGATTTGCAACCACCTGCTCCACCTGAGAGATCCATTTTAATTTAAAGATATGTTCTATCCGGGTTTCAACCAGGTCTCCTTCCACGTACGGCAACGGCGACAGAAAGGAAACAACGGTACCCTCAGGGCACAGGGATCGCATGCCCTGGGGACTCGTCAGGATCTGAAAAATCCGCTGACTGTCGGCCTGGATCCAGCGAATATGTTGGTTGGCTTCGCCGGAATAAGCGGGCGCATTCGACGGCAAGACCGTATAGGGGGAGGTACAGCCCGCAAGCAGCAATAAAACAAATAAGAATTTTATGATCGTTTTGATGGGAATATTTTTTTTTAATTTTAACATCACAACGTTACATGATATAGAGAGATTCGAATTAAAGGCGATTGTTAATATATTCAACCCCGGCTGTAAAGCTGTTTTTTCCTTAGTGATTGATAACATATTTGAAAACAGACACTTGACCCCTGGAACCCTTGGATCCTCGGACCCTTGACTTCCACGCATGAGGCAAAAACCTGCAAATGCAGAGATTAGCATTTCTTGAAGGTTTCATTATAATAAAATTATGCGCCAGCATATCCTCGACAATCCTGTTTCCTATTACGCCATTTTTGTTCTGACCCGACTGCTGCCCCTGCAGGTCTGTCGCCGGATCGGCAGGGCCATTGCATCGACAGTGTACATCTTCTCAACCCGTGATCGCAAAGGTTTTGCCGGCAATCTATCCATTGCCCTGGGATAAACCTGTAGACCATGCCCACATCCGGCGGCTGGTTCGCAGGATGTTCGCGAATTACGGTGAATATATGGCGGATTTTTTTTGTCTGCCACAGCTGCCACGCCGTAAAGCCCGTGCTGCCTTCTCCCACTTAAAGGGAGAGGAGATTATCCAAAACGCCCTCAAACAAGGACGGGGTGTTATTCTGCTGTCCGCCCACATAGGCAACTGGGAATTTGGCGGTACCATGATGCGTCTGTCAAAATACCCTCTGGCGGTGGTATCCCTGCCGCATAATTCAACCCCCACCAACGCGCTGGTGAACCGCTTCCGGGAAGGCAAGGGTATTACCGTCATCGAGGTGGATGCTTCGCCCTTTTCATCTATTCCGATATTGAAACACCTGCGAAAAAATGGTGTGGTGGCCATGATTGGAGATAAAGATTTTTTTGGCAACGGCAAGTTGATTCCTTACTTTGGCAAACAGGTCCGTTTTCCCATCGGGCCCGTAACCATTGCCATGGCATCCGGAGCTGCCCTGATACCGGCCTTTGTCCTGAAACAACCGGATGGCAGGTATTTCGGTGTTCTCGAAGACGCCGTCCCCCTGACAAATGAAGGCTCGCGTGAACAGGCCATTCAAAAAAATCTCGAAAAAATAGCTGCTATATTTGAAACCTATATCCGGCGATATCCGGACCAGTGGTATAATCCGGATCCAATAATAAAATCGTGAACGATTTTACCGGACCCGACAGTGATTGAAGAACCTCGCAGCAAGTTACGAGGAATCTTCTACCGTTAGGAATTCTGTCTAATTTAGATTCGCTCGCTAACCACTCAGCATGTGAAGCACTGCCGAACGGCAGAACCTACGAGGAATGCGCTCGCTTTTTCGGATTAACCCTATAAGGGATTTATATTATGCACATTCAGCGTGTGATAAATTCTAAAACCGAATATCGAAATACGAAACAAACCCAAAGGATCACGTATTTCATGGGCAATAAAGACCATGTCATTAAAAAACTATTTCTGATCGCCCCGAAATGGCCGGAAAACAGTCTCTGGGGGCAAATATTTTTTCGATTCCCTTTTCTGTCCCTTACCATGCTGGCGGGCCTGACCGACGATGCCTGGGACATCACGATTATCGATGAAAACACCCGGCGTATCGATTTCGACATCCTGCCGGACCTCGTGGGTGTGTCGCTCATGACACCTCTGGCCCCTCGGGGCTATGCGATTGCCGATGAGTACCGCAGGCGGAACATCCCGGTGGTACTGGGGGGTATTCACCCTACGATGATGCCGGACGAAGCTGCAATGCATGCAGATGCGGTTGTCACGGGAGAAGCCGACGCCACCTGGGCTGAAGTCCTCGCAGATGCCAGGACCGGAACACTCAAGCCACGCTACCATGCAGAGGGATTCCCTCCCCTGGCAGGCATGCAAACACCCCGGCGGGACCTCCTGAATCGGAAAAGTTATTTTTTTATCAATACCGTTCAGACAACCCGGGGCTGTCCTTTTGATTGTGAGTTTTGTTCGGTTACCGCTTTTTATGGACGCACGTACAGAACACGCCCGGTCCAGGACATCGTCCGTGAGATAGAACAGATGGACGGCAGCCATCTGTTTTTTGTGGATGACAATATTGTCGGAAAACCAGCCTTTGCAAAAGAACTGTTTCTGGCCTTGAAGCCGCTGAAAAAAAAGTGGTTCAGCCAGGCATCCCTGAGTATCGTCAAAGATCAATCACTTTTGAAACTGGCCAGGGAAAGCGGCTGTGGCGGCCTGTTTGTAGGGTTTGAATCCCTGTCCCAGGAAACCTTGAAATCATACGGAAAATCAGTCAATCGGGCCGGGGAATACCGGGATGCCATCAATCGTCTCCATGACCATGGCATCGGCATCCAGGGATCCTTCATCTTTGGTGCCGACCAGGATGACACCGCTGTCTTTTCAGATGTCCTGCGGTTTGTTGAAAAAGCCCATATCGAAGCAGCTATTTTCTCTGTGCTGACACCATTTCCCGGAACCGCTATCTTTTCGGACTTTAAACAAAACCACAGACTCCTTCATATGAACTGGGAACATTATGATATGAATCACGTCGTATTTAAACCGAAGAAAATGACACCCACGCAGTTGCAGGATGGACTCAACTGGGCCTATCAAAAGCTGTATGGTTACCCTTCCATCATCAAACGGCTTTTTCCCTTTAAAAGAGGGCCCATTTTTTTCGGTGTCCAGAACATTGGTTTCAGACGGGCGTGGCGGAAGAGCAGGGTTGGAGGGTTGCGAGGGTAATACAGCTTTGGGGAGAGCAGGTAAGGGCTGTAAGCTTAAGCAGTAAGCCATAAGCCTAGCTATAGCAGCTTAACTGCTTATAGGCTTACGGCTATGAAAGAAATGAACAACGATGTCATCATGAAAAAATTATCTATTATCCTGATACTACTTCTCTTTTTGCCCGGCAATGCCGGCGTTTCCGTCAGAAACGCAAGAAACCGCCGCCTGGACCGTGGATGATGTGCTGCTGCATCTCAAAGAAAGGGAGCGGACGCTGACAACCTTTGTTGCCGGGTTCAAACAGATTCAGCAAAACAACCTCTTTGACCAACCCCAGGTATCGGAAGGAACGCTGTATTTTGATCACAACAGCAAACTCCTGATGAAAATGACGACACCGGAAGCCTATCTTGTTTTCATTACCGACCGGAAGATGATCCTGGGCGTTCCGGGGTCGTCCTCCTACCGGCAAAAAAACCTGCCGGGACAAAATACTTTTTTCAAACGGGTGATGGGAATCGGTCAGTCCGTGGATCAGTTGAAAAAACAATACGACATCCAGATGGTTGCCAGCCCTTGCAATGAAATCTGCGAACTCCGACTGACGCCGCTGAAAAAAAGCCGCCGAACACCCTTTACACGCATTCAGGCCACCATCGATACGCTGCAGTGGCTACCGGAAACAATCCATATGGAAGAAACCGGAGGTGATGTTACGACATTTTATTTGCAGTTCATATCCATCAACCAGCCCTTGCCGGACCGTATTTTCGACATCCCTTTGCCGGACAAAAAAACCGACCGCCCTGAAGGCTACCATGACGTCAAATAGCATTGGATTCGTATATCCCGGCCAGGGGGCGCAGCAGGTCGGCATGGGTGCCGATCTCTGTGATGCCTACTCCTTAGCCGGGAAGCGTTTCCAGGAAGCGGATAATTTTCTGGGATATTCCCTCCAAAATCTCTGTATTGAGGGCCCCCCGGAAACACTGGCCCAGGATCTGAATGCCCAGTTGGGTATCTACACCATCAGCACCATTGTTACCGATCTTCTCAAAACGCAACACCTTGTGCCGGATCTCTGCACAGGCTACAGTTCCGGATTTTATGCTGCGGCGTATGCTGCCGGCTGTTTCGATTTTCTGACAGGTCTGTTGATAGTAAAAAAAGCCGGGAAAATTCTCCTGAAGAAAGGACAGGCCTTTGATGGTGGGATGGCCGTCATTTTTGGTCTTCCCCATGAGCAGGTCCTTGCCATTTCCCGAAAAGTAGGACCCGTTGACATCGCCATCCATAATACGCCTCGCCAGATTGTCATTTCCGGTTTGAAACCTGGAATCGAAGCCGTCATGGCAGAAGCCATGCGTGAGGGCGCGCTTGACACGAACTGGCTTCCAGCCGCCACGGCATATCACTCACGTTTCATGGCCGACGCCGGGAAATTGTTACGGGAAGAAATTGACAGGAATGACCTTTCCCCCCCTCAAATCCCCCTTTATTCCTACACCACCACCCAGCCGGTAATGGACAGGGATGACCTGATAAATGTGATGGCCATGCAGTTGAGCCATCCGGTTTTATGGGTTGATTTGATTCGAAAACTGGGACATAATCACGTCAATACCTTGGTTGAAATAGGCCCCGGAACCATGCTTTCCCGCAGCATCCGCTGGATAGACCGGCAGATTGACATGCTGGACACAAGCTCAGTCACCAGGGTTCAGGATGTTGTCCAAAAGCTGACATAGTGCCATCCATAAATGGTCTTTTCACGCCCTGCCAGCGTTGGGTGCCATGATTTAACTCCTCAAAATAGCACGCTATTCCTCCGGATTAAATCCGACAGCCCGCCTTGGCAGAACGCGAAAATCCCTATTTCTGGACGGACACTAACATAATACGAGTGTTGGTTGTATGAACCAGGAAGGACTCGACAATTTGTCTTTAATTCAGCAGATACTGCCCCACAGGCCGCCGTTTCTCTTTGTCGACAAAATCCTTGAATTCAACGCCGGGAATTCCATCGTCACGCAAAGGTATGTTTCATCCCGGGAATTCTTTTTTAAAGGCCACTTTCCCGGCAATCCAATGATGCCCGGTGTCCTGATTACCGAGGCACTGGCCCAGACAAGCGGTCTGTTGATGGGCCTCACGCTCAAAGAAAAAGAACCCTCCGGGCATAATTCTCCGGCTGGTTTTGTCCTGACAACGATTGATATGAAATTCCTGCTTCCGGTAGCGGCCGGATCCACCTTGAAAATGACATCGACACTCAAGAAAAAGTTCGGAAATTTTTATCGCTTCAGCGTCACGGGAACCGTGTCCGAAAAGATTGTCGCCAAAGGAACCCTTTCTCTCGGAAGAGCTACTTGATCAATCCAGAGAATCAGTGCTATAAGAAAATCATATAATGCTTTTAGGGAGGTTATAAATGAATCTGAAAGCCATCGCTATTGTCCTGGGGCTGCTCTTGTGCTTTTTAAACGCGCCTCTTTCAGCACAGACTTCGGACGGCGACATCACAGTCCAGGCGGAGGGCTTTGGCATATCCAAAAAAGATGCCCTGCTCAAAGCAAAGCGAAATGCCGTTGAAAAAGGTATCGGAACAGTTCTCATCTCCCATACAGAAGTCAATAATTTTGAGCTCCAAAAAGATATTATTCTTTCCAAGACCATCGGTTCGGTTAAACAATACGACATCCTGCAGGAGCAAACAGAGTCGGATGGGTCTGTCTTTATCCGAATCAATGCGCTGGTCTCCCTTGCAAGCATCAAAGCGGATCTCGCCGCGCTCAAGATTCTTCTGGAATCCATGGACAAACCGCGCATGATGGTTTTAATCCGGGAAGTCGATGGGAAAACAGCTGAAAATGCAATTATAGCCTTCTTAAAAGACAAATCGTTCGATCTCGTCGATGCGGCATCCGTGGCGGCACGTCTTAAAATGGAAGAGGGATTGATCAACCGGGCCGTCCAGGGTGACCCGGGGGCTGCTGCTCAGATCGGTGCTAAAAACGGCGCCGAGTACGTCATTGTGGGTTCTGTCACAAAAAGCTTAAAAGAAACCAAACTTCTCAGTGACTCAGGAATGATTTCGGGCCAGGCAAGTATTTCAGCCAAGGTCATCAACTGTACCAATGCCAGGGTTGTGGCCTCGAATTCAGCTTCCGGTGCCGCCTATCATGTGTCCGGAAAAGTAGCCATGGCCAATGCTTCGCAGAAAGCCGCTGAAAAATTAATGGATAGAAAGCTTTTCGAAACCATTGTGACGACCTTCCAGGATATGATCAACAACGGGTTCTCACTCGATGTCACGGTAAATAACGTCCCGAATTTCAAGACCCAGAAATCGGTCCGGGCATTTCTGACGGACCTTCCCAATGTGGTTTCCGTCACCAAAAAAGCATTTGGCGGCGGAGCGCTCGGACTGACGGTTTTGTATAAGGGAAATGCCGATGCATTCAGTGAACTGGTTGATGGAAAAACAGCAGCGGGAAAAATGATTTCCGTAACCGATATTGCCGCAAACAGTGTAACACTCTTGCTTGAATAACACAGTTGATACAAACAAAGAATCCATGGTGGTGAATATGAAAAAAATGGTCGGTATCATCAGTCTTGCCCTGCTTCTGATCTTTACATCCTCTTCGGCTGCAGAGGACTTCAAAAAAAATAAAATCGCGGTTCTCGATTTTGAAATGCAGGGGAAAGAGTATCAAAACACCGATATGGGAGCCATTGTTGCGGAATGGTTGATTACCGCACTGGTGAAGGAAGGACGGTTTGATGTGGTGGAACGCCGCCTCCTGCAAAAAATTCTCGCCGAGCATCAACTGGCCATGTCCGGCATTGTGGATGACAAGAGTATCTCAGAACTCGGACAAATACTGGGTGTCAAAATTATCATCAGCGGCGCTGTGCTCCATTTTCAGAATATCATCGAGGCCAATGCCAGGATCATCGACGTGTCAAACGGTTCCATTATCGCGGCTGAAAGTGCCAAGAGCAATTCGGCGGCAGGTCTGGAAGAACTGGTGATTCAGATGGCCCAAAAAATCATCAAGGATTTCCCCCTCGAAGGATACATTGTCATGCGCAATGACGACAAGGTTTCCATAGACCTGGGCAAACGGGCCGGTGTCAAGGTCGGTATGCAGTTTATCGCCTACAAAGAAGGAAAGGTTATCAAGCATCCTAAGACCGGAGAAATCCTGGACGTCGAAATTCTTGAAACCGGGAAAATGAAGATCACCCGGGTCCGTGAGAATATCGCCAACGCAGACATTACTGCATGAAAACGCTCCCGGAGCCATCAAATACGGCCAAATGGTCAAGAGTATTTCCCAGGGTTCCAAGCCCATCGGCAAATACACGACACAACCAACCACCACTGTCTATGGGGATCTGGCCGATTTTGATCCGCTGATCGAAGAAATCAGACAGATGCGGGAAGCCAACAACCCCCAATGGAAAACCAACTACAAGATGCTTTTCCAGAAACTGAAACCTGTCTACGCCAAAAATCCCACGTCACCGGAAGTCTTCTTCTATTATGCAAAGGGTACCGCTGCCGGCAATGACGTCGGCAAAGCCAACAAGTATCTGGCCAAGGCGGTTTACTACAACCCGAAATATCTGGAAGCCTATGAATTCCAGGGTGACATCAACTACAATTACGGCCTGCAGACAACCAGCAATCGGGCCAAACGAAAAGTCGCGGCCATCGCTCAAAAAGCCTATGAATCGGCGGCTTTGATCAGCCATGAGAGTGACTACAAAGCCATGATGTACTACAAAATAGCCAAGGTGAATGCGGATCTTTCCGGCAACGCCATGCTGGCCGACCAATACAAACAAAAGGCCATGTCCATCGCGCCTGACAGTGAGGCTGCCAGCTTAGCCGGCAGCCTGTAGAAGTCATTTATACCGCTTGTCATAATAATGTTCCGAAAATAGGATGGCGGCATAAGGGGTGTCTTTAATGAGGATATAAAACAGAGGAATTATGACAGCAGATATCATCACCATCGAAGACCGCGACGACGACTTGCATGCCATTCTGGAAAGGGTTATGCTGCTGGTTCCTGAAAAAGACAAACAGGACCTGAACCTTCAGCGAATCATCGCCTTTCGTCTCAAACTGGACGGTGAACCGGAAACCAGGGCGTATCTTGTCAAGAAAATCGAAGAGACCATCAAGTGTAACTACACCGGCAGTCTCTACGAATTCCTCAAAGACGATATCCAGGAAAAAGAGTGCCTCTCAAAAAAAGAGCCTCCAGACCCCCCGGATGTTGCGTGAGTTCCTTACGGTCGTTGCGAAGCACTGCCGCACGGCAGAACATTCCTCGTAGTTTGCTGCGAGGTTCTTCAATACCATTGCAGATTCCTTTTTCAGTACTTATACCGCTTGTCATAATAATGTTCCGAAAATAGGATGGCGGCATAAGGGGTTGTAGCAGAAAAAAGGTCCTCAATCGGAACGTTTTTCTGACAACCCCTATAGACAAAAGATCAGAGAACATGGGTTGAAGCAAAACCCTGCTACCTAATGCGTTTAACTCAAAATCGCTTGTAAAAACTAAAGGAGGAAAAAAATGAAAAACGCAAAGATGCTGCTGGCATTGCTCAGTGTTCTTTTGTTGGTTTTATCCGGTACGCCTGCATCGGCAGAAGATCCGATCACTATCGGCTGTCCGCTTTCGACAGCGTTTCTCTATGGTTGGGCTGCGGAAAGGGGCGTAAAACTGGCTGTTGAAGAAATCAATGCCAAGGGAGGGGTGAATGTCAACGGGAAAATGCGCCCTTTCCAGGTGGAGGTGATCGATACCCGGGATCTTGAACCCGGTGTCCCGGTGAGTGAAGCACTTCTGGCGGTCGAAAAATTGATCCTGGACAAAAAAGCCGATTTTCTTATCGGCGGGCCGGTCAGATCCGAAGCGGCCCTGGCAGCCATGTCATTGCTGTCCAAATATAAAAAAGTATCCATTCTCACAACCGGCGTCCTGACCCCCAAATATCATGCCCTAGTGGGTGAGCAATATGACAAGTTCAAGTACTGCTTCCGCATTCACGGTGAAGCCGTAAACCTGGTGGGCGAAATCTTTGCTAATTTTGACGAACTGAAAGAAAAATACGGCTTCAATAATCTCTTCATCATTGCCCAGGATGTCTCCCATGCACGCGGTGCAGCCGAAATCATCAAAAAAATTGCCACCAAAAAGGGCTGGAATGTTACCGGCCTTGAAATCTATCCCACCGGCGCCACCGATTTTTCCATGGGTCTTTTGAAAGCCAAAAAGACGGGACACGGAAATCATCAACATCTGGATGGATATGCCGGAAAGCGCCATTCTTCTGAAAGCAGTGGTATGAAATGAAGATTCCTGCGCTGCCTTTCGGATCCACCCTGGCGGCCGCGGAGCAACCCGGTTTCTGGAAGGCCACCGACGGCAAAGGGGAATATACCCTGTGCAACGTCGTCAACGCAGGCAATGCCCCTTCCGATGCCACACCGTGGACCATGAAATTCTATGATGCGTATACGGCAAGATGGGGGGTTGAACCCGAAGGTTTGGGCACGTCCAGCAGCTACATGGCCGTGTATGTGTTAAAAGATGCCATCGAGCGGGCAGCCACCCTGGACTCCGACAAAGTGGTCAGCGAACTGGAAAAAACAGACGTCATGGGTGTTTACGGAAGACTTCGGTTTGACCCCAAAAATCACCAGGTCATTCCGTCAACCGATCCCAAGGAAGGTGCCGTGGGCAGCATCCTGCAGTGGCAGGCGGGCAAACGCGTGGTGGTATATCCCAAAAGTATCGCCAAGGGCAGTATTCAGCTTCCGCCGTGGATGGGGAAATAGCGAAACCAAAAGCGGAGACCGGGCTCTGGTGATATCCTGAAAGAGCATTGTTCAAATCTCAGTGAATCCGGCTGGAAAATTGGAATATTGGAATATTTGGGGGTAAACGGCATATCCTTCCGTATAGCCTATTGCTTAACTGGAAACACAATGTGCCGCCCCATTATTCCATTTTTCTATCATTCCATTATTCCTACTTGAAATTTTACTTGCATCGCAAAATATCTCTGGTTTGATTCAGATCAGGGTTTCATCATTGATTTAAACGGATCAAAATATGGAAATTCTCATATACGGAACCATCAACAGCGTTGCACTGGCCCTCTATGCACTGGGCTTTGCCTTGGTGTACGGTATCAGCCGTCTGCCGAATTTTGCTCACGGCGCCCTTTATGTACTGAGCGGGTTTATTGTCTGGAGTGCCCTGAATACCATTGGAATGAATTATCTTCTCAGCATCATATTTTCCCTGATCATTACGGCAATCATAGGGGCGCTGATCTACCAGTTTTTTCTGATCCGGGTGAGGGGTATGGAAATTTCTGAAATCATCGCCTCTTATGCCATTGCGCTGGCGATTCTTGAAGGTTTGAGATGGGGGGGGTTCAAGGGCATGACCTACACCTTGCCCGCATTTATCGAAGGAAGCACAACCATTGCCGGCGTCTCGGTGGATTATCAGCGCCTGTTGGTGGTGGTCATCGGGGCCGCCCTGGTTGCAGGTTTGTGGCTCTTCACCCGCTATACCCGGATTGGTCTTGCCCTGAAAGGAATGGCCCAGGATGAACGGGCGGCACTCATGCTGGGAATCGACTCTGACTTGATGGCTGTGGTGGCCATGGGGATAGGCTCCATGCTGGCGGCTTTTGCCGCTATTCTGCTGCTGCCTCTGGGAAATATCGTGGTGGAGTCCGGCTACAATGTCTTGATTCTGGCCATCGCGGTTTGCATTGTCGGCGGTATCGGAAGCTGGATGGGTGCGGTGCTGGCGGCTTTTCTGATCGGGTTCGCCCAAATTTTAACGGTGGTTTATCTGGGATCCCATTACCAGATGATGGTGGCGCTCCTGGCCATTATCCTGACATTGATCCTCAAACCATCGGGTCTCTTCGGACAGCAGAAAGAATTGGAGGAACGGGTTTGAAAGCAGGAACACAACAACGTCGCAGGGAAAGAATCGACAGGGGCATCAAGGTTCGCACCGAAGGACTGTATGCCTTGATGTCCTGGAGAGAAATGGCGTATCTGATTGCACCCCGTTTTGTTCTGATTGCCGGACTTCTGATTCTGCCCCAGGTAATGCCGGGCATGTACTGGCAACGGGTGATTTCCATTGTCTGTATCTATGCCCTGCTGGCCATAAGCTTCGATTTTCTGGCCCATTATGCCGGGCTGGTTTCCTTAGGCGGCGCTTTTTTTGTCGGAACCGGCGGATATCTGACGGCCCTGCTGAATACAAGTCTGGGTATGAATCCCCTTTTGGCCATTATCTGCGCGACACTGCTCGGCGGCATGTTCTGCACCCTGTTGCTATTGCCTTGCCTGCCTTTACGGGGTGTCTATTTTGCCATCGTCACCCTGATGTACCCCTTGTTTTTGGCCCGTGTCATCGAAGCGCTGGATATTATAGGGGGAACAGACGGTATCATGGGCATCGACAGCTTCCCCAATGCGTGGCTGGAACAGTACTGGGTCATCATCGTGGTGCTCCTCTTTCTCTTCGCTGTCCGCCGACTTGTCAATATGGATATAGGACTCGTTTTACGGGCCGTCAAAGACAACGACCAGGCTGTGCGGGCCTCGGGCATCAACATCACCCATTACAAGGCCCTGGCGGTATTCATCGCATCTTCCATTGGATGTATGGCCGGTGCTTGTCTGGTCCACATTTACATGTGGGCGGGCATCTCGACCTTTGCGCTCGATTTCTCGGTGCTTCCCATTGCAGCAACCGTCATCGGTGGCAGCGGCACGCTGGTGGGGCCGGTGATCGGATGCCTCATTCTGGTTCCTGTTTCCGAACTTCTTCGGGATTTCGGTACCCTTCGAATCGTTTTTTATTCCCTGATTCTGCTGGGTTTTATTGTGTTCCGAAGTGAAGGCCTCATGGCTTACGGTCAGCGGAAGTATCAGCAAATTGAAAGGTGGACCAAAATATGACGGGAAAAGCGATTCTTCAGGTAAAAGAAATCACCAAAACGTTCGGCGGTATCATCGCCCTCAACCGTGTCAGTTTTGATGTAAACAAAGGTGACATTCTGGGTATCATCGGACCCAACGGATCCGGCAAGACAACCATCGTGAACTGTGTTACCGGGTTTCTTAAGGTTTCCTCGGGTACCGTCCTGTTTAATGGCAAAAATATCACCGGCAAACCGCCCCATAAAATTGCCGATATCGGCGTCACCCGCACATTTCAGATCATGCGCCCTTATTACAGTTTACCGGCTTACAAAAATCTGGTGATCCCGCTTTTCTCTCCGCGGGCGCGACGCACAGGCGGCTGGCGGGGCGGCGGCAAACTTGGAGACCGAAACACCGTCAGTATCGACATCCTGGAAGAGATCGGTTTTGAGCGTGACTCCTACGTACCATACAAAATGACGTCCACCCTGCCTACCGGATATCTCAAGCGTCTGGAATTGGCAAGGTGTCTAGCACTGAAACCTGAGATGATCATCTGTGACGAAGTCTTCTCGGGTCTGAGCATGAGCGAAATCGCCAGCATGGTACCATTGATCGAACGCCTTCAAATGGAAGGCATTACCCTGATTATGATCGAACACAGGCTGCGGGAGCTGTTTCAGGTAGCCAACCGGATCATGGTGCTCAACTTCGGTGAAAAATTGGTGGAAGGAACCGCTGAAGAAGTGATGGCTGATCCACGTGTCCGGGAAGCCTATTTTGGATCGGAAAAGGTCGAGGAGGTGATGAGCCATGCTTGAAGCGAGCGGACTGATGGTTTTTTACGAGAACATGCTGGCGTTGAACAATGTCAGTATCCGTTGTGAAAAAAACCAGATTGTCGGCGTATTCGGAGCCAACAGCGCCGGAAAATCGACCCTTATGTATACACTTTCCGGCATCATGCTCGATATCCGCAAAAAAGAAGAAATGTCCGGTGGTGAGCGTATCACCTTGACCGGAAGTATTCGGTATCAAAACCAGGAAGTGAGCGACATAAAACCCAGCCAGAGGGCAAAGATGGGTATCGTGTTGTGCCCGGAACGGCGGCGCATTTTTAAGGAAAGCACGGTTCTTGAAAATCTGAAAATCGGCGGGTACCTGGCCAGCCCTGCCCAGGCCAGAGAGACATTGGATTATGTTTTCACTGTTTTTCCGGCGCTGAAAAAACTGAAAACCAGGCTGGGTGGATTTTTAAGCGGGGGCGAGCAGCAGATGCTGGCCATTGGCCGGGCCCTCATGGCCCAGCCGAAAATTTTACTCCTGGACGAGCCCTTGCTGGGGCTCAGCCCCCTGATGCAAGCCATGCTCATGCGCACCACCAGGGAAATCCGGGATGAACGCCACATTTCCATCATCGTTACCGAACAATATGCACGTCCGGTTCTTCCCATCATTGACTATGCGTTTATTCTCGAAAACGGTTCCGCCGTTCTCGAGGGCAGTCGCGAAAAATTGATGGACAATCCGGATGTGCGTGCTGCTTATTTCGGTGTTTGATTCCGCATTCCTCATCAAGAATAGTTTTTTCAGGAGTCTGATTGAATATGAGCACTACCGTTGATACGCTGGAAAAAGAACTGACATTCACCCGCTTTGATCAGATGAGTGAAAAATATCCGGACCGACCCGCCTTGATCTATCTGGGAGAACATTTCACCTATCGCCGTCTGAAAAATTTATCTGAGCGATTCGCCGGCGGCCTGTCCGACATGGGTGTGCGTAAAGGTGACCGGGTGATGATCTATATCCCCAACTCAGCCCAATGGGTGATCGCATTTTTGGGTATTCAGAAAATCGGGGCTGTTATCGTGCCGGTTGCACCGATTTACACGTCTCATGAGATCATCTACATGATCAAGGATGCCGGCGTCGACTCGATCATCTGCACGGACACCAATTTCTGCTATGTTAAAGAAGCGCTGTCGCAAACCGATCTCAAACAGGTGGTTGTGACCAACATGGTGGATCTCCTTCCGGTCTGGAAGTGTTATCTGGGTGTTTTATTCGACAAAATCCCCACGGGGAAAGTCGATCGGGACGATCGTGTGAAGAGATTTCGATCCCTTCTCAAGCATTCTCCCATTCAGAAGAACGCGGACATCGACCCCGTCAAGGATTTGTCCTACATCCTCTATACCGGTGGTACCACCGGATTCCCCAAAGGTGTTCCCGGAACGCACATCGGCATGACATCTTATGTGAACGATGTTACGGAAGATGTCGCCGGCGATCACCTCAAAGAAGGCGAGGATACCTATATCGCCATCAATCCGCTGTTTCATATTATGGCCCTGGGATTGTTCATGGCCGTCGGATTAAACAAGGGCAATACCATCCTGTTGATGCCCATCCCTCAGGTGGATGCAATCCTGGAATCCATTCAGCGATACCGGGTTCGATGGATTCTCGGTGTGCCGGCCTTATACCGGATGATTCTGGAAAATGATCGCCTCGACCGATACGATTTAAGTTCCCTGACGTATTGCTATTGCGGTGGCGATGTCCTGCCGGAAGAGGTGAAAGACCGCTGGCACAAACACTGCGGCATCCCTATTTATCAAGTCTACGGGTCCACCGAAGTCGGGCATGTGGCTTACAGCCGAATCGGGGTCGAACCGAGCCCGAGGGCCATCGGGTTCCCGTTGAAAAGCAGGGAGTGCATGATCGTCGACCCTGAAACCCTGGAGCCGGTTTCCGGAAACCAGAGCGGAGAACTTCTGGTCACCTCTCCCTATACCCTGAAGGAATACTACAACAAGCCCGAAGAAACGCGCAAAACCTATATCGAGATCCAGGGAAAGATATGGTGCCGTATGGGTGATTTTGTCAGTGCGCTTCCGACGGGTGAGCTGATCTATATGGAACGATCGGCCGATATCATCAAACATAAAGCCTTCCGCGTTTCAGCTTCGGAAGTCGAAGCTGTGCTGCAGGACCATTCCACGGTTATCGGAGCCTGTGTCGTAGGTATCCCGGACCCCAAAGTGGGAGAAAGAATCAAGGCCATCGTCGTGCTCAAAGAAGATGCCAGGGGTGTGGGCGGATCTGAATTGATCGCATGGTGTCGTGAACGTTTGGCCCCCTACAAAGTACCCTCCTACGTTGAATTCAGAGACATGCTGCCCAAGTCGAAGGTGGGCAAGCTTCTTCGGCGAGAGGTCAGGGATGATGAGGTTCGGCGGATGTCAAAAGACAATAAAACATATAGTTCCAAAGGAGCATGATATGGATCTTTTTAAAGCAATGAAAGACAGAAGAAGCTGCAGAAACTTTGTAAACGAACCCGTTGATAGCAGGACCATCGAACAGGTGCTCGAGGCGGCTGCATGGGCGCCATCACCCCTGAACACCCAGCCCTGGCAATTTATTGTCATCACAAGCGATGATAAGAAAAATGAATTATTTTCAGAAGCTGAAAGATGCCGGAGCTGGGCCATTGAAGAAAGCGGCTGGACGTGGCTGAACAAGTACAAGGCTGACTTTCTCAAGGAGGCGCCGGTGATCATCGCCGTGATAGGAGACCCGAAGAAGACCGGTGTGGACATGTTTCAAAAAGAGGGCAGCGCCGGCTATCAGCTGGCCTGTGCGGCAGCTATTCAAAATATGCTCCTGGCCGCCCATGCATTGGGTTTAGGCGGTCTTTGGTTCACCTTTTTCGACAAACCTCAAATGAGAAAAATACTCGACATCCCCGAAAACAAAACCCCCATCTCCCTGGTATGCATCGGCAAACCCAAAAGCGCCATGGCGGCGGTTCCCAGAAAAGATGTGAAGGAGAAAACCAAATATATATGACACGTACGAAGAGGCATATAAAATGTCAGAAAACATTTTAAATGGTAAACGGATACTGGCCGTAGACGATGAACCCGATGTCCTGGAAACACTGGCGGATCTTCTCGAAGATTATGAGGACCTTGTTTTTGACCGGGCAACGGATTATGAAACCGGCTACCATCTACTCAGGTCCTGGACGTATGATGCCGTGATTTTAGATATCATGGGTGTCCGCGGATTTGACCTTCTCAATGCATCGGTCCATCTGGGCTTTCCCACCGCCATGCTCACAGCCCACGCATTTTCCGTTAAAGACCTAAAGCGTTCGATTGAAATGGGCGCCCGGGCATATATTCCAAAAGAAAGAATGATGGACATCGCCGATTTTCTGGAGGATCTTCTGACGCTGGAGCACCGCTCAGGTCTGAAGCGCATGTTCCAACGCTTGGGGGGCGTCTTCAATAAGAATTTCGGCTCCCGATGGATGGAGGATGAAAAAACCTTTTGGAACCGGGTAACCTCAGGCGGCTACAAACCGGAACCGGTCATATTGAAAAAATAATTCTCATGACAAAAAGAGAATCTCGATGCCCGGAATGTCGCCCGATTTCCTGTCCCGGAGCCAGAATCCGTCTTGAAAATTTACTTGAGCCGGTACAGATCATTAAAATACTGCAGCACCAGTTCTTTGGCCATTTTACGGTCCGGCAATGTGCCGATCATGGCATACAAGGCGGCCTGTTCCGACAATGCATCCGCATCCGCCGCTGGTATGTTGGGAACAACAGATTTTAAATCAAAGAGAAATCGATCTGCTGTTTCGATGTGGACCGGGGAAATTGTCATGTGAAGGCTCGGTGGAAGGTGCTGGGTCTCGATGTGCCAGCCACGGTCGTTCATTTGAGCGCCAAGTTCAAAAATGTTGATCTGCTCGCTGCCGATGGCAAAGACCGTAGCCTCAGGATCGCCAAGGATATAAAGTTCCGGTATGGCCTCAATGCCTGCCATGAGCTTATTCGTTGCCTCTTTGGCTTGCTTGGCGAGCCGGACAAAACCAGACTCTCCCAGGTAATGAAAAACAGCCCAGGCAGCCGCAATAGCACCACCGCTTCGTCCCCCGCTCAGGGCCGGTGTGGCATAAACGCCTCCCGGCCAATCCGTGTATACAAAAAACTGATACTGTCGCAGGGACATGTCACGATACATGACGATGGAAATTCCCTTGGGGGTGTAGGCATACTTGTGGATGTCGGCGGACACCGAACTCACACCCGGAACATCGAAACCGTACATGGGAATCTCGTATCCCGCTTTTTTAATAAAGGGCAGGATCAACCCCCCCAGGCAGGCATCCACATGCAGCCATAAATGATGCGCCTGAGCAAGTTCCCCCAGTTTATCGATGGGATCCACAACACCATGGGGATATGTCACGGCAGTACCTCCCAGGACAATCGTACTGGCGGTAATTGCGCCCTTCATGGCCGTGACATCTGCGCGAAAGTCTGCACCAACCGGGACAGTCACTATCTTGAGTCCCAGGTAATGGGCGGCCTTGTTCCATGCAGGATGCGCCGTAACCGGAACAATCATTTCAGGTTGCTCGACCTCCGGCCGTGTCACACGACCCCAATCCCGTGCCGCCTTCATGGCCATGAATATACTTTCAGTCCCTCCGGTGGTTACGCTTCCCGCCACCGCGTCATCACCCCCACTAAGCGAGATTACCATGGACACGATCTCGTTTTCCATCTTCACAAGACTTGGGAAAGCCATGGGATTGAGACCATTGGCAATGGTAAATTCCGCCTGGGCGGCTTTCACCAGGTCTTCTACCTCCTGACCTGCTTCATAAATCAGGCCGAACATCTGCCCGTTGTGCCAATCGACATCCTCGGATTTCAAGGTGTTGAATTCCTTAAAGATGGCTTCTTTGGTCATACCTTTTAATGGTAGCGACTTCTGTCCCATGGGTCCTCCAAATAAATCCCGCGCTACAGAAGAACGGGATTTATAGCTGTGTTCGATGTTGGACATTCATTTTTATGCTTGCTCCTTCATTAAAATCTGGGTGCTCCCCAGTATTTGAGCACCCGGAGCATGGCCAAGCATAAGAACATAATTCCCAGAAAAACCAGCGATGTTGTCCCAACACTCCAGTTCCACCATACAGGCCCGTTGACCAGCATGAGACAGATACCGATGGGAACGATGGAAAAAACATTCATAATGGCGATTTCAATAGCCACCGGTGTTTCAAACTCCGGATCGGCGATGCGCAGCAGTAAAAGACCGGAAGAAACCGTTCCGGTTACGGCTCCATAAACGGCAGCGGTTCGTTCGAGATTATACGCCCATACCCTTCGGCCCAGGTAAACCACCAGCAGTGTTGTCAATAGACCATTAACAAGTCCGAGCACACCAATAGGTAGAATATACCGCCAAACAACCGTGAGTTGTATGGCCGCTACCGTGGAGACAATCAGAAAATCAATTGCCCACCCCGTTACGCGACGCTGGATTCCGGGATCGATCAGATGCACCCAACCCCAGCTGGTCATAAGCCGGCGGATAAAAATGGCGATCACCAATCCGATGATAAAGAAAAACCCCCATAATATTTTTGCGGCATCACTCGGTAGAAACATGCCGGCAGATGTAATAAGGCCATACGAAATGATATAGACCAGGCCAACCAGAGCCGCCTGAAATGCAAGGGTGTCGATGTTTCCCGAGTGAAGCGTCAACGAGCCGGCAGATTCTGAAGGGCCACCTTTGGGAAGAATACCGGTGAGCACCTCTTTGGTCAGAGCTCGTGGGCCGGCTGCAGAAAAGCCCTTTCGGATCCCCCAGTTGACAAGAGGAACCCCCACAAAAAATGAAAAAAAGAAACCCATGGCGGCAAATGTCAGGCCGATGGTTGCCGCGTGAGCGAATCCAAAGCTTTCCCAGACTTTACCGACAGAGAGTGCCTGACCCGGACCTTCCTCGAAACCCAGTGGTACAAGAAAGCCGAAAGTCGGAAATAGCTCATAGCCTAAAAGTCCAAAAACAATTACGAGCAATCCGCCCAAGGATGCTTGCAAGCCGAAACAGGATCCCTGTATCAGGGCCATCCAGGCAGGGCCTCTGATGTACTCTCTGTTTTGTGTCGGCTGGGTCGAATCTGGATGTTCCGGCAGTCAGCCCCACGGAAATAAAGGAGATGTTAAAAAAATGGTAGGCATAGGTTTCTAGGGCGCCCGGGTCGATTTGGATGATTCCGGTCTGGATAAGAGCCAGACCCAACATGCCGCCGGTTAAACAACTGGGAAAAAGAAATCGCTGCAACAAGGGCGTCTTTGATCTCAACAGGACACCGGTCAGAAGCATAAAAGACAACCATCCAAAAACAATCATGCCATCAAACGAAAAAGGACTCTGCATGGGTTTTATCGATCCTTTAGTCTAACACTTCCATCAACTTACAACACCACGGTGGAATGCGGCCGCCTTTGCGACTCACTTCGCCATTGCAGTAGATATCAAAAGCTGGTTCTGCTTTTTCCAGTAACGCCGGTACACCCAGTTTTCCCTGTTTCGCACTTCAGCAGCCCTTACCCGCTTGACCCACTGCTCGGTTTTATTCCTGGCCTCCGCAAAGGCCGTCACCGAAAATTCATACTGCTTTTCAGGGTGTTGGTCTGCGGCTGTCGCGAGAAACCGATCTTCCAGAGCATCCCGTTCCTCACGAAAAAACGACATTCTGTGTTCATAGTCTTCCAGCACCGCCCGGTGAAGATCTTCATGAAACCACCACAGGCAACGGGGATCATAAGTACCGTCAGGTTCGGGGCCGATATCCGGCAGAACACGGTCGTTAAACCACAGGGGTTTGAAGATGCCCGTGCAGGGGGCGGAGGTCCCTGTGGCCCAGTATGTCTGAAGCCCCGGCGTAAGATGAGCCATCAAAGATCCCGTGGACTGGGCCGAATCCCTGGTAAGGCTGTTGGCAGCATGGGCGCAGAGACGGTCCTGCAACAAAGTGTCCCACCCGGTCGATACATGGCGGTGCCGTGGTCCCGAAGAATTCCCATGGCATCCCGCGGCGCCAGCGTGCCTTTTGCCTGATTCAGCAGGTGGGACGATCTGCCCTTTCGCGTACGACTGGCTGAAAAGGTCGTAAAAAGCCAGTCTGAATAACAGCGTGCGAAATGAAATGTCTCACCCCTTTTGAGCCAGCCATGTTTCTTGGCAACCGTTATGAGTTCCGGGTGACTTTCTTCAAATGACTCGCCGATGGTCAAACCGTTACTGATGCTGTAGCTTTCCTTTACCCTGGCGGCAGCCCACAGGGGACCCGCTGTTTCCAGGACCCAGGCGCTATCGGGATCTGCAATGATATAACTATTATGATAAACCATTTTGCGGTTTTTATATCCACAGATGCCACCCTGGCCGTGATCCGACAGGAGTTGAACCATAATCTCCAGGGCTCTGTCCGCCGTTTCAGAACGCTCCAGTGCCAGCCGCAGGATATCCATACCCGTAAGCTTCCCCTCGCCTGCCATGGGCATGCGGGTGAAGACAGCCTCGTTTCCAATGACAACACCTTTCTCGTTGGCCCCCATCTCGGCCCCCCACATCCAGAAGGGTCTGGAGATCAGGACGGCATATGTCTTATTCAACCTGAGGAATTTTGATATACGTGCATGTCACCTGAGTATCCGGAGAATGCATGAGCACCCGCATGGTATTCCAGCGCCTGGGCCTCATTGGGCTCCCGGTCGCTGTTCTTGCCGAACAGGACGGACCCGTCCGCGGTGGTCGATGGCATAGCTATAAAGGTGTCACACATAGGTGAATAATCCTACCCGAAGAATAAAACCGTTCCGCGATCTTATTTATCGTGCAATCTTCCCGGGCAAGATGAATTCATATCGTCTGTGCAATAGTCTCGTTTTCAGTCGGCAATCCAGTCGTCGGAAAGCAAGAAACAGTGTCCAGATCCGCTTGTCCTCCTGGTAATATTTTTCAACCTCCGAAACCGCCAGGGGCGTCTCTCCGTCCGTGAGATGCCGGTTGAAAATTTCGATTGCCCCATGAACCAGATCCCTTCGCTGCTCTTTGTACAGATTGGCGGCGATATCAATAAAGACCTGCCTGGAATCGTAATAGCGATTCATCACATCATCAAGGAACAGCCATCTCAGGATCCATCTCAAAAAAGAAGGCGCACTTTTCAAGAGCGGCTCCGGGTCCAGCTGTTCGATACCCTCTTTCCTGAGAAACGGTGTGCTGGTATCGATGTAGATCATCTTAAAGGCGCCCTCCTCTTCCAAACATACCCAGTTGGATATCTGGCCGTCCAAAGCAAGCGCCACGTCCGGAGCGGACAAGGCATTATAGCGCCATACCTTTGACACTTCCAGCGCTATCTGTTCAATCAGCTGCATACAGCGGTCACGGTCGCTGGTTTGGATGAGATTGTGCCCGAACCGGTCCGAAGGCAACCGCTCCTGTGCAATGTATACCACCACAGGCCGCCGGGGAATACTGACGATAACGGTATCATGGTCCGGAAGGTTCAAACCGGCCTCTGCCAACCGCTGGGTATACTCCCTGTAAAGCAGGACATAATCCTCAGCCGATTGCCTGTTCGAAAACAGCGGCATTCGTTTGAAAGCGGTCCGGTTGTCGTCTTTGATCTTGAAAATGGTGGATATCTCCCCATACCCCAGTATCGAGGCCGGAATCCTGGATTGTTCTATCCGCTGGGGATTCAAGCCCTTCTCGAAACGGTATAAAAGGTCTGTATCGATCTTCATTCTGTACTGCTGCTTCGGATTTATTTCACCGCACAATTGCCGGGCAGCGGCGATTGACCTGTCCAGCCGTTCCATTACCCAGGCGACCTGATCTTTTTCCATTATCAGCGGCGGCAACAGTTGGCAGACAGTGGTGTCGTTGTTGGCATAAATCATCAACAGATCGTTTTCATAGGCCGTTTTCGTCATCAGGGGTCCTGCAAGTTCATTCTCGAAAACCAGGCCCATCATCAGGCCAAGCTGCCGGAAACCCACCAGAAAATCGGGGTATTTCGTTTGCAACACCTTGATGTGCCTTGCAAAGACCCGGGCAAGATTGTTGACCCTGTCCAGAAACGCCTGCTCCGCAGAAATCTCGATCACACGCTTTGCGATACAACACCCCAGTTCTGCGCCCCCGAATGTCGATATATGGATGAAGGGGTCGGCGTGAAACACCTGTTCGAGCGGTGTGCGCATTACCGTTGCCGCAATCGGATACAATCCCCCGGAAAGACCTTTGCCCAGAACAACCATGTCCGGAATCACACCGAAATTTTCAAACCCCCATAACTTACCGGTTCGCCCCAGTCCGGTTTGAATCTCATCCAGGATAAGCAGGGTGCCATTTTTGCTGCACAAGTCACGGACAGCCGGCAGATAATCCTGCGACGGAACGACAATACCAAGGGTCGCGGGGATCGTTTCGAGAATAACGGCAGCAACATCACCCATGGCGCTTTCAAGAGCCGAAAGGTCCCCGAACGGAACCTGAACAAAACCGTCAGACGACACGCCGAACGGTTCACTGTATTTTCTGTCCCCGGTTGCCACGGCAAGACCGGTATGCCCGTGATATCCACCCCTGGCGGAAACGATTTTTTTTCGACCGGACCAGGCTCGAGCAACCTTGATGGCCAGGTCAACGGCCTCCCCGCCCCCGACCCCGAAGACCGTATAGTTTAAATCGCCCGGCATCAACGTTGCAATCAATTCTGCAAGCTGAGCCCGCACCCTGCTCATGAGATGGTGGTTGCCGATATCGAAGGTGGCCAGACTCTCTATGAGAAGTTTTATCAGTTCGGGGTTTCTATGGCCCAGGTTGAAAACACCCCCGTTGCAGTGCAGGTTAAACAGTTTCTTCTGTCCGTCCATATCCGCCAGGAATGCTCCTTGGCGATCACCCATGACCATGTCCATGCCCAGATCACTAAAAAATTTTGCTTTCCCCGATGACACATGACTCACGGAAAGATTCAATGGATTTTCTTTTTTCATCGGATATAATGCGCATCGTTTTACCCAATTTTGGGGACGTTCTTTATTTATTTACTTACGTTGATAATGTATCCCTTATGACACCTGCCTTTGCTGCCAGTCCCGGTATTGTTTCACGGACGCATAGGCCCGCATGGCGCGCTCTGCCGAATCGAAAAAAGGAAGACCCGACTCGCAGAATCGCTGGGCCAGCTTCTTGTCAAAGCCGGGTATCTTTACCAGCAGAAATGGTTTGCCCGATTCCTTTTGGGCCTCGATGAGCCCCGAGGTATAGGTTTCGTTTGTTTCAGGCGTCAGGCCGGTACCGATAACCACCAGGGCATCTACACCCGGGTCTCTGGCAATTTCCCGGGCGGCATTGATATAGATATCGATATCCAGGGAGGCCATCAGCCCCACATCCACCGGGTTTTTATAACTCGTGCCGGTTGGTGGAATCATCTCCTTCAAGGCTTTCTGTGTTTCAGATGATAATTCAGCCAGTTTAAGCTCCTCATTTCCACAGGCTTCGGAAGCAGACACGGCCAACCCGCCCGGACCGGAAAGAATAGCCAGCCGATCTCCGATCTGTGAGGGCATAAGGGAAAAGACCATAAGTGCGTCCAGATATGCCTCGAACCCGGAAACCAGAACCGCTCCCCCCTGCCTGATCACGGCCTGCCAAATTTGCCGTGAGCCGGCCAATGCACCGGTATGAGACCTCGCTGCCCGGGAACCTTCCGGTGTCATGCCCACCTTCCAGAGGATAACCGGCTTTTTCAGAGAAGCGCTTTTAAGCGCGTTTAAAAAATCCGGGCCATTGGGAATGCCCTCTATATAGCCCCCGATGACAGCCGTCTCCGGGTCAGCCTTGAAGTAATCCAGAAAGTCGGTTACGGCAAGATCACAGGCATTGCCAATACTTACCACCTTGCTGAAATAAACGCCCTTTTCTGATGCCATGCGCCCTAAAATATTGGTCAGGGACCCGCTGTGGGAGATCATGCCCACGCATCCCGATCTCCTGGAAAGACCCGGGAAAAAAGATAACCCGGACCCGGGCACGTAAAACCCCATACCATTGGGACCGATGATCCGCATTCCCCCTGAACGGGCAACCGCAACAATCTTTTTTTCGAGATCGATGCCTTCCTGGGTATGGGTTTCACTATAGCCCGCCGTGAACAGGATGGCGCCCTTGACGCCCTTGTCTACACATTCCTTGATAACCGGCATCGTATATTGACTCGGGACCAGCACAATGGCCAGGTCCACGGGTCCTGGAATGGCCGATATGCTGGGATAGGTTTTGAGACCGTCAATCTCGTGGACATTCGGATTTACCGGATAGATATCCCCGGGAAATTGCTGGTCTTGAAGCGCCAGAAGAAACAGTTTGCCTGTTTTCAGTCCCCTGGGCAGGCCTACGATGGCCACCGAACGGGGATAAAACAAAGACTCTATCTGTTCAATAGTTGAATTCATGTTTTTGTGTTTTGTGTTTGGTCGTTGGTGTTTAGTGCTTGCTTATAGCCGTTCGGATGCTCATTTCCTGCCCATCGGTCCATATCTGTATGGCACCATTGATGTCGGTTCGCAGGACCTTGGCTCCCATGGCTTCATAGCGCTGCAAAACAGCTCTATCAGGAAACTTAAACCGATTCATCCAGCCACAGGATACCAGGACGATCTCCGGGTCGACCTGTTCTACCAAAAGGGGCGTACTCGAAGAATCACTCCCGTGGTGGGGTGACACCAGAACCGTACTCTTCAGGTTTTCTCCGGCAGCTGCAACCAGCGCCTTTTCACCCCTGGCCATGATATCACCCGGAAACAGAAATGCATGCTGACCATAGGATACCTTGACCACCAAGGAGTTATCATTTTTGTTTCGCCCCTTTTTTTGCAAGGTTTTTTCTAAAAAGTCTTCTGCGGGATAGAGAATTTCTATCTTCGTACCCGCCACCGTTGTGGTGCGTTCCAGCGCCCGGTATTCCGGCGCGTCAATGCCGTGTTTTTTCAGCGTCTCGACAAACAATCGATACCCCATGGTCGGGGAGGATTCATTATTAGTGATGGCCTGCTTTACATTAAAATGCCCGGCAATATATATCAAGCCATTTAAGTGATCACTGTTGGGATGTGACAAAAAAATCGTATGGATGGTTTTGATCTTGTTTCGCAGGAGATATGGAGCAATGATATTTTTACCGGTGTCAAAAACAGCATTGTCCGCAAAGCCGCCCCCATCGATCAGGATGTTGCGTCCCCCGGGCAACTCCAGAAGCATCGCACTTCCCTGACCCACATCAAATATCATGATGCGAAGATCTTTGTGCCAGAATCGCTGATGGATCCAGTAACCGGCATCCAGGACCCCTCCAAAAGCAGCAAAAAGGATCATCCCATAGGCAATGCCTTGTCTCAGCTCAACCGACAGAATGGACGGTTTTTCCTGATACTTTGCGGAAAACCAGTTGAAAACACCCACTAGCATCAGATAAAAAAGGCTAATTTCAACGAGGCTGGGTGTGATGGTTTCCAGGGCGGCAAAAGGCAATCCGGAAAAAAAATCGATGACCAGAATCGCTTTCCCAAGAAACCAGTGACTTAACTGGAGACATGCCGACGCAACATCCGTACTGAACAGCTGAATAAAAACAGCCATCAATCCCAGGGGAACGGCTAAAAACCCCACCAGGGGTATGGCAACGACATTCACAACAATGCCAATGAGAGAAACCTGATTGAAATAGGCCATAACCAGCGGTGCCGTACCAACTGTGGCAAGAAGAGTGACGGTCATAAAGGCCACACCTTTGGTAACCAGAGCGGCCTTGATGCCTTTCGGTTTTTGCAGAATAGGCTGCATCAATGACATGCCCAAAACGATAACGATCACGGCCGTGAAAGAGAGTTGAAACGATATGGAAAACAAAGAAGGCGGGTTGATGATGAGAATCAGCATGCCGGCCATACAAATGGTGTTGATCAGGTCCTGATCCCTGTCAAAGAGAAGCGTCAGCAGAAAAACACTCACCATGATAACCGCCCGTTGGGTCGAAGGGGACATTCCCGCCAGAAAACCATAGGCCAGTACCGGCACAAACGTCAGGATGGCGGCGGTTCTTCTGGTCCAGCCTGCCCATAAAACAGGTGAAAGCCACGCTACAATCCAGCGAAAGATTGCAAACGTCACGGTGGCCACGATGCCGATGTGAAGTCCCGATATGGCAAGCAGATGTCCCACACCGGCACGATTGAATTTTTCCCGTAAGGTGCTTGGAATCTCTTTCCGATCTCCGATCAATAGCGCCTTGGACACCGCCTTGACATGTTGTGCGTTTCCCGATGCTTCGCCCCCAAGGCCATCGATCATTTCAGATATCCTGGTCCGGCGTTCATCGAAAACAACCCCCCGGCCTGATATATTTCCTCTTGACTGGACGGATAGTTTTTCTGCAACAACATAGCTGCGGGCCCAGATATGCTGAAAGGCCATGTAGCGCTCGTAATCGAAACCACCGGGGTTGTTGAAATTTCGAATGGAGCGCAGGCGACCGAAAAAAGAGACATTGTCTCCCCTTGACAGGGAAATGGGGCCATTGGATACCGTAACACGCAGCCGCCCACAGGCAGGGACAGGATTCCCGTCTTGCACAATCGAAAGGACCTCCATAACAAACCGGGTTCTGTTGCGGTTATAAACAGGCTCATCCAGAATGGTACCGGTAATTTTACGCGCCTTGGAATCAACAAAATGCCGAATGTGATGATCCGGGAAGCGCGGCGCAACCCAGGGTTGGATAGAAAGGTAACCGATACCGGCAAAGAAAAAGAGCGGTAGCAACAAGGCCGGTATTTTCCGCTTTAGGCAAATCAACAGCGCCAGGCCGACTGCCACAGACGATAAAAAAACCCATTGGCCATAACCTGGGAAGGCTTCTCCTGCAAGAATTCCGACAATTATCGAAATCGTCAGCCAGATGATGGGGCGGTAGATGGGTTGAAACATAGGGTACCAGGGTCCGAGGGGAAACAGATCGTGTTTTAGGTTTTAGGTGTTATGTTTTAGGTTCGGCTAAGAGCCAAGAGCTAATGGCCATGGGCAACAATGAATAACGCCCGATAGGGCAAATGACAATAAATTACATCTGAAAGATAAATATCGTGCGAAGCGCAAATGACGCCCGAAGGGCAAATGACAATAAATTACAGCCGAAGGCTAAATATCGTCCGCAGGACAAATGTCGCCCGCATGTCTAAACGCGTACCCGCTTTATCACCGCTCCCAGACTGGTCAATTTCCGGTCGAGTGCCTCGTATCCACGATCCAGATGATACACGCGGTTGATCTCGGTGGTCCCCTTTGCCACGAGTCCGGCCAAAACCAGAGATGCACTGGCCCGGAGGTCCGATGCCATTACCGGTGCGCCGGAAAGAGCCGACACCCCTTTAATCAGAGCGGTATTGCCGGAGACGGTAATGTCCGCCCCCATCCGTTTGAGTTCACTGACATGCATAAAACGATTTTCGAATATGGTTTCTGAAACAATGCTCAATCCCCCGGCCACAGACATCAAAACCATGAACTGAGCCTGCATGTCCGTAGGAAATCCCGGATATACCTGTGTTTTGAGATCGACGCTCGCGATTTCTTTCGGTCCTGAAACCCGGATGCTGGATCCATCAATATCGATAACAGCGCCGGCAAGTCTTAGTTTATGGATGACTGCCTGGAGATGATTCGGTTCGCACCCTGATATATTGACCACGCCGCGGGTCAGTGCAGCGGCGGTCATCAGCGTACCCGCTTCGACGCGGTCCGGTATAATCGCTGTGGATACCGGACTGAGAAAAGGTACACCATGAATGGTCATCACGGTGGTGCCGGCATCCCGGATATCGAGCACCCATCCGGTTCAGAACGTCCGCCAGGGCAACCACCTCCGGCTCACAGGCCGCATTCCGCAAAATGGTTTTACCTTCCGCCAAAGCAGCCGCCATCATCAGATTTTCCGTACCTGTTACGGTGGGAATGTCGAAATAAATATCACTACCCACCAGACGGGATGCAGACGCCTCCACGTATCCGTGCCTGAGGTCGATTTTTGCCCCGAGACTGGCCAACCCTTTCAGATGAAGGTTGATGGGCCGCGCGCCAATGGCGCATCCGCCCGGCAGCGATACCCGCGCCTTTTTAAGCCTGGCCAGCAAGGGTCCCAGAACCAGTATGGAGGCCCGCATCTTTCGAACCAGATCGTACGGTGCTTCATGACTGTTGAGTCCGCTGGCGTTGATGCGAACAGTGCCGTTTTCAGCGGTTACCTGGGCACCAAGCGTAGACAACAACTTCTTGGTACTTTCAATATCCATGAGTTCCGGCACATTGCTGAAAGTATTCCATCCATCCGTCAGGAGGGCGGACACCAGAATCGGCAGGGCAGCATTTTTAGCGCCGCTGACCATGACCTCGCCCTCCAGGCGTCGGCCGCCTTTAACGATAATTTTATCCATTGATTATCGGTTCTCCAAAAGATTTCTTCAATATATGGATCTTAATGCCAGATGGACTCACTTTAATCATATACTGCCCCGAGGGTCAAG
>CAWKCS010000019.1:0-54692 GCA_963848165.1 uncultured delta proteobacterium | reverse complement strand
AAGATGCTTGACATTATTGTGCAAATCGAATTGTATGGGCATTCGTGAAGAGATAGCTGTAAGCGTTAGGCTTTAAGCAATAAGCTGCTTATTGCTTAAAGCTAATACGGAATAGAACTAAAAATTTTTAACCACTAAAACTTGGGTGAGGTTCCATGAAAGATATCCTGTTCAGTTCCTGGGAAGGTCAGGTCGTCGACAATCGTGACGGCTCAAAAACGGATTCCAACGCACACCAGGAAATTCGATGGCCTGAAAAACTGAATGAAACAGAACCGATCAAGGCCTTTATGGGCTGGGATGGTTTTGTTCTTCGTTCAGAAGATGTTCATGTGGTGGACCTCTGCCGGGCCTACATGGAGGCCGTCCGCAATCAGTCCTGCGGAAAGTGCATCCCGTGCCAGACCGGAACAACCGTCATGGCAAAAACACTGGAGGCTATCTGTAAAGGCCAGGGCAGACCATCAGACATCGTCTACCTGAGAGACATCGCCGAGACGGTCCATTGTACAGCCAAGTGCGGTATCGGGAAGACCGGTCCCCTGCCGATTCTGCAGGCCTTGAGCTACTTCCCGGAGCAGTTTGCGGAGCTGGTTGGCGCAAAGAGAACCCTGACGCCCGGCCAATATCATGCCAGCGTCACGGCGCCTTGTATGGAAGCCTGCCCCATTCACCTGGACATTCCCCGCTATGTCGAATGTATCAAGGAGGGCCGGTTTCAGGATTCACTGGATATCATCCGTACGCGTCTGCCTATTCCGGGAATTGTCGGACGTGTCTGTGTACGCCCATGTGAGGAAAATTGTCGCAGAGCCAACCTGGACGAGTCTGTATCCATAAAATATCTTAAACGGTTCGTAGCGGATCAGGAATTGGCCAAACGCAAGGAACCCGCCTATGAGATCGTCCCGTCTTCGAAGACAGGCAAGGTTGCCATTGTCGGTGCCGGACCGGCAGGTGTTACCTGTGCCTATCATCTAGCTCTGAAGGGGCATGCCGTCACCATATATGAACACCTGTCTGAGCCCGGCGGTATGTCGGCAGTGGGCATACCCGACTACCGGCTCCCGCGGGCTGTTTTACGTTCAGAAGTGGAGCAGGTCCAGAAATTGGGGGTTACCATTCACTACAACACCACCATTGGAAAGGACATCACCCTTGAGAAGCTGGAAAACGATTTCGATGCGGTATTTATCGGAATCGGGGCACAGGACAACTCGCCCATGCGGGTCGAGGGGGAAGAAAAAGGGTACAAAGGGTTTATCCCTGGTGTCAAATATCTCCTGGATATCAACGAAGGACGAGATCCCTATCCTGAGGGGCGCAGGGTTGTCGTGATCGGCGGCGGAAATGTTGCCATTGACTGTGTGCGAAGTGCGTTCAGGATCCATAAGGAGGATGTTAACCTGGTCTACCGCAGAACCCGCAACGAGATGCCGGCCGATGAAGTGGAAATCCGGGATGCCGAAGAAGAGAAGGTTGAATTCCACTTTTTGACCACGCCGGTCCGTGTTATTGCCGAGGATGGACGGGTGGTCGGACTCGAATGCATCCGCTTGAAACTGGGCGAACCCGACAAGAGTGGCCGCCGGAGACCGGTTCCCATCGAGGGGTCCGAATTTATATTCGATTGTGATACGGTTGTGCCGGCCATCGGCCAGCGCGTGGACCTGTCTCTTCTGGAAGGAATGGAGGGGATCGAGACAACAGCATGGAAGACCTTTATCGTGGATGATGTCACCAAGCAGACCTCCCGGCCCAAGTTTTTTTCCGCCGGGGATTGTGAGACCGGGCCGGGTGCCTTGATAACAGCCTGTGCGGGCGGTAGGAAAGCCGCCCAGAGCATCGACCACCTTATCAACGGCCGGCCCCTGGAATACACCCGTGAGGACTGTTTTCACCAGTTTTACAAGGATGTTAGGGTATACGACCGGGAAGAGGTGCTGGGTGACATCGGCAAGACCAGCCGGAAGCACCTTGAGATGCTGCCGCCGGAAACACGCAAGACGACCTTTGATGAGGTGGAAAAGGGTTTTTCAACGCCCGAAGCCATTGCCGAAGCCAAGCGGTGCCTGAGGTGTTACCGGGTAGGGGTTGTAGCGGTATAGCTGCTCAGGTAGATAGGCTGTTAGACTGTAGGCTGTAGGTGAAGCGCCTGGGCGAGAATACGTTAGTTTTTGCACAACACCCAAACCGGGTAAACCGAAAAAGAAAAAGATTTTTTATCACGAAACCACGAAAGGTCGAAACCACGAAAAAGATCATTAAAAATTTCGTGTTTTTCAGATTTCGTGTTTTCGTGATTCCTTTGTTTTTTTGCCACTAAGCATACAAATATTACAGTTAAGGGACTAACAGTCTACAGTCTACAGCCTGATAGCCTATCAGTCTAATAGCCTAATCTTCACCGAGTTGACGTGCGCGTCGAGACCTTCCACCTCTGCCAGCCGCATGATGTCTCGGGCCTCTTTTTTAAAGGGTGCCTCGGCGTAGTGGATAAGGCTGGTCTTCTTGACAAAATGGTTGACGGAAAGGGCGGACGCATAACGTGCGGTTCCGGCCGTGGGGAGTACGTGATTCGGTCCGGCAATATAGTCACCCACGGGTTCCGGTGTATGGTTGCCAACGAAAACAGCACCGGCATGGCGGATGTTTCCGATGATGCTGAACGGGTCTCGGATTTGAAGTTCGAGGTGTTCGGGGGCAACCCGGTTGGCGATACGGATGGCCGTGGTGATGTCCAAGACCACCAGGATTGCCCCGTATTTCTTGAGGGCCGCCACGGCAATGTCTTTTCTCTGCAGGGGTTTCAACTGTTCTTCCAGCGCCATGGTAACGTGCTTGGCGATATCTGAAGATGTCGTTACCAGGATCGAAGATGATAATGGATCGTGTTCCGCCTGGGACAGAAGGTCTGCGGCGATATAGGCCGGCACGGCGCTGTCATCGGCCACGATCAGGATTTCGCTGGGACCTGCCAGCATATCGATACCTACATCTCCTGAAACCAGTTTTTTTGCGAGAGTTACGTAGATATTGCCGGGACCGACAATGACGTCGGCCCTGGGTATGGTTTCCGTGCCATAGGCCAGAGCGGCAATGGCCCAGGCACTGCCCGCCTTGTAAATATCCTTTACCCCGGCCTTTTTTGCCGCCACCAGCAGATGCGGGTTGACCGCACCATTTTTCATGGGCGGGGTTACCATGGATATCCTATTTACACCTGCCAGCACCGCGGGGATGGCGCACATCAACACCGTCGAAACAAGGGGTGTTTTGCCTTCCCTGCCACCGGGTACATAAATGCCTGCAGCATCGACGGGATTGATTAACTGTCCCAGAAGAATACCCTCGCGATCCGTGCTGATCCAAGATTTTTGAAGTTGTTTCCGATGGAAGGCCTTGATTTGTTTTGTCGCGCGATTGAGGGCTTTTAGAAAGGATGAATCAATTATTTTTACGGCAGCCTCGATTTCCTGTGGGCTTACCTGGATCGAGGACGCCGTCACGGCCGTGGAATCGAATTGATGGGTGTAACGGATAAGGGCAGCATCCCCATTTTTTCTTATATTTTCGATAATACGGTTGACCGCAGTGATGTCCTTTTTTTTGAACCCGATGGTTCTGTTTTCAATCGCTGCAAGTCTTTTTTCGGCCGCCGGGGATGGGTAGGAGTAGGTTTTCATGTCGGTTTTGTCCTTATCACTATTTTTTCATACTTTGTCGGGGATTTTTGCGCATGAAAATTTATGGTGCTATCCTTATGTTGAAACCGGCGCGTTTGTCAATATCTCTCAGTATCAAGTTGAAAATCACAACCTGGGAACACGATTTTATTGACATATCGCTTCAATTCTGTGCTAATAAGAAATCGTCTATTAAGAAACACTAAAGCCGTATACCGGCTGCAAAGAATGGAGGAAACACGCATGTCAAACAGAATTTACAATTTCAACGCAGGGCCTGCAGCGTTGCCGCTCAGCGTGCTGGAGGAAATACAGGCTTCTTTTCTGGATTTTCAGGGATCGGGTATGTCCATTACCGAAGTGAGTCACCGGTCAAAATGGTTCGATGATGTCATCAATGATGCGGTGGAGCGGATCAAGCGTCTCTTGAGCCTGGACGAAACCTTTCATGTGCTCTTCCTGCAAGGGGGGGCCAGTCAGCAATTCTGCATGGTGCCCATGAATTTTCTGGCCGATGGGGGCACCGCCGATTATGTCAATACCGGTACCTGGTCCACCAAGGCCATCAAGGAGGCCGAGATTCAGGGCAAGCCCATCCATGTGGTGGCCTCTTCAGAGGACAAGAACTTCTCCTATATTCCCAAGGACATTTCTTTTAACCCGGAAGCTGTGTACGCGCATATTACCTCCAATAATACCATCAAAGGGACCCAGTGGGCGGAATTCCCGGATACCGGCGGTGTGCCGCTGATTGCGGACATGTCATCCGACATTCTCAGCCGTTCCTTCGATGCCCGTAAATTCGGCATGTTTTATGCGGGCGCTCAGAAAAACATGGGTCCTGCCGGTGTCTGCGTTGTTGTTATACGGGATGATTTCCTTAAAATGGTACCGGAATCCATACCCACCATCTTGAGATATTCGACCTTCGCAGCAAAGAATTCCATGTTCAACACCCCCCCCTGTTTTGCCATTTATACGGTGCAGCTGGTCCTGAAGTGGATCGAAGAGACCGTTGGCGGACTCGAAAAAATGGCGCAAACCAACCGGGAAAAGGCCGCCTTGTTGTACAAGACCATCGATGAAAGTGCGTTTTACCGCGGGACGGCAGCGCTGGACAGTCGTTCCATGATGAACGTGACCTTTCGTCTTCCCGACGAGGACCTGGAAAAGGCCTTTGTCGCAGAGGCCCTTGAAAACCGGCTTGGCGGACTGAAAGGGCATCGGTCTGTGGGCGGGTGCCGGGCATCCATATACAACCCAACACCCCTGGCGGCGGTCCAGGCACTCTGTGATTTCATGAAGGCGTTTGAACAGAAAAAAGGATAGCACCCAATAATCCATAGCCCGGCAGAATATCACCACCCGACCCAGTGACATTCTGCCGGGTATTTTTTTGTGCTCTTGTTCGTATCGCCTTGAACACTCTGTGAGGTGGCACGAGAGCACCTCTTCCAACAGCGCCCCAACAAATAACATAAATGTAATTTATGGATATAATCAGTACAAAATTGTAAAAAATAATCCTGCCTATAGAGCCTCTGTTATCGCTCGATTTCCGCCATTTATATAAAATAATAAATGAAAACAAATAGATGAAAAGATCATTGTCTTTTAATGAAACCATGGCATATGAATTGCTATTCATCCTACTCATTACCATATCTTTCAATTTGAGGAGGTTGAGTTTGATGAAATTTAAAATGATATCTGGAACATTGGGACTGTTTTTCTGTATGACCGCTTCCGCCCTGGCAACGGATGGTACCATCGATACCGGCGATACAGCCTGGCTCATCGTTTCAACGGCATTGGTGATGATGATGACACCGGCAGGGCTGGCCTTGTTTTACGGCGGCATGTCCCGTTATAAAAACCTGCTGAACACACTTGCCATGACATTTGTGTCTTACTGCCTGGCAAGCGTGGTCTGGATGATGTGGGGGTATACCCTGGCCTTTGGGCCGTCAAAGGCCGGTCTCATTGGCGGACTGAACCACTTTTTTCTAACGGGGATCGGCGTCAACTCTGTTACAGGGACCATCCCGACATTCGTGTTTATCCTGTTTCAGATGACCTTTGCCGGGATCACCGTCGCCCTGGTGCTGGGGGCCATCGTCGATAGGATGAAGTTTTCGGCCTGGATCGTTTTCACCATTCTATGGTTGACCTTTGTATACTCTCCCATTGCCCATTGGGCCTGGGGGGGCGGTTGGATGGGTTCCATGGGTGCACTCGATTTTGCAGGGGGAACAGTTGTTCATATCAATGCCGGTGTTGCCGGTCTTGTTCTGGCCCTGGTGGTGGGGAAGCGGATCGGTTATGGTAAGGAAGCCATGTTTCCGTCCAGTATTACCTTGACGAGCCTGGGTGCGGCACTTCTCTGGTTCGGCTGGTTCGGGTTCAATGCCGGGAGCGAGTTGGCCGCAGACGGTGTAGCCGGTTCCGCTTTTCTGGTTACCAACACATCCGCATCAACGGCAGCGCTCGCGTGGATGTTTACGGAGTGGGCCGTGAACCGTAAACCCACTGTGCTGGGCATTGCATCCGGCGCGGTTGCCGGGCTTGTGGCCATTACCCCGGGTGCGGGTTTTGTCAATCTTCAGGCCTCCCTGGTTATCGGGCTGGTTGCGGGTGTGATCGGGTTTTTCAGTGTCAGCATGCTCAAAGGCAAAATTGGTTATGATGATTCCCTGGATGCATTTGGCGTTCATGGTATCTGTGGTATCTGGGGTGCTCTGGCAACGGGCATCTTTGCCAACCCTGCGATTACGGAAGGGGCCAAGGGACTTTTGTACGGCAACCCGAAACAGGTCTGGATCCAGTTTCTTTCCATCGTTGGAACGGCGGTCTATTCCGCGATTGCCACCCTCATTGTTGTCATGGTTACCCGTTTTGTCACCGGAGGACTCCGCGTGGACAAAGAAAGTGAAATTCAAGGTCTCGACAATTCCCTGCATGGTGAGAGGGGCTTTGAGATGCCGTTTTAGCCCACATTCAACGCACTCGCCCTCCCTTGAATGGGCGATTGCGGGTTGAAGGGTAGATGTTTATTGAGTTTTTTGTCAAAACATGAAGATAGTTTGACAAAAATATTTCGCAAGATGTACTTGACCTGACAGCCACAAATGATGGTATCTGTACAACTGCTTAGGTGGTAATATTCTCATTATGCTGGGCACGATGCTATTGATTGCCTGCTCGGAGGGCTGTGGATATAACTGTCACTGCAGACGGACTTCTGGAATCAGTGTAAACGTGTGCTCGTCTCAATTTTTTTGTGATATGTTTCTTTTTGACGGATTTTGGCTAAATCCATCCCTTGTATCCCCCTCAGACCCAAAGTTTCCCCCCTCCACCCCTTGTACTCCCCTCGGCCCTGAAGCTATTTCCCCTTGTATAGAAGATGTTTTATGATAAGAAACTCCTTGATGAGATAACCGAAACAAAGGGGAACAGCTGAACATGGCAGGCATCAGAAAACGACTGGAAAATAGATTAGAAGCACTGGCGCACACGATTTTCAGGCATCGACTCAAATCAATTTTATGTATGGTGGTGATCGTGGCGGCTTTTATATCACAGGTTCCCAAGATTACCCTCGATTTTTCAACCGAGGGATTTCTACATAAAAAAGATCCCTCTCTGCTGATGTACAACGCTTTCCGCGATCAATTCGGTCGTGACGAGGTGGTCATCATCGCCATGGAACCACCGCAGATATTCAATACGGATTTCTTCACGTGGCTGAAAGCCCTGCACGAGGATATCGAGGAAAACGTTCCCTATCTCGACGATGTCACCAGCATGATCAATGCCCGTAATACCAGGGGTAATGCCGACGAACTCATTGTCGAGGACCTGCTGGAGACATTTCCGACGGACGCAACAGCTATGGCTTCGCTCAAACAGCGCGTCGTCAGCAATCCCATGTATAAAAATCTTCTCATTTCAGAAGACGGCAGCATCACCGCCATGGTCATCAAGACGCAGAACTATTCGAGTATTGGGAATAAAACGGATGTGCTGGCAGGATTTGAGGAGGGTGGTGATGATATGGGGATCACGGACCCACAACCCGCCGCCAGAGCCTATTTGAGCAATGAAGAAAACAGCGCTATCATCATTGCCATCCAGTCCGTCTTAGCGAAGCATGCCCGGGATGACACCAGGATTTATCTTGCCGGGTCACCCGCCGTCACCCACAGCCTCAAAGCTTCTATGATGCGGGATATGCGGAAATTCGTGATGCTGGCGGTGCTGACCATTGCTGTTTTTCTATTTGTGATGTTTCGCCGGATATCGGGTGTTGTCCTGCCATTGGTTGTCGTTGTCTGTTCCCTCCTGTCGACTCTCGGTCTGATGGCTTTCTTTGGGACACCCATCAAGCTCCCAACCCAGATTCTGCCATCGTTTCTGCTGGCTGTTTGTGTGGGGGCGTCTGTGCACATCCTGGCCATCTTTTTTCACCGGTTTCAGTCAACGGGCGACAAAGAGGCTTCCATCGCCTATGCCCTTGGTCACTCCGGGCTGGCATGTGTCATGACACACATTACCACAGCTGCAGGCCTGCTCTCCTTTTCCACTTCCCGAATCGCCCCGATTGCGGATATCGGGTTGTATGCAAGCTTCGGGATCATGATCGCCCTTGTCTACACACTGGTGTTGCTGCCGGCCCTGCTGGCGGTTCTGCCCTTGAAACAACGCCGACCTCGTACCAGCGGGAATGAATTGACGGCCATGGACCGGAGCATGCAATGGGTCGCCCGTTTTTCAACCCAAAGACCGGTTTTTATCCTGGTGGTCGCATCCCTGATTATAGCAATGTCGATTCCCATGATATTCAGGATACGATTCAGTCACGATGTTTTGCGCTGGTTCCCGGAGAACAATGTTGTCCGAATGGCTACGGAACAGATTGACCGGAAAATGCGTGGAACCGTCAACCTGGAGATTATCATCGATACCGGCAAGGAAAATGGTCTGTATGATCCTCTGATTCTCAACCGGTTGGAAAAGGCGGCCGCCCACATTGAAACCCTTGATTATGGGGAAGTGTTTGCCGGAAAGGCCTGGTCTTTGACGGCAATCCTGAAAGAGATCAACCAGGCCTTGAATGAAAACCAGACAGCCTATTACCGTATACCGCAGAACCGTGATGTCATCGCCCAGGAATTTCTTCTGTTTGAAAACAGCGGGTCGGATGATCTCGAAGACATGGTGGACAGCCAGTTTTCCATGGCAAGATTTACGGTGAAGGCACCTTTTACGGATGCGCTCAAATATCAGCGGCTCATGAGGGATGTCGGCCGCTATTTTGATGAAACATTTCCTGACGTCACCCTTCAGATTACCGGCATGATGCCGTTGCTGTTCAGAACAGTCTCGAATGTTATGGTCAGCATGGCCATGAGCTATGTCAACGCAATTGTCATCATTACCCTGTTGATGATACTGCTGATCGGACGTCTCCGCATCGGACTCCTGAGCATGATCCCGAACATCACACCCATTCTTATCATGCTGGGCCTTATGGGAGCGCTGTCATTTCCTATGGATGCGTTCACGATGATGGTGGGGAGCATTGCCATCGGCCTGGCCGTGGACGATACCATCCATTTCATGCACAACTTCAGGCGATACTACGAGGAGAAAGGGGATCCTGTCTGGGCTGTTCAGGAAACACTTCATACCACCGGCAGAGCCATGCTGGTGACGACGGTTGTTCTATCCATCGGTTTTTTCATCTTTATGTTTGCCGACATGAAAAATATTTTCAACTTTGGATTTCTAACGGGGATCACCATCGTTCTGGCTCTTCTTGCGGACTATTTCCTGGCGCCTGCTCTTATGGTATTGGCTGAATAAAGCTGTAAGCAATAAGCAATAAGCATGTAAGCTGCTAAGCGGCTTCTCTGCTTACAGTGCTTACAGCTTATGGCTTATCGCTAAGTGCTTTAACCAACCTATCCATGCCATCTCCCGGTTTATGGAAGATAATGCCGGTACGATAGCGATTGTCAGGCATGGGTATGGAGTATATGATATTTCCCATGACTTCCATGGCATCCCCTTCCTTGACCGGCACCATCACCTTGATGGTGGATGCGTGAATCGGGGAGCTGGTTTCGAGGAGCATGCCTTTTTCGCTGATGTCTAGGGCCATGCCCATGTCCTGTGAGACTTTTTGGTCATGAGCATCGCTGCATTCGAAAAAAACACGACAGTGGATGTTTGCGCGGGAATGTTTTCTGCGATCAATCATGTTTTCCCTCCAGCCTTTCCTTGACACGACGGATAATTTCCGTGGTGATGTCACCGGCTTTCCCTTCAATTCGGATATGTGCCAGGTAGTCCAGTTCGGTGGGGCCTATGTTGATGATGACCAGCGTCGCACCTGCCTGAGCGGCATATTTGGGGATGAGACAGGCCGGGTATACCGACAAGGTTGATCCCAGCACCATGCAGACATCGCATTTTCTGGAGCGGCGTTCGGACTCCATAAGAACTTTTATGGGCAGTTGTTCTCCAAACAGAACGGCATCCGGTTTCAGCATCCCCATGCATAAACGGCATGCGGGATCTTCAATTCCCTGGCTTAACCATTCGCCGACCATGTCCATGGGGTACCGGCGTCCACACTCTAGACAGACGGCATGGCTGAGGTCGCCGTGGAGCTGAAATATCTTTTCCTGGGATACACCGGCTTTTTGATGGAGACCGTCCACATTCTGTGTGACAACCCCATAGAGTTTTCCCATGTTTTCCAGTTCGGTGATGGCGTAATGAGCTGGATTGGGCTGGGCCTTTGACATGGAAAGATCGCCGCCGGAGAGCATTTTCCACTGTGTTATCCTGACCTGCTTGTCGGACAGGAACTTCTGAATGGTGAAATCTTCGGGATCGTATTTCTGCCAGATACCATCCGCCCCTCTGAAATCGGGAATTCCGGATTCCGTGCTGACACCGGCACCGGTAAATACCAGCACGCGTTCCGCCTCTGCGAGGAGGTTGGCAACTTTTTCGATCTGACGTGTCAAATCGGTCATAGTGGGTTTCTCCCTGAGATAAGCCGTAAGCGGCTTATAGCCTATAACATGATGTTAACATGCTTCACGTTTTAGGAATCTGAATAGAATAACCCAACTCGAATAAACAGGAAAAGAAAAAGATTTGTTATCACGAAATCACGAAAGGTCGAAACCACGAAAAATACCATCAAAAATTTCGTGCTTTTCAAATTTCGTGTTTTCGTGATTGTTTTATTCTTTTACCACAAAGCACACAAATATTTCAGTTAAGGGACTAATCTGTTGTAATCTTAGCGACATTCGGCACTGTCTCCGGCTTTCCCCGCTCCATATACCGGCTATCCCCATTTCGGGCGGTAACATTTTCATAGATACCGTCATCGCGCTTGACCAGTTTTGTAAACCCCAGGTCCCGGAGTTCACTGTTGGTCTTGGGCGTACTGACGCCCACCAGCGAGATCAGTTTTTTTATGGGTCGGCCGCATTGAGGGCATTTGCTGAGAGGGCGCTCTTTCAGAGACTGGGTAACTTCAAATATCCGACCCATGGCGCAGGGATGATCCATATGTTCATATTCGTATACAGGCATGGGGGTTATATAGCATGTGAGGCTATTTTGTGAAAGCTAGTTTTTTGATCAACGCTATCAACGTTGATCAAGAAGAAGGGTTCGAGGGTGACTTTTGCATTTAGGCGTCATTTGATTCGTGCGAATAGTCCTTCAGAGTATTAGCGCTACGCGCGTCATTTTTGCACCAATGCCATAGTGAGTTACCCTCGAACCCTTGTATCACCCTTGAACCCTTGATCCTCATTTTTATATCAGGGAATTGACGGTTAATCAGCCGCAGGGGATCCAGAGGTGTCCGGCCGGCACTGACACCCCAATGGAGATGCGGGCCTGTTGCCCGGCCTGTCTTTCCCACGTGTGCAATGATTTCCCCTTGCCTGACCAGGTCTCCGGTATGAACCGTTATGGCATCCAGGTGAATAAAAATGGAGGTGACACCCAGACCGTGATCGATTATCAGGGTTTTTCCCATCAAAAACATGTCCAAATCAACCAGCCTGACAATTCCGTCAGCCGGGCAACGCACAGGATGGCCAAGGGTTGCTGCAATGTCGATGCCTGAATGGAAGTTTTTGGGCTTGCCGTTCAAGACCCTGTTGAGGCCAAAGGGACTGGTCACGGTTCCGTTGACCGGTTTGATAAACCCTTTGCGGATGAAGAATGGGACGGGGTAAGGATGGTCGTCCCGCACAGATTGGACCTTGTCTGTTGTCCGATACGACTCTTTTCTGCTGTTCCGGAGGGGGCGTGACATACTGTTGGGGCAGGCCCTTGATATTCTGAGTACGCCAGGGGTAGGCCAATATGCGGATGATGCGCGACAGGGTTTCGGTCTCAGTTTTCACGGTTACCCGAAAATCCGTTTTCTGACCACGCGGGACCGGCAGAACGAAATACCCTTGGGGTCCCACTGTCTGACGGTTTCCTTTTACCCAGACCTGGGCTGTCGGTTCAGACCTGCCCACCACCAGATCTCCCTGGTAGGCAGTTTCCGGAAGGTTCAAATCGAGGGACCAACCAACAGAGATGTCCCAGAAAAAAAGGATCGACAAAGCCCAGATAGCTGACCATTTTGTCATGCCAATAAGTCTCCTGAAACAGATAACCTAGGGTGCTTCCGTTTAAGTAAGAAAGGTCTCATACCACATTGGAATAGCCATGTCCATGGACTTGGAAAAGTGGATCATAGCCCTTGACCCCATATAGACAGGCGGGTTATGATTAATCATCCAGTTTCACCAGGGGGCTCATTATGGCAGGCTTATCTAGAACGGTTGCTTTTTGGTCTATTTTCAGCCTGATTGTACTGGCGGTCGTTATGTATTCTGTGGGCAAAGGAGACCTGGTTGAAATGGTACGGTCGTATATTCGATCCGATCTGCTGACAGCCAATGCAACCCTCAAAACCGAGAATGAAAAACATACAGAAGAGATCGAGAGGCTGGATAAAACATAACCAGCACCTGAAAAAAGAACTGGTTGGTCGGACCATTCAATTTTCAATGTTGAATGAAGCCGTTAGGGAGCCCCGGCAATCAAGCATCAACCATTCTCAGGATCATTTAGAGCGCTTGGGTAATGAATCTTTTTTAAACCAGCAGATTTATCGGGCGTTGCTGGCAGAAAAAAAACGCTGGGATGAATACCACCAGGCACAATATCAGGGTATCCTGGAGAGTACCCTCGAACCTGCTGTGGTGGATAGTCAAAATTTAATTTTCGAAGATGAAAAGAATCAGGAAATCTTTCTTGAAATAGAAAATGCCTTGAATCTGTACAAGCGGTTGATCAGGGATGTCCGGCTATTTCATGACGAAGTCCAATACCGGCAACAGCAGATCCAAGAGGATCCCTCCTACGGGCTTTATGACTTGAAATTCAACTTAGAACCATTTGCCAGGGAATCGGCCATAAGCGATGCCTTGCAGCAGACCATGTCTGCCATGGGTGCCGGTATATATCCACAGGAAGCGGCACAGGTTCTCGATCGTCTCGGGGGGGCATTTATAGAACCGATTCAGGAACTGTCTGACTGGCTGGAAGACCCCACGGATTCATCGGCTCCCGGACCTTACAATTACAATTTTTATATCGTATTCGGGAAAAAACTGATCAATTATGCCGATATGCTGGCCCGGCAATCGTTGATTCCGCTGGCACCATCGGCACGGGGTGAATTGGATTTTTTCAGTCGCAGAATAGCCCAGAGTCTTGTGCAGTTGTATGAGGCAGGCGATCAAGGGAATATCGATTCGACGCTTCTCGACATGGAAGCCCTGGAGGGAGATAACCCCTGATTAAGGGTGTGTATTCCGGTGTTTTCCATTCACCCCGACAAGCCACGGGGAATGCGCTCGCTGTTGCGGTTCAAATCGGCCAGGTATGAGCGCCAACGCTCAAATTCGCTTTTCAGGATCTCATAGTTCTCATCGTTGTCAATATCCAGGGCCGCTCCAGGAAGCTGAATTTCCTGACTTGCAAAGCGCGTATTCAAGATGTGCGATATCGCCTTTTCCAGATCCTTCCTGGGAACCCAGCGTTTGAATATGGCCGTGATGCGTGGCAGGCCGAGCTTGGCTGACATGAGGGAGAATTGCAGACCCAGGAGAAGCGTGAAATTCTTAAGTTTTTGAAACCGGAGGAGATAGATGGCCAACAGGATCATATTGAAGACTTGTTTCTGGTAGCGGTATTCATACATCTTGTTGATATGGACTCGATGCTCGACCCTTGCCGGTCGAACCATGTGCAGATTGTTGATCCGATAGTTCTTTTCCCGCATGTGCAGATAGGCCATTTTTATTCCGGGCCTGTGGCCTGTGGGATAAAAATATTGCATGCTTTTTTCAGGGGTCAAGCCAAGAATATAGTCATGGCGCTCCAAATCGCAATTCGTGATAAAGTGCTCCACTTCATGGGTTGTGATCAAGGGTGAATCACAGGGTACCACCAAAACGGCCTTGTTGACGAAGGCCGCAATTTCTGTATCTTTGCGGCCATTCAACGGCGGCAGTGATTCCAGAAAAGCATGCCAGACATTCTCCAGTAAATTGGATTTTTGTTCGAGGATATGGATTTTCTTGGGTTGGTTCAAATCGATCCGGGTTTTTGCCAGGGCCTCCATCAGTCTTTTCCTGAGCCCGACGATATAGATATCCCCGATGGAAGATGCTTTCTGGAGAGCTTCAATCACGTATTCAATACAATACCGATCGTTCAGTTTGAGCAAAGCCTTGTACTGGTTGCAGACAGTGTAACTGCCTTTACTCTCTCCCGCGACCAGAATCGCATCGTATTTCATAAGATCTTTCTTCAATTTTAAATTGTTGCCGGGGTCGTTGCCGGTAATGGAAAGACATGAAAACATCTCTGGTCTTGTTATTCTATAAAGCAACGCTGGACAGGTATCAAATTTGAAGCCGGAAAGTCAATAGAAATGAAAGCAGTGACCCTGCATGCCTAATCGGCAAGGAAATGCATCCATCGGGTTTACCCTGTTGTATGATGACGTTTTCTCATACCTTTTTTTCAAGTTCATCCAGTTTGTCAGGCTCGGAAACGGCAATATCCACAAGACTTTTTGGGATGGAACTCTGCTCGCACATAATCCTGATTTCTTTCTCTTCCTCGCTGAATTCCATAATCTCGCGAATGGATTCAATGTAACCGATCAACTCATCCGAAGGTATATCTTCCAAGGCCGGCCCTGCTGCCTCTGCCTTTTTCCGTGCGGCTTCCTCTTCTGCCAGCCTTTGTTTTTCCTTTAGCTCTTCTTCCATGGCCTGTTTGGCGGCATCGATTACGCCCTGGTCAATTTTGGCCATCTCAATAATCAATTCTACAGAGACGTTTTTCTCAAATAGGTGTCTGACCTTTTCTTCATCGGATTTGCCCGCTACCGCCTCAAGCAGGGTTGCTACTCTTTCCCTTTCTGCAAGCTCTTTCTTTATCTCAGCCCTCACCTGTTTCAATTTCTCATCGGAAATCTCCAGGGCACGGGTGATGACCTGGGAAGCCACCTGTTCTTTAATGAGTAATCGGATACCTGCATCGCCTGACAGGCCTTTTGCCTTGGCGATCAGCAGGTCGAGCTTTGTCTTCTCGACAATCTGAATTACATCTGCTCTGACTTCGGAGTCTCTGAGTTCCGGCCACGTCTCTGCGATGTCGTCAAGAAGCTTACTGGTAGCTCTATAAGGGTCAGCCAAGTCCTCCAGTGTAAAGGCCGCGATCGCAGTGTTGAAATCCTTCAACAGGGGATGTCCGACCTTTTTCGCTTTATCGACCGCCCATCTCAATTTAAGTAAATTTCCTCCGTGACGCGAAACATTGTAACCGGCATTGTCAAGTTCACCTGCAATCCGTTGAATTGATGGCTCCAGTTTTTCCCCGGCGAGATCCTTTGAATCGATTGCAAGGATATTTTCCTCTATTAGCAACCAAAGGGGCTTTTTTTCGAATACGTCGCTTGTTGTCATTTTTCATCTCCTTTTTTTAATGATTGAAACCGATAATCAATGGCTGGCCTAATCCGGCTGAAAAGTATCTTCGATGCCCGTTGGGTTTCAAGCATGTCGACAAGAAACTGCTTTTCCCGGCAAAGATTATAGAGACGCACCCATACGAGTCAAGGAAAAATCTACAACTGGTAGCAAAATCCAAGAAATGGATAATTATTCTATTGGCCCGTAAACACGGGATTTCTCTTTTCCAGAAAGGCGGTAAATCCTTCAATACAGTCTGCTGATTGACTGACGACCGCCGACCCTTCCGTTTCAACCGCGAGTCCTTCATCGATACCTTTATACGCACCGGCGGAAATGGCTTTTAGAACACAACTGACGGCAATGGGAGGTCTTTGGGCAAGCTATTTCAGCAAAATCGAGCACATCTTCCATCAGTTTTTCCGGTGGGGATATTTGATTTACCAGTCCGATTTCGAGAGCCTCTTTGGCATCGATTTTTTTACTGAACAGGATCATGTCCAGGGCCCTGGCTTTTCCGATAATCAGTGGCAGACGCTGTGTTCCGCCCCACCCGGGAATGATACCCAGATTCAATTCGGTAAGACCCAGTATGACCTTCGGGGCGTCTGCCATGATGCGGAAATGGCAGCACATGGCCAGTTCGAGGCCGCCACCCAACGCAAAACCATTAATCGCCGCAATAACCGGTTTGGGAAAGCGGTCGATCCGCCGCCACAATTCCCGTCCTTTGGGGCTGGTTTTATGGCTGTTGGCAGCATCGCTCACATCGAATCCTGCTGAGAAGCATTTTTCACCGGCACCGGTAAGAACGATGACCCGGACATCTTTGTCGTCTTCGACGTCATCGACCACTTTTTCAAAATCCAGCATGGTGGCCAGATTCCATGCATTTGCAGGGGGATGGTTGATGGTGATGACGGCCACGTGGCCCTTTTTTTCGAGGTTGATGTTTTCAAGTTCCATTGTTAACTCCTGACCCGGAAAACCGGTAAAGAAAAAATATCACGAAAACACGAAAATATGAAATCACGAAAAACTGCAATATAAGGGTTGTCAGGAAAACGTTCCGATTGAGGACCTTTTTTCTGCTACAATCCCTTATGCCGCCATGCTGTTTCCGGAACATTATTTTGACAAGCGGTATAATAGTTTCGTGTTTTCGTGATTTGATTGTTCTACAAACAGCGTGCTAAGCACGCTGTTCCGAACCAAAACGTTCGGAGACGTGCCGTCTCCTAATCATTTTCCGCTTTGCGGGAAAATGAAAGCCACCCGTTTCACGGGTGGTCGTTTACTATTTGTAAGCCCCGTCTTTGATCATCTGCGTGGGTTTGAATATTTCTTTGTTGAATTTTTCTGCAAGGCCTTCAAGTCGTTGTCAGATCTGCGGGTTCCATTCCCTTGACCAGGGCCATGGGGCCGAAAGGACTTCCGGTGGCGTTCATGATGGCCGTGTCCACATCTTCGAGAGCACATGCTCCCTGGGCAACTATTTTTGTGGCTTCGTTGGCATTGACGGCCACCAGGTCCATGGGGTCCAGTTTGTCGGTGGCTTTGGACACGTCTATTGCCGGGCGTCCCGCAGACCAGTCAAAGAGGCCCTTGCCCGTTTTTTTGCCCAGTTCGTTGGCTTCGAATTTTGCTGTAAGGGTTTTCCCGGCGCGGAAGTCTTCGTGGATGGCTTCGGCAAAATAGGCGCTGCCGTGATATGAGATGTCGAGTCCGGTGTAGTCCATGGTTTCGTATGGGCCCATAGGCGACCCCATATTCCTGAAGATGGCATCCACTGCTTCAGGTTCGGCGATTTTTCTGTCCAGGAAACAGCCCAGGAGTACAGCGCTGGGGGCCTGAACACGGTTCACGATAAATCCGGGAACGTCCTTGTGGACTTTGACGGGAACCTTTTTGTTTTTGAGGACAAATTCATACCCGATCTGCATGGTCTCTTCCGTGGTTTTGTCCCCCTTGATCACCTCCACCAGCTTCATGATAACGGCCGGGTTGAAATAGTGCAGTCCCAATACTTTTTCAGGTCTGCTGGTGGCCGATGCAATCTCGGTAATCTTCATGGTAGAAGTGTTGGATGCGAAGATGGTGTGGGCTGGGGCCGCCGCATCCATGGCCTTGAAGGTTTTCTTTTTCAGGTCCATGATTTCGGGAATGGCTTCGATCACCAGATCGGCATCTTTGACCGCTTCTGCAAGGTCCGTACACGGGACCATCAACTCGGTTTTAATTTTCTCAAAATGGTCGGCTGAAACTTTCCCCTTGGAAACCAGTTTCTCCAGGCTGGCATTGATTCGTCCCACTCCCCGATCCACAAATTCCTGGTTGATGTCCCTTAGAAAAACCTTGTAACCGGCAATCAGGGCCACTTCGGCGATGCCGTGTCCCATGTCGCCGGCGCCGATAACTGCGATTGTTTTGATGTCATCGATGTTCATGTTGTATCCTCCTGATAGTTTGTGTGCACGTGTTAATAACCACTTTCGGGTTTCACCATAGATAGAGCGAAATGGGTGATCCAATGGCGATTTGCGCTGTTTGAGCCGCTTAGGGCACCTTACATCAGCGCATGTTAATGAACAACCCAATATGAAAATACGGTCATTTGGCAGCCCTGCCTGTTTAATCATATGGCCGGCGCTGATGTTAGGAGCCCTTACGGCGAGTTCGCAAAGCGCCAGGGGATTATTCATTTCGTGTTCTTTGAACCGAAAAAGCGAGCGCATTCCCCGTAGATTCTGCCGTTCGGCAGTGCTTCGCATGCTGCGGGGTTAGCGAGCGAATCTAAATTAGACAGAATTCCTTACGGTCGATGCGCAGCACTGCCGTAAGGCAGAACATTCCTCGTAGCTTGCTGCGAGGTTCTTCAATCCCGAAAGTTGAGTTAATAAGCTGTAAGCGGTCGACTGCTTAAGGCTTACAGCTTACAGCTTATCGCTCTTTACAACCCCCCAAACCCATCATCCTCGATTTCCATGGCCGCAGAACATCCGGCCTCGATGGCATTCATTTTCCCCATGACTTCCGGAAGGATGGTTTTGATATAAAATTCTGCCGTCTTGACCTGTCCGCCGTAAAAGGCCATATCCTTTTTCTTGGCTCCATTGGCAAGCTGGGTAGCAGCCACTGTTGCGCGCCACAGAAGCATCCAGGCCATGATGGTGTCCCCGATCACATTCAGGAAGGGGAGTGAATGTGCAAATGCCACCTTGAATTCAAGTGACATGGCTCTTTTGCCCATGACCATGGATATTTCTCCCAGGCGGTTTGCCGCAGCTTCCACATCGGCTGCAAGGGCGGCCGGTCCTTCAACCTTCCTGGCCTGGGCAATGGTTTTATGCATTTCCTGGAGCAGGCTAATAAACACCCGTCCTTCTTTCTTGCCGAGCTTGCGGGCCAGCATGTCCATGGCCTGAATGCCGCTGGTGCCTTCATAGATCGAGGTGATCTTGCAGTCCCTGGCATACTGCTCCGTCAGGTAGTCCTGGCAGTACCCGGCACCGCCGTATACCTGGATTGCCTGGATACACACCTCGTGACCACGCGTGGCCAGATAATCCTTGATGGATGGTGTGAGCATGTCGAAAAGATCGGCATAGTATTCCCGCTTTTCATCCGTTTCTTCGAGAGCTCCCCTGGTGGCGCAGGATATCAGGTAATGAAAAAAACTGCGCATGCCGTCCACATAGGATTTCATCCATAATAGATTGCGGCGGACATCCGGGTGCTTGATGATGGAAATCGAAGGCGCTGACTGATTTTTGAAATCTTCCAGATTCCGACCTTGCATTCTTTCCCGGGCGTAATTGACTGCCAGCATATAAGCGGCAGATGCATAGGACATGCCCTGCAGACCGGTACTCATACGGGCGCCGTTGATCATGTTAAACATCACTTTCATGCCTTCTCTCGCGGTACCCAGGAGATAACCCGTGCACGCACCCTTGCTGCCAAGGGCCATGCTGCAGGTGGCGCTGCCGTGAATACCGTGCTTCTCTTCAACACCGGTGCATACGATGTCGTTACGCGCTCCCAGGCTGCCGTCATCATTGACCAGATATTTAGGCACGATGAAAATGGATATACCCTTGGTGCCGGGAGGATCTCCTTCGATACGCGCCAGGACCGGGTGAATAATATTTTCACATAGATCGTGTTCGCCATTGGTTATAAAAATTTTATTGCCGGACAGACTGTAGGTGCCGTCATCGTTCTTTTTAGCTGTGGTTTCTAAAGCGCCCACGTCACTCCCGGCCTGGGATTCGGTGAGCAGCATGGTGCCGCCCCATTTTCCTGCAACGATATGGGGGATATATTTTTCTTTCTGCTCGGGGGTACCATATAAGTCGATCATTCTTGCCGTACCGGTTCCCATGCTGGCATAGGTAAACAGAGCCCAGTTGGCGCCAAGAAAGTATTCAGCGCAGGCAACGCCGACAAAACCGGGTACGCCCTGACCGCCCAATTCGGGGGATACACCCAGGCTTTGCCACTCGCCCTCCAGAATCAGACGATGGGCATCGTGAAAACAGTCGGGCACCTTGACACTGCCCTTGTCAAACCGTATGCCCTGCTTGTCGCCCTCAGAAAGGGTCGGAAGCATCTCTTTGATAGCAAGTGCACGTGCTTCGGTGATGATCATGTCGCAGGTTTTTTTATTAAATTCTTTATAGACATCGTTTTTTAGAAGCGCTTCCGAATCCATCTGTTCCCAGATCACAAAATCGAGATCGCGCCTGTCAACCAGTTGTTGGGCCATTTTTATCTGTCTCCTTGGTGTTTTTCGGTTGTTGAAAGAACGTTAAGTTAAATAACCAATAAATATGATTACAATTAAACGAATACGTGTAGTTAACTATATAATAAGGAAGCTATCTATATGATATAATAAAAGTATATGTCAAGTTAAAATACGATATGATAATTTATATTCTTGACAGAATGAATATATTTATATAGTTTTCCAAAAAAATGAGGATTGGATGATGAAAATCAGTGATTTGACAAAGCGGACAGGTGTCACCAAGGAAACCATCCATCACTATATCCGTGAGGGGCTCCTCAGAAAACCCAGAAAAAGAGGAAAAAAGACTGCGGATTATGGTGAGGTTTATGTGCGTCAGGTTCGTTTGATAAAGGAAATGCGGGACAATTATTTTCTTCCCTTGCCCATCATTAAAAAAATACTCAAGGAACACAAGAAGCAGACACCTTCCGAGCAATCCTCGTTTCAGCTTCAGAGTGAATACCTGCGGCCCATCGAACGATTTTTTCCCAGTGAAATTGTCGGCAAGGACGCTTTTCAGGAAGCCACCGGTCTGGGGCGTTACTGGCTGGACAACATGGAGGCCTGGGGGATCATCTCATCCAGCGTGCGGGATGGCGAACCAGTGTACAGCCATGAAAACGTGATCATCGGCAGACTGCTGGTGGATATGGATCGCTTGGGGTTTGGGCCCAGGGACGGATATGATCCAAAAGGTCTGAAACCGATTTCGGACTTTATTCAGAGCTACCATACGGTGAGTACCCGTGAATATCTGGAGCGCAACGCCGAAAAGCTCAATTCACCTGATTTCAAGGAGCACAGCAGTCAGTTTACCGAACTGATGAGTCTTTTTCTCTACCACTTCTACCGCAAGATCGTAAATGAAACCGTATCACCGCAGGGGGATGTGAAATGACAATCGTGGAATACCAACCACCGGAGGAAAAAAATCGATAGAGTAATTTTATTGAAGGAGAAAAGAATGGGTTCTTCAGGTATGTCGGAAAACACAGCGGATGGTGTAAAAATTGTCCGTACCACATCGACATTCGATTGCGGAGGTCGATGCCCTATCAAGCTGCATGTCAAGGACAACAAGATACTGCGTATTGAAGGCGATGACATCGCCGACACCGGCCAACAGCTCAGGACCTGCCTCCGTTGTCGGGCCTACCGGCAGTATGTCCACCATCCGGAACGGCTCATGCACCCCCTCAAGAGGGCGGGGGAAAAAGGTGAGGGAAAGTTTGAACGAATCTCCTGGGACGAAGCTCTGGATACCCTGGCGGACAAACTCAAAAGCGTAAAAGAAAAACATGGCAATGCCGGTATTCTTTTGGCCACGGGAGGTGCCTACATTGCCGGGCTTCACAACGGCGGATTTGCCGCGGCCCGATTGCTGGGCCAGTTCGGCGGCTATACCACCCACTACGGCAACATCTCGTCCGAAGGGGCTGTGTGGGCTTCCCTGACCCAGTATGGATCCGTGATGGTGGGCAACAGCCGGGAAGACATGCTCAATTCAAAACTGATTATCCTGTGGGGATGGGACCCGGCCCGCATGATTTCCGGTACCAACACCATGCACCACCTGATAAAGGCCAGGGAGAACGGTGCCAGAGTGATCGCCATCGATCCGCGCTATCACGACACCGCAGCAACCGTTGCCGATGAGTGGATTCCCATCTACCCCAGCACGGACACGGCTATGATGGTGGCCATGGCCCATGTCATGATCAAAGAAGACCTGCACGATCAGCCCTTTCTGGACAAATTCACCCTGGGTTTCGACAAGTTCCGGGCCTATGTCATGGGTGAGGAAGATGGTGTTCGCAAAACACCGGCCTGGGCAGCGGAGATTACGGGTGTTCCGGCCGAGACCATCGAGCGGATTGCCAGACTGTATGCCCAAACAAAACCGGCTGCCCTGATGGATTGCCAGGGGCCTGCCCGGAGTGCCATGGGGGAGCAGTACAACCGTTGTGCATCCACCCTGTGTGCCATGACAGGCAACGTGGGTCGCCCCGGCGGCAGCGCCGGCGGTGGCCTCATGGGGATTCCCATTGGCCACATGTTCCGCATGTCGGCCATCCCGCCGGGCAAGAATCCCGTGGAACTGGACGGGCCTAAAGTCAAGGGAACCCTGGATATCCGGCTGCGCGTGGCCAAACGTATCCACATCAACAAGTTGTTCGACGCCATATTAAAAGGCAAGGCCGGAGGGTACCCGGCCGATATCAAGATGATGTGGTCCATGTGCAACAACTACATCAATCAGACAGGCAACAGCAACAAGGCCGACCGTGCGTTGAAACAACTGGATTTTCTGGCCGTGAACGAACTTTTCATGACGGCTACGGCCCGTTACGCTGATATTGTTCTGCCGGTGACCACGGCAGCGGAACGCTCCGACCTGACCAGACCCTGGCCGTCGGGTCCCTATTTTACATTTGTAAACAGGGCACTGGAGCCGTTGGGAGAATGCAAATCCGATCTCGACATCACAGCAGAAGTGGCAGCGCGTCTGGGGATTAACGATTTCAACCCGTTTACCGAAGACGACATCCTGCGCATGTTTGTGGAGCAGAACCCGGAGACAGCCCCGCTGATTCCCGACTTTGACAAATTCCGACGTGAGGGCATCCACCGGGTGGCGCTGGAAAAGCCCATCGTGGCCTTTCAGGAGCAGATCGAGGACCTGGAAAATCATCCCTTTGAGACGCCGTCCGGAAAGATCGAGATTTTTTCACAGCGTGTCGCCGACCTGGACACGCCCTTGTGTCCCCCTATTCCCAAGTACATGCAGGTTCCGGAGGACCGCAGCGACCCTCTGGCTGAAAAATATCCCCTGCAGCTGCTCACGCCCCACCCCAAAAACCGGGTGCACTCCGAGCTTTATAAAGTGGCCTGGTTGCGGGAGGTGGAGCCACACCGGGCCTGGATCAACCCTGTGGACGCGGCAGCGCGGGGTATAGCCGATGCTGATGATATCTATGTGTACAACGACCGGGGGAGGGTGATGATACCTGCCTGGGTGACCGAGAGAATCAAACCGGGAGTTATTTCCATATTCGAAGGCGCCTGGTACACACCGGATGAAAACGGCATCGATCGAGGTGCCTGCGCCAACACCCTGACCCGGGACGCTTATTCGGGTGGCGGGGCCGCAGTAATGAATACGTCTCTGGTGCAGGTTGAGAAAGCATGACGCATTCGCTAACTGGCCGATTTCCAGGTCTTTTTCGTGGTTTCATACTTTCGTGATTTCGTGATAAATGATCTTTTTCTTTTCCGGTTTATCCTGGTAGGCTTCTAAACAGAAAAACAAAAATATCGTAAAAGAGCGACAACGTCGCATTTCATAAATTCGTTTCCACGAATTTATGATTGGGGAGAAAAAAACATGCAGGTAGGATTTTATTTTGATCAGACGCGCTGCACCGGCTGCAGTGCATGCCGTGTGGCCTGTAAAGACTGGAACGATATCCCGGCCGGCCCGGAAAACTGGATGAACGTTCACTATTCGGAAAAAGGAAAATGTCCGGACGTGTTTGTCAGCTATACGGTTGCCACCTGTTGGCACTGCGTCGATCCGGTCTGTATTCCGGCCTGCCCGGAGGGTGCCATTGCCAAAAGAGAGCAGGACGGTATCGTCCTGGTGGACAGGGAGGCCTGTATCGGTAACAAGAAATGTGATGCCAAATGCCTGAAAGCATGTCCCTACGATGCGCCCCAGTTCGGTCCTGAAAAAGGGGCCAAAATGGGAAAGTGTCATTACTGTATCGACCGCTGGGAGGCGGGCAAGGTGCCGGACTGTGTTGAGGCTTGTCCCACCAGGGCTCTGGATGCAGGCCCACTGGATGAACTGGAAAAGAAATATGGAAAAATAAGGGAAGCCGAAGGGTTCAAATACTCCAACCGGACCCAACCGGCGGTGGTTTTTAAACCCAAGCAGAACCCTCAAGATTTTCCCTACGTGGGTGACGTGGACTGGCCCTTGTTCCTGCACGGCGAACAGCGTATTCGTTTGCACAGACCTTTGCCGCCGGAAGGCAAAATCGTGCAGGTAGGTGAGGTGAAAAATATCTATGACAAAGGCAAGGGCGCGGTGTATGATATTTGCATTACCGGCCGCACCACGGACGGTGATCTGCTCTATGAGGCCGGGTATGTCAATTTTTATCTGGGTGCAGGTGGATTGGGGGAGCCCCGGTCCCAAGGGTGAGTGACCCGATCCACCGAAGGGCGCGGCTTCCGATTTCAGTGTGACCGAAACAGTGCCGGTATCGCAGGCTGCCCTCTATCGCCTCAACGGTGATATCAACCCGTTGCATATCGATCCCGTGGCCGCCAAAAGGGCCGGATTCGAGCGGCCGATTCTGCATGGCCTCTGCACCTATGGTTATGCTGTTCGGGCGGTGATCAATGGTGCTCTCGAGGGTGATTCAGATCGCCTCAATGGATTCAATGCACGATTTTCAAGCCCGGTGTATCCAGGCGAAGCATTGACCAGCGAGGGATGGAAGGCGAAAGGGCATATATCGTTAGGGTGAGTTCGCCCACAGGCCCGGTTATCACCCATGCATTTGCAGAGACTGCATAATACCTGACGAAACCACCAAAAAGACCATGAAACGTTTTGGCTGAACAGATAGGAAGGCTAAAATTGAGGAGGTAGCAATGAAAAGTTTAAGAGTAAACATGACAGAGGCAACCATTTCCGTCGAAGACCTGCCCCGGGAATATATGGGTCTGGGGGGTAGGGGACTGACCTCGGCCCTGATCAACAATGATGTGCCGCCTTCCTGCGACCCGCTGGGGCCGGACAATAAGCTTATATTTGCTCCCGGTCTTCTCACCGGAACCATGTTGGTGAATACGAGCCGGCTGTCCATCGGAGCCAAAAGCCCGCTGACCCGGGGGATTAAAGAGAGTAACGCAGGCGGAACCGTGGGAGCCTCATTGGGAAAGCTGGGAATTACCGCCATCATCGTCGAGGGTCAGGCGCGGGAGGGGGAGTACTATCTCTTAACAATCGATGCAAAGGGCGAGGCTGCCCTGAAATCCGCCAAGGACTACAAAGGCATGCGGACCTACGCTTTGGTGGAAAAACTGCTTCAGGTTTATGACGAGAAAAGTGGTGTGCTGTGTATCGGACCCGCCGGTGAATTCAGAATGGCATCGGCCTCGATCCAGAGTTCGGATGCCGATGGCCGGCCATGTAGAGCCGCCGGGCGGGGCGGTCTTGGAGCGGTCATGGGCGCCAAAGGGTTAAAGGCAATTGTCGTGAGCCCTGTTGGCAGACATCCTGATGTCCCGGCGGATACAGATACGTTCAAAGAAGCTGCCAAGGCATTTGCAGCGGCCGTTCTGGCGGATCCTTTTGCCAGCCAGATACTGCCGGCCATGGGAACGGCTGCGCTCACATCGATGGTGAATGCAATGGGCGCCTTTCCCAGTCGAAATGCAACCCAGGGCGTTATGGAGAACCATGAGCAGATCAGTGGCGAAAAGATGGTGGCTCTCATCAATGAAAGGGGTGGCAAAGTGGGCCATAGGGGATGTTCCCAGTGCATCATTCGCTGTTCCAATGAATTTGTGGATCAGGAGGGGCAATATATAACCGGTTCCCTGGAATATGAAACCATCTGGGCTATGGGGGGCATGACCGATATTGATGATTTGGATACCATTGCCAGACTCGATTTTTTGGCGGATGATATCGGACTGGATACCATGAATACGGGCGTGGCCATGGGTGTGGCCATGGATGCCGGCTACAAGGAATTTGGTGATGGCCGGGCGGCCATTGAAATGATGGAAGAAATTGCCCGGGGCACTGAGATTGGGAAAATACTCGGAAACGGACCCGAAGCGGTGGGAAAACACTTTAGCCATCATCGGGTGCCGGTAGTGAAGGGCCAGAGCATTGCGGCCTACGATCCCAGGGGCATGCAGGGAAACGGTGTCACCTATGCGACTTCGCCCATGGGGGCGGACCACACGGCCGGAAATCTCATCGGCAGTTATCTGACCGGTCAACTCAACCCCCTCGAGGCTGATGGTCAGGTGGAGGCTTCCCGAAATGCTCAGATTTTTATGGCCTATCTTGACTGCACCGGGCTTTGCCTTTTTGCGGCCGGTGCAATGGCAAGCCCTGAGGGGGCCCAGGCACTGGTTAATATGATTAATATCAAGTGTGGTACGCGGTTCGGAACCGAAGACATCGTCGGTATGGGTGTCCGGACATTGAAGACCGAGCGGGAATTCAATGCCAAAGCCGGTTTATCTGGAAAAGATGATCGACTGGCCCGGTTTTTCTATGAAGAACCATTGCCGCCCCACAATAAAGTGTTTCTTATCAGTGATGAAGATTTGGACAGCGTTCATAATTATAATTAAGATCTAACCCCCCAAAACAAAAGGGCTTATGATGCGTCATAAGCCCGTAAATTAATAGACCACAGTGCATGTCCCAAATACAACATATGCTACTCCATCTCCCGATGCAGAAAGAACAACCTTGCCGGTTTTTTTTGAGATGGCCATGCTCCAAACTAAACCGTCATCAACATTTTCCACACCTTCTTCAACCCCTTGGAGTATGATTTTGTTTTCTATATGCTCAACATGTTTTATTCTGCCGATTCTTCTAACCATACTTTCCATGGAAGATAGCATTGTTTTTTCCTCAATATCTATGAAAAAATTGCGAGGAAGGCCAATAATGTCGGGATCAACATCATCTCTGACTCTGAATTGGCTGATTTCGAGTACCTTTTCAACCGAGCCTGACAAAAGCTTAGAACCATCAAATTCTCCAGCATAAGAAGTAATAGGCGTAATGAATATGTAAGCCATTAAAATAAATATTGATCTTCTTAGGTCCACAACTCTTTTCCTCCTCATTTGTATAAAGTATAGATACATTGTATCTGTATCCGACCGATATTTGGTTTTCGAACAAGATATCACAATCAACCATCGTTGGAACAGCAAATTCTTGACCCGTTCTTCCATGTCATGTATTAATTTTAAACTACGCTTAAATCACAGTTGATCTGATACTGAATTACATTATTTGCGCCTGTCCTGATCTCCTTCACGAACTGATAGCACCATTCCAAGAAATATCATCTTCTATTTACCCAACTGTTGAAGGTGATCCAATGCCCAACGATCAAAAAGTCACACGCAAGCTCAGAGCCATCCTCAATGCCGATGTCAAGGGATATTCACGTCTTATAGCAGATGGTGAGGAATGTTATTTGAAAAGCCGTAACGTTGGAAGGTGAAATAAGAGCAAATAATTAATTTCAAATTAGGAGGTCATTATGTCTAAAAATATTATTATTTGTGTTTTTTTAGCGGTTTTTTCCCTCTCTATAAATGTGGTCTTGGCTGGGATGGAATATCCCCAAGAGATGATGGAGGTCTCTACACCTTATCCCGGAGCCACTATCGCCCAGACCATTAAAGCTTCTGGAACAGTTATGGTGACGATGCAATCTAACGACAATCTGGATTCAATATCTAAGTTTTATAAAAATGAATTACTGGCTAAGGGCTGGACAATCACAAATGAAATCCAGTCACAGGAGCATTCAGGAATTATGGGTGAAAAAGGATTGAACAGTGTGGTTGTTAACATCGGTATGGGTGGTTCCGGCAAATCAATAATTGGGCTAATTCTCGCCCCGAAGCAGTAGTCACATTTTTTTGATTGTTTGGATCTATAACCGGTAAACCTGTGCTCTCCAGCATAGATCATTCGTGCTCAGGCCTTATAAATCTGGCATTACCTCAACAAAACGGTAGATATAAGACCCCTAAAATATTACCGGTGTGCGATTATTATTCACCCCCGACCATATCTTGCATTCATAAGCCCTGCCGTGGTACCGTGGGCATAACCAGATGGTATCTGACAAATTCCCAAATTGTCGGATAGTTGGACTTGTCTCCATGCATCGTTATCTGCCTGAAATATGGTTTTCTGGCAAGATTATAAAACATATCACACCTCTTCTATTGATCCCGAAATAACCATATCTTGCGGTTTTCATAGTTTCCTGATATTGTGTTTTGAATTGTGAATTAGACTTGAACCTGACCTTGACCTGCTTTTCTAAACACTTCCCAACTTGCCTGATAATTTCTTTTTATACTTCACAATAGCTTTACCATCCATGAGTTCGAGTGTTTTTAACTATAATGCAAGTATGTGCAACTCGAATAGATAGACAAAACACAGATGAAAATCATGCCCAAAAAGCCTTCCTATGAAGAACTGGAAATAAGAATCCAGGAATTAGAGCAAGCAGAATCTAAGCACAAGCACAGCGAAGAACAACTCATTCACTCGCACGATTTGATGGATTACATTGTTTCTCATGCTCGAAGCGCAATTGCGGTCCACGACAGGGATTTGAAGTATGTATATGTAAGCAAACAATACCTTAAGGATTACAAGGTTGAAGAACAAAATATAATTGGAAAACACCACTATGAGGTTTTTCCGGATCTTCCTCAAAAATGGAGAGACGTGCATCAAAGATCATTAGCTGGTGAGGTGTTAAGTGCGGAGGAGGATCCTTATTACAGAGAAGATGGGTTGGTAGATTGGACGCGTTGGGAATGCCGTCCATGGTATGAATCCGACGGTTCAATCGGTGGTATCATTGTATATACTGAGGTTATCAATGAACGTAAGAAGGCGGAGGAAACGCTGCGAGAAAGCGAGAATCAGCTACGCACCATTGTTGAAGGGACCCATGCGTTGTTAGCGAACGTGGATGCCAATGGATATTTCACCTATGTCAATGACGCAACGGTTAGGGCAACAGGTTATGCAAGATCCGAAGAGCTCATTGGAAAGTCATACTTGCATTTCATCCATCCTGAAGACCGGCAAAGGGTACTCGACACCTTCATCAATCAAGTCAACACGCACCAGCCTTCTGTCATGCAAGAGTTTCGGATCATTGACACAGAAGGCAAAATCAAGTGGTTTAGTTTTCTATCTACCCTTATGATCAAAGATGGACAGTTTGTTGGTCAGAGCGGAGTGGCTCAAGACGTTACCGAGCGCAAACTGGCGGAGGATGCGCTGCGCAAGGGCCAGAAGATGTTGGCTCGGACTGAAAATATTGCACATTTAGGAAGCTGGGAATGGGAGATTGCGAATGACAAGGTAACTTGGTCGGAGGAACTGTTCCGCATATTCCAACTTGATCCTAACGACAAAGCGCCGAGTTGGGCTGAGCATTCCAAATTATATCATGCTGAGGATTTTAAAAAGTTACGTAAGTTTGTAGAAGCAGCCGTAACAAATGGGACTCCATATGAGTTGGAACTCCGAGCCTTACGGAAGGATGGTGAAGCCCGGATATTTCAGGCGAGAGGATTTGCGGAAATGGGATCAAATGGAAAGCCTGTGCGCCTTTTTGGTTCATTACATGATATTACCGAATCGAAGCAGGCGGAGGCCGCCTTGCTTAAAAGCGAGGCGAAATTCAGGTTTATTACCGAAAAGATGTCGGATATTGTCTGGACGATTGATAGAGATTTTCAAACTACCTATGTTAGCCCATCGGTGGAGAGAATACTGGGCTATACGCCCGCAGAGAGGAAACGCCAATCAATTGAAGAGCAGGTAACGCCGGAATCATTAAGCCGTTTGACAACAAGATTTCAGGAAAAGCTTGAAATTGATAATTCGCAAAATGCTGACCCTGAAAGAACGGTTAAGATTGAAGTCGAATTCTATAACCGGAACGGATCCACCGTGTGGCTCGAAAACAACGTCAGGGCAATAAGGGACGACTCCGGGGCGCTAATCGGCATGCATGGCGTCTCGAGAGATATTACGGACCGTAAACTCGCCGAAAAAGCATTACATGAAAGCCAAGAAAGATATCTTTTGGCGACCAAAGGCGGAAACGTGGGTATCTGGGATTGGAATCTTATCACAGGTGACATGTTTATATCCCCGAATCTCAAGGCGATGATAGGCTATGACGATCATGAGATCAAAAATCATATCGAAGACTGGGGCAAGAATGTCTATCCTGAAGATGTTGAAGCCGTAACGAAGGAAGCCAATGCCTGTATTGAAGGGGCAAAAAAAGACTACCGTGTCGAACATCGCATGGTGCATAAAGACGGCAGCTTGCGCTGGTTTTTGGCATCAGGCAAGGTTGAAAGAGATAAAGACGGTCAGGCCATAAGATTCTTGGGGACAGACACCGAAATCACCCATTTGAAGGCATTAGAGGAAAAACTTCGGCAAACTCAAAAAATGGAAGCCCTCGGCACTTTGTCGGGCGGTATCGCCCACGAGTTCAACAACATACTCGGGATTATTATCGGCAACACCGAGCTGGCTTTTGACGATGTGCCGGAATGGAATCCTGCAAAAGACTGTCTGGAGGAAATACGCACAGCCTCCCTGCGAGCCAAGGATGTGGTACGGCAGATCATGAGCTTTTCCCGTAAAACCCCGGCTACCCGAAAACCGATACAAATCAGCACCATTATACAAGAGTCTCTGAAGTTGATGCGTGCAACGATTCCAACCAACATCGATATCCGCCAGGAGATCCTGTGCAAAGACGAGATGATCCTGGCAAATCCGACCGAGATCAATCAGATCCTCATGAACTTGTGCAGCAATTCGGTTCATGCGATGGAAGGAGAAACCGGTGTTCTAAAGGTCCGGTTGGAAACGACTGCTCTTGACGATCGCAGTGCTGCTCAATACAACGGTTTGATATCGAGTGAATATGTAAAACTGACTGTCAAAGATAATGGGTCTGGGATAGATCCAAAGATAAAAGGCTTGATATTTGATCCGTATTTCACCACCAAGGATGTCGACAAAGGACTGGGCATGGGGTTGGCCATTGTCTATGGCATCGTGAAAAAGCATGATGGTGCCATAAGCATGAACAGTAAAGTCAGCAAAGGCACAACGGTTGAGGTGTTGTTCCCTGTAACCAAAGAAACGGCACAAATCGAAAAAGAAGTATCGAAGAACTTGCCAAGTGGCACAGAGCGAATTTTGATTGTCGATGATGAGCCATCCTTGGTAAAATTGGTTAAGCAAATGCTTGAGCGACAAGGATACGAGGTCGTGGGAAAAACGAGCAGTATAGAAGCCCTGAAACTGTTTCATGAAGAGCCTGACAAATATGACCTGGTAATCACTGACATGGCGATGCCGGATATGACGGGGGACCAGCTGGCACAAGGGCTTATCAGGATCCGCCCTACCATCCCTGTTATCGTATGCACCGGGTACAGCGACCGCATGGATGAAGGAAAAGCCATGAAATCGGGAATTGCGGCCTATGCCAGGAAACCCCTGGTGAAAACAGACCTGTTGAACACTGTTCGGAGGGTCCTGGATGAGGTAAAGGGCACGGCCCGATAATTACAATTCATAAATACCCATCTGACTGCAAAGATCAAACATACCCTACATAAGCATCATGGGCAAACCAACATATAGTGGGTGCTGGATTGAGGCTAAAGCCTTCGATAGCATTCGCATATCTCAGCCAAAATCATCGTCAGAAAACCGTTGACATCTGGTACCTTTCCTATCGATAGATGTAGTGGAGGCGAGCGAGCCCGTAGGGTGTAGCTCGCGGAGTCTCCACAACTCTCCAACCCATCACCACTGCTGGGGGCATTTCAAAAGCTGTGATACCATTACTCCAATAGATCTTCCGCCACATCATTAAAATCTTCCAAGCGAAATGTCAGTCAGGGTATCTTCACCACAATCAAGCATAATACCCCACGAACTCGCCACACCGATCATTGAAATATTCCATCGCCTCATCAACGGAGTCAAAGATTATCCAATCGTGCCGTATGGTCTTTTCACCCTGTTTGCGGATCCGTTCAATCTCGGTGTTCCCGAAATATTCCAAGTGATCGTGATAATCAGTGTACAGTTCATGTTTCCGCATTTTAATGCCCTCCTTTTATTTAAAGAACGCCGTTTCATCATATTTTGGAAGGCAGATTAACACATGCGTTTGACAGATCCGGTCACACTGTTGTAAATATTTCAAATATTTTTGTCCCGACCCAAAAGCATACATTTCCCAAAGAAAGGATCCCCATGAACAAAATCGACCTCATCAAATCCCTCAGCCATGAATACTGTTACCTTTGGGCTTAGGCGTCGGGCACGCTGTGTATTGGGTGGTTAAGAAAATGGTTTGATAGAGGTAACTATTGACGGTTTTCCTGGGTTTAATCGAAGGAAGATTGCGAACATGGTAATGATCTTGAAAAAGAAAGGGATAGTAACGAGTCCCCAAAAGGGCATTTATATGAAGGCGTAGCATGCTCCACATAATGAACTATGAAAAGCAGCCCCGCGTATTCTTATATTTCAGCTTACTCTGATTTACCCAGACATCTATATTATTTGTTGGGTATTATATTCTTAAAGAAGAAAAAGGGCTTATGAATCGTTCATAAGCCCTTGTTTTTTTTGTGGTACGCCCGGCGCGAGTTGAACGCGCGACTTTCAGCTCCGGAGGCTGACGCTCTATCCACTGAGCTACGGGCGCATGGGGCATAAGTAAGTTAAGCTGATGTTTCTGTCAAGTGCAAAGGTTTGATGGCAGCCATTGAGAAAGGGACGCCTTGGCTTCGCCCACGACGTAAAGGGAGCCGGCAATGCAGATAACATCATCGGGTGCTGCCTGCTTCACAGCCTGCTTTACAGCCTGGTGGACATCCGGCAAGATCGTCATCTCCTTCCCATATTGCCTGGCTTCAGCATACAGCGTTTCCGGGGGAAGGCCTCGATCTATTTTTGGCCGGGTGAAGATCACCTTTTGAGTGACCGGAATGAGTGCCGACAACATGGCTTCATAGGGCTTGTCGTCCAGGATGCCGATGACCATGGTAATGGGGCGTTGGTCTGTTTCCTGTTCCAGAAAGGCTGCCAGCTTCCGGGCGGCAACCAGATTGTGGGCGCCATCCAGGATGATCCTGGGAGACTCGCAGACGATTTCGAGTCTACCGGGCCAGTGAAGATTCAACAGGCCCTGCCGGCAGTTCTCTTCGGAGATGGAAACCCCGCCACGATTCAGGAGTTCACATGCAGCCAGGGAAATGGCGGCATTATCGACCTGGTGTCGGCCCATAAGGCGGGTTTTCATATCGGGCCATCGGTTTTGAATGCCAAAAAAGGTAAAGGTGTTCCCTGCTTTTCGGCGCACCCGGAAGTCCTTTCCCAGGCGCAAAACAGGGGCTGATTTCGCGGCAGCGATGTCATTCAAAACGGACAACGCCCCTGGCTGCCTGACGCCGGTGACCACGGGTACGCCTTTCTTGATGATGCCCCCCTTTTCAGCGGCAATTTGCGCCAGGGTATTGCCCAGGTAATCCTGGTGTTCGAGAGACAGGTTCGAAATGATGCTGACGGCCGGTCTGACAAGATTGGTGGCATCGAGTCGCCCGCCCATGCCGGTTTCAATCACGGCCCAGTCAATTCCCTGCCGGTCAAAATCATAGAGAGCCATGGCTGTGGCAAATTCGAAGAAGGTAGGCTCCCGGGATCCATGATGGACTTTTTTTACGGCTTGGTAGGCTGCTACCACCCGGGCATTGGAAATGGGTCTGCCATTGATGCTGATCCGTTCATTGAAGGTTACCAGATGAGGGGAGGTATACAGTCCGGTCCGGTACCCGGCGGCATTCAAGATCGAAGCGATACCCGAGGCAATGGAACCCTTTCCGTTGGTGCCCGCCACATGGATGCACCCAAAATGATTCTGTGGATTCCCAAGTTCCTTTAATATACGCCTGATGGTTGAAAGTCCCAGTTTGATGCCGAATCTTCTGAGACTGTACATGGCAGTCAGGCAGTCGTTGTAAGTTTGATGGGTATGCATTTTTATTAGCCCTGAGCTTTAAGCTATTAGCTTTAAGCTATAAGCGGCTTATGGCTTGCAGCTTACAGCTTAAAGCTCAAATAAAAAAACCCGGCAGTTTATGGAAACGCTGCCGGGCAAAAAAATGAGCAAAAGCTTATCGGTACCTGCGTCTTGAGGCAGCTATCCGCTGACGTCTCAGCGCTTCGCGCTGTTTACGTCGTCTGTATTCACTCGGTTTTTCATAACTTTTTTTGATTTTTAACCGTTTGAAAAGTCCGTCGTTTTGAATTTTTTTCTTCAAGATCCGCATGGCTTTTTCAAGGTCGTTGTCGTAAACCTTTACTTCAATAGCCTTCAAACTTCATCGCCCCCTTTTCCCACGATATATGCAACAGCATTCTCGATCGTTTATTATGTGAACAGAAACTTATAATGACTTATGGAATGAATTGCAAGCAAAAAAATTACTCCACGGGTGGCCGTTTGCACCGGCAATCCATCTACAGTTTTGAAAGCAACTCGTCGGTGACGTCCTTGACACTCGGTTCACCATTCAGGGTGATATACTTGAGGCCTTCTCCCTGTTCCGCAAGATCTCTAAAGTAATAAGCCGATGCCAACGTGCCCACCTCGGTGTCATAATAGATATTGTGCCGTTTGTTGATGGCCTCTTCGTCCTGGTCATCGTCGCGTGTTTTCAGGTCACTACCGCAGACACGGCACTTATCGCCGGCCGGTTTGATGGCATCGATAAAGATGTTATTGGGGTGGTTATTGTCTTGGACGCATAGTCTGCGGCCCATAATTCTGTTTTTGGCTATTTCACGGTCGAGCAGGATCTCTACGACAATATCAAGACGCATGCCGGCGGCCTTGAGGGCTTCGTCCAGCTTGATGGCCTGGTTCTTGTTTCTTGGAAAACCATCCAGGAGCCATCCCTTTTTACAATCACTTCGTTGCAGGCGGTCGAGAATCATGGGAATGGTAATGTCGTCAGGAACCAGATCGCCTTTGTCGATGTACGCTTTGGCCTGGGCCCCTAGTTCGGTACCATTGGAAATATTTTCACGAAAAATAGCACCCGATTCGATGTGGGGGGTTTGGTATTTATCCTTGACGATAGAGCCTTGTGTACCTTTGCCACTGCCATTTGGACCGAAAAATAAAATGTTCATGTACGTCTCCTTTTTTTTGAATCTCTTTTCATGTTATAGGGGTTGTAAGTTCTAATGGCTTAGCTTCTACAAAAATCGCTTGCCAATGTCAAGCTTCAAGGGTGGATTGTCGGCGATTACATCCGCTACAAATTTGAGTGCCGCTTTGCGGGTCGTGATCCGCCCGGCAAGTTGAAGCTCTCTTGTACGTGCAAGAATCAGTTTAAACAGGGGTGAGGGTGCCAGATGCAGGTGATGGATCAGATCGTGGCCGGATATAAGTGGCCGGATTTCAAGGGACGGCCTGAAAACGACGTCATACCGGTGAATCAATTCCGTAACAAACAGCTCAAATTCGGAATCCGTCACCTGTGCAGATGGCTGCCTTGCTCGCTTGTCGGCGATGGAAAGCAGGAGTATGTCGGCGGTAACGGTATGCGTTTTCATGAAGAACCGGGTGATACCCTTTTGGGTCAAGGTCTTTTTTTGCCCGGCGTTAAACAGAAATAGCGGTCTGAGATGATAGTGTACCATCTTTGTGGCATGTTCGATCTCATTGCGGGAAAATCGAAGCCTGTCACCAAGGTCTGCAACCATCCGGGCGCCAATGGATGCGTGACCCGTAAACCGGACATGACCGTCAATGGTCCGGTACCTGCTCAGGGGTTTGCCTATGTCATGCAGCAAAGCGGCCAATTTCAAGCGGGTTTGTCGGGGTGCATCCATGGATGTTACCAATGGCCGATGATCCCGGTCGCATTTTAGATCCTGGGTTGCCAATTCCTCCACGTGATGAACGGTTCGGATCGTGTGTTCCAAGACATCGAAGGCGTGGTACCTGTTTTGAAAACAGCCTTTCATGGCTTTCATTTCCGGCAGGATGTTAAAGAGAATCCCGGTATCGGCCATTTTCCGCAGCCATTCATGCGTGCCCGGTGCCTTAAGGATGCCGAACAGTTCCGATCGGATCCGTTCGGCAGCGGGTTTTGAAATCAGATGAGCCTTGTCCCGGATTGCTTTGAGTGTATGTTCTTCTATTTGAAAGCCGAGTTGGGCTGCGATCCGAAATGCTCTCAGGAGACGCAGGGGGTCTGTTTCAAAACAAGTGTCTGCAACCTGCCGGATCTGCCCGTCCTTGATATCCTGAAGCCCGTGGGCAACATCGATGATTTTTGCCGATAACGTTTCATAGGCCAATGCGTTGACCGTAAAATCCCGATGTTTCAGATCTTCTTCAATGGTGGCGCCTTGCAGGGGAGAAATGTCGAAAATGTGGTTTTGGGTGACAACACGAAACAGAGGGTGGGCCTGCCTGCCCATAGCAATGACACGGCTGTTCAGTTGCGTGGCCAACTCACGGGCAAACGGCTCTGGATCACCATGAACGGCAATATCCACATCCGTGGGGATCCTGCCCAGAAGTCGGTCCCGCAAGGAACCCCCCACAATATAAACGCCTTTTCTCCTGGGGAGCGCATCTATGTTGAAATTCATCATATCCAGATAAGCTTATGCGGTCTTTTATGGATAGGTCAATACAGATATATTCGTTTCTACGAATATATTTTCCGAGAAGTTTATACCAAAAAGCTTGACAGGTAATGAATCATGAATTATTTATACGCGTAAACCAAGGCAACGAACCCGCCTTTTGAAAAATACCTGCAACCCATCTCAAGTAATGTGATGAGCGTCATGTCGACGCTGCAACCCGTTGATACAACTGTTTCAGGTACTATCTTTGTCATCTGTTGTCTGCCTGTTTTTGGGTATCGAATGGTACGGGGCAGGGGGTGGTCATATTTTTTGGAGGGTTTGAAAAAACATCTGCAAGGTTAAAAATATCACGAAGCATTCGAAATTTCCTCGACACGACTATAAAACACTAAATTTTGAGAGGCTCTAAACCGCCTGCAATCCAGCTTCTCTTTACATTGCTGATATCGATAGTCACATCAATCAAAGAGGTAGGTAATCCATGAATATTGTTGAACTAAAAGAAATGAAGATCAGTCAACTCACCAAGATGGCCAAGGGTCTTAAAATCGATCAGGCGGCCGGCATGCGCAAACAGGAGCTTATTTTTGCCCTGCTTCAGGCCCAGATAGAGAAAGATGGGCTGATATTCGGAGAAGGCACATTGGAAATTCTGCCGGACGGTTTCGGTTTTCTGCGGGCACCTAACTACAACTATCTTCCCGGTCCGGATGACATTTACGTGTCTCCATCGCAGATCCGCAGGTTTAGCTTGCGTACCGGTGACACTGTTTCGGGTCAGATTCGCCAGCCAAAGGAATCCGAGCGATATTTTGCGCTTCTGAAAGTTGAGGCCGTCAACTACGAAGACCCGGAAGTTGCCCGGGACAAGATTCTTTTTGATAACCTGACACCGCTGTATCCGGATAAAAAGGTGAATCTTGAATCCGACAAAGATAACTATTCGACACGCATTATGGATCTCATGACGCCCATCGGGTTTGGTCAGAGGGGCTTGATCGTATCGCCACCCAGAACAGGCAAGACCATGTTGCTGCAGTTTATTGCCAACAGTATTGTGGCCAGTCATAAGGATGTCGAGCTATTTGTACTTTTGATCGATGAGCGGCCTGAAGAGGTTACCGATATGCAAAGATCGGTCAGGGGGGAGGTGATCAGCTCCACCTTTGACGAACCCGCTGAAAGACATGTTCAGGTAGCCGAAATGGTGATTGAGAAGGCCAAGCGGCTCGTAGAGCACAAAAAAAATGTCATTATTCTGCTGGACAGTATCACACGACTGGCCAGAGCCTACAATTCCGTCATGCCACCCAGCGGCAAGATACTCTCGGGCGGTGTGGATTCCAATGCCCTTCAACGGCCGAAGAGATTTTTTGGTGCGGCACGAAACATCGAGGAGGGCGGCAGTCTTACCATCATTGCAACCGCCCTCGTGGATACCGGCAGTCGTATGGATGAGGTTATTTTTGAAGAATTCAAGGGCACCGGTAACATGGAGCTCCAGCTGGACAGAAGACTCTCGGATAAGCGACTCTTTCCGGCCATCGATATCAACAAATCCGGGACGCGAAAAGAAGAGCTGCTGCTTGATGAAAAGACATTAAACCGCATATGGATATTGAGAAAATTGCTTTCTTCCTTAAATCCGGTGGATTCACTCGAATTTTTACTTGAAAAAATGACCGGAACAAAGGATAATAAACATTTTCTGGAATCTATGAACACATAACAGGGGGTTAAAATTTAATGAAAGCGGACATTCATCCGAAGTATACGGAAACAAACATCAAATGTGCATGTGGCAACATTTTGGAGGTTGGCTCGACCAAAGAGAATATCAGCGTTGAGATCTGCTCGAAATGTCACCCTTTTTTCACCGGGAAACAAAAGCTCATCGATACGGCCGGCCGCATTGAAAGATTTCGCAGGAAATACGAGAAATTTCAAAAATAAGCGGAACAGTATCTTCCTTGGCTAGTTACGGCAATTTCGACAATAGTTCAACTTAGGTTATAGAAAGTCCGGGACGTGACCCAAACCCAAAAGCACGAAACCAAGCGTTTTCGTGTTTTTGTGTTTAACGCCCGTTGCGTTGTTGCGGCGTTATAGGGATTGTCATAAATATGTTCCGAAAATAGGACCTTATCTGGTATAACCCCTTATGCCGCAAAGGTCCTCATTTTCGGAACATTATTATGACAACCGGTATAAGAGGTGTACGGCGTCGACTGGACCCAACAGGCGCCATGGGCATAGCAGGCAACCATGTTTGACAAACTGATCGGCATCGAAAAACGATATTATAAACTCGAAGGACTTCTGAGCGATCCAAAAATTATTCAGGATTATGAAGTATACCAGAAGTATGCCCGCGAGCATTCAGAGCTCAGCAAAATTGTCGCCATATTTGCAGACTATCGGGCGGTCACGGTCGGAATCGATGAGAGCCTGGAGCTTCTCAAGGATGAGGACCCGGAAATCAACATGCTGGCACGGGATGAGATCGATCGTTTGAACGATAAGAAAGCGTATCTGGAGACAGAACTCAAAAAACTTCTGATCCCCAAGGATCCTCTGGACGGTAAGAATGTTATCATCGAAATTCGGGCCGGTACCGGGGGAGAGGAGGCCGGGCTGTTTGCCGGCGATCTTTTCAAAATGTACCAGCGTTTTGCCGAGATCACGAACTGGGAGGTGGAGATTCTCGACCATCATGCAACAGGTGTCGGTGGCCTGAAGGAGATCATCGCGATGGTCAAAGGCAAGAACGCCTACAGCCGCCTCAAATACGAGAGCGGGACCCACCGTGTTCAAAGGGTTCCCGCGACGGAAACCCAGGGCCGCATACATACATCCGCAGTTACCGTGGCTGTTTTGCCTGAAGCGGAAGAGGTGGATATCGATATTGATCCAAACGATATCAAGGTCGATGTTTACCGATCTACCGGACCGGGAGGACAGTCCGTCAATACAACGGATTCTGCCGTGCGTCTCACCCATCTTCCCACAGGTGTCGTGGTAACCTGCCAGGACGAGAAGTCGCAGCACAAAAACAAAGCCAAGGCAATGAAGGTTCTGAGAGCACGCCTGCTGGATGCCAAGATACGGGAACAGGACGAAAAGCGGTCCCAGGAGCGCAAGAGCCAGGTGGGCACTGGCGACAGAAGCGAACGGATCCGGACCTACAACTTTCCCCAGGGAAGGGTAACGGATCATCGCATCGGTCTTACCCTCTACAAGCTGGACAGCATCCTGCAGGGCAATATCGACGAAATAGTGGATGAACTGACAACCTATTACCAGGCCCAGGCATTGGAGAATGAACAGTCAGACGACAGACAGGAACACCCCTTGGACCATTCTTGAGTTACTCAATTGGGCGACATCCTATTTTACATCACACGATATCGACAATCCCAAATCAACTGCTGAAATATTGTTGTCGCATGCACTCAAACTGCAACGGATTGATCTGTATCTTCAATATGACCGCCCCCTGAACAGGGATGAGCTTTCGGCATTCAAACAACTGGTTCAACGCCGCCGAAATAGAGAACCGGTAGCTTACATTGTGGGTAACAAAGAATTCTGGTCGCTGCCGTTGGCAGTTACGCGGGATGTCCTGATTCCCCGGCCCGATACCGAGTGCCTGGTGGAAACGGCTCTGGGCATCCTGGATCACAAACCTGTTGGTCGGCCTCTTCGAATTCTCGATCTGGGAACCGGCTCCGGCGCTATTATTCTTTCCATCGCTTCCCAGTGTCAAGGTCCTATCTATTTTGCTTCCGATATTTCTGAAAAGGCAACAGCCCTTGCCAAAGCCAATGCCATGGAAAATGGATTGACCCATGTTCACTTTTTTACAGGGGACTGGCTGGTGCCGTTGCGGACATCGGCCAAGCCGTTTGATCTGATCGTATCGAACCCGCCCTATATTCCCAGTGGCGAAATTCCCGATCTGCAGGCTGAAATCTGTCGTTACGAGCCCTTGTCGGCCCTCGATGCGGGTGCCGATGGTCTGAAGTGTCTGCGGTATCTTGTTCAAAATGCGTGGCCATACCTGAAACCGGGTGGCCACCTGATTGTGGAGATTGGATACAATCAGAAAGACGAAGTGATGGCACTTGCCATGACCGCCGGGCAATATGAGGGCATATCCGTTCGGAAGGATTACGGCGGAAATGACCGGGTGGTTTGTATGCAGCGCAAGCTTACAGCTTAAAAGGGTTGGAGGGGAAAAACTAAGGGTTGGAGGGTCTGAGGGTGATACAGGGTTCGAGGGTCGGAGGGTGGCTGACGGCTTATAATCTCTTGGCAGCAATAAATGACGCGCGCAGCGCTAATAACGTCCGCAGGACTAATGTCGCACGAAGTGCAAATGACGCCCGCAGGGCAGAATTACGCGCGAAGCGCTAATAACGTCCGAAGGACCAATGACCATAAATTACCGCCGAAGGCGAAGTGTCGCACGAAGTATAAATGACGCCCGCAGGGCATAATGACGCGCGCAGCGCTAATAACGCCCGAAAGGGCAAAAATAGGTTGCATTCGACAATTGAATTTGCTACAAATCACTGTTTAATAATAACGCACGAATACCACACGCTTTTGGACCTGTTTCCCGGTGCTTCAGATGGAAATTTTTCCATGGAAGTCGGAGGCGGGGAGGAAAAAAGCGCAAGGAAAAACCAAGAGAAAAGGAGAAAGACATGGCGTACATTACGATGAAGGAACTCCTGGAGGCCGGCGTTCATTTCGGTCATCAGACCAAACGATGGAATCCCAAGATGAAACCCTATATCTTCGGGGCAAGGAACGGCATTTATATTATCGATCTGCAGAAGACGGTCCGGATGTTCAGGACTGTCTACGACTTCATTGTGGATACGGTTGCAAAAGGGGACTCGGTGTTATTTGTTGGAACCAAAAAACAGGCCCGGGAATCTGTTTACGAAGAATCGAATCGATGTGAAATGTTTTATGTGCACAACAGGTGGCTTGGCGGCATGCTGACCAACTTCAAGACCATCAAGCAGAGCATCGACCGGCTCAACCATCTCAACACCATAGAGAATGACGGGTCCATCGAACTGTTTCCCAAAAAAGAGAGACTGAAACTCGGTAAAGAGCGTGTTAAACTGGACAACACACTGGGGGGGATTCGGAACATGACGAAACTTCCCGGGGCTATGTTTGTTATCGATCCGAAAAACGAGGCTATTGCGGTTCGTGAAGGCCGGCGGCTAGGCATCCCGATTGTTGCAATAGTGGATACCAATTGTGATCCGGATGATATCGATTTTATTATCCCTGGAAACGATGATGCCATCAGGGCCATACGATTGATCTCCTCCAGGATTTCCGATGCCTGTATCGAGGGCAGAGAACTTTACGAGGAAAGAAAACAGGCGGCCTCAGACAAGAAAACCGAAAAGGATCTTACGGCTGATGCAACGGATGATCTGAAACCGGGTGAGAGAAAAGTTATTTCGGATGGTAGCAAGGGACCTGTCGTAGAAATTATCCGCCGATCCGCCAAAGAGGAAATACCGTCGGAACCGGAAACCGAAGCAGTTACAGTGGAAGAGACGACAGCGAAAGCTGAAGATACAGGAGAATAGATATGTCAGAGATTAGTGCAGCAATGGTTAAACAGCTCCGTGAAAAATCCGGAGCAGGCATCATGGACTGTAAACACGCATTGGCGGAGTGCAGCGGTGATATCGAAAAATCCATTGAATACTTACGTAAAAAAGGCCTGGCCACTGCGCAGAAAAGAGCCGGAAGGGATACCAAAGAAGGTGCGGTGCAGGCCTATATTCATATGGGAGGAAAAATTGGTGTGCTGGTGGAGGTCAACTGTGAAACCGACTTTGTAGCCAAGACCGATGATTTTATGGAATTTGTCAAAAACATCGCCATGCATATCGCCGCCACCAACCCTGTGGGTATTCTTCCGGAGGACGTACCTGCGGAGGTCATCGAAAAAGAGAAGGAAATCTACCGTGCCCAGGCACTGGAGATGGGAAAACCTGAAAAGATGGTCGACAAGATTGCAGAAGGCAAGCTCAATAAATTTTTCAAGGAAAGCTGTCTTATGAATCAAGTCTATGTTCGGGACCCCAATATGACCATTCAGGATTACCTGAACGACGTCATTGCCAAGACCGGTGAAAAGATCAATATCCGGCGATTTGCACGATTCCAAGTAGGAGATTAATCCATGCCGACTGCCAGGTACCGGAGAGTGCTGTTGAAATTGAGTGGCGAAGCCCTCATGGGGGACCTGGCGTTCGGTATCAGTCAGAAGATGCTGTACTATGTCGCCGAGGAGATTCAGTCCATTTATGAACTGGGTGTCGAACTTGCCGTTGTCGTTGGCGGGGGCAATATTTTCAGGGGTGTTTCAGCAAGTTCTCATGGCATGGAACGAACCTCGGCAGATCACATGGGGATGCTGGCGACAATCATGAACAGCCTTGCCCTCCAGGACGCACTGGAAAAGAGTGGCATACAGACCCGTGTTCAGACAGCTATTTCCATGCACGAGGTAGCTGAACCATATATCCGCAGAAGGGCTGCTCGACATCTGGAAAGAGGCCGCATCGTTATTTTTGCAGCCGGGACAGGCAATCCGTATTTTACGACCGACACGGCCGCAGTTTTGAGGGCCCAGGAGATTCATGCCGAGATCCTTTTCAAGGCGACCAAGGTGGATGGAGTCTATGATGCTGATCCGGTTGAAAACCCGGATGCTAAACGTTTCGACGATATTACTTACATGGAAGTCATTGAAAAACAACTGAAAGTAATGGATATGACGGCCATCTCACTGGCGATGGACAACCATCTGCCTCTGGTGGTGTTCAATCTGAAGGAGAAGGGGAATATCAAACGTGTTGGCTGCGGTGAGGCCATAGGCACTTATATTCACAACTAGTGTCCGCCCACAAATGGCTCTTTTGCGCGATTTCTGCGTTGGGCGCCATGATTTGAATCCTCAAAATAGCTCGCTATTCCTGTGGTTCAAATCTGACGTCCGCCTTGAACTCACACAAAATTTCTCATTTGTGGATGGACACTAACTTACAAAGGATAAAACCGATGCTGGATGACATCTATCAGGACATGCGGGAGCGGATGGGCAAAACCATCGCCGCATTGAAAAACGAGTTAAAACGTGTCCGGACAGGCCGAGCTTCCTTGTCCCTGCTGGATGGTATACGGGTAGACTATTACGGGACACTGACGCCTCTCAACCAGATGGCAACGTTGTCTGTTCCGGAGAGCCGCCTGATTACCATTCAACCCTGGGATGTATCGGTCATCAAGGAAATCGAAAAGGCCTTGTTGAAGTCGGATCTGGGTCTTACGCCTTCAAGTGATGGTAAGATTATCCGGATAGCGATCCCGCCTCTCACCGAGGAGAGACGCAAGGAACTGGTCAAAGTGGTCCACAAAATGTGTGAGGAGCATAAGATTGCCTTGCGCAACATTCGACGGGATAGCAACGAGCTTATCAAGGGTTTCAAGAAGGAAGGTGACATATCAGAAGACGAATCCTTCAAGGGCCAGGATCAGGTGCAAGAAATAACGGATGACCATATCAATCAGGTAGACACTGTTTACAAAGAAAAAGAGAAAGAAATTCTTGAATTCTAATATGTCTCACCCTGGCCCAGGTGATCCTGATCTTTCAAAACTTCCTTCTCATATTGCCATCATCATGGATGGAAACGGTCGCTGGGCTAAACAGCGCTTGATGAATCGCATCAGCGGGCATGAAAAAGGGGCCGATGCCGTCAGAAGGATTGTTCGTACCTGCCGCGAGATTGGTATCGAGATCCTGACGCTTTACGCTTTTTCCACGGAGAACTGGCAGCGACCCAAAGCAGAAGTCGTCGCTCTGATGGATCTCCTCAAGCGGTTTTTGAAGTCCGAATCAAAGGAGATGCACGAAAACAACATCCGTTTGAACACTATTGGCCAGACGCATCGGCTTCCAAAAGGCGTCCGCAGTCTACTGCAGCAGAACATGGAAATGACGGCATCAAACTCGGGGCTGACACTGAATCTGGCACTCAGTTACGGCGGCAGAGCCGAGATCGTTGACATGGTAAAGCAGGTCGCAACCCATGTAAAAAATGGTCGGTTAGAGCCCTCCGCCATCACCCCCGATATCGTTTCCGATAATTTATACACCCGGGGGATGTGTGACCCGGATCTGCTCATCAGGACCGGCGGCGACATGCGTATCAGTAATTTTCTGTTGTGGCAGATCGCCTATACGGAGATTTTTGTTACGGATACCCTCTGGCCGGAATTTTCACGCGAGGAATTCATGACCATACTGAGTGATTTCCAGAAACGTGAACGCAGGTTCGGCCGGATTAATCAGACGTAAATCCTTTTAGGTTTAGTGTTTGGTGTTTAGTATTTAGATCTTTTATCACGAAGGATCACTGAATATTTGAAGCGAAGAACACGCACGAATACCGTATAGGATAAAAAGATCATTGAAAAATTTCGTGTTTTTGAAGTTATCAGTGCTTTCGTGATTGATTTTATTATGCCAACAGAAAACATAAATTGCAAAATTAAGGGCTTAACACCAATCACCAAACACGCTTGTTAAAACGCTATGCATTTAAAACGCTGGATTACAGGCCTTGTTGCATTACCTTTCCTGATTTACATCATCATCAAAGGCGGTGTTCTCTTCTCGGCATTTATCGGGCTCCTGGCACTGATAGGTTATTGGGAATATACCCGTGTGGTTTTCAGTGACAGCCGTGAGAATGCCTGGGGTTTCCTTGTTCTGGTTGGTTATCTGTTCATCCCGATGATCATGTGGGCAGCTCACTATCATGCCGCCGGCCTCCTGTTCCATATACTTACCTTATATTTTGTCGTGACCGCGCTTTTGTCTGTCCTGCTATATAAAAAAGATCGCCTCGTCTACGAGATATCCAAAAAGACGGTGCTTGGTATCATTTATATCCCGGTGCTGTTCTCCTATCTGATCCTGATTCGGGATGGTGAACAAATGGAAGGGGCGAAGTGGATCATTCTAACACTGGCAATTGTATTTGCAGGCGATGTCGGTGCTCTTTACACGGGTACATTTTTAGGAAAACACAAACTGAATCCGGCGGTAAGCCCGAAAAAAACCATTGAAGGGTCCCTTGGCGGTATCGTTGTCAACATCATCATCGGGGTCTGTTTTAAGGCACTGCTTCTGCCGGAATTGCCCTGGGGAATCAGTTTTCTTTTTTTTATTTCACTGGGTATCATGGGACAGATGGGTGATCTGTTTGAATCCGGGCTCAAGCGTGTGGCCAAGATCAAGGATTCGGGCGGGATTTTTCCCGGTCATGGCGGGATATTGGATCGGGCCGATGCAACCCTGTTTGCAGCACCCGTTGCCTATCTGTTTAAGACGTATCTGTTTTAAGGGCAGGGCTGGAGGGTTGGAGCTTTGAGGGTTGTAGGGGAATAAGGACAGAGTTTAAGGCTTAAGGTCTTTTCCTTGAACCCTTACCCCTTAATCCTCCAGCCCTCATAATTTCCAACCCTTTTTATCATTACGCGATATTGTTACCTACTTATGGGACCTATATGAAAAACCTAACCATTCTCGGTTCAACCGGCTCTATCGGCACCAACGCCCTCAAGATTGTCGCACAATTTCCCGAACATTTCACAGCAAAGGTTCTGACTGCCGGACAAAATATCTCCAAGCTGGCCGAGCAGATCAAACAGTTCCGACCGGAACTGGTAGCCGTATTCGACGAGACCGGGGCAGCGGATCTGGAACGGGTTCTGCCGAAGGATACGGGTGTCAAGATTGTGTATGGTGCGGCCGGGTATCAAACCGCAGCAGCTTATGAAACATCCGACATGGTCCTGACGGCGATTGTGGGTGCAGCAGGCCTGATGCCGACCATCGCAGCCATTGAGGCAGGTAAGGACATCGCCCTGGCCAACAAGGAGACCCTGGTCATGGCAGGAGAACTGGTCATGCAGCTTGCCCGGAAAAACCAGGTAAAAATTATTCCGGTGGACAGCGAGCATAGCGCCATATTTCAGTGCTTGATGGGACAGCGGGCATCCGATCTGGATGCCCTGTTGATAACGGCTTCAGGTGGTCCTTTCATGAACATGCCGGCCCAATCGTTTTCAGATGTCAGCCCCGAAGCTGCTCTGAATCACCCGAACTGGCAGATGGGGCCCAAAATCACCATCGATTCAGCCACGCTCATGAACAAGGGGCTGGAGGTCATCGAGGCCAAACATCTTTTTGATGTAGAAATGGACAGGATTCGGGTTGTGGTACACCCTCAAAGCATTATTCACTCCATGGTTTCCTTTCAGGACGGCTCTATCCTTGCTCAACTCGGGATACCCGATATGAAAGGCGCCATCGCCTTTGCATTGTCCTTTCCGGAACGGCTGCCCCTGGCGCAGCCATTGCCCGATTTTGCCCGTATCGGCTCCTTTACCTTCAAAGAGCCGGATATACGCAAATTTCCATGTTTGGGGTTGGCCATGGAAGCCGGCCGGACCGGCGGAACCCTGCCGGCCGTATTGAATGCAGCCAATGAGGTGGCTGTGCATGCATTTTTGGAGCGCCGGTTGCCTTTTGACCGGATTCCGCTTGTCATCGAACAGACCCTGGCGAATCACACGAATCAACCGGCACCAGCCCTGGATGATATTTTGGCTGCGGATCAGTGGGCCAGAAAGACAGCGTCCGGATTGATCGAAACCGGATCGGACAATGCTTGATTTCTCTAATACATTCGCCGAGGTTGACGGACCCCAACATCATTCTTATTGTTTAATCTCGAAGCACGAATATCGAAATACGAAACAATATCGAATGACATAAATTCGAATGATCAAAACAAGACTTTACCATTAAAGCCCATGAGTTGTTTAGATCATTTGGGCATTCGAAATTTGGATTTGTTTCGGATTTCGATATTCGAATTTGGGATTTGATACGCCTGAATATATTCGATAGCATAGCCGACAGGGTTTAATCAGCGCCGGGGCCGTATGAACCCGGGAACCAATTATATTTAAAGAGCTAATATATGGGAACCAGTATACTTGCATTTATCGTCGTGCTGGGTGTTTTGATTTTTTTTCATGAATTGGGACATTTTTTATTTGCACGCATGTTCGGTGTGGGGGTCGAAAAGTTTTCTCTTGGTTTTGGTCCTCGAATATTCGGCTGGAAGGCCGGTCTTACGGATTACCGTGTGTCAGCTATTCCTTTGGGGGGGTATGTCAAGATGGTAGGGGAGGACCCTGCCGTGGAAATGGATCCCGAAGACATCCCTTTTTCATTTACCCATAAGCATGTAATAAAAAAACTTCTGATCGTGGCTGCCGGGCCTTTATTCAATGTTTTGCTGGCGATTTTAATATTTCTCTGTATTTTCCTTTTTTCAGGAACCTATATCCTTCGGCCCACCATCGGAGACGTTCAGGAGAATATGCCGGCCCATCAAAGCGGGCTGCAAAAGGGAGATATCATCAAAGCCATCGATGGACAGGCGATCTCCACCTGGGAAGAGATGGCAGAAGGCATTTCAGCAAGCAACGGCCGAACCCTTGTATTTTCGGTTCAACGGCTGGATGAAGTGATCACCTTTGAAATCAGACCCATTGCCCAAAAAACAAAGAACCTGTTCGGCGAAGATATTGATCGATACTTCATTGGTGTGGCATCGGCAGGAGATGTGGAGAACCAAAAGCTCGGTCTTGGCGAAGCTGTGATTGAAAGTGTACGGCAGACCTACAACATTGCAGAACTGACCGTTGTCAGTATTGCCAAGCTTATCAAGGGAACAATCTCCACCAAAACCATCGGCGGACCCATCATGATCGCCGAACTCGCGGGTCAGCAGGCCAGGGAAGGCGCATTGAATTTCGTTTTTTTGATCGCTCTTTTGAGTATCAATCTGGCTATCATCAACTTCCTGCCCATCCCGGTATTGGATGGCGGACACATCCTCTTTTTCCTCATAGAGCTCATCATCGGCAGACCGGTGAACATGCGCGCCCGCGAGATTGCCCAGCAGGCCGGCATCTTCATTTTGATCATGTTGATGATCTTCGTTTTTTACAACGACATTTCGCGGATATTTACCAGCTAGTTTTATCCTCTAAATTGGCTAAAGGCATGCATAATTCCCGGCAGAGGTGATTAAAATTAAGGGGAATGTAATTTGCTTCGCGTAATTAGTGGTCATTTACTTCGTGTAATTCATCGTAGCCATCAGCAATAACCCGGCTATTTTGAAGCGATATCACTGCATGTCAAGGTCAGCTCGGAAGGTAATATGGCTTACCATCCAAAGTTGATGTTAAAAATTTTGTTTTATGCTTATGCCAATAGCATTTTCAGTTCCCGCAATATTGCTAAAGCGCTCAGCGAAAATATAGCTTTTATCTATTTAGCTGCCTGGCAACAGCCTGATTTTCGTACCATCAATAATTTTAGAAAGAACCATTTAGAAGAAATTAGAAACTTTTTTGTCCAAATCGTTCATCTGTGTCAAGAACTTAAGATGGTCAAACTCGGTCATATTTCCATTGACGGTTCAAAATTCAAGGCCAATGCAGCGAATCGGCAAACCTATGATCGAAAACGCATTGAGCGCGAAATGAAACGTATCCTGGATCAAGCTGAGGATAAAGATCAGGAAGAAGACGCTCTTTATGGTTCTGAAAACAGCGGTGATGAACTTCCCAAAGAGATCCGTGACCGCAAGCAGCGCATCGAGAAATTAAAAGAGATTCAAAAAAAACTTGAACAAGAAGGTAAAAATAAACTCAATGTCACCGATGAAGATGCGGTGTTCATGAAAACCAACGCTGGTATAAATACCGCCTACAATGCCCAAATCAGTGCGGATGAGGATGTTCAAATCATTGTTGCCGCAGATGTTACCAATGAACAAAATGACCAGAAACAATTACTGCCGATGGTTGAGCAAACTGAGCAAAACACAGATGCTTCGATAGACATTGTAACTGCCGATGCGGGTTACAGTACACCAGACAATCTTAAGAAGTTAGAACCGCACAACATCGATGCCTATATTCCCGATGATACCTATCAAAGCCGCAGTCGCGGAAAAGAGGTTCCTCCATTTGATAAAGACAATTTTATCTATGATGAAAGCGCTGATGTGTTTACATGTCCTGCCGGCAAGGTGTTAAAATTTTGGTATACAAAGCATGATGTCCAAAGAGGCGATTACCAAATCCATTGCTCATAATCTAAAAAAGATATCAAAATATGCATATAAAAAGGGCGTTGGCCTTACCCCCAGGTTGGTTGGACGCTAGTATTACCTATAAGCGGCATGGTTTTATGCTTAAATGAGAATTACATCATAATGTTGTGCCGATTTAAATAAGTTTTCAAAGAGCTACCCAATCAGATCGATGGATCTGATCGTTATTGTAAAATAATAAACTATTGAGGTTGCGGGACAAACTGTTTAGACCTGCGCTACATTACATGAAACAGACTATCACCTAAAGTTAATGACATTGATGTTTAAGCAACAATAAATTACGCGCGAAGCGCAAATACTTCCTAAAGACAAGAGTCACTATAAAAGCGGCAACGCCGCGCCATATAAAATCGCGCAGCGATTTTATTTGGATATTTCATTTTGCCTCTGTTTTTGATATTAAAGATTCCTCGTAGCAAGCTACGAGGAATCTTCGACCGTAAGGAATTCTGTCTAATTTAGATTCGCTCGCTAACCCCGCAGCATGCGAAGCACTGCCGAACGGCAGAACCTACGGGGAATGCGCTCGCTTTTTCGGTTCAAGATAGCAATTTCCCAATACACCACATTTGGCAATATCACTGGAACGAAATGAATAAAACAAAACCAACCAAAGGAGACATGATCATGAAAGATGAACGCAATGTAATTAAACCCAAGGGTGAAGATTTTTACTTTCAAGAACAGGACCGGAAGTTAATCGAGAAATGCAGGGCCGAGGCCTTAAAAGAGTCCAATAACACCTATAGCAGCGCTCACAAGAACCACTGCTTTAGATGCGGCACCCACAGCCTGGTGGAAGTGGACCTAAAAAAAGTCAAGATCGACTTATGCATTAATAAAGGATGCGGCGCAGTTCATCTTGACCCGGGGGAAATGGAGAAGTTGCTTGAGGGCGAAAGGGGTGTTTTCGGCAAGGTGAAAAACTCCGTTTTTTCAGTCTTTAAATAAGGATGGTAAGTAATGCCCCACAGACTCGAAATTACGCTTAAACCTGAGATGCCCGACGCTGAAGGTGAAGGAATTCGTAAAAAGGCCCAAGATTATTTCGGCATCCAGCTCCAGCAGGTAAGGGTTGTCCACATCCTTACCATCGATGCGGAATTGTCGGCGGAGCAGCTCAAAACCATTCAGGCGGAGATCTTTACCAACCCGGTCACACAGATCTCGTCCTATGCCCCCCTGCCAATGACCTTTGACTGGATCATCTGGGTGGGATACCGGCCGGGTGTCAGGGACAATCCCGGGAGCACTGCCATGGAAGCCATCAGGGATGTTCTGGGTGTTTCGCTGGGTGAAAACGAGGCGGTCTATACGTCCAGACGCTACTGTATCCAATGCAAAGGATTGCGCCCCGAAGAGACGGATAAAATTGCCGGGGAACTCCTGGCAAACGATCTTATCCAGCAACGCAAAATATTTTCAAAAGACGCTTGGGATCCTGCCCTGGGCGTCGGCATGATAACACCCAGGGTTGTCTTGAATCATACACCCACGGTTTCCGACATCCCCATTGACAGCGATGCAACGCTTATGCGCTTGAGTGATGAGCGGAACCTGGCCCTCAACCCCAATGACATTCCCACCATCCGGGCCTATTTTCTTGAGAAGACAAGGCAGAAAGAGCGTGCTGCAAAGGGACTCCACAACCCCACGGACCTGGAGCTGGAATACATTTCCCAGGCCCGCAGCGATCACTGCAATCACAATACGTTCCAGGGCCTGTTTCGCTACAGCGACCTTTCCACCGGTGAGACAGACCTGGTCGACAGCCTTTTTAAAACATGCATCGAAGCGCCGACACTTCAGCTCAAGGCGCAGAAACCATGGGTGATATCGGTGCTTTGGGACAATGCCGGGGCCGGAAAGTTTGACGATGACTATCATTATGTCATTACAGGCGAAACACATAATTCACCCTCCAACATGGAGGCCTACGGCGGGGCCATTACGGGTATTGTCGGTATCTACCGGGATCCCATGGGGACGGGTAAAGGGTCGAAGCTGATTATGGGCAGCTACGGGTTCTGTGTAGGGCCCCGCAATTATGATGGTGATCTCAAGCCCCGGCTGCATCCGCGACGACTCCTGGACGGGGTGATCGAGGGCGTTCGGGACGGGGGCAACAAAAGCGGTATCCCCACCACGTACGGCCAGGTCACGTTTCACCCGGGATACATCGGGAAATGCCTGGTTTTTGTAACGGCATTGGGGATTATGCCGGCCCTGGTGCAGGGCGCACCTTCCCATGAAAAAGATATCGAGCCGGGTGACTTCGTGGTCATGAGCGGCGGAAGAGTCGGCAAGGACGGTATCCATGGTGTCACCGCGGCATCTGAAACATTTTCTGAAAACACGCCTGCCGGGCATGTACAGATCGGCGATCCCTATACCCAGAAGAAAATGCACGATTTCCTGCTGGAGGCCCGGGATGAAGGTCTTATGCGGTTTATTACCGACAACGGTGGTGGCGGGCTCTCTTCATCGGTGGGTGAGACCGCCCGTTTTTCCAATGGATGCGACATCCAGCTTGAAAAAGTTCCCTTGAAATATGAAGGGCTTGACCAGTGGGAGATCTGGATATCGGAATCACAGGAGCGAATGACGGTGGCGGTACAGCCGGAGCATATCGATCGTTTTCTCGAACTGTCGGCCCTGCATGCGGTTGAGAGCACCATTATCGGTACGTACACCGATTCAGGCAAGCTCCACGTCACCTACGATGGGAAAACCTGCGCTTATGTGGATATGGACCTGATGAAATCAGGCTTTCCCCAGTGGGAGTTCGATGCCGAATGGATGCCGCCGGCGCAGCGGGGGCTCTACGAACCGGTCCTGAACACACCCGTGGATTTCAACCGGCTTCTGCTGGATCTGCTGTCCCGTCCCAACATCGCCTCAAAGGAATGGATAACCCGGCAGTATGACCATGAGGTTCAGGGGACGAGTGTGATCAAACCCCTGGTGGGTGCTGAAAGGGATATGGTAAGCGATGCAAGCGTTATCCGTCCGGTACTTACATCCGAGAAGGGGCTGGCTTTTTCACAGGCACTTCTGCCGTTCTATTCGGCCATCGATGCCTTCCACATGACCACCTGCACCATCGACGAGGCCTTCCGCCGCCTGGTGGCTGTGGGTGCCGGATTGGATCATATCGGCGGGGTTGACAATTTCTGCTGGCCCAGCATCCAGTATGATCCCCGGAAAAATCCGGACGGTAAATTCAAGGCGGCCCAGCTGGTTCGATCCTGCCGCGCCCTGCGTGACATGTGTCTTGCATATGAAATACCGCTTTTGTCCGGCAAAGACAGCATGTATGTGGATGGTCATCTGACGGGGCGCTACGGTGAATCCCACAAGGTCTCGGCGCTGGAGACACTGCAGTTTTCAGCCACCGGCATTATCCAGGACGTACACACGTGTGTGACCATGGAGAGCAAGGTTCCCGGAGATCTTGTCTATGTGGCGGGTGTTACCCGCAACGAAATGGGGGGCTCGGAATATTATGCGCATCTGGGATATATCGGCTGTAATGTTCCCCAGGTGATTCCCCAGCAGTTTCTCACGCTTTACCATGCCGTGGCACAGGCCATAAACCTGGAACTGACGGCCTCCGTCCACGGTGTCTATCGTGGCGGCCTGGGGGTGCATCTGGCCATGGTGGCCATGGGCGGGAGCCTGGGAATGGATCTTAACCTGGAAGCGGTCCCTGAAAAAGGATGTCGTCGTAACGATGCATTGCTCTTTTCCGAATCGGCAGGGCGGTTTATCATAACCGTGGATCCGGGCAACAAGGAATCCTTCGAGGCGATTTTCAAGGATCTGCCCTGCGCCTGCATCGGCAGCGTTACCCAAACACCTGAACTGAAGATAGCGGATATGGATGGCAGACCCCTGCTCGCCACGCCTGTTTCCGAACTTAAAAAAGCCTGGAAAGCATCATTTGGAGCCCTCATATGAAAGCGGTGAATGTACTGGTTCTGACCGGATATGGATTGAACTGCGATAATGAAACAGCTTACGCCTTTGAACTGGCCGGCGCTTCAGCGCGGCGGGTTCACATCAATGCCTTGATCGCCGGTGCTGTGAGCCTGTCTGATTTTCAAATACTTGTTTTCGGGGGTGGGTTCAGCTGGGGGGACGACCATGGCGCGGGGGTGATTCAGGCCGTGCGGATGAAGACAAGCATCGGCAAGGATCTTTTCGACTTTGTCGAGAAAGGCAACCTGGTTCTGGGAATCTGCAATGGATTTCAGACCCTGGTAAACCTGG
>CAWKCS010000018.1:0-106969 GCA_963848165.1 uncultured delta proteobacterium | reverse complement strand
GGCAAGGGACTGATATAGTATCAAGCCACAAGAATTCTGCGCCAGAAATCTATGATGGACTTCCGCATGGCTTGACTATCTTTATAATCTTTTTTCTGAAGGATTTCGTTGAGCATCATGATGATGATGCTTGTGGTCTCCTTTATCTGAACGGGATTGAATTCACCGGAATCGATCCCCTTTTTTAAACAGTCGCCAATATAGGATTTCAGCCATCTTTTGTGTTTTTTTGTGTTTTTGGCGTAAATATTGCCCGGATCGTTTAGTTTTGCGGGTCGGGGGGATAAAATGAGAGCCATTTCATTGGGCATCTTTTTGACGAGGGTGAAGTGTATCAGAAAAAGGTTTTCTATCTTTTCAAATAGGGTTTTGGTTTCATTTTTCAACACTTCCACTTGTTTGAAATAGTCTGAAAAAATCGAATCAAGAATCGATGTGTAGATTTCATCTTTCCCGGAAAAGTGATAGTATAGAAGCGGTTCTGTTACACAGGCCTGGTCTGAGATCGCCTTGGTTGTTGTCCCGTCAAAACCCTGTGAGGCAAAGAAACGGGTTGCTGCTTTGATGATGTTGTTTTTTTTCATGGTGGACACCTTATTGTTAGGATAAAAGATCAACCTGCTTGTTTAGCGATTGCTATATGCTACAATGTAGCAAATGGGCTGTCAAGTAAAAAAAAGGAGAAACTAAATGACAACAGACTGTCTTTTCTGTGACATCGTGAACGGTAAAACCGATACGGAATTTCTATTCGAAAATGAAACCCTGGCGGTGTTCAAAGACATCAACCCCCATGCGCCTGTGCATCTGCTTCTGGTCCCTAAAAAACACATCCGCAGTATCAACGACCTGACACTTTCGGACGACACCATTGTATCGGCCCTGATTTCGGCAGGGAAGCACATGGCCAATGAGGTGGGGATAGCCGCATCGGGTTATAAACTTGTTTTCAACGTGGAGCGGGGCGGAGGCCAGATGATTTTCCATCTGCATCTACACCTTCTTGGGGGGTGGAAAAGATAGGTCGGTTCTTTATCTCAATCGAACTTCGTGCAGTTTTATGGTTAGATTGCCGACCATTGAAATCTTGCCGCTCGATTGTATGGGCAGGCCTGACGCGGGATCGATGAAAATAGCAATGTCCTCCTGGAATCCAAGAAATGTGAAGTCTTCTGCACTTTTCAGATCCGACGCCAGCGGCTGGATATCGAGTGCGATTTTGAGCGCCTGAACCTTGCCCCGACGACGAATCTCACCTTGCTGGTTTTTTTCCATGTAGTCGATTTTCAGCGGGTGAAACCCTTCCGGTTTAAGCCGCACATGAAATAATTGTCTTTTCCCAAAGACACAAAAAGACATCGGCTGCATGTTTTTGGATATTTCAGCGGCCGAGGCCGAGGCAATATAAATCAGTACCAACCGTTCGGTGACGTTGGGGCATCCCAGTTGATCCAGGTCATAGGCATAGAATGTGTCTTTGACATCGGTCCATTTTTCCGGTTGTTTTAAAATTTCCTGCTGATCCTGCGGTTTTCGCTTATGTCTAAAGACACCTTGATTGGTGAATCGGCAGACATTTTTAAAATCATCATTGCCCCTTCGCAGCCTGATTCTTCCCAGCGCTGCTGCATCCTCCGGATTGAACCAGACCTGGTTGATTGTATTTACAGGCGGCATAAAAATTGTGTCGACCATATAATGGACGGTGATCCTGCTGGTTTCCGGGCACCAGGCGTTTATCGGAGTTCCCTGAGGACTCTTTATCAACGCTGCGTCTACTTCTGCTGTCGGCAGTGATTCCAGTTGTATCTTCACCTTTACTTCAGCTGAGAAGTTTTTAATCTTATATGAAAGCTGGGTCCACGACACTCGATTCGGATCGAGTTTGATTTGAGAATAGGATTGGGCTTGGGTTGAATTAGAAAAACCCGTTAAGGGTATTAGCATAGAAAAAAAGATAAATAACAATAATTTATTTCGAATCCCCATTGGATCTTTCTCCCTGAATAAGCTAATACAATACTTATAGAAATTACAGGTATTCCGTAATCAGCTGTTCAGATGTTTTTCACCTGGCAATCTTTTTTAATACTGAAATATTTTTTAATTACTATTAGTTTCGATCTCAAGACCCTCCAGCTCCGGTGGAGGACACCCGGATAGGTTCTACCGATCCGGTGAGAAATACTATAGGAAAATTCCCCGGGAAAGCCCCAAAGGACGAGACAGGAGGAATTACCTCATGCATGTTGTCAGGTTTATCGCCTGTGAGACTTTGGGTTGCAAATACCAGAATCGCTCTTTGAGCCCATTAGTAAATTACGGGTTTCGGAAAATTGTTTAGATGCTGCTCACCTGGTAACCTTTTTATTTCTTGAAATCATTTTTAATTGAAATTAGTTATGCGCACATGATTGCCGGGCACATTCAGAACCACTTAAAAACTAGAGGAAACTATTATGGAGTACAAGAACGGGATTGATGACCATAGAAAAACAGCTGGCTTTCCTCTTGGTCCTTTTCAAATTCGTCTTGTTCATGGGGTTTATGGACTATTTCTATGTATTATTATTTTTTTAGGTATGTTGAAGGGTTACCCTAATTTAGCTTGGGAAGTCTCACTTGTAATTTCAGTTTTGCATTCCGGGCTTTTTGCAGCGTATACGTATAGGACTGTAGAAAAACTTTTTTATAAATTTATTTTGAATAAAATTTCTTTTATTGGCACCCTAAAAAAGGCGTTAGTTTCAAAACTTGGCGGTGAAAACGATGAAATGGTGGAAGGATTAACAATTTTAAAAAATGCTTCTATTGTTCCTCGATATGTACCTCCATACTTGAAGCCTGAAATCGAGAAAATTGCCAAAACACTTAAGGAAGCATACTATTTGCCCAATGGTGGCTGGGATCGAAAATTTAATATTAATTATTCTGAATTTTCATTTAGGCAGGCGCGCATATGGCATTATATGGCGGCAGCAATCCAGTATATGCCCATTGATGTTGTCGCTGAAGCTATTAAAAACATCGTCGAATTCCAAAAAAGAAAACCGTATGCAATGCATTTGTCGGCAAGAGACATTTATTCAAATATATTCGAAACATATAGAGGGAAGGATGCTAAGGCAATTGTTACGTATCATGAAAAATTGGGTCAAAATACATCTCTAGAGCTGCCTGAGTTTCTTCGAAAAAAAGATAGAGAAGACTATTTAAAATGGATCAATGGAAAGCAGACTGAAGTCAAGATAGACTTTGATCAATCCATACTTGATGAACTTAGCATTCAGGATCATAAACAATATTCAGAAATCGTTTTTTCCATGAAAACAAGTGCTTATCAGATAGCTACTGAAATTATTACTTCTGAGACACATATCGTTTTAAGTGCAGCGTTTAAACTGGAAAATGGCAGAAATATCGTCGTTATTAGCGCAACAAATACAGATAAAAACAATCTTCTTGTTTACTCCCAGACACCCATTGTTTGGAAAAATGGTGAAGGGTTAAAATATTTCTGTGATCCTTCTCATCGACCTTCCTCTGAAATCCTGGCCCATTGGGTTTTGCATGAAAAACTTAAGGATAGGTATTCATGTCTTGTACACAGCCACGCTGTGGATATTTTGGATTATGTTAAGCTATCGGATACGGATGGTTTTAGAAATCTTATTTTGCCCGAAGGTGAGATTAAAACTATAAGCTGGGAAAGCCAAGGTACTGAGCAATTTGGGGAGCATATATACCAGGGGATCAAGGAAAGTGAACTTCCAGCGACAGTAGTCGAAGACCATGGTATTTGGATTGCTGGGGAGTCTTTTGATGCTGGAACAAATCTGATGGCTAAAGTGTCCGATTTTGCGGCCAGGGAGATCGAATTATAAAATATAGTTAAAAATATTTAAGGAATCTCAGTCTATTTATGAGTTCTTCAAAGCGTGTTGGTTTTCTATTTAACCATTATTCCGTTCACCAGGTACCGCATGCGGCACCTTATGCTTTTGAGTTATCACGGAATTATTTAAACTGCGATGTCATCATTGCCTGCTCGTCGATTCGACAACTATATGCCGCACTAAAAATTGGCAGACTTTACCCTGGTTATCGCTGCAAATTTAAGCTGTTGCGTCTGCCGTGGCGTCTCTATATCGATGATCGATCTGAGTCTAAATCGAAATTTATAAAAAAGTCAGCTATATTAAAAAATAATCTGGCTTTTTTTAGTTCACTGGATGTGCTGGTTTCACCGGAGCGGCACTGCATAAAACTGCGGACCAAATATAACTTGAAGAGCTTGAAGCTAATCCACAGCTTGTCACGGCGCCGGCGACAGGGAGAGGAGCTTCGACCATAAATCAGGTGCATTTGATCTCACTTTGGTGCCCGGGAAAAAGTACGTTGACCGTTTTAGGGAGTTGGGCTATCTTGTGGACGGGAAATATCTGGTTTCAGGCTATCCGAAGTTTGAAGTAGTCAAAGGTTTAAAACGCAAGAAGAAACGTTTTTTCAAGAATGACAATCCGGTGCTGGTCTATAATCCGCATTTCGACCAGTCCATTTCCTCCTGGGGGCCTATGGGGTTAAAGGTGCTGGACTTTTTTGCAGAAAATCAGGATTTCAACCTGATTTTTGCACCCCACGTCGTCCTGTTTCTGAGATACAAACGTCATAATGCCTACCTGCCGCAGAAATATTTTAAGTTGCCGAATATTTTAATCGATAAAGGCAGCACAGCCTCAACTGACATGACTTACATTCTTGCTGCGGATATTTACCTGGGTGATGTCAGCAGTCAAATCTATGAATTTCTTTATAAACCACGACCCTGCATATTCCTGAATGGACATCAGGTTGACTGGAAATCAAATCCTTACTACGTTTTTTGGAAACTGGGGCAGGTGATAGATGATGTCGACAATGGATTGCGGCCGGCAATAGAGCAAGCTTTTACGCGTCATGCCGAATTTTTACCCAAGCAGCGAAAAGCGTTTGATTATACGTTCCACACAGATCCCGAAAAAACGGCTGCCCAAAGGGGGGCCGATATTATTGCCAATTTCCTCGATAATCTTTGAATGATGTCAATGATAAAATTCAGTGTGAAAATCGCAGCGTAACCAATGAACCACCGAATTAAAAGTGCGAAAGATTCTTGACACTACCAACACAAATGCCCCCCTCTGGGGGGCTACCTGAGCCCACCCGGTCTTCGGGTGGAGACTCAGTAAGCGTTCAATTTTTTTTCGAAGAAATTTTAACATCCTATCCTTTTTCTTATTTGATTCCAATAAATACCAGTGTATCACATCTCTCTTGATAAAAACAAAGGTGCAATAAGCGGTGGTCCCTCAGGTAGTTCAACCTTTGGGGTCCACCGCCCAGTACCTACCAATGAGAGAGATGGTATTTTACAAGTTCCTTGCTGCCTTTCTTCGGCACCAAAACGTAGTTTTTTTCAGGTGAAGGAAATTTAAGATTATGTGGGTTTAAAAAGAAATCATGTGCAAGTTCATTAATCGACTTTAATACATCAACCTTCTCTGTTGTTAACCCAGGCCCTTTCACAGCGAATAAAGTAGAATAGCCGTCTTTTAAAGTTCGATCCCATTTTGGGTTTGAAACTTTTGATATGTCGGGGTGTTTTTCGTATATTCGAGATCCGTGGTCGCCATGAAAAATAATGATCGCATCATCCAAAAGTCCCATTTTCTGCAAATTAGTAAACCAATTATCTAACGATTTATAAAGGCTAGTTACTTGCTCATAATATTGGTTATACCGCTCTTCATATGTTGGATCTTTTTTGGTTCCATACCATCTGACAGGGCCGAGCCATTTCCTTGGGTCCATTATTAAATTTCCATCAGCATCGTAAATATACGGATAATGGGGAGTAAGTAAATGTACAAAAAAAGCCCTGCCGCGCGGGAAACGATTTACATCTTCCTTAAGTTGATTAAAAATATCAATATTATTCCAAGTGGACCAAGGCGGTCGAATCTTCAGAGATAAAATAGGTATTCGGCCCAAATATTGAGACAAATAAGGACGAACGAAATACTTTCGGATACGCTTTATAATGTATGATATTAATTGTGTTTTAGGAGGAGATTTGAGGTAGTGGCCAACGATTAAAAGCATTTTATAAATGTTTAAAAACTTTGAGTTGTGCAAATCACTAATTCTATTAGGTTGGTATTCAGAGCAGAATTCGATATTACTGATATCAGGGCTACAGAAATCAATATAATTTGACTGATAAATTCGAATTTGGTAACCCTTTTTTTCAAGAATATCAAAAACTTTATTATTGACTAATTTTCTATCCTGGTCATCAGGAAAGTAATAATTTTTGAGTGAGTTTTGTTTGAAATTGAGAACGTTAGATATTGAATCACCTGTCTTGAAGTATAGACTGTAGGCGTTTGTGAACAGGGTGAAGTTAAATTTATCATAAAACGAGAACATTTTCTGTTTAGCAATCTTTTCTGCGTGTATTTCTTCCGGTGCCCATTTAATTCCCATGTGCTCGTCGAAGATAATATATAAAAGCAAAGGTAGATCAAGTGAATGATCTGTATTACTCTCGGTATTCACTTTAATTCTTAAATTGTTGGAAGGGCTTGTCCAGTTAAGTACGATTGAAGCTATTAATATTACAATAGAGGCGGCGCATAAGTCCACTCCATCCCTCTCTACCCATCCTTTGGAGTCCAATGAAAAGAAATAACAAAATTGTTATTACAAAACCAAATTTAATGATTTTCGTAAGAAACGACGGAAAAAAAGACTTGATGGGAGTGAACACTGGGGACGCCCAGGCAAAAATCTGTTCAAAGGATAAAAAATGAGAGAAGTAGTTGAGAATAACCAATACGACCAGTAACAAACCAATAGGCCACCATACTCTCGCAAGACCAGCTATTGCGAAGGAAACAAGTATAAAAATAAGGAACAGTAAAAGGCATTCCTGTGCGAATAAGGGGTACCCATTGAAAACTAAGTAAGTTGCTATTGGGCTATAGGATAAACAAAGGAAGATAATAAAAACATATCTCCAAAAACTTTTATTATTAACGGACATACCCCATTTTGTCATTAGTACATGACCTTATTTTTTCGGAATGGCATAATAGAGAGTGCGTAATCCTTCCTTTAATGATATCTTCCATTGGATATCAAATACGTTATTTAGGCAACTTTCAAGATTTTCTTTTGAGTAATCTGTGTATAGATCTTCTTTATTTTGTAAAAGAATAGATACCATTTCATCTTGTTTCGAAATGAATTCAATGATTAATGAAGCTTTTAAGCCAGCCAACCAGCCAACGAAGTCCGACAATAGAACATTAGCTCCGATGACTAAATGATGTATAAGTGCTAAGGCCAATACTAAATCGGGCCTATTACGATTCTCTAAAGATTGTCTTTCCTGTCCTCGCCAGCCAAGCGCGGTTGAGGGGTCAACGAGGTTCATAATTAGGGGTAAAATTCTCTTATCGTTCTCGGTTTTTGAGTGGTTAAAAAGAGCGTTCACAGCAAGATCATCAGCATCCAAGGCCACAACATAAGACCCGCTGTTTGCAGCGATGCGGCTAAAATCACCAGTATTACAACCTAAATCCCAGATCAGTCGCCAGTTGCGCTCTGATATTACTTTTTTTACGAACGTTTTTTTTGCCTGGTAATCATCCTCCCTATAACTATGGGTTTGGGCATAATCCACCCAATGAGATTTATCCGAACCTAGCTCCAAGCGCTCTATTATACGTTCAAGAGAACGTACGTTTGAAAGAATCATTTCTTTTGAGAATCCTTCTTTTCGCAGAGCCTCCTTGGTAACTCCCCTTGATTGAGAGGATTTTTGAAGTTTTGAATGTAAATAAATATGGGTAAAAATGCCTTTGCGAAATAGATCACGAAAGGATAGCAAGTTTGCCAACTGCTGAGTTTCAATACCGTCTATTCGACCGCGCATCCATGGTTGAAAACGTATTCCTTTATGCGCGGAAAGAAGAAGGGGATTAAGAAACATTTCACAAAATTGTAGATAACCTACCCAAGGTTCACCTGGCGCCAGTGGTTCAAAGGACGGAATGTCAATAAAAACTGGTTTGCTTCCACGCCATTGGATATTGTAAGCGCTGGAGTCTTTTAATACAAAACCCTCTTCAAGAGCAGCTTTCATAAGGTTTAGATGAAATAATGCAGCATCTTTTAACTGATCGAAAGACCACTCGTATGGATAGGAAATAAAAGGAATAGATTCATGCCTGAGTGCCCCAGCCCATCTATCCATGGCTATTTTTTTCGATAGCTTATCTGTAGGTACTTCCTCTGTACCAACGATTTTGCCATCAGCCTGCAAGCGCCGGTACAATTTAGTATTAGAAAAACGAATCCAGTTCTCGTATGCAATTTTGTCTAAGCATCGGATAATCTCGCCATTAACATGATAAACACGAGCCCGTCTGTCACGGAAAGAACCTGTTTCAACTGAATTTTTCATAGCTTTCAAGAATGTGGTTGGTTAGATTATGATGAAAAATTCGTGTTTTAACTTTCACATAGCGCATTTCCTTACTATTACACAAACATAATACAGAGATATGCTATTGTTCCTTGTCTTTATTACTATCTTTCTCCCCGAGTCCTATTGTTTCACGAATTCTGCTCCAAAATATCTTAACTAAAACAACCAGCCCTCCAATCCCGCCCATGATAGTGGCAAGAATCATACTGCCAGTGTTAGTATCTAAGTAAGCATAGGCTGGTTGGCTACACATCACCAAAAAAATAAAAACGGTAAATAACAAAGAGGCATTCATATTGGCTCCTTAAAAAATTTACAGATTAATTAAAGCACTAAAGTATCCACCCTCTCTTTTTCATTATAATTACGATAGATCACATCGCATAGTCTTAAGAATTAAGAAAGCTAAAATTTCAATGCAATTTGTGAATAAAGATTGCGAAATGCTTTACCTGTTTCAATGCAATAGGCACGATCAGCTTGTCGGTGAACACGCCGTCAAAGTCAAAGGCATCCAGGCAAATTTTAGAAAGGAGGTCTTTCAATTAAATCGTTTATCCTGTTTCAGATTCTATCCCGGGCTTGACGGCGGGTTTGGCATCGATTTCCTGCCACCGCAAAGCGGTCTTCGAGGGGTCTTCAATTGGAACCATTGTTTTGTTCTGCAATCGATAGGCCCGATCTGCGACTTTCAGCAGGGCGGGTTGGTGGGAAATGGCCAGAATTGTAATTTTCCCCCCCAGTTTTTGCATGGCGTCGCAAATAGCCGCTTCGTTTTCCGGGTCGAGAGCAGTGGTGGCTTCATCCAGAATCAACAGCTTTGGCTTGTGAACCAGGGCGCGCGCAATGGCAATGCGTTGTCGCTGGCCGCCGGAAAATTTATGACCCCGTTCACCGACCACCGAGTGCATGCCCTGGGGCAGGATGGAAACGAATTCCCAGGCACCGGCAGCCCGCAGCGCCTTTTCGACATCTTCGGCCGTAAGATCCTTATCCCCCAGGGTAACGTTTATTAATATGGAGTCATGCAGCAGCAGGGTTTCCTGGGGAACATAACCGATCATTCTCCGCCATTTTCTCAGGTCAATTTTTTCCAAGGGCGTGTCATCGATGCTGATTTCACCTTGCTCCGGTCGCAACAGCCCGGTCACCAGGTCGACCACCGTTGTTTTGCCGACTCCCGATGGGCCCACAATGGCCGAAAAGGAACCTGCCGGGAAACTTATGGATACATTTTCCAGGATCAGTGACTCGTCATAAGCGAAGCTGACGTTTTCCAGCCGAATGCCCCGGAGAAGCGTTGGTTCATACGTACCGGTCATTGATTCTTGTGCCTGCTGCGCTGACTCGGTTTTTCCTTTCAGGGACCAGAAGGCACTCTCCACCTTTACCATCGACTGGTACATGCTTTGGATTTTTTGCAGTTTTTTCAATAATCTTAGCAGCAGAAACATTACCATGAGCACATTGGCCGCCGGAAAATTCCAGTGCACCAGTGCTATATAGAGACCCAATGCCAGAAATGCCACCAATATTGGTTCCTGCAGGGCAGACAAGGCTTCGCTGGCAAAGACCTCTCTTTTTAATGCTTTTTTTAGAGCCCGGGTTTTTTTTCTCAGCACCTCGTCGGCCAGATTTTCTCGTGCCATTGTTTTCAGCGGCTTGATCATCACCAGGCTGTCGGTCATATGGGCCGATAGGGACTGCAGTAATTTTGTTTGTTGATTTCCGGCTTGCCTGGCTTTGGTAATGAATAATTTGAACATGTATAAAATAAAAAAACTGGCGCCAATTGCAGCGAGGGTTGCCTGCCAGGAAACTGTCAGAACGATGATGGCATACACAAGCGCATTGACCAAAACTGCAATAATGCTAATCACGGAAAGATACGCCTTGGATGCACGATTGGCCTCGGTTGCCACGGCATTGGTAAAACGGCCGACCGGCTGGGAGATAAAGTATTCCCAGCGGGTGCGAAACAGGGCACGAATTAAATCCAGGCGCAAATCGGTAGCAACCCGGGCGACCGTGTAACCGATCCGTTTATTGGCTGCCATGAGCAGAACGGCTTTTAATACCATGCTGGCAACGAAAACGATCAGCAGCGTACCGATGGTGGGGGTTAGGCCCACCGCCCCGAATACTTCCCTTACGATTTGCTCTAGGCTGGAGGCTGAATGAGATACTTCGGTGGTCGGCATTGATTCATTGCCGCCGAGGACAATCGTAACCAGCGGCACCAGCGCAGATAGCCCAAAACCCTCCAATATGCCGGCAAAAATCAGCGCAACGACGGTCATTGCGCTTTGCAAGGGATATGTTCGAAAAAAAGTGATGAATAAACGCATAATAGAAGTATGGTTCGCTTCAGTTGAAAAGGCTCTGCAATTTGTCAAGAGCCGCTTAACTTAATCTGTTTGATCAAAGTTTCAATATTTCTCAGACTGACTTGGCTTTTGCCGTTGCTTTCTTCACGGCTGTAAATGCCTGGCAGATGTGTTCTATTTGTTCCGGCGTGTGCGCGGCGCTGACACTGCTGCGCAGCAGGCAGTTGCCGTCCGGTGTGGCCGGCGGAAAAACAAGATTGACGTATACACCCTGCTCCAGCAGACCACTCCAGAGGGCGAAGGCTTCGGCCCTGTCTTCCAGTCGCACGGTAACGATGGGACTCAGTTCCGGACCCGTAGAGAACTCCAGCTCCTGCAGCTTTTTATACAACCTGTCTGCATTGTCCCAGAGACGCTGACGCAGTTCGGGTCTTTTTTGGATTATTTCCAATGCCTTCCGGGTGGAGGCAATGACGGATGGTGACGATGAGGCCGTGAAAATATAAGGGCGGCTGGCGTATCGGACCAGGTTGAGTTCGGGATGATTGCTGGTGCAAAATCCGCCGATGGCTCCCAGGCTTTTGCTGAACGTGCCCACCACAAAATCGACACCGCTTTCCACACCGGCTTCCTCGGCCAGTCCACGTCCATTGGCACCCAGGACACCCAGGGAGTGGGCTTCATCCACCAAAAGAGAGGCCCCGAATTTTTCTTTGACGGCGACAATGTCCGCCAGGGGCGCGCGGTCCCCAAGCATGCTGTAAAGACCTTCCACCACAATCAGGACATTGGTGTTGCGTTTTTCAAGTCGTTGCAGCCGTTTTTCAAGATTCTGAACATCGTTGTGGCGAAACCGGTGGACCTCGGCGCTTCCCAGTCGGCAGCCGTCATAAATACTGGCGTGACAATCCGAATCCAGCAGGATGATTTCATCGGTGCCCATCAGCGTGGAGAGCATCGCCAGGTTGGCGACATAGCCGGTGGAAAATACAATTGCCTCCTGACAGTTAAAGAAATCAGCCAGCTCCCGCTCCAATGCCACATGGCCGGAAAAAGTCCCGTTGGCCATTCTTGAACCGGTGGTGCCGGTACCTTCTTTGCGGGCGGCATCACAAGCGGCATCGATACAATCGGTATCAAAGGAAAGGCCCAAATAGTTATTGCTACCGGCTAGAATCATGGGGCGACCGTTTACGATGGCCTCGGTTCCCGAAATAATCTCTTGCATGACGATATTGAAAAAATTATCGCAGCATTGCTCTAGTTCCTGACGGGTTTCGGCCAGTTGCTGGAATTTATCAAAAATAGTCATTATCATTTATCCCCGTATAGTTTTTGAATCTGCAATACAAAGTCTTTCACGGTGCGAACGTCCGGCATTATATTTAAGGGTATGGAGATGTCAAAACGGTCTTCCACCGATTCCAGAATTTTCATGACTTTCAGTGAATCCAGGTCCAGATCGGCGACCAGATCCGTATCTTCATGGATATCCTGCTCCTGTGGAACGAACGATCTTAGCATTTGCTTGAGCTCCTGTAATACATTTTCATAGCCTGTCATTCCATACCCCCCTGATTCTTCGTTGTTAATGTCCGGCCCAAAGTTTTCTGCAGCCCCTCCGGCAGCAAGACGCGCGGTGCCCAGCCGGTGGCGCTGCTCAAAGCGGCGTTATCACAAACCCAGTCGGAATGGCTCAGTTCGCGCACTTTGCCGGGTGTCAGCATAGGAGCATAGCCGAAAGTCCGGGAGGCAATCAGATTCAATCCGGACACCAGTCTTACCAGAACCATTGGTATTTTTATGCTGACCACAGATTTGGTGCGCAGATGTTTAAACGTATTGATAACATCGTGCCATGAATAGCCCCCGGGATACCCATCGTGCAGCTCAAAAATGCCGGATATACAGCAATTGCCATCCAACCATTGAACAATCGCCTGGGCAAGATCCTTCACATAGAGCAAGGAAAAACGAGTGTTGCCGGAGCCGAGTACCGGTGCGATGCCCTTTGCCATCCATTCAAAGACCGGCAGCAACTCTTTATCTCCCGGACCATATATGGCACATGGTCGATAAATGGTCCAGGGTAATCGGTGGGAATTTTCAACCAGCACTTTTTCCCCCAGCCGTTTACTGGCAGCATAATGCGACAAATGCGGTTCCCGGGCGGCCAGTGATGATATCAGCAGAAAACGCGGCGCTGGCTGTTGGGCCGCCGCCGCACGGACCAGACGCGCCAGACCGTCAACATTGACCCGATTGAATTGCTCACGCGTAGCGCCGCGTACCGCACCCGCGCAGTGTACCACAGCCGTTGCCCCGTCGACGAGGCGGTGCAGGCTATCCAGGTCTGCAAGGTCACCTTCAATCCATTTAACAGACAGATCGGCCGGCCGCTTCCAACTTGATGCCGGGCGGATCAAAGCCCGAATTCTGCACCCCGTGGCTGCCAACTGTTTTGTCAATTCCGCACCGACAAAACCCGTCGCTCCTGTCAATGCAATCACCTTAGACATGTGATATTTTCCGATAGCATCAAAGATTTCTGCTACAACCCCTATGCCGCCATCCTATTTTCGGAACATTATTATGACAAGCAGTATAAGAGCGATATTTATTGCAAACTTCGGCAAACACTCTTCCTCTACTGATCAGTCCAAACGGTTTGATCAGTCTGTAAATTTTGATTATATGTATTTATGGTAATAAATGCAAGGTTAGACGGCCCGCCGACGGAGCGTCGCAGCGTAAAGATCCTCCGCGGGGCCGCTGGAGCGCTCAGCAGCGATTCGTTCCAGATACTCTTTCTGCGCTCCGGAGCGAGACAGTTTTCCAGACGTCGTTCTATGTAAGGTGTTTCGGGGTACCAACTCTATCAGGCAGTCAATGCCAAATTCCTCTTGGATCTGGCGGTGCAATCGTTTCCGCAAGTCGGCGCGTTTTTTTTCATCGGATTCACGGCACTCCACCATCATAACGGCCCTTTCTTCTCCATTGGCATCGGTTATCGAGAATGCCGATGTGTCTCCAGTGCGCACCTCGGGCTGTTGCTCCGCAAGATATTCGAGGTCCTGGGGCCAGATATTGCGACCGTTGAGAATAATCAGATCTTTTTCACGGCCTGTAATCACAATGCTTTTGCCAATTCGATATGCCAGGTCTCCTGTATTTAACCAGCCGTCGGGAGATAAAACTTCGCGGGTGGAAAGGAGATCACCAAAATAGCCGGACATGACACTGGGGCCGCGAACATAAAGCGTGCCGCAATGCCGTTCAGGTAAAACCTCTCCCTGCTCATTTCTAATTTCCACTTCATACCCGGGCAGTGGTGCACCGCAGTTGGTGAAACTGGTTGAGCGCACTTTTTTGCTGTCCTGTGAAGGATGCAGCGGTATGGCCTTTTGCTGCATGGCCAAAGTGTCGGTATCCACATGGTCCACATCAACTCCCTGGCCGAGGGGTGAAAAAGTTACTGCAAGAGAGCACTCCGCCATTCCATAGCATGGTATAAATGAATGTCGGTCAAAGCCGGTGGGGGCCAGAAGGTCGGCGAAATGGTCGAGCGATTCGGTACGAATCGGCTCCGCCCCGACACCGGCAACCCGCCAGGAACTGAGGTCGAAATTTTGAACTTCTTTTTCACGCACGCGTCTGGCAGCCAAGTCGTACCCAAAGGGCGGACTGACGGAAACGGTGCCTCTATTTTGTGACATCAATGTCAGCCAAAGCCGGGGGCGCATGGCAAAATCCCGGGTACTCAGGTAGTCCACTGACAGCTGGGCGGCCATGGGGGCCAGTACCAGGCCTACGAGTCCCATGTCGTGAAAATAGGGCAGCCAGGAGACCGCCCGATCTTCCGGCCGGACGTGAATACCATGTTTAACAATGGCAAACAGGTTGTTCATCACGGCTTTCTGGGTGATCATGACACCCCGCGGAAAGCGGGTGCTGCCGGAAGTATATTGCAGGTATGCTATCTCATGCGGTTCCGAGGGTCGCAAACGGGTACTGGATTCCGGAAGGGCATAAAACTCCTGGGGACTGCCCAGAAAACGCATTTTCAGATCCTGGGCGGCCTCCTTCAAATAAGAAAGAAAGCCATCGGGTGCCATGCCGATATCGGCCTGACAGATAGAGAGGAGTCTCCGCAGTTGAGAAACGTATGCCTCTCGTCCACCCAGGTGAACTGAAGCCGGCAGCGGCACGGGTATTAAACCGGCGTATTGGCAGGCGTAAAAGAACCGCATGAAATCAGGGTGGGTATCAGCCACGATCGCCACCCGCGAACCGCGGTTTGTTCCCAGATCCATCAGCCGACGTGCCAGCGCCTGAGCATCTCTTTTCAGTTCCGCGTAGGGCACTTTGGCATATAATTCTACTGCACTATTATAATAGTTGTATCCTGTTTTTCCCTGAGCTGCATAATCGAGCGCCTCTGCTAATGTACGAAAATCGGCGATCCGCAACGGCAGACCGCTCGCGGCAGGTGTAGCATCCATAGCAACTATAGCCTCCTATATGCAATCAGGTCAGTGAAGCATCTTTCCATAACAGAAATTGCTTTACCGACCTATCATTCGTAGATCAACACTGATCTGTTGTGTTTTTGTTATTTAATTACAAATCATTTTACAGACATGGCTTTTACCTGATTTAGACTTAAATGTCAAATGGTTGATGGATTAATTTTAAAAACCGTATAAAATCAAGCTTAACCGTATAAAATCAAGTTTGTTTTTTTGCAACAATTTTTTTCACCAACTCCCAGTCGCTGACCGAATCGACGTCCACAGCGGCGTCGGGAAAAGGCATGATAACGGCACCTGCCTTAAATCCAAGACGCTGGGATATGCTGTTCAAGGCATCATCCAGCGACAGTCTTCCCAACAGGTAACGTAAAACCGGTACCCATCCTAATTTTCGAATCATACGCAACGGTTTTTTACGCTCTGACTCTACCTGCCGCCAGAAATCCGCTGCAGTACGTGCGTCCGGGGTCAGGAAAGCGAACAGATTGCATCCGCAGTATGCACCATCCTGCAGTCTTGTGGCGGTTCTATGGGTTTCGGGGTGGGCTTTCATCACATCTTCATGCCGGGCAACGCCGACAACCACATCGCATTTCGTGGCCCTTGCTTTGCTGCAAAAATAGTCTACCATCCGTGGGTTCAACAGGGCGTGATCCGCAGTTGTCAATAAAACCGGAATGTTCTTTGGCAGGGTTTGTAGAACATGATAGGCACTTGAACTTGGCGTCTTCCGGTTTTCAAACCAGGCAACCTTTCCTGCTGTCAATCATGTTTCGAAGGTCGGATTCCCGGTCTACAATGTGTTTAGGCGGGCCACACAAAATTCTCTCATCAATTTCCAGGGATGCATCCAGGGCGTTTAAAACGCGAAAAACCATCGGAATGCCGTCAATCGGTGTCAAGGATTTGCACGGGACTCCGGCTGCTTGGGCAACTGGATCATCGGGACCGCGGTCGGCGGCCAGAACCAGGGCTGTAAATTTATCTTGGTGCTCGGGTTTCCATCTACTTCGGCGATTTTCACCAATTCTTCATCGGCCAGCATTTTTAAATCCTTACCCAGGTGCTCGAACTCTTCATTCGTGAAAGGGACAAAACTCCAATTCTGTGACCAGGCATCATTTAATACGCTTATCTTAGGTAAAAGTTTGGCGCATGATACACAGGCATTAAAACCAGGTCGATTCTCCACCTTAACGACCCTATTTTTATCGTCGATTCTGCACCGATCTCTTCGATGAAGGGTTCGCAAAATGCCTCAGCAGTTCTGCGGGTATGCCTACGTTTTTTGCGAACCCTCCTCCATCAAGATCTCGGCATATCCATTCAGGATAAAATCGCTCAATTCAGGTAAAAACACCTGTTGATATTGAGGGGGTTTTTAGATATAATTCATTTTTTTCAAAGAACTCTTTACAAAAAAAAAATAATTTTGTAATAAAAAGAGTTTTTGGGCAATGGGGGAAATTTTAGAAAATACCTTTTGTTTTCAATTAATAATCATATTTATAACACAAATGGAAACGACTCTATGAAAGCAATCATATTAAGTGCAGGGCAGGGGAAACGTTTGATGCCGCTGACAGCAGATCGCCCCAAATGCATTCTTCCTATTATGGGGCAGACTCTGATTGAATGGCAGATTGACGAGCTTGCCAAATGCGGGATCGACCAGGTGACCGTTGTTGTGGGATATCGTGCGGGCAAAGTCGAAGAAATTCTGCGCTCACGTTATGACCACAACCAGGTACGTACGGTTTACAATGAGGCGTATGCTGTTTCGGACAACCTGGTAAGCTGCTGGACCGTCCATGATGAAATGGACGAAGAATTTATTTTACTGAACGGAGACACCTTGTTTGAGGCGGCTGTTTTACAGCGTTTACTCGAGATAAATGACCATCCCGTAACCGTGGCGATCAACCAGAAAAGCAGCTATGACGCAGATGACATGAAGGTCGAATTAGAAGGATGCCGACTCATCAAAATCGGCAAGGATCTCGTACCCGATCAGGTTCACGGTGAATCCATTGGTATGATCATGTTTCGAGATCAGGGACCCATGTTGTTCCGCGATGCCATTGAGAAATCCCTGAATGATCCTACGGCACAGAAGAAATGGTATCTGTCGGTCATCGATGATCTGGCCCGGAAGTTTCCGGTGTGGACGTGCTCAATTAACAACCTGAAGTGGTGTGAAGTGGATTATCCGGCCGATATTAAACAGGCGGAAAAAGTCGTGGCCGTCTGTTGCCCCGACCGGCAGACGGATATCGGAGACAACACCCGCCGGTTAAAAGGAGCAACCTCGTCGAACCCCTAATCCAGCTATTCCGAGACTTTGCGAGCGAATCTTCAATATTAAAAAATCGAATAGTTATGGGGCAAAATGATTATTGACCGTTATATTTTGCGGGAAATTATCAAACCAACGGTGGCGATATGTGCGATCCTGATCGTTATTTTTGGATGTTACATGGCAAGCCGTTTACTGGCGGACGCTATTGCCGGTCAATTGCCGGGTACGATGATCATTCTGCTGATCCTGCTTAGAATCGTTATTGCGCTGGAGGTGCTGCTGCCCACCACTTTGTACTTGTCGGTGGTTGTGGCTCTTGGACGACTGTATAAAGATTCCGAAATGACTGCTCTATTTGCTTGTGGCGTCGGTATCGGGGGGGTGCTACGGCCGGTTTTTTTCTCCGCCCTGATCATTGCGGTAATTGTTGCCAGCCTGTCCCTTTTCATCAGACCTTTGGCTTATTACCAATACTACCAATTAAAGGCCCGGGCAGAGGTAACTTTTAATCTTTCACGCATGAATGACGAGACATTTTATGAAACTGCAGATGGTAGCCGCATAATCTATGCCGAAAAAGTAGACCACCAGAAAGATGAAGCCAAACGCGTTTTTATTCGAACTGAACGCAAGGACTCGTTGCAGGTTATTCATGCCAGGAGAGCCAAGCAATCTAAGGATCCGGTCTCCGGGAAACAAATTCTGGTATTCAGCGATGGCTATCTTTATGAATTTTCACGCACAGGAGACCATGGAAGAGTCCTTCAATTTAAAAAATCAGCCATGTACCTGGAGCCCAAGGAAAATCTGCTGCTGCGGTATCGTGTCAAATCTGCCTCAACAGGATCCATCGCCCGGTCAGCCGATCCTGAAGAAATAGCCGAATTCCAGTGGCGGCTTTCGATGCCATTGGCCACTATCATGCTGGCACTGTTAGGGATTCCGCTGAGCCGCTCATCGCCACGCCAAGACAAATACACCAAAGTTTCCACCGCCGTAGTGATTTTTGCTATTTATTACAACCTCAGCGCCCTGGCAAAGAAATGGGTTGGAAACGGCGTTCTCGATACGCTTCCGGGGATCTGGTGGGTCCAGTTCCTGATGGCCGGGCTACTGCTGTATTTTTACTGGCAGCCAATGATGGTTTATTTCAGGAGAGGCAGGTAATAACTCAAATGAAAACGATCGATCGATATATCGGCAGCAGTTTCCTGCGCAGCTTCGGGCTGGTTGTCATTATATTTATTGTGTTGTTCAGTTTTCTGGAATTGCTGTCCCAGTTGGATGATGCCGGCAAAGGGAATTATCAGGTCAAGGATGTCTTTTTATTCATTGGCTTGACCCTGCCGAAACGCTTGCTTGACATGATGCCTATCAGTGCATTGCTCGGCAGCGTTGTAGCCCTGGGTTTACTGGCCGACCATGGAGAACTGCTTGCCATGCAGGCCGGCGGAATTTCGGTCCAGCGGATTTGCTGGTCAATGTTTGCCACCGGAACGGTTCTGATATTTTTAACTGCCTTGCTGGCAGAAATGGTTGTACCGCCGCTGGACCAGCTGGCCCGTAAAAAAAGAGCCCATGCAATATCCGGTTCAGATTTCACCCTGACAAAGCAAGGCTTCTGGTCACGCCGAGGTTCTACATATATCCATGTCGACAAGACACATTCCGGCGGTATTTCCAGCGATCTGGATATTTTCGAGACGGATGAGAAGGGTCGTCTAAAGACGTATACGTATGCCCGTGAGGCTAACATCCACAACAAGGATCAATGGGTTCTCACGGATATTACCCGCAAAACATTTGTCGATGAGGGTATAAAAACAACTCGCATTCCCAGTTTAACACTCGATTCGTTTTTAAGTGCGGAACAGGTCGGTTTTTTCGAGATACCGGCCGACAGTCTGTCTTCCTCCGATCTTTACAGGTATGTCGAGACCATGCGCGATAACGGACAAAATGCAGATCGCTATAGTCTATCCCTATGGCGCAAGCTAAGTGTGCCGTTGTCGACAGGCGCCATGGTATTGCTTTCCCTTACGTTCATATTCGGCTTTACGCGCAGGATCACCGCCGGTAAGCGCATAATGATGGGCTCATTTGTAGGGGTTCTTTTTTACTCCGCCGACCAGGTTATCGTCCATCTGGGGCTGCTGTTAAGTCTCAGTCCCATGATTACCGCAATGACACCGGTCGGATTGATTTCAGGTATTGCGCTGTGGAAACTGCGGCAGGTGGCATAACTTTTTCCATTGAAGTAATATGGGTATTTAAGACCTACTGTTGGTCATTGAGCCGCTGCTCACTTTCCCTGATAAAGCGATTGTTTTCAGGTGAGTAAAGACGAACCTCAAGTCTTGCGTCCCAACCGGTGTTAACGGGTGTTATACGATAGATGTGATAGCGGGCGCGGCGTTCATGTGTGCGGCTCCGGGCAGAAATTGAGGATACGCCTACAACCGGCAGATTGCCAACAGGTGTTTGCAGATTGTACCGCAGGATCCGGTGCGCATGACCGTGCAGAATCAACTCGGCACCGTAGCGTGCCAGAAGAGACTGTAGCGCCGCTGCATCCGTCAGGCGTTTTCTCCAGCTGACCGAACCGGGTACCGGTGAGTGGTGGATCATCACGACCCGATACAATCCTTTGCGGGCGGTTTGGGATAAGATTTTCGCCAGTTTTTGCAATTGTCTGGCACCGATACTGCCCACGGCCAGATGCGGTGCACTGGGTCGCGCAGAGCACACGCCAATGATGGCAACGCAGCCCCTGATGCGCAAGCACGGAAAGAGAGTGGTCGTATCTTCTGCGGTGTTGTCATCCTTTCGGGAATTGTCCGAGAGCATATAATCGGACCAATGCGCCATGGTATGACGCCAGTCGGTTTTAACGTAGGTGTCGTGATTGCCGGGAACGACGGTGATTTTTGATGGGGGGCCCAATGACCGCAGCCATTGTCCGGCCTTTTTAAATTCGGCCGGCAGACTCAGATGGGTCAGGTCTCCGGTGATGGCAATGTGATCGGGTTCAGTCCGGGCAAGATCCGTTTGCAACGCTGTAAAAAAGTGGTCTGCGTGCTCGGCGCTGCGTTGCAGTTTCCATCGTAAGTATCCCAACAGGCGCTTACCGGCCAAGTCATGGCCGGTGATATTGTTCATGCAGGAAATGTGTAGGTCGGACAGATGGGCCAGCGCAGCGGTTTTGTGTGCTGCCGGTTCATCGGCCATGGAAAGTTGATCATCGGCCGTATGGGAGATGTTAAATGTTTTTGAAACCATTTGTGGTTGATATAGTAATTAGGTACATATTGCAAGCTGCGGGCGTTAACGCGTCATGACTAAAAACCAAATCATCAATTTAGGTTTATCCGGAAAAGGAGATTTTATATGTCTTTATTTGCCCACATAATCGGTGACAGCCCCGTAAAAATCTGGGGATTGTCATCTTATACGCGCATATTGCGTGTGCTAAAGGGTGCTGGTGTGACACGCATTGTGGATGACATTGCCGCCGTGCCGGAGAACAGTTCGGTTCTGTTGATCAGGGGTGATTTTTTGTTTGACGACCGGGTGATCAACTATCTGGTGCAAACGCCTGATATCATGCTGAAGGTTTCACAAGGACCCACAGATGCCATTGTTGCCGCACATGTTGCTGCTGACCAGGCTATAGAAGCGCAGGGCGCTCTTACGGAACCCGCCACCGCGGTATTTCCGGCAGGGATAAAGATCGAAACGCTGGACGGGCTGTCCATATCCTTTCAACGGGGGCTACGCAAATTTGACCCACCGTTCGTGATGCCGATTACATCTGAAAACAGACAGGATTTGGAGCATATGCTTTTTGACTGGTCATATAAAGGGGTGACCGATTGTGTCACCAAGTTTATCTGGCCGCGACCGGCACGATGGGTTGTCGGCCAATGCGTACGCTTTGGATTGCGACCGAATCATGTAACCGTAACAGGTCTGCTTCTGGTCATACTGGCCGGAATTTTGTTTGCCTATGGCTGGTATGGCTGGGGCCTGCTGGCTGGCTGGCTGATGACATTTTTGGATACTGTGGATGGTAAGCTGGCCCGTGTTACGGTTACCTCCACCAGGTTCGGTCATTATTTTGATCACATCATTGATCTGGTTCATCCACCGATCTGGTACATTCTCTGGGGGCTGGGAATGTCTCAATTGAATTTTGGTGGATTATCACGCGGCACTATCTTCTGGTTGATCGTGGATGGTTATATTATCGGACGTCTCGTGGAAGGTATTTTTAAGAAAATGCTGGGCAGATTCGGCGTTTTCTGCTGGCGCCCCATCGACTCTTATTTCAGACTGATTACCGCCCGGCGCAATCCCTGTTTGATTTTATTAACCGTCGGTTACATGGTGGGTTTTCCGGATTGGGGACTGTTGGCGGTGACTGTCTGGACCGTGGCGACCAGTATTTTCCTAGTAGTTCGCCTTGTGGTGGCATTCAAGGCAGGGATGGTTGGGGGTCCCTTACGATCCTGGTTTTTTGATATCGACCAGAGCCTCCCACAGCAACCACTGGCGGTAAAATTGTTTGCACGCCGGGCGAATGATTGAGACGCTCAACTCCTGGCGAGGTAGCTATGTTGCCCGATCCTATAAATTCAGGTCGAACACCGAATATCGGTGTGTTGATAAATCCGCTCAGCGGTGGGAATCTTAACGGGCTGGGATCCATACGGCGTGTTATCTACCATAACCCGCATGTGATTCATCGCGATGTTCAGACACCACAGGATGTTTTAGAGGCTCTGCTGGATTTTGCCCGCCGGGATGTGGATTTATTGGTGGTCAATGGCGGTGATGGTACGATACAGGCGGTGCTGACCAACCTTTATCTCCATCAGCCCTTTATCTCCATGCCGCTGCTTGCTGTTCTGCAATCGGGTACAACCAGTATGACCGCCAGGGATGTTGGGTTTTCGGGGCCCCGTGTTAAATCTTTGCAGAAACTGTTTAAATGGGCCACTACCGGAGACGGTGAACCCATGGTAATCCAACGCCCGGTTTTACAAGTTCAAGCCCCCGGCCATCAGATGTATTACGGAATGTTCTTTGGTGCTTCAGCCATCTACCAGGGGATTGAATACTTTCATCGGAAAATTAATATAAAAGGCCTGCGGGGTGAATTAGGCCCCGGTATCACCATCTTACGCTTTTTATGGTCTGCCGTCCGACGACGCAGTGGCTTCATACCGCCCAGTCCTGTTTCGGTCACGGTGGATGACAAACCGCCCCAAAAATTCGATTCCTTTGTGGTTCTTGTCAGCACGCTGGAACGACTGTTTTTTGGGATTTATCCATACGTGGGTGTTGAATCCGGTCCTTTGCATTATACTGCCGTTCGGGCATATCCGCGGCATCTGCTGATGGCGCTGCCGGCCCTGTTATGCGGCCGTCGGGGAAAATTCGGCACCATTGAAAACGGCTTTTACAGTCATAATGCCCATGAAATAAAGCTATACCTTGACGGCGGTTTTACACTGGACGGACAGCTTTATACGCCTGAGAACCAAGAGAAACCCACCGTGGTGCGATATGGCGGAAAGGCAAACTTCATACGGATTTAATAGTGAAAATTTCCAATCAATTAATCAATGCCATCGGCCGCAATTCCGATTGGAAAGCTTCGCCGGAACTCAATGCACTGATAGATGAAATACTGGGACGCCATGGTGAGGCTGCTCAGGCTATCCTGTTTTATGGTTCCTGCCTGCGCTCAGGGGATGATCTCGATGGGCTGGTGGATCTCTATTTGTTGGTGGACGACTACCGCAGCGCCTACAAAAGTCGTCTGCAGGCTTCATTAAACGTGCTGCTGCCGCCCAATGTTTATTACCTGGAGAAAAAAATTGATGGTCATGTCGTGCGGACCAAGTATGCAGTCCTGTCTCTGGCGGATTTTCAAAAAGGAACTTCCATGCGCTGGTTTCATTCGTATTTGTGGGGGCGGTTCTGCCAGCCCACCGCTTTGCTGTTCGCGCGTAACGACGAGATCGCTCAACTGGTATTCACATGCTTTGCCCAGGCCGTTTTAACATTCGTCCGGCGCGTGCTGCCCGGGATCTCGCCAGAGTTTACCGCGCGGCAATTGTGGGGCCGGGGTCTTGCGTTGTCATACGGTGCCGAACTTAGATCGGAAAACCCGGAAAAAAGGGCCCGTCTCTTCGATGCCGCCGCAGAATATTATGAGGAAATCACGCATCTGGCCGTGGAATCCCTTTCTTGCTCCATGCAGGTCTATAAAAAAGACGCATGGCCGCAATACAGTGCGCACATTGCGGCAGGAAAACGATGGGCAAGCCAACTGGCCTGGAAACTGCGATCGTTTCAGGGTAAACTGCTTTCCGTTATGAGACTGCTCAAAGCCACGGCTACTTTTGAGGGGGGCGTGGACTATATTCTGTGGAAGATCGAGCGACACTCGGGGGTTACCGTGCATGCCGAGCCACGACTGAAAAAACACCCGTTGCTGGCCATGTGGGTGCTGTCCTGGCGGCTGTACCGTAAGGGCGGGTTTCGATAAAAGCCCTCTCAAAATAGTATTTTGGATCAATCTCTGTGTTGGACTCACGCTTCAACTCCTCAAAATACTATAGTATTCCTGCGGGTTGAAACGATCGCCCGCCTTGACCTTGACCTAAAACCCTATTCTGAGAAGGCTTTAATTATTTTAGCATTCTTTCTACATTCCCGAGCCCTCTCTTAATTCCTGAAGCTTTTCCTTCTTCATATAATCCAGATGAACTTATTTTATCTCTTGACAAACTTATTAATATGGGAATATAATCCCAAATATTGAAATTTTAATTTGACGTTTGCCTTGAAAGTAAGACGGAAATCCATGAACGAAAAACATTTAAAACACTTGTCTGCAGCAGTTCTCAGGTTGCTGCGACCGCTGGTGCGGATACTTCTTAGAAATGGAGTCTCCTACAGCACCTTCGCAGATTTCGTGAAGTGGGTCTACGTTGATGTAGCCAACCAGGAGTTCGGCATTGAGGGGCGCAAGCAGACCACCTCACGGGTTTCGGTCATCACCGGGTTATCCCGCAAAGAGGTCATGCGGGTGCGGCGACTCCCCAGACCGGATGATCGTGAAACCACCGAAAAGTACAACCGTGCTGCCCGGGTGATCGCCGCCTGGCGACGGGACAAGGAATTTCTGGATGCTGAGGGCCAACCAGCACCGCTACCTATAGGCGGTTCCGACGTTTCCTTCACGGAACTGGTAAAGCGCTTCAGCGGTGATGTGCCGGTACGGGCAACTCTGGATGAACTGATACGTGTCGGTGCGGTCGAGCGATTGGAAGACGGCAGCGTTTGCCTGCTCACCCGGACCTATGTCCCCGCGCACAGCGATGCCGACAAACTCCACATTCTGGGAACCGATGTGGCCCTTCTTATCTCGACCATAGACCATAATTTGAGCCCCGGTCCTGTCGGTCCGTTTTTCCAGCGTAAGGTAGCATACGACAACCTTCCTGATGAGGTTTTGCCAGCGTTTCGTAAGCATTCTACGAAAAAGGCGCAGTTATATCTGGAAAACCTGGATCGTTGGCTATCACAACACGATCGAGACGACACTCCCAAGGTTAAAGGTAGCGGACGAAATCAGGCCGGGATCGGTATATATTATTTTGAAGAACCCTACTCGATCGAGGATAAATAAGATGAAAGCATACTCTTTTGTACGATTACTGATCGCCCTTTGCTATGTTTTTATGCTGATTTCTTGTGGCAGCGGGGGGCCTACGCCGGCGGCGGTATTGGCGGCACTGGAATTATCAGCCGAGGAACGGTTTCGGCCCACGGAAGTATTTTCGTTAACGGAACCGAGTTCGACACCAGCAATGCCGTCATCATCGTCAATGGTGAAAAAGTCGGCACGGGTGACACGGTGGTGCTGAAACATCTGGATATCGGAAAAGTGGTGCTGGTGGAGGGTACGGGTGACATGGATGACATCATTGCCGTGGCCAATCGGGTGACATACTATGACAATGTCGCAGGACCCGTCGAAAGCATTGTCGATATCGACCCCACAACCAAGACGATTGTGGTTCTGGGTCAGCGCGTCATCCTGAATGTTCTTACAAAATTTAAGGGGGATGCCTTTGTTTTTGCCACCATCGCGCCGAACGATCTGGTGGCAGTCAGCGGTCTGGTGGATGACACGGATGCGATTCGGACCACTTTCATTGAAAAAACCGGTGAATTCGACCCCGATAACAGTAACGTCGTAGGCGTTACGGGTTTTATCGTCAATCTGGATGACCACCTGAAAACTTTTGAGATCAATGATCTTACAGTGAGCTATTCTTCTTATACAGGCGTTCTGCCGGAAGGCTTTGCAGAAGGCTTCTGGGTGGAAGTGGAGGGTACCCTCGATATTGTCGGTGGAGAAATGACTGCAACGTCGATTGAACCGGGAGACGAGATAGATAAAGCGAATGCCGATCAGATCGAAGTGTTCGGTTTTGTAACGGTTGTAATTTCGGCTTCGCGGTTCATCATCGGCAACCAGGTGGTGGAACTTGAAGCAAACACCGAATTCGTGGACGGGGATGCTGCAGGTATTGTGACCGGGGCGAAGCTCGAGGCGGAGGGTTACCTGGAAGACGGTGTTCTGTATGCCGATGAGGTCGAATTCTGGGGTCCGGACCAGTTCGAAGTGGAAGGTGTTGTTACGGAAGTTGAACCAAATATTGATCCTGTCGAATTTAATGTCAGAAATCAGCAGGATAGGGATTATTGGGTGCAAACCGACAATGAAACTATATTTGAGGATGTGAATCCAAAGGATATTGTAATTGGCATGCCGATCGAGGTCAAAGGTATCCCGATAGATATCGAACATAGCGTGATTGTTGCAGACAAGGTCTCGTTCGAAGAAGACTAGCTCGAATATTTCATGAAAATTGCGGTAATCTGCCGATAAACATATAAAAAAAGCCAGACACGAGACTTTGGCGGGTCGGAGTGTCTGGCTTGAAAAACCTGAGGGCCTTGCGGCACGCTCAAGTACTTTAACGCTATCCCAAATCATGCAGCGTGTCAAGGGGCTCTCCAAATCCATCCGGGGGGCTTTTTTTGTTCCCGGAATTAGAAAGGAGATCGCTATGTTTTTAAAAAAAACATTAATGTCAGCAAGTTGGGTTATAGGGATCGTGTTTGCCGTGTCTATCATTATAGGCTTGTCCGGCAATATTACGATGGCCGGGGACGTCGTCAAGCCAGATCTGTGTGGAAACAATGACGAATATACCTCCGATTTTCGATTAGGGGATTGCAAATTTAAGACCGTGGGCCAAAACCCTTTTTTTGTCCTCAGACCCGGCTACAGAATCGTCCTTGAAACGCCGGAAGACGCAGAAGATCGTGAAAAATCCGTGGAAACCGTTCTGGAGGAAACAAAACGGATTACCATAGACGGTCGCAGGATAAGGACCAGGGTGCTGGAAGAACGCGCATTCGAGTGGGAAGACGAAGAAGGAGAGTGGGTGACAATCGAAATTTCCCTGAACTATTTTGCTATCTGTAAAAAGACCAACGCAGTCTACTACTTCGGGGAATGGTCCCGGGATTGCGAGGATGGCTTTGACGAGGACGATATTTGTGAGGGTGAAGAAAGTAACGAAGGTTCGTGGGAAGCGGGAAAACCTCCCATGGATGATCCATTTGGTGTAATTGCAATGCCAGGCCTGATGATGCCGGGGACCCCGCTTCTGGGCGCCAAGTACTTCCAGGAAATAGCACCTCCGGGTGCTGTGGATCGTGGAGAAATTGCGGCAATGGGTTTGGATTGGCCGGAAGAGGGTGAGCCCGAATTCACCGGCTGTATTTTAATCTACGACACCAACCCTGCAGAGGGGGACTGTGGGGAGGAAGATGCTAAAATATATTGCCCCGGCATCGGTCTAGTGCAGGACCAGGATCTTGAGCTGGTTTCCTATGGTTATGTGGATGATGACGATGACGATGATTAGAAGTGGCGACCTTTGTAAGCCAAGGCATCAACATCGCCTATGTTGGATTTATCTAAAGATCTCATTGGAATAAATACGTTCTAAGCTCCTCCTAAAGAGCGGGGCCGTATTGCTGCAAGGCGTGCCTGAACCGCTTATACACCATGGGTGCCTGTATCCATGGTGTATAAGTTCAGGTTCAAATCGTTTTGTCAGGTGGTTAGATGTCTCATATTACTGAGTTTTGAACCAAGTTTATCGGGCTTTATTTTCTTTTTTCCACATCCGTGATCCCGTTACCATCCAGGGCACGGTCGAAATCGTTTACTTGTTCGTGGGAAAGCAGGAGGTCTTTCATGCAGTATATCTGCATTCGGCATGACTGGGTAAACAGGCGGTTCACCAGCAAAAGGGAGGCAATATCCATTTCATGTATTTTTTTCTCTGCCACTGCGTGCATGGTTTTTTTAATAAACCGGTTGTCTGCCTCTTCGATTTGTACGAAGGAAGTCAACAGATTCCGGTATTGGTCTTGTCTGTCTTCCATATTAAAGATTCGACCTATGTTGTGGTAAAGCTCCACCAGCCGCTTGCGGAACATCATATACTGGGAATTCAAGTAATCACTGTCCGAGCCGTCAAACTCATCCATATTATGTCGAAAGCCTTTGAAGTTTTTTATGGAATTCATCATATTACGTGATGCATGGATCAATCGTTCCAGATCCTTGACTTCTGTCTCATTGAGTTTATGTGTCTGAATTTTGGAATAGAAGGTGAAAATTTCAGCGTGGAGCAGCTTGATGTTCTCGTAAAGCTGATCAAGGGTGTATTTTTTCTTTCTGTTGATTTCAAAGGGAAGCTCGGAATCGAATACAAGTTTTTCATCGATGCGCAACAGCCTCAGATTGTAGAGCTGACACTCCTGCAGCAAATGACCGATCTCCTTCCTCAACGCATCCGTGGCGGCATCCGTAATTTCCGGCGGTGTCTGATCGAGATAAACGGTAAGAATGGTTTTATGGTCCGGATAAATTTTTATAAGCGCGCCGGATAGAAAGCCGAGAAAAGGAAAAAAAATCACAACGCCCAGTATATTGAAGAGCGTATGAAAAAGGGCCAGTCCCACCAGGCTGTCGGAATGTATGTCCACTATTAACGAGACGATCCATACCAGGACAGGCAGTCCTAAAAAGGCCACCGCGCCGGTGACAAGATTGAAAAAAAAGTGGCTCAAACCCACTCTTTTCTTTGTCTGTACACCCCCGATGGCACCTAGCAAGACGGAAAACGCTTTTTTGCCAATGAGCGTATTTTATCAATTGCTTCTTCGGCAAGGTTGTCCCCTCTCAAGGTGATGAAATCGGTTGTCATGGTTCGGCCGATGCTGCCTTCTGGATACTCCAGGAGTTCCCTGATCTGTCCCTTGAGTTTATCGGAAATATGCTTGGTCATTCGCTCCCGGGCATCCAGAGGTAGGCGCATCAGTATCGAGGTGGCGAACGAAGGGTCGAGATGTGATGTCATTTCGCTGAGAAATGCATCATCGGCATCCTTTAGCAGTGTGGCGGCATAGCTGATTTGAAGGACCTTCACGACACGAACAGCTAACGCCATCGGAAGCGATTTCAACACTTCCACCGCTTCCTCTTCGGTCATGCTCTCGAGAATATGAACAGCGTTGGACAGATCATTCTCAAAAAATTTATTTACCATCGGTAGTAAGGCGCTATTGTTTGTCATGATTCATACCTCTCTGTTTGAAGCACCCGGTCCTGGGCTGTATCCAGTTACAAAAGAGCGGTCATCTTTCAATTACTCACCTTGATAACCACCTCAACGTCCGGCCAGCGTTTTTCCACGGGTTGTATAGCCGGCGGGGCGATAATTTTGCAGAATATACTGGTGCTGCTGTAAATACCGTCCAGATAAATCGGCGTGGTGATGAGACTGACGATTTTATCTTTGCTACTTTCCGCCGGTGAAAACACTTTTACTTTAGGTGGAATTATTGTCATCGATTGGATTTTCCTGCTATCCGGCAGTTTACCTAACAGCTGTGGTTTGATAAAAACTTCATGCTCCACGATTTCCGCCAGGGTCAATTCAATACCGGAAGGGACCACATCCAGCAAACTGATTTTCCGCGGTAGCCGCAGATTATCAGCCGTTATGACAAAGACCTGATTTCCGGAAACTGCTTTCGACAGGTCGATTTTCACACTCAATTCTGACGAGCTAATTGCATCCAGATCTGATTTGGGTCCCGAAAGGTGCAGCCGAACATTTATGTCCTTATCACCCACCAACACGAGATTGGCCGGGGAAGCCGTGAATTCAACCGGAACAGTGACGACCTTCTCCAACATTTCTCCCTGGGCAATAATCAGGGTTGACCAGAAAAATACTGCCAGACAAAAGCTGAGCGACATCTGTACAACTGTGCGCCAGCGCGATTTTCCCTGGGTTAATTCAAAGGAGTACGAATCTGTCTTCCGCAAGTGTTCCGAAATCGAGGCAATGAGCTGTTCACGGATGTCTAGTACGTTCATTTTTCCTTCTCTAAAGACAGAAATTTTACCACGCTCCTCGGAGACGACGATGACCAGCGCATCGGAGCGTTCAGCAAGCCCCATGCCTGCATGATGACGGGTGCCATAAGCCTCGGACAAACGCGAACTTTGAGACACGGGCAACCGAACACCAAAACGGGAAAGTTTTCCGCCGGATACAATAATGGCGCCGTCGTGGCCCGCTGAGGTGGGGTCAAAGATGCTCATGATGAGTGGTTTGCTCGGTACGGCATCCAGCTTGTAGCCACCCGAGATCCACTCCTGAATGGGTTCTTTGCCGGGCAGAACCACGATAGCACCCTGATGTTTATCCGCCAGATCCCAGAGCGCATCAACGAGCAAGTCTGTGAATTCTTCGCCGGAATCGACTTTTTTTGATCTTCGGACAGAGGCGGCTCGTTCGAAGATTTTGCGTAGTTCGGGTTGAAAAATAACGATCAGGGCAATCACAGCGACCGAACTGAGGTTGCCTAATATCCACTCGATGCCCTTAAGATCGAGTATGCTGGCCAGCAGATATACGACAATGGCAATCAGAATGCCTGCTGCGATACCCCAGGTCCCGAGACGTTGCAGGGTGCGATACAGAAAAAACAATCCGGCCGACATCAACAGGATGTCGATCAGTGCGCGCCAGTCAAAAAACTGTTGAATCAGAAGGATAAAATTCATCTATTGTACCTTTATTTTGGGTATTCAGAACAGGAGGGAAAAGCTGAAACCTTGTTCATGTTCATAAAAGTACATACTTCCTTGGATATGTCAATATTGGATCAAAGGCATTTATACTGCTCTGACAGGCTTTGCGCAAAATGAATCACTTTCATTATATATGGGGTTGTGGTAAGACATGGATAGAAATTATAGCCAAAAGGAATCATCAATGAAGCTTTCAAAAATACATATTCTGTTTATTCTACTGAGTGCATTCGGGATCGTTTCTATCTTGGTTGAAGCCAGCCTAGGGGCGGACATTCAGACCGGTTTCGGCGGTATTGATTGGGCAACTTCCCTGAGTCAGGTTAAAGGCTGTGAAAAAGTTGAAGAAAGAGAAAGTCTTCAGTATTGTGTTCGTAGTGATCGATCCCACACCCTGTTGGGTGACCTTGTACCCGCTGTCCTCTATGGTTTCTACCAGGACGCCTTCTTTACCGTTATTATAAGAATCGAAGACGATGAAACCTATTCGCAGACCAAAGGCAGGTTGGTCGAGCGGCTTGGAGTTCCGGAAACGGCCTTGGATAGGGAAGGTGTCGTGTCGACGTATAGGTGGACGGATGGTTCGGTGCAGATCGAACTGTTTAACGATACATCGGAGCAGGGTTTTAAATTGGCATATTATTATCTGCCCATAGCAAAAAAGGTTCTTCGTAAGCATAAGTCTTTTTCGCCGCCCAAACGATTTGGCGTCAAATTATTTCCCACTAATAAAGAAGACATTCCTGAAGCCGTTCGCATATTGGAGTTCTGACCTAGCCATCATTCATATAAACATAACAGTGGCGTAGTGTGCTTTGAAAGGTAGCTCAAGGGCAATCAGTCCAAACCCATGGCCCAAAAAAACAAAAAGAAAGCTGAACATCGCAAGGAGGCATAGAATGAAAACGATAAATAAAATCATGGTTGCCGTCGATTTTTCCGAAGATTCCCTTGCTGCAGCTGCGTATGCCGCGAGACTTGCCAAGGATATGGGTGCGAAGCTTATGTTTACCCATATATACAATAAAAGAAATATTGATACACTGAATATGGATGCGGTTCGGGTTCCCGAATTTTCAGTAAAAGATTACGTGGACGAACTTATGGATGAGCGGAAAAGCAAGCTGGAGGAACTGGCTAAAAAACTGAAGTGCGGTCGTCTTGAGGTTGAGTTTCACGTGGGCATCGGTGTTCCCTATGAAGCACTCTTGCACGAAATAAAGGAAAAAGAGCCGGACCTGCTGGTTATGGGCGCTAAGGGAAGATCAAATGTAATGGATATCATCCTCGGATCATGTGCGCTAAAAATGTTTAAAGACAGCCCGATTCCATTACTGAGTATTCGGGGCCATTAAACCAAAACGGATAGCTGGGCATTGGAAATGCTTTCCTACCTGCCATAACCGACCGTGAACCGTAACAATGAGCGCTGACCCACGCCAAACAGCACGGGGAATGTCTTATCTGTTGGGGTTCAAAAATTCATGATCAAGCCGAAAGAATTCGGTAAAAGGCTGGATAACAATGAACACATGGACAGTCGATTTACTAAAAATTGCCGCAGCCCTCATACTGGTGCTTGTCAATGGATTCTTTGTGGCAGTTGAGTTTGCTTTGGTAAAACTCAGGGAAGGGCAGCTTAACGACCTCATTCTAAAACAGCGACCGTTCGCTAAAACAGCTTTATGGCTTCAACGCAGACTGGATGCCTCTTTATCCGCCTGCCAGTTGGGTATCACCATGGCCTCACTAGGACTTGGATGGATCGGCGAGCCGGCCATCGCCCACCTGCTGCGACCGATATTGATGATGCTGGGAGTTGAATCCGACTTCTGGCTCCATGGTATTGCCTTTGTTATCGCATTTACGCTTATAACCGCTGCTCACTTGGTTATCGGCGAGCAGACCCCCAAGATCTATGCTCTCAGGCGACCGGAGACGGTGGCTTTAATGTGCGCCATGCCTTTAAAAGCTTTCTATTACTTTTCATACCCGTTGATGGCCGCGTTGAACGCCAGCACGTCATTTTTGCTCACCCTGGCAGGTGTCGATCCCAAAACTTCGCACCACGAGGTCCCCACAGAGGCGGAACTCCGGACCCTTCTCCAACAGGCAAGAACACACGGCCATCTCAGCCGATCGGAACATCGCCTGATCAGCGCGGTTCTTGAATTCGACGACCTGGTGTGCCGGAAAGTCATGCAGCCTCGTATCGATGTCGTTTATCTTAATATTGAAAAGTCCCTGGATGAGAACCTGGCTCTCATCTTAAAAGACACGCATTCACGATACCCGGTATGCCAGGGATCGTTGGACAATCTGCTGGGAATTGTTCACATTAAAGACTTGATTAGTCTGGCAGGCGGTGAAAAAATTGACCTGCGATTGATCCTCAGACCATGTCAGTTTGTGCCTGAAACCATACCTGTCAGTCGACTGCTACGCCAGTTCCAGGCGTCCCGCCAACATATGGCTTTTGTGGTGGACGAATATGGTATCACGGTCGGCGTGGTTACATTGGAAGATGTTATCGAACAGATTGTTGGTCCTGTTGAGGATGAATTTGATGAAATCGTGCCGCAAATAATACCTGAATCGGAGAAAAGTTTTATCGTTCTTGGCAGCACACCCGTTGAAACTGTGAACCTGGCTTTGAATCTCAGCCTGGATGCTAAACTTGCCGATACTTTCTCGGGGTATTTAATGTCATACAGCGAGAAAGTGCTTGCCAGTGGAGACAACATAATGCTGCCGGGTGCAGAGGCTGAAGTTCAGGAGGTTGATGGCCTGCGTGCAAAGAAAGTCCGGGTGATCATTGATACGCCCGCCCAGGATATCGAGACAAAGGAAAGCGTAACAAATTAACATACTGAATAAAATGATTTTGGGAATTGTGCTTGATGTCGCGGTTCAAGTATCTTTTATTGGGTTCCGGTGTTGGGTCGTGAATACAGATTATAGGGCAGGGGTAAGAACGGCTTTCTTTCAAACAGGTTAACATCATGAAGCAGGACAAAACCATCATCGGATGGCGGGAGTGGCTGGCATTGCCCGATCTGGGTATCCGGGCTATAAAAGCCAAGATCGACACGGGCGCCAGAACATCCGCCCTGCACACGTTTGGGCTGAAATCATTTGAGGAAGACGGAATTCTCAAGGTGAAGTTCAGAATTCATCCGCTGCAACTTCGAACGGATGTCAATGTCAACTGTGTCGCAGATGTTGTGGATCGGCGACGCGTGACCAGTTCCGACGGTCAGAGGGAAATGCGCTATGTCATCATGACCTCTGTCGTCCTGGGTGATTTTACCTGGCCGGTTGAAATGACGCTGACAAACCGGGATTCCATGCGATTTCGGATGCTGCTGGGCCGTGCCGCCATCAGTGGACAAATGGTTGTTGACCCTGCCAGGTCTTATCTTAGCGGTCGCAAAATCTCAAAGCGATATCCCAGTCATAAGAAAAAAATTATAAAGGAGTCATAATGAAAATTGGCATACTCTCCCGCAAGGAAAGTTTATATTCGACCTCCCGCCTGAAAGAAGCCGCTATCAAGAGTGGTCACGAGGTACGCATCATCAATCCGCTGCGTTGCTATATGGATATCACCTCACACCACCCGGAGATACATTACAAAGGTGAAAAACTGGAAGGGTACGATGCGATTATTCCCCGTATCGGTGCCTCCATCACCTTTTACGGTACGGCGGTTGTTCGCCAATTTGAAATGATAGGGGTTTATTGCCTCAACGAATCGGTGGCCATCAGCCGCTCGCGGGACAAACTCCGTAGTCTTCAGCTTCTGGCCCGCAAAGGGATCGGCCTGCCGGTTACCGGGTTTGCCCATTCCACCGATTATACGGATGAATTGATCAAGCTTGTGGGAGGATCCCCCCTGGTGGTCAAGATGATCGAAGGCACACAGGGTGTTGGCGTGGTCCTGGCGGAGACGAAAAAAGCCGCCGAGAGTGTGATCCAGGCCTTTCGCAGTCTCAAAGCAAACATTCTTGTGCAGGAATTTATCAAGGAGTCGAGTGGCGCCGACATTCGGTGCTGGGTCATCGGCAATAAAGTCGTTGCAAGCATGCTGCGCAAAGGGCCGGCAGGTGAATTCCGGTCCAACCTGCACCGGGGCGGGCATGCGGAAAGCATTCGTATCACGCCCGAGGAAAGATCGACAGCCGTTCGGGCGGCAAAGATCATGGGGCTGCGTGTCGCCGGGGTCGATATGCTGCGCTCGAACCATGGACCTGTCGTCATGGAAGTCAATTCATCACCAGGACTGGAAGGTATCGAGAAGACAACCGGGAAAGATGTTGCCGGCATGGTGATCGCTTTTATCGAAAAGAACGCCGCTCCCGGCAAAACCCGAACCAAAGGCAGGGGCTGATGCAGCCGGCAATCGCTGTGGCCGGCAGCAGGATCAAACCGGGCCAACAGAAAACGGTACGGGTCCCTGTTGCCCGTCTATATACTCACAACGAATTGGCCATGCCGGTGCATGTGGTGCACGGTCGGCGCGAGGGACCCCGTATGTTCCTTTGTGGTGCCATTCATGGTGACGAAATCATCGGGACGGAGGTTATCCGGCGGTTGATCAGACTGAAAAGATTGAAATCGATCGCCGGCACACTCCTGGCGGTCCCTGTTGTCAATATTTATGGATTTCTGCAGCAGTCGCGTTATTCTCCGGACCGCCGTGATCTTAACCGGTTTTTCCCTGGGTCGGAGAAAGGTTCGTTGACATCGCAACTGGCAGACACTGTCATGAAGGAAGTGATTCAAGGGAGCACTCACGGAATCGATTTACATGCCGGTTCCAACCACCGGGCAAACCTGCCCCAGATCAGAGCAGACATCGATAATCCGGAAACGCTTCGGCTATCCAAGGCTTTCAAGGTACCGGTGGTTATTAATACCAAAACGCGTGAGGGCTCATTGAGACATGCCGCCGCCGCCAGAGGTGTAACGGCACTCCTTTACGAAGCCGGTGAAGTATTGCGGTTCGATGAAATGGCAATCCGGGCAGGTGTTCGTGGCATTATATCGGTCATGGAAGCGCTGGGAATGCTGAAACCAAAACGATCGGGAATCTCCGACATCGACCCCTTGATTGCGGATACAACCTCATGGGTCCGGGCTCCGGTAAGCGGTATTTTGCGAATGCTGGTTCCGTTGGGGGCGCGGGTGACGAAGAATTCCAAAATTGGTGTAATTGCCGATCCTTTTGGAGGGGAGGAAATGGATGTCCGTTCTCCTGTCTCCGGGATGGTAATCGGCCGCTTGAACCTGCCCCTGGTTCACCAGGGCGATGCCACCATTCATATCGCGCACCTGGATCGACTCACGGGTATCGAGCCCATCATCGAAGAATTCAGGGAGGAAATTATCGAAGAAAGTTAATCAACCTGCTGCCTGTGATATTGTTTGGTGCCCCCGGCAGGAATCGGACCTGCGGCACATGGATTAGGAATCCAATGCTCTATCCACTGAGCTACGGGGGCTTTAGGTAAGAAAATCAGATATGTTAAGACTTAGAATTCGCCTTGATTTTTTCGTCAAATTGGTGAATTGTGCCCAAAATTGTGCCCGCGACGGATTTTAGGTATTCATCCTGCTGTTTGGCAGCAAGCTTCAGGTCGCTGTCATTGACAATGTTATAGCGGTCAAAAACAGACCTTGTTTTATGTCCTGAAATCGTCATGGCTACACGCTCCGGTATTCCAGATCGGACCATATTTCTTACAGCCGTCCGTCTGAAATCGTGGAAATGTCTTATGCCAATCCTGGCGTCTTTGCAAGCATTTTTCCAGGCTTTATCAAAGCGTTTAATCCGATCATTCCCATGCAAATTCAAGAAAACAAATGGCAAGAGATTTGGCCTATTCTCCCAGCGATCCTTAAAAATTTGCTTTAATTCAGGATCAAGATAGACTGTTCTGCCTTCATCGTTTTTCGTCTCACCAACTTCGAGTCTAACTATACCTTGGTCCCGGTCAACCAAAGGTGGGGTCTGTTTTCTCCCAAGATTCAATAACCTCTTTAAAAGATGTCTTCGTATACCCTTTTGAAACGATAGTTGTAAAAAAGAAGAGCACTGTTAAGGGTATAAACGACAAATTATATGAGAAATAGAAATTATTTAAGCCGCTCGTAATATTGTTTCCGGCGCTTTGCATTGATCCGCTCTTTGTTCTTCTGTGAGATACTCGTCAAATCATTCATTTTTTTCATATCTGGTGTTTCCAAACATTATTTACTTTGACAAGAATCCTTCTTTATACTACCGTACTAAGTATTGAATCTCCTGCGAAATCTGAACGCTATCTCGAAGTAATTCCCATTGTGAAACATCTTTTATTCTACTGGATTCCTTCTAACTCACTGAAGCTTTAAAGCTGGTTGGCTTACTACATGTAGCTCGATATGTAATTGCAGCAATTTTGCCTTTTAGATAGGCTTTCCATGCAAGTGTCGCCATTTATCGAAATTAATACAAATGGCGCTCTCTATATATATGGAGCTGTAAATCAAATTTAATGTGAAAGGAGGAGTAAAATGGAACAAGCATTACCCGCAGAAGAATTGGCAAATCAGAGATTAAATGTATTGATTTATTCATACACCTTATTCACTAAGAGTCTTATGGAAGAAGGTGTAGATCTTGAAAAGGTCAAAAAGGCCAGTGATAAAACGTGGGCTATCTTAGGGCAACAAGCAGCTGAGCAATTAAAACCACTATTCGGCGAAAATGTGAATATTGAAGCTATTCAACAGTCGGGAGCAATTGCAGCGAGTGTCCATGGAATTGAATTTAGTGAGAAGGTCACTGAAAATATGATTCAATCAGAGTATACTAAATGTCCATGGCAGGAAGCTTATATAGCTCTGGGAGTGCCAAATGATTGGAGATTATGCCCAAGCGGTCATTCTGCATTTACAGAAAGTATGTATAAGGGATTAAGCCCAAATGCCACCTACAAAATGACAAAAACCATGCCATCTGGAGATCAGGCCTGTGAGGGCACAACCGCATTTTGAATGCCATATTCTTCTTAAAAAGGAGGTAGATCATGGCTAAGATTGAAGATTTAATGAGAGACTGTTTAAAGGCAATGGAAGAAGGAAAGAATGTAGAAGCCACTGAATTTTTCGCCGATAACGGTGTCTGGGTTACTCCTTTTGGTAGATTTGTTGGTAAGGAACAAATAAAGAATTTTCTTAATTGGCAAGGCAGCCAGATGTCTTGGACTGTTGAAAAAGCGGGGAATGATATTATCTTGTCTGATAAAAAGGCTTTCTTTGAGCACTTAATCAAGGCCAATGTGCAAGGCAAATCCGTTGAAGTATCTGCCATGTGTGCTTGGGAATTTGACAATAATGATAAGGTTAAGGAATGCAGGACTGTTTATGATCGGTTTTCAACTTTAGAACAGGCGGCAACAGGTATTGGAAAATTGATGGTTGGTTTGATTGCAAAACAGTTTGTTGTCAAATGATTTATGGATATCCACGGACAATCTATCACCGGTTGGCCTAAAAGTGGAATACTTTCAAGATATATGGCTGTTTTGAAAGTGTGTTTTTCGTGCAATGGTTTCAATGTGCCAGCGATTTTAAGTTGATACTGACAAATGAGCTTGACTTTTTTCAACCCATTCCACTATAAAAAGTAGTACACGCTAAAATCATCTAAAAATTTTGCTATGGCATTGCCTTTTTCATTGAGTTGTCAAAGTGCTGAGCTTCAATAATTTCATCATCATGGATGCCTTCCAAAATCATAGCCCAAAGCCTGTGTTTTCAGCTGCCGATCACAGTTTTATCCAAACCTCTGATAAGAGAATACTATCATTCTATGAACATCTGATCAAAAAAAATGGCGGGTTCCTTGGGGGGCAGGGACAATCCCCGGCTCATGGCATCGGTCAGATCCGCCTCCGAATCTTTGTCGATCCACCAATACCAGTAGGCGCTGGTTTCGTCACCGTATTTGGAGAGAACCGTGTCGGGTGTACCGAATTTATTCCAGTACAGGAGTCGTGTATAGTTGATATTCCACAACAGGACATAGGGATGCGCTTCGTAGATCATCCGGTCTATTTCCCTGTAAATGGCGTTGCGCTCCTGAACATCGAAAATACTTTTCTGCTTTTCAATAAGGGCGTCCACGGTCGTGTTTTTGAATCCCGTGATGTTGTTGCCGCTTTTTCTCTCGGCTTCTCTGGAGGACCACATGCTTTCCGGGTTCTTGAAGACCCCGGATCCCCAGGCGGCCCATGTCATTTCATAGTTGAATTCATCCATGTCTTTGGCCCAGGCGGCCCAGTCCTTTCTGTCGATGATCAGCTCGATGCCCACATCTTTTAAATCTTCGGCATAGATGGCCAGAAAGGTATCCGTGGATGCCTGCCGGGTCAGGAATTTAAAGGAGAATGTCTGGTTGTTTTTCTCCAGAATACCCGTGGCCGGGTTGACGGTCCAGCCGGCCTGTTTCAGCAGATCCCTGGCAATGGTTTTGTCAAATTCAACCAGGCGGTTGGGGCAGGGGTGGTTTTTATCATAAAGATCTTCAAAATAGGAACGATGTAGAAAATACTGACTGTACATGAGGGTGCTGTTCATCTTGGGGCGGTCCAGAAGATGGGCCATGGCGACTCGAACCCGGATATCATCAAAGGGTGGTTTGCGCATATTCATGGCAAATCCCTGGAAACCGATGGGATTCTGGTTGTAGACTTTTTGTTTTACGATCCAGTCTTTGGAAAATTTTTCACCTTTGGTTTCATTGACCCACAGACGGGAGGTATAGATGGGAAACAGGTCGAATTGTCCTTTTTTAAACGCCTCGAAGGCATTCTCTCTTTCAGCATAGAACCTGAATTTCATTGTTTGAAAGTTGCCGGTGCCTTGTGAACGCCGGGCATGGATGTTCCACCAGTTCTCACGGCGCTCCAGGGTCAGAAAGATACCCTCGTTAATCAGGCCGATTTCATAGGGCCCGGAGACCACCGGGAACTCAAAGTTGATCTTGTTAAAATCTTTTCCTTCAAACACGTGTTTGGGTAAGATATGGAAACCACCCACGGCGCCCAGATTCATCCAGTGCACATCTTCGGCCTGGAAACGAATGGTGTGTTCGTCCAATACCGTGGGGGATGAAAACCGCTCGAGACTGACCTTGTGGGGGCCGGTCAGGTTTTTGGGATCCAGAATCGTATCAAAGGTCCACTTGACATCATGGGCGGTGATGGGGCGGCCGTCACTCCAGCGGGCGTTCTTGTTAATCGAGAAAATGAATGTTTTCTTGTCATCGGAGATGGTCCACGTTTCTGCCAGGCCGGGTTCGTATTCAAGGGTGATGGGATGCATGGAGAGCAATGTCTCGAACATGGCGCCAAAGACTTCCACTGTAAAGCTGTTGTTGTCGAGATAGTAGTTGAGGCTTTTGGGGTATTGGCCGGCAAAAATGGCGATTTCCCCTCCCACAACAGCATCACTGCCGGCGATGGGATTCGGGTAATCCTGCCACCCCGGTCTGGGAAAGGTCTCCATGCCCCGGGCGATCATGGGGGTCAGGATCAGTAACACAAACGGAACACATATCCACAAGGCGGATATATGCGCTGAGGGTTTGTTTGTATTTCATGGTGGAAAGGATCTCAGCACGACAGGGTTACTATGGCTGCTTTTTATCTTCTTTACCCGCAGCTGTTCTCGGCAGGCGCGGAATTCAGACCTTCCAGTTTCATCCTGACAGCTTCGGCTTTCTGTTTGATCCGCGTGGATTCCAGTTCATCCACCTGATAGGAAAGGGCCTCCTTGAGGTAGCCCCTGGCGGCTTTCAGGTCCTCCGGGCTGTTTTTGCTGGCGGCAACATCGGCCTTGTACAGCAGCACCATGAGATTGATGGCGTCGAGACGGCTTTTGATGACCCCTTTCATCTCCCGGGTGACGGCATAGTCCTGGGACTTGTGGAGATACGCTTTTACACCGTCGAAATCGGGCACGCCGGGACCATCGAGAAGCATGTCTGCCTTGTCGAGATAGTACTGGTAGATAATGGGAAAGACTTCCTTGGCGGTATAGGTGTCCTTGATGGGTTCCGCCAGTTTCAGTCCAGGAAAGCTGATGAGGTGTCTGGCACCTTTGGGTGCAAATTTACCCTGCCAGATATCCACGGCATCTTTACCGGGTTTGACATAATAGTGCTGTGTGTTCATCCAGCTGGCAATCACCACGATCAGCACCAGAAGGACAAATCCAGCCACACCGTAATACAGCATCTTTTCGGCAGGATCGGCCGGTTTTGTTGCAGATGGTGGTAGATGGTCGGTGGAAGCCGGTGTGTGCGGATAGGGTGTCTCTTCCTTTGGCAAGGGCTTCTTCTCGATACGGGCCTTGGCCGGCTGTTTGGTCGGGACCTGGGCTTTCGCCTTGGGTGCCGCTTTCTTTATATCGGTCTTGGTGGCTTCTGCCTTTACGGCCGATTGTTTCTTAACAGGTTTTTTGGCCTGAACCGTTTTTTCCACGGGCGTGACATCTGTTTTCGGGCCGGCCGATTTTTTTGCCCCGGCAGAGATCTTTTTGGCCTTTTTGGTGGTGTCTTTTTTCTCAGCGGCAGGTTTCTTTTTGGTGGTGGACTTGATCAAGCTGTTTTTTCCCATGAAAAACCCCTTTAAAATACAATGAAATTGACGTATAAGAACTTTTCGAACAGGAGAAAACTATAAATTATCAAGACCTTTTTGTAAACATTTTTTTAAAGAACCTCGGCCATTGAATTTAACACAAAAGAAAACAGCCCTCATGGGAAGAATCACTGCCTTGAAATCGGTCCTGATTGCTTTCTCCGGGGGGGTTGACAGCACCCTTTTGCTGAAGATATCACACGATGTTTTAAAGGACAGGGTCGTTGCCGTTACCGCCATGTCGGCGCTTCAGCCCGCGCATGAACAAGAAGCCGCCATGGAACAGGCCAGGACCATGGGTGTGCAGCATATTACCATCCATGCCCGGGCACTGACGGACACCGAATTTGTCAAGAACGATACGGACAGGTGCTATCGCTGCAAGCGGTTACTTTTTCAGGATTTATTGTCCATGGCGCATGAATTGGGTTTGGCCCATGTGGCCCATGGTGCCAATGCAGATGATCTGAAGGATTATCGGCCGGGTTTTCGAGCCGCCGACGAGTTGGGCATTGTTGCACCCTTGTTGGATGCGGACCTTGGAAAACAAGAAATCCGGGTTCTTTCCAAACAACTCAACCTGAGCACCTGGGATAAACCGGCCATGGCCTGTCTGGCATCCCGGATACCCTATGGCACCCGATTGACCGGGAAGCGGCTTGAGATGGTGGATGCCGCTGAAGAGGTGCTTCACAAGGAAGGCTTTCATTCCTGCCGGGTCAGGTATCATGATACCATTGCGCGCATCGAGGTTTCGGAAACGGATATCCCCCGCTTCCAGGACAGCGCCCTGCGCCGAAACCTGGTGGAAAAAATGAAAAAGATCGGATTCGCCTTTATTACCGTCGATCTGGCAGGATATGTTCAGGGCAGCATGAACCAGGGTATCAAAGAATGAAGTCCCTGTTGATTTCGGGAATGCTTCTAGGGCTGAGCGCTGGATTGTCTCCCGGCCCCATGCTCACCCTGGTTATCGCCCAAACCCTCAGACATGGCATCCGGGAGGGTACCAAGGTGGCCCTTGCCCCCCTGTTGACGGATACGCCGATTGTCATTGCATGTTTACTGTTTTTATCCGTTTTTTCAGACATGAGGCCTGCCCTGGGCGTGATATCCATGTTCGGAGGACTTTATCTGTTTTATCTTGGCCTGAACAGTATGCGATTCAAGGCCGTGGATCTCCAGGAAGATGTCGATCCCAAATCCCTTAAAAAGGGTCTGATGGTCAATTTTCTGAATCCAAGTCCCTATCTGTTTTGGACATCCATCGGCGGTCCCCTTGTTCTAAAGGCATCCAGCACATCTCTTGTTGCCGCCGTTGCTTTTGTTTTACCTTTTTATGTGATGCTGGTGGGATCGAAAATCGTGGTGGCGATTGTTTCCGGGAGATCCCGAAACCTGATGAAAAGCCGTCACTATACGATTATTCTCAAGATACTGGGGCTGGTTTTGATCGGATTCGGAATACTGTTCCTGAGGGACGGGCTCAACTATTTGTTAGGTTGATAGCTTTTTAGACTGTAGGCTTCTAAACTATTTGAGCATAGCGTGTTCCTATAGCACGTAAACAGCCTGGCGAAGCCGACAACCGATAAAATCGCATCATGATTTTATTTGCATTCTGAAAGAAAACGATTATAATGAGCATTTGCTTATAACAGGGGGCGTGATGGTAAGACCCAAAAAGGATCGACTGGTTGGATTTAATCCCAAAATCAATTATTTCAAACCAAGGGGTATTCCGGTGCTTGATTTGGAAGAGGTCTGTCTTACTGTTGATGAACGGGAGTCCATTCGGTTGGCCGACCTGGAAGACATGTCCCATGAATCGGCCGGTAGCAAGATGGGTGTTTCCAGGGCGACTTTTGGCAGAATCGTCCAGCGGGCCAGAAAAACCATTGCCGATGCCATCATCAACGGCAAGGCCGTCCGGGTGGAAGGCGGGTCCTATAAAATGATGGATGACATCCGTCGATTTGAGTGCCGGACCTGTCATCATGAATGGAAAGAACCTTTTGGCACGGGGCGGCCGGATGACTGTCCGTCATGCCGGAGCATTGATTTTTATCGAAAGACCCAAAAGCAGAAATAGAATCACCAAGACATACCAAAAAGGAGAAGGTCACTATGACCCAGATACACGAAAGCATGAACGCAGCAGCCCAGAAAAAAGATCCCCAGGCGGAACAGGATGCCGCCGTAGAAAAAACATTGAGCCATATCAAGCACAAACTTATCGTCATGAGCGGTAAAGGCGGGGTCGGTAAAACCAGCACGTCCATCAACCTGGCCATTGCGCTGGCCAACAAAGGCTATCAGGTGGGTATCATGGATGTGGATCTGCATGGGCCGGATGTTCCCAGGATGCTGGGACTTAAAGGGATGCTCGATTTGAGCAGCAGCAAAAAACTCGAACCCATACGCCGGATGGAAAATCTAAAGGTTATTTCCATTGAATCACTGACCATGAGCAAGGATGATGCCATTATATGGCGGGGACCCATCAAGTATTCAGCCATCAAACAGTTTATCGGTGATGTGGAATGGGGCGATCTCGACTTTTTAATCATCGATTCACCGCCGGGCACCGGCGATGAACCTCTCACCATCGCCCAGACCATCAAGGATGCCAAGGCCATCATTGTGACGACACCCCAGGAGGTATCCCTGGCGGATGTTCGGAAATCCATCAGTTTCTGCAAGACCGTGAAAATGGAGATTTTCGGAATGATCGAAAACATGAGCGGCTTTGTATGCCCGCATTGCGGTGAAAAGGTGGACATTTTCGGATCGGGTGGTGGAGAGAGAACAGCGGCTGCAGCCAGCATACCCTTTCTGGGGAGAATTCCCATGGATCCCAAAGTCGTGTCCTGTGGTGATGATGGCTGTTCAATCCAGGAGAAATATGCAGACTCGGAGGCGGCAAAGGCAATATCCGGCATCGCCGACAGGGTGGCGCGGTTGATCGAATAAGCTATAAGCTGTAAGCTGTAAGCAATAAGCTGTAAGTGGCAAGTAGCTTAAAGCTTATAACTTACGGCGCAACTTTCGGGGTTCAGCGAACACGAAATGAATAATCCCCTGGCGCTTTGCGAACTCGCCACAAGGGCTCCTAACATCAGCGCTGGCCATATGATTAAACAGGCTATAGTTGCTAAATAACCATGCCTTTCATATTGGATTTTCATTGTCATGCGCTGATGTAAGGTGCCCTAATCGGCTCAAACAGCGCAAATCGCCATTGGATCACCCATTTCGCTCTATCGAAGGTGAAACCCGAAAGCTAAGCAGTTAGCAGCTTACAGCTTACGGCTTATGGCTATTCTAAAACGAAAATTCAAAACCAAAATAGAGTATATCATCGGAGAGTTTGTAATCACTGGAACCCTGGTCGAAATTGACGACGATTTTCTTGTAGCCCAGAACAAGAGCCGCCGATTGAACGATATATCCCTTTAAGCGCAGATTGAACTCGGTGTAGTCGTCCGTATCCCCGAACGCCAAGGGGCCAGGTGCGAAAGTGACATCGCTCTGTACGACGATGGGGAAATTATAATAGACTTTTCTGAAGTCATACTCGCCTAGAACGACAAACCCCAGACCTGCCAGATCATAATCATCATTGCCATCCTCCGCCGCTCCCAAAACACCTTTTAAACCCAGGCCGAGGGTCAGGGCGGGTATAAAAGCCTCACCTTTCAGGGAAAAATGTAGGTCGCCGATGGTGTAGTCCTCACCGCTGAAGATGAAGCCGCCACCGATATTGAGAACGGCCTCCGCAACGGGCGCTTCCGATTCAAGACCCAGAAGAACATCGCTGCCATTGACATACATCTCTAAACGGTAAGATCTGGCAGCGGCCGGTGAAGTGGCCATGACAATGGACAGGACCATGATGACATATATCAATTTCATTATTTTCTGCATTCAATTGACTCCTTTAATAGCTATAAGCTGATAGCATTAAGCTTTAAGCAGGGCTGATTGCTTCCAGTATATGGACTAATTGCACCCCATGTTAAAACGTACAGCCCCTCGTCTTAAATAAGCGGCGAAGCCGCGCCAGATGAAATCGCGGAGCGATTTCATTACCACAACCTTTCGGCATGGGCATCCGGCAGACCCGCTTCAATGATTTTATTGGTGACCTTGGCAATATGATACGGTATAAATTTAACCTGGATGAGGTTTTCCGTTTCATCCCATATGGCATATTTGGCGGTGTTGTTGCCGTCTCTAGGCTGCCCCACGCTGCCTACATTAATAATATATTTTTTTTCTTTACGCAATTGCATTACGCCCTTGATCAAGGGGGCCCGTATCACAGCACCGTCCTTGTAGCTAACGAATTCGAGTTTGTGGGTGTGACCCACAAAACATAAATTCTCCGCCATGGACTCAAAAACACTGCAAAAGGCCGGTTCTTCAATCTGGAAAAGATAGGTAATAACAGAATCCGGCGGGAAGCCATGCACAAACCGGGTCTGCTTTTGGGAGGCGAATGTTTTCAGATTTGCTATGAACGCAAGGGATTTTTCAGAGAGCATCGGTATGGTTTTCTGTATTGATAAGCGGGCCAGGGGGTTGAACCAGGAAAGATATTTTGAATCGAGAATAGACAGTTCATGGTTTCCCATCAGGGTAGCAATATTCCGCCGGCGGATTGTCTGGATTACCGCTTCAGGCTCCGGGCCGTATCCCACCATGTCACCCAGGCATATGGTGGCATTGACGTTGGATTTGTCAATATCTGCAAGGACTTCCTCCAATGCGTCCATATTGCCATGAATATCGGATATAATTGCTAATCTCATCTCATTCAGGTCCTGAATCGCTCAGTTCAGATGAAAGTGTGAAAATACCAGAAAATCAACTCCTTGCCAAAGAAAATATGTATCATAGCTCCCAATGGCCAGAAAGGGTCCAAAGGGAATTGCCAGTTTCATGTTTTTCCCTGACCGGATCATGGCCAGCAGACCGCAGAGGGTGCCGATAGCCGACGAAAGGAATACCGTCAGCAGCACACCTTGCCACCCCACAAAGGCGCCGATCATGGCCAGAAGTTTGATGTCCCCACCCCCCATGCCCTCTTTGTGTGTGATCAGGCTGTAAACCCATGCCACCAACAAAAGACTGCCGCCACCCACCAGTATGCCTGATCAGGGATTCCAGGTAAGTGATCGCCGGGGAAAAAAATGAGGCGGCAAAACCGATGGGGATACCCGGCAGGGATATGGCATCGGGAATAATGCGGTGGTCGATATCGATGAACGTAATTACGATCAGTGATGCAATAAAGAGATAGGTGATCAGGGCTTCCAGCGTCAGACCGAATTTAAGGTACGCACAAACAGCAAACAGACCGGCCATCAATTCAACCAGGGGATAACGTATGGATATGGCAGCCCGGCAACTGCGGCATCTTCCCCCGAGCAGAAGAAAACTGAGAATGGGGATGTTGTCATAAAACCGGATGGGGGTATTGCACCCGGGACAGGCAGACGGGGGAGTAACAATCGATTTGGAATTAGGCAGCCTGTATATGCATACATTTAGAAAACTGCCTATACAGCTGCCGAAAATGAATAAAATCAATTCTATCATATTACCGCGTGTCTATGCCATAATTTACAGGTTTTGTAAATGATAATGGTATAACCATCAAATCCCATGATGATTTCATGATGGGTATTGTAAAAAAGGATATCGGTCTTATAATAGTGTGTTTAATTTGCTTTATAGGGGTTGTCAGAAAAACGCTCAACTTGGGAAGAAAGGAACCGGGAACACATATGGCTGAAACAGATAAAGACGATTTAATCAGTATTATCGAGGATGACGGGCTGGTGGAAGATATTCCCAAAACGCTCCCCCTGATGCCGGTGCGGGATGTCGTCATTTTTACCGATATGTTGCTGCCGCTTTTTGTTGGAAGAGAAAAGTCGGTGCGAGCGGTAGAGGAGGCGGTTTCCAAGACACGATATCTGCTGGTGGTGACACAGACAGAACCCGGTATTGAGAATCCCAAGGAAGCCGATATCTATACCATTGGAACCGTATGTAAAATCTTACGCATGCTGAAACTGCCGGATGGACGGGTCAAGGCGCTCGTTCAGGGTATAGCCAAGGCAAAAATCAAGAAATATGTCCGTAAACGTTCGCTCTTTCGGGTCAATATCGACATCCTCGAGGAAGAGCCTATGGAGCAGCTCGATCTCGAGACCAAGGCCCTGATGCGTATTATCCGTGAGCATTCAGAAAAGATTCTGGCTCTCCGGGGCGAATTGACCGGCGATGTCAGCACCATACTCGACAGTATCGACGATCCCGGCAAACTAGCTGATCTGGTTGCCTCCAATTTGAAATTGAAAATCGATGAAGCCCAACAGCTTCTTGAACTGATCAATCCCATTGAGCGGCTTCGGAAAGTCAATGATCTGATTGCCAAAGAACTTGAACTCTCAGCGATGCAGGCCAAGATCCAATCCGATGTCAAAGATGAGATCTCCAAGAGTCAGCGGGATTATTTTCTTCGAGAACAGGTCAGGGCCATACACCGGGAACTGGGCGAACTGGATGAAAAGGGCAAAGAGGTTCAGGAATACAAGGCCAGGATCAAAAAAGCGAAAATGTCCAAAGAAGCCGACCAGGAGGCTTTCAAACAGCTGAAACGGCTCGAACAGATGCATCCGGATTCTGCCGAGTCCGGCGTCGTGAGATCCTATCTGGACTGGTTGGTGGAGATGCCATGGCAGAAATCCACCAAGGACATGATCGACATTGTGAAGGCCAAAGAGGTGCTGGACAAGGATCATTTCGGGCTCGATAAAATCAAGGACCGTATTCTGGAATACTTGAGCGTTCGCAAGCTCAACAAGAAAACAAAAGGTCCGATCCTCTGTTTCGTGGGGCCGCCGGGTGTGGGGAAAACATCTCTTGGCCAGGCCATTGCCAAGGCCATGAAACGGAAGTTTACACGGGTTTCGCTGGGAGGAATCCGGGATGAAGCCGAGATAAGGGGCCATCGGCGAACATATGTGGGCGCGCTGCCGGGAAGAATTCTCCAGGGTCTGAAGCAGTGCGGGACCAGGAACCCGGTTTTTATTCTGGATGAGATCGACAAGGTCGGTTCGGACTTCAGGGGTGATCCGTCATCAGCACTTCTGGAAGCGCTCGATCCCGAACAGAATAATGCTTTCAGTGATCACTATCTCAACCTTCCGTTTGATCTGTCGAATGTCATGTTCATCCTGACCGCCAATATGGTGGATACCATTCCATCGGCCCTGCTTGACCGGATGGAGATTCTGACACTTTCCGGTTACACGGAAGAAGAGAAATTGCTCATCGCGGAAAAACATCTGCTGCCGCGTCAGATCAAGGAGAACGGCTTACGAAAAAAGCAGCTGTCTCTGAGTTCCGGGGCGCTGGAGGATATCATCAAGGGCTATACGTCCGAGGCCGGTCTTCGGAATCTGGAGCGGGAACTCGGTTCACTCTGTCGAAAGGTGGCCCGCAAGATAGCCGAAGGCGAGAAAAAACCCTTCAATATTACCAGGGGCAACCTTCATCGATACTTAGGGGTGCGAAAGTTTTATCCTGAAATGGATCAAGAGGAAAGCCAGGTGGGGTTGTCTACCGGCCTGGCCTGGACGCAAGTGGGTGGAGAGGTTCTCTATGTGGAGGCGTCGCTTATCGGCGGCAAGGGCGAACTGATCGTTACCGGACAGCTGGGGGAAGTCATGCAGGAGTCTGCCCGTGCCGCATTGAGTTATGCCCGGGCAAATCTCAAGTGTTTTGGTATCAATGAAGAAGCGCTGGAGAATATTGATGTTCATATCCACGTGCCGGCAGGCGCTATTCCAAAAGATGGCCCATCAGCAGGAATTGCCATGGCAACCGCTCTGATTTCGGCCTTGTCGGGCAAACCGGTGGATAAGAATGTTGCCATGACCGGCGAAATTACCCTTCGGGGCAGGGTGCTCCCTATCGGTGGTCTGAAAGAAAAAGCATTGGGCGCATTGCGGGCCGGCATCAAAACCATCATTATACCGGAAAAGAACAAAATAGATCTGGTGGATATTCCGAATAACGTCAAGAGAAAGATCCGTTTTGTCCAGGTGCGTCAGATGGAGCAGGTGCTCGAAATTGCATGTGGTATGGGGAAGCATGAAGATACTGGCAGTTGACACCTCTACATCGACCTGTACCGTGGGGGTTGCCAACGGTGACGGGATTCTGGCGGAATCTGTTGATTCGAACGGCCAAACGCATGCGCGGCATCTCATGGGGATGATCCATAACACCCTCACCACTTCCGGAATTCCTATTCAGGAAATCGATGGGTTCGCCGTTGTTACGGGTCCAGGAACATTTACAGGGCTGCGTATCGGTATCGGCACAATCAAGGGTCTGGCATACGCATTATCCAGACCTGTTGTCGGTGTTAACAGTCTGGCAGCCCTGGCTGCTCAGGCAGACCTGCCCACAAAACTCATTTGCCCGGTGATGGACGCCCGTAGAAGCGAAGTATACTATGGTCTTTATGTATCTGAAGAGGGAGAACCGGCGCAGTTGGGTAAGCATCGCGTGGCCCCGCCGTCGGAGCTGGCCAAGAACATTCACGACTCCTGCCAGTTCATCGGCAAGGGTGCCCGCCTTTATCGAGAAACGTTTGAGGCGGCATTGGGGAGTCTGTCCCAATTCTCGCATCCATGCCGGGACACTATTCGTGCAGAGACCATCGCAAGGATGGCCCTGAAACAGTTTCAGAAAAATAAAACACAAAAACTGCCTGAGGTAGTGCCATACTATATTCGTAGATCGGATGCTGAACTTCATTTTGGAAACGTGTAACGCTCACACCTGTCCGCGACCTGGTCCGGAAAATGCATTACCATAGATATTATACCGTGTATTATTGACATGATATGGAATCAATGATAATAAAAACAGTTTCAGGAAACAACCCATGACTGCGGGTGTATAGAATGAATAAATATTCACGGACAACTCCACCCAGCCAGTCCGCATTTCCCGTGGACAGGGCAGGAATCCCCTTTATCGGGATTGCGGCATTTGCCACCGCTGTTTTTGCCTTGTTGGGAATTGCCGTACTGGCGCTGCCGGGCTTGTTGGTGACGCTCTTTATCTGTTATTTCTTTCGTGATCCGGACAGGGTGACACCCGTTCTGGAAGGTGGTGTGGTGTCGCCTGCCGACGGAAAGGTCATCAGCGTGGAGCAACTGGAGAACACGCATTTTGCGGAAGGCCCATGCCGGAAGGTCAGCATTTTCATGTCGGTCTTCAATGTTCATGTGAATCGAATACCCTTTGATGGGCGTATAGCGAAAATAGACTATTATCCCGGGAAATTTTTTTCGGCCAATCTGGATAAAGCCTCCCGGTTCAACGAGCACAATGCCGTTTACCTGGAAACAGGGAATGGCCGGACCCTCTGTTTTGTTCAGATTGCCGGTCTTGTTGCTCGCAGGATTATCTGCAGGATACAGGAGGGGGATGAAGTTGTCCGGGGTCAACGATTTGGACTGATCTGTTTTGGGTCGCGGCTCGATGTATATCTGCCGGTTGATGCACAGATCACCGTAACCGTCGGTGATAGGGTCAGTGCAGGAACTTCTCTGATAGGAAAATTGACATGAAAAACAAACGATTTCAAAAAGAGAACTTTCGTAGAGGTATCTATATTTTGCCGAATATATTTACATCCATGAACCTGTTTTGTGGTTTCTATGCGGTGATCGCCTCCATTGACGGTAAATTTGTTGCCGCCGCCATAGCGATTATTATTGCCGGCGTCTTTGACAACCTCGATGGGAAAATCGCCCGGGCTACCGGCACGACAAGTAAATTCGGGATCGAATATGATTCCCTGGCCGATCTGATTTCTTTTGGAATAGCTCCCGGTCTGATGATTTATCTCTGGGCCCTGAGACCCTTGGGGAGAATCGGCTGGCTGGCGGCCTTTTTGTTCATGGCATGCGGAGCCCTGCGTCTGGCGCGCTTCAACACCCAGATTGAAACGGTCAACAGTGATCATTTCGTCGGCCTGCCGATACCGGCGGGTGCAGGCATGAATGCCGTTACTGTTCTGATCTTTCATGAATTGAACATCCTGGGGAGTGCCAACGCTATTCTTCTTTTAATCATGCTCTACAGCCTCTCCTTTTTAATGGTCAGTTCCATCAAGTACAACAGTTTCAAAAAGCCGGAACTGTTCAGGAAGATAAATTTCAATTCGCTGGTAATTGCCATGTTGATATTTATCTTTATTGCCGCCCAACCTTCCATCGCGCTGTTTCTTTGCGGGGTTCTGTATGTTCTGTCCGGACCTGTTACGATGTTGAAGCGCTATAAACAAATCAAGCGGAAAGAAGAAGGGAAGATAAAGGGAAAAGAAAACACATCGCATCTGTCATAACAGAATGTGATTTTGAAACATTGGGGATGACACATCATCGGAAACCCAACCGTTGGACCCTTTCTTTCAACTCATGGGGAAAAGAATCGAAAATATTTACCCGCCACAAACAGGCGGGTAAATATTTTTTAATAGTGCGACAATGTCGCGATTTATAAATTTCGTATAAACGAATTGATGGCTGAAGAGGAGGAAAAGAGGATGGGCTCCAAGAAGTTCAATGTTGTGGTGGCCGGCGCAACTGGTGCGGTGGGTAACCAAATGATTACCTGTCTGGAAGAAAGAAACTTTCCGGTCGATAAGATAAAACTGCTGGCATCAAGCCGTTCAAAAGGCCGGGAGCTTACTTTCAGGGATCAACCGTTCAAGGTCGAAGAAATGACCGAGGATTCATTCAAGGGGATGGATATCGCTCTGTTTTCGGCAGGGGGCGGCACCAGCGAGCATTTCGCACCGTATGCCGCCAAAGCGGGCTGTGTCGTGGTGGACAATTCAAGTGCCTGGCGAATGGATCCGGATGTCCCCCTGGTGGTGCCGGAGGTCAATCCACATGCCGTAGCCGGGTATACCAAGAAAGGGATTATCGCAAATCCTAATTGCTCTACCATTCAAATGGTGGTTGCCCTGAATCCCATCCATCAGAAGTATCGGATCAAACGGATCGTGGTGTCCACCTATCAGGCGGTATCCGGAACAGGCATAAAAGCCATGGACGAGTTGTCTGACCAGACCCGCGCGATCATGAATTTCTCGGACCCGGAGTCAAACGTCTATCCCCACCGTATCGCCTTCAACTGTCTGCCGCATATCGATGTTTTTCTGGAGAACGGCTATACCAAAGAAGAGATGAAGATGCTCAACGAAACCCGTAAAATCATGGAGGATGACAGCATTCAAGTTACCGCGACAACGGTTCGTGTACCGGTATTCTACGGGCATTCGGAGGCTGTAAACGTTGAAACGGAAGCACCCATATCGGCAGAAGACGTAAAATCCATATTAGCAAACGCGCCGGGTGTTGAGGTGGTGGATGACCCATCCCAAAACGTTTACCCCATGCCTATCGATGCTGCCGGCCGGGATCTGACTTATGTGGGCAGAATTCGCGATGATCAGTCAATTTCCAATGGTATCAATATGTGGATCGTCGCCGACAATATTCGCAAGGGGGCTGCCACCAACACGGTTCAGATAGCTGAAATTCTGGCCAGGGACTATTTGTAGGGGGCACGCATGGAACGGACACCGATAACAAAGAAGGGGTATGAAAAACTGAAGCGCGAGCTGGTCCAGCTCAAATCCATTGATAGACCGCAGAATATCAAGGCCATAGAGGAGGCGCGCGCGCATGGTGACCTCAGCGAAAATGCCGAGTTTGACGCGGCAAAGGATCGCCAGGCCTTCATCGAAGGACGTATCAGCGAACTGGGCTACAAACTTGGCACTGCCGATGTCATTGAACCGGACAATCTGCCCAAAGAGCGAGCCGTCTTTGGCTGCGGGGTGGTATTGGAAAATGTCGATACCGGAGAGAGTGTCAGATACCAGCTGGTTGGTCCGGACGAATCGAGTATCGAGGAGGGACGAATTTCCGTCAAATCGCCTCTGGGGCTGGCCATCATCGGCAGGGAAGTCGGTGAGGAAGTATTGGTTCAGGCCCCGGCAGGGAAGCGCACTTATGAAATAGTGGAAATACAATAATTATTATTAATAATAGCGATACATATTAAATCGCAGGAGGTACACAGTGGCACGAATTACAATCGAAGACTGCCTGGAAAAAGTACCCAGCCGCTTTCAGCTGGTTCACATGGCAGCCAAAAGAGTGAGACAGATTCGGGAGGGTTCCGAATATCTCGTGAGTTCACCCAAAAACGAAGATATTGTTGTTGCGCTTCGTGAAATTGCAGCAGCCAAAGTAAGGGTCAAGACAGCCGCCCTGGAAATAGAAGAAGGAAACGAAACACCGGAACTGTTGGAAACAGAAGAAACAGAAGCATAACCGACTGTTTTGCCGAAGCACAGCTACACATACAAGGCTCTGAACAGGGCTGTAGGGAAGGCACTGCACCGATACGAAATGATATCGGATGGCGATCGAATTCTGGTCGGGCTTTCCGGCGGGAAAGACAGCCTTTCGCTCATGTGGCTGCTCAACGAACGGCGAACCCGGGTTCCCATCGACTATGAGTTGTTTGCCGTTTATGTGGATCTGGGGTTTCCAGGTGGGTTCAGTGATGCCCTGCGGGAACACGGTGAAAAAGCCGGATACGCGGTTCGGATTGCGTACACGGACTATGGTGTGATCAGCCACGGGCCTGAAAATCTTGAGAACCCATGTTTTCTCTGCTCCCGCTTGCGGCGGAAGCGCTTGTTTGAAATTGCCGAAGAACTGGGATGCAGCAAAGTTGCCCTGGGCCACAACAAGGATGACATTATTGAAACACTGTTCATCAACATGTGCTATGCGGGTGAAATCAGCACCATGCTGCCTTCGCAGTCTTTTTTTGGCGGCAGTTTTCAACTGATCAGACCGCTTTCTTTTGCAGATGAGGACAGTATCAGACGGTTTGCCGGGGAGCAGGCCTTTCCTGAATTTATCAACCCATGCCCCACGGCAAAAACTTCCAAACGGCAGGAGATCAAATCCCTTTTAAAACAGCTCTACGCCGGCAACAAAAAAATAAAAGGCAATATATTCAGGTCCATGAGTCATGTGCGGTCGTCGTATTTGTTGAAACCGCTAACGCACGAAATTCGAAGATCCTAATTATTTAATAACGCATTGCTGTTTGTTGGTACTACACTTGCCAGGCTTATAGTCTAAACGGTTAAGATATCAAAGGGTTGGAGATCAGGTAAATGCAGGACGTTCAAAATCAGCGTGATTATCGCAACATTCCCATAGATCGGGTGGGGATCAAGAACCTCAAATACCCCATTACCGTCCGGGACAAGCGCGAAGGCCATCAGCCGACCGTTGCCACCATCAATATGTATGTCAACCTGCCTCACCGGGACAGGGGCACCCATATGAGTCGCTTCGTCGAGATGCTGCACCTGTTTCGTCCGGCAGTCTCTTTAAAAAATTTTTCCGTGATTCTGGAAGAGATGAAGCGGCACCTCAACGCAGCATCGGCGCATGTGGATGTCACGTTCCCGTATTTTATCGAAAAAAAAGCCCCGGTAAGCGAATCCTTGGGTCTGATGGACTATACCTGCCGAATTATCGGTGTCAGTGATTCGGAAGGTAAAATCGATCTCGTATCCGAGGTCATCGTTCCCATTTCTTCGGTCTGTCCATGCTCAAAGGAGATCAGCGATGCCGGTGCTCACAATCAGCGGGGCGAAGTCCGTCTCAGTACACGGTTTAACAAATTTATCTGGCTGGAAGATATGATCGAACTCATCGAGAGCACAGCATCCTGCGATGTCTATTCCATCCTGAAGCGTGTCGATGAAAAGCATGTCACGGAAAAAGCCTTTGCAAACCCCAAATTTGTCGAAGATATTGTCCGGGATATCGCCATGAAGCTGAAGCAGGATGATAATATCACCTGGTTTACCGTGAGTGCCGAGAATTTCGAATCCATCCACAACCACAGTGCCTACGCTGAAATCACCAGCAGTTGATTCTAAACACAAAACACTAAATACCAAACACGGGATCAATTAACACTTCAATAGCCATGACACCGTTGTTGACACAAAAGCGTTTATTGGAAAAGCACCAGCGGAAACTCCCTTTATGGGGTACTTTTCGAAGATCGCCGGGTCTGAACTTTCTTTATTGTTTTCAAGACTTCAATGCTGCTTTTCAATCCTTTAACGTATCTTGCCATATTTATTGCCCCTCCTGCTATCTGGGCGAGCGCTTGAACAAAATTTAAATCATCTAACGTGAACTCCCAAGGCTCAGATGTATAAACACGCATCGCCCCCATTAATTTTCCCCCGACAATGATAGGCACCGAAAGTATTGAGAAGATTCCTTCATTCTGTGCTTCTTTTGGATACTGGATTCTGGGATCATCCATAACATCATAGATCGCGACAGGTCCGTCCTCTAACGACTGGGCAATGGAACGCAATGCGCTCACAGGCCCTTTATTTATATACTCATCACTCAGCCCAAATGAAGTGGCCAGCTCCAGTTCATTTGTTTTCCGGTTGAATAGAAACAAAGAACAACCTTTAACATCCAAAGCAGTTTTGATGCTTTCTACTGTCATTAACGCAACTTCTTCTGGATCCTTAGAGTGCGAAATTGCCTTTGCAACTTTAAGCATTGTCTCATAATTAATTATTCGTTTTTCCATAATATTACCTCCTGTGTTTAACTTTTATGGGTTTTAATGAATCTAATCAGATTCAGAATTGATTGGGTATATAGGGGTTGTCAGAAAAACGTTCCGATTGAGGACCTTTTTTCTGCTACAACCCCTTATGCCGCCATCCTATTTTCGGAACATTATTATGACAAGCGATATAATTTATCGGGCAAGTATGGATTATTCATTTAAACGACAAAACGACAAGCTGATAGGAAACAATATTCGATTCTGTAAATAGAGAACTGCTTCAGGTAAAATGGAATTAGCGATTCAGAAAAAGATTGTCAGTAAGCATACATATTTCGGCGAAGCTTGTCAATCATCACCCAAGGCCTCGGCAAATTATGATGTATTAAGAAAACTCACCACCTTACCCAACATACAGTATCATACAGCGACCACCTATTTGTCGCTCCATTGACATTCTGATATACAGGTTGATATCCTTATGTTAGGTTTTCTTCTTAAGCGATTGTCGAGATTTACGTTATTCTTAAAATTGTAACGCTTATCTTAGCTTACTGTTGTTGAAGAAAAAAAATTCTATTACGTTAACGTGTCAATAAATATAATGGATTAGGCAGACGCAGTGACATTTCAAATCGCCATAACATTTCCCGCGAATGAACGGGAAAGACGGGTAATCCATGCCGTGCTGGATGAGATATCGGACATCCTGTATGTTTCTGAACTAAGAGCGAACGAGCGGGAACAGACTTTTGAGAAGGCCGATGTAATCCTGTCCAAAAGCTTTGCCGAAGCCGAGATCCGGTTACAGGAAATCGTTGCGTTGAAACGTACCCGATTCATTCAATTGATTTATGCCGGGGCAGACAAGATACCATTTACGGCCATCCCTGAAAACATAACCGTGGCGAGCAATGCAGGGGCTTTTGCAAACCCCCTGGCTGAACATGTGCTGGCTATGACATTGTGCCTGGCCAAATCGATAATACCGCGACATTTCCAGCTTGTTAATGGAAACTTCAACCAAACAGTCTATAACAAGGAGCTGAGAGGCGGCATTTGTGGGATTATCGGGATGGGGGGTAACGGTGTTGCCATTGCACGTCTGATGAAAGCTGTCGGTATGGAAGTCCACGGGATCAATCGATCCGCCACATCGTCTTTTCCCCTCGATTTTATGGGAGCACCCGCCGACATGGATGCGGTACTGAAAAGATCTGATGTCGTCGTGTTGACGGTTCCCCTGACCAGACAAACCCTTCACCTGATAGGGCGTCACGAACTTCAAATCATGAAACCGGATGGCATCCTTATCAATGTCGCCCGCGGGAAGGTAGTGGAACAAGCGGCGCTGTATACCCATTTAAAGACCACGCCATCCTTTGGTGCCGGTATCGACACGTGGTGGTCCGAGCCGGGTGATCCTTCGGGGTTCACATTGGACCACCCATTTTTCGAGCTGCCCAACCTGGTTGGATCACCTCACAACGCCGATGACGTACCAGGTGTAATGACAGCAGCCACGAAAATCGCTGCGCAGAATATTCGCCGTTTTCTTGAAGGCACGGCCATAAGAGGAAAGGTCGACAGAGCGGATTATATTGCAGGAAGCGTCTGAAAAAAATCTCTTGACTCGCCAATCAAAAGACTGCTACACAGAATCAGAATGAGACCGACCGGTCTGTCTCCACCTTTTTCAAGGAAAATAGATAAGTGAATCTTAAAGAAACAATTGTTCACGAATCCATGAAACTCTTTTCTTTGAATGGTTTTTTGAGCACGTCCATTCAAGATATCCTGTCGGCTGCCAACACGTCCAAAGGTGGATTCTACAATCATTTTTCAAGCAAGGAAGATCTATTCTTTCAGGTCCTGGATGAGGGCCGCAAAATTTGGCGCAAGAAAAATTTGTACGGAATATCTGAAATAAAAGAACCCATTGATAAAATAATACGGCTGCTCGAAAATTATAAAAACAGATACCTTTTGGATGCTGAAAATTTTCCCGGTGGATGTATATTTATCATGTTCGCGGTTGAACTTGGTGACACCCGTCCGCATCTGTCCAGGGAAGTTCAAAAGGGTTTTACCGGTCTGAAGGCAATGCTCAAAAGACTGTTGGACAATGGTCATTCATCGGCAGCGGCATACAACGGGCTAGGTACCGATACGATTACAGAAATCATATTTAACGGTATGCTGGGGGCTTCCGTGAGTTACAGCGTGGATAAATCCCATGAAGCCCTGGATAAGTCAATTAACGCCTTAATCGATTACCTGGATAAACTAAAAAATTAATAAAATAACAGGAGGAAGACCGACAATGATGGATTTTACTTTCACCGAGGAACAGGAAATGTTCAGAAAAGCGGCCAGGGAATTTGCCGAAATAAAAGTAGCCCCCCAGGTAGCCGAAATGGAGAAAACCGGGGAAGTCAGTGATGCGGTGGTCAAGGCTCTGGGTGAGGCGGAAATGATGGCCATTACGATCCCGGAGGAATACGGCGGGCTGGGGCTGGGATATACCGAGCGTCTGATCGCTTTGGAAGAGATCAGCAGGGTCTCCGTGGCAACCGCCATGATGCTGCAGGTCTTTGCCCTGGGTATCGAACCCATCGTCAAGTTTGGTTCTGAAGAACAGAAACGTAAATATCTACCGGATCTGGCATCGGGAAAGCGTCTGGCGACTACGGCCGTGACCGAAGCCACCGGCGGATCCGACCCCACCGGCATCAAATCGGCCTACACCAAGGATGGAGACACCTTCATCGTCAACGGCCGTAAATGTTTTATCACCAATTCGCATCTGGCCGACACGATTACCATTCTGGCCAAATCAGACGACAATCCCAAGGATTTCTGCGCATTTGTCATCGACAGGGACATGCCGGGCTGGAAACCCACCCACAAGGAGCACAAAGTAGGCATGCGCGGCTGCAACACCGGCGAGCTTTCCTTTGAGGACCTGAAAATCGGCCGGGAACAGCTTCTGGGCGAAGAGGGTAAGGGCCTGAGGGTAACCATGGCAGCCATCGGCGATGTGGGCCGGGGGGGCATGGTCGGCACCGCTCTGGGGCTTCAGACCGCTTGCCTGGAGGAGTCGATCAAGTTTGCCAACCAGCGAATTCTCTATGGCAAGCCCATCAGTGCCCTGCAAACCATTCAGAATAAAATAGCGGAGATGAAAATCGATCTGGAGGCCGGAAGATTACTGGGATACAGGGCGGCGGCCATCCAGGATGCCGGTGGCCGCTCCAGCAACGAGTTCGCCGTAGCCAAGTATTACACGACGGAAGCGGCTCAAAAGGCGGCCAAAATGGCCGTGGATATACATGGCGGATATGGATGTATGGAAGAGTATCCGGTATCCCGTTTCTGGCGGGATTCTGCCGTACTGGGACCCTCGGCCGGCACGTCGGACATCATGAAGGTGATCATTGCCCGTTGGGCCATGTCCTAAGTCCATTTGCAGGCCGCTCTTTTTATCTGTGAATCATCTCCAAAAGATGAAATGTACGGTTCCCTGGAAAACAAACACGTGAATCCTGGACCCCTCGGACCCTTTCTCACAATTAATTGGGAGAAGAACCTCATATGTTAAAGATCGTCGTCTGTGTCAAGGCGGTGCCGGATCCCAAGCAGGCCTGTAACCTGAAAATCGATCCGGTTGCCAAAACGCTGCTGCGATGCGATGTGCCCATGGTACTGAACCCGCTGGACAAGCATGCCCTGGAGGCCGCACTCCAGATCAAGACTGAGACGGGGGCCCACATCTGCGTACTGAGTATGGGGCCTCCTGAAGCGGGCAGTATCGTTAAAGAGTGCATGGCGCTGGGCGCAGACAAGGGCATCCTGCTTTGCGACCCGTGTTTCGGTGGCGCCGATGCCTATGCTACGGCGTATACACTGGCCGGGGGCGTTCGGAAGATCGGTGAGGTGGATGCCGTTCTTTGCGGGATGGCCAGCAGTGACGGGGCCACCGAATGGGTGGGCCCGGAAATGGCGGTTATGCTGGATATGCCGGTGGTGACCAGGATCAGGGAAATCAGCATGTGCGATGATGAATCATGGGAAGTGAAGGCGGCACTGGAAAACGGGTACCGACGGATGCGGGTCAGGCTGCCGGTATTGCTGACGGTAACCCGAGATCTGAATATTCCCAGAGCGCTGAGCTTTTCGGGCATCATCAAGGCCAGGAAAAAGGTCATCACCCAGTGGGGTCTGGATGATCTGGGTGTGCCGGCCGAAACCGTCGGCATCAAGGGGTCCCCGACCATCGTGACGGAAATGTGCGGCGTTGAAAATACGCGCAGGGTCACGTTTCTGGAAGGCACCCGGGAAGAGAAGGCGGAACTGCTTTTACAGAAACTGATAGAAGGGGGGGTGCTATAGAAACGAAATTCTTATTTAGATTGAGAAAATAACGATCAAAAGAAAAGATAATCAATATCATGTGAGTATTATGAATGCTAATAATCCCGTGTGGGTCATTGCCGACCAGGAAAATTGTAATCTTTTGCCGGTTACAACACAGCTTGTGGGGCGGGCGCGTATACTTGCCGATGTGTTGGCAACTTCGGTGGCGGTCGTGCTGCTGGGTAAAGGGGTCGACACCCATACTGAAAAAATATTTGCTGCAGGTGCGGATCGCATTTATATGGGCGACCATCCGGACCTGGCTGAGTATCACCCGGAAGTCTATACGGACGTCATTGTCAAACTGGCCCAGGAACACCACCCCCAGATCATGCTCATGGGGTCCACCTCTGCGGGTCGGGAACTTGCGCCGTTGGTGGCGGCCCGACTCGAAACCGGTCTGACAGCCCACTGCATCGATCTGTGCATTAACCAGGAAGGAATCCTCGAACAGAAAATTCCGGCCTATGGCGGTGAGATCACCATTGCCTGCCCGGAGAGAAGACCCCAGATGGCCACCGTGGCCCAGGGCGTATTTCCCAATCCATCTCCGGACAAGGGACGAAGCCATGAAATCGTGTCCATCCGGGGCCCGTTTCTTTTCTCCGGCCGGATCCAAACCCTGGAGGTTGTGATGGAAGAACCGGACGGTATCCCATTGGATACGGCGTCATGTGTTATCGCGGGTGGGGCCGGGGCCGGAGACATTGATGGCTGGAACCGGATTGTTGAATTGGCAACGGTATTGAATGCAGGTCTGGGATGCACCCGGCCTGCTGTGGATGAAGGCTGGGCGGAACTGGACACCATGATCGGTCAGAGCGGTAAGATGGTCAGCCCGGAAACCTATCTCGGTATCGGGCTGTCCGGTGAACAGCAACACATGGTCGGTGTCGTCGGTGCAAAAATCATGATCGCCATCAACAATGATAAAAAATCGCCGGTATTTGATCAGGTGGATTACGGAATTGTGGATGACTGCCGGGAGTTTGTGCCGGTGATCTTAGAAAAGATAAGGGAATATAAGCAACAGCAGGCCAGCTGCCGATAAATGGAAAGGGGATGGAACCATGGCAATTAAAACACGCGACGACTATCTTGCGGCACTTAGAAAAATGAGACCGAATATGTATAAATTTGGGGAGCTGATCCAAGACGTCACCACCCATCCGGCCACCAAACGGACCGTTGAAAGCCACGCCCGGTGTTTCGATGCGGCCGGCGACCCTGAGCTGGAAAAGATGTATACCGCTACATCGATTTTTACGGGTGAAAAGATACTGCGCTGGAATTCCATGATGCAGGATGAAGGAGCTTTGATCAGCAACATGAAGTTCAAACGTCAGAACTACCGCCGCACCGGTACCTGCACAGGCGCGGTCTGTGTGGGCTGGAATGCCATGAACGTCATGTGGGCCGTTACCCAGGAGATGGATACGGAATACGGCACGGATTATAAAGCACGTTTGAAAAACTGGATCCTGCACGCACAGAAAGAGGGTTTGACGGTTGCGGGCGCGTTGACCGATGCCAAGGGTGATCGCAGCAAGACGCCTTCCCAGCAGACCGAACCGGACACCAATCTGCACGTAAAGGAGGTGCGCGAAGACGGCATCGTCATTCGCGGGGCCAAGCTGATGATCTGCGGCACGGCGGCGTCTCAGGAGATATTCCTGCTGCCGGGCAGTGGCTACAAGGATCCGGACAAAGACTATGCCCTGGCTTGCGTGGTACCGCGGGACATCCAGGGGCTGACCATCGTGGAGGCCCGGCATCCCAGTGACAAGCGCGAATTCGAAACGACGTCGGACGTGGAAGTGCCGGATACGGGTATTACCCAGGGCTGGCTGCTTTTTGATGATGTCTTTGTGCCCAAGGAGCGTGTGTTCATGTGCCGGGAAGCCAAATATTCGGGCAAAGTGATTCAATATTTTACCGCCAACTACCGGGCCTGTATCGGCGGTTGTGTCACCGGTCAAGGGGATGTCATGATCGGGGCTTCGATTCTGATGGCGCGTGCCAACGGTTTGAAGGCCAAGACATTCATGAACAAGCTGGTGGACATGAGCATCAACAACACCATCACCTTCGGACTGGGTGCCGGCGCCTGTGCCCTGGGTTCCCAGCATGATTCAGGATCATTTTTTGCAGATCCCCATACGGCTCATACCAACAAGGTGATGGTGGCAACGCTGCCTTACGAGGTCAAGCGTCTGACCCAGGAAATCGGCGGTGGTATCGTTGAGACCGGCTGCATGCCCTCTTATGAAGATGTCTCCCACCCGGAATACGGCCCGTTTCTGCAAAAGTGCCTGAAGGCCGGGGATTGCTCGGCGGAGTCGCGTTTCAAGGCGGCACGTCTGTCCGAGTGGCTGAGTATCGGAGCGGGGGTTCCGGGCTGTATGCACGGCGGTGGATCACCGGACGGCGCCAAACTGGTGGTGCGGTTTACGACGCCCATGGAAGAATATGTCGAATATGCCAAAAAAATAATGGATATCCCGGATGATGTTCATGAACCGGCCATACCCAAATAGAAATGGAATCAACATGTCGTTTGAGCGTCTTTTGAAACCGCGTTCCATTGCCGTTTTCGGCGGTGCCCAGGCCCAGGAAGTGATTCGCCAGAGTGACCGCATGGGGTATCAAGGAGAGATCTGGCCGGTTCATCCCAAGAAAACGGAGATCCTGGGGCGCAGGGTCTACCGCTCGGTGGCGGACCTGCCCGGAAGCCCGGATGCTGCCTATGTGGGGGTCAACCGTCACCTCACCATCGGCATCGTCAGGGATCTCGCTGCAAGGGGTGCGGGGGGTGCCGTCTGCTATGCCACCGGCTTTGTCGAGGCGGGCGAGGAGGGTTCCGAACTCCAGGACAAACTTTTGCAGGCCTCGGGTGACATGCCCCTGGTGGGACCGAATTGCTATGGGATCCTCAACTATCTCGACGGGGCCATGCTCTGGCCCGACCAGCAGGGCGGCCGACGGGTCGACGAAGGTGTGGCCATCATCACCATGTCGTCCAACGTGGGCTTCAACCTCACCATGCAGCGGCGCGGTCTCCCCATCGCTTATATGATATCCCTGGGAAATAAACTGAAATTCGATCTCCACGATGCAATCCACACCTTTGCCCGACAGGATCGGGTCACAGCCCTTGGGCTCTACGTGGAGGCCATGTCCGACCCGAAGGCCTTCCAGGAGGCCGTCGAGATTGCACGCGAGCTGGGTAAGCCCATTGTAGCCATCAAGACCGGTCGCTCCGAGGCTGCCAAAAAAATAGTCGTATCGCATACGGCGTCGCTTGCCGGTTCCGATTCTCTGGTGAGCGCTCTGTTCGAACGTCTTGGTGTGGCGCGCGTCGATTCTCTGGAGGCGCTCATTGAAGCGTTGAAGGTGTTGCACGTTCTTGGCCCATTGAAGGGTGGTCGCATCGGTGCCATGAGCACCTCGGGAGGTGATCTCACGCTTCTGGCTGACGCCATGGGACCAAGCCTGAGCATGCCCCCGTTGTCTGATAAGGTGGCACAAGGTCTTCAAGAGATAATACACGAACTGATGCAGGCCGCCAATCCCTTCGATTTCCAGATGTTCGACTGGGATAACGAGGAGCACATGGCCGATAATTTCAGCGCCTTTTTGGCGGAAAATTTCGATCTGGCGCTCTGTTTGCTCGATTACCCCAGGGAAGATCTTTGCGACCAGTCGACCTGGGGCGGGGCCGAGAGGGGTTTTGTCCGAGCGGCAAAGCAAACCAACACCAAAGCCGCGGTGCTGGCGACCTTTTCCGATACCATCTCGGAAACGGTGGCGGCGCGTTTGATGAAAGAGGGTGTTGCCATGCTGGCCGGTATCGATGCCGGAATCGCTGGCATCCAGGCGGCAGTGGATGTGGGGGCTGCCTGGCGTCGACCTCCCAGCCCACCCTTGCTCACGGGTTTCAGTCAACACCAGGAGGATTGTGTCAGGACGTTGGACGAGGTTGAATCCAAAAACCTTCTTGCCCGGCATGGTGTCCGGGTTCCGCAGGGGAGGGTCGTTCGCAGTGCCGGGGAAGCGGTTGCGGCAGCCGAATCGCTAGGCTATCCTGTTGTCGTCAAAGCGCTAGGTGTTGCGCACAAAACCGACATCGGGGGTGTCAGGCTCGATCTTGGCAGCGCAGACGATGTGTCCACGGCAGTGCAGGAGATATCGGATCTTTGCGCGTCCTTTCTGATCGAGAAAATGGTCGACGGTGTCGTGGCGGAGCTGATTGTCGGTGTGGCCCGTGATGCGCAATTCGGCCCGTATCTTTTGGTGGGAGGGGGTGGCATTCTGGTGGAGATGATGAAAGACAGTGTCTCACTTCTGATGCCCATCACCAGGGCGCAGGTGCTGCATGCCCTGGCTCGGTTGAAGTGTGCACCGCTTTTAAGCGGTTTCAGGGGGGCGTCTCCTGCCGATTTGAATGCCGCCGTCGATGTCATCCTGGCGGTTGCCGGCATGGTAGAGAATGACCCGTCATCCATCATTGAACTCGATATCAACCCCTTGCTGCTTCTGGCGGAAGGTCAGGGGGTGGTTGCGGCCGATGCGTTCATCAGTCTGAACACGAAATCTATATTCTATAGTGAAAGGGAAGCAAGCACATGAAACATGAAGGCAATGGGATCGAGAAAACCATCGTCGAGAAGGCGAAAGCCCTGGGCGCATCATTGGCGGGAATCGCGACCATCGAATCCCTGAGGGCGTCCGGTTCCTATGCGATATACGACAAAAAACCGTTTTACCAAGAATACAAGGGCGTGAAATGGAACGAAGAGCACAAATCAGTGCTGGTGTGGGCCCTGGTCCACCCCGCATCCGAACCGGTACTCGATTGGTGGAGCATGAAGGTGCCGGGCTTTACCCCCGGCAACCGCGTCATGAGAATGCAGTCGAAAAAGCTGCGGATATGGCTGGGCGAAGAATTCGGCATCAAGGCCCTTTCCCTGCCGTATCAGATCGAGTACGGTGGGGCCTTCCTCAAGGATTCCGCCCATCTGGCCGGTCTGGGGGTGATCGGGAAAAACAACCTCCTGGTCACGCCGGAGTTTGGAACGCGTGTCCGTCTGCGAGGGATTTTCATGGAGGCTGAGCTTACGCCAACCGGTCCCATCGACTTCGACCCCTGCAATGGCTGTGACAGGCCTTGCCACAAAGCCTGCCCGAGAAACGCGTTTCGAAGCGGGGCCTTCGAGAGATCGTTCTGCAAAAAGGAGAACGACCGGCGTGATGCCGCTGCGGAAATGCTTGATGGATCGATCATGGGTATCGAAGAGGCCAGCAAGGTCTCAAAGCCCTGCCGGTATTGCGAGTTTGCGTGCCCAGTTGCCCAGGGTACGCTTCAATAACGCGGGATAGCCACCTTCAAAGAGGTCTATGCCTAACAAATACGAAAATTGAAAGGATCAAACTGATAATGGACAATTTACTTGACGGTATCGAAGAAATCCTGTTGATGGGCCCGGGCCCTTCCTGTGTTCATAATGACGTGTACGAGGCACTATCCAAAAAGTCCCTCGGTCACCTGGACCCCTACTTCATCCGCATCATGGATGCCATCAAAGATAACCTTCGAACCCTGCTCAATACGGACAACACCCTGACCATTCCCATGTCCGGAACCGGTTCTTGCGGGATGGAAGCCTGTTTTGTGAACCTGATCGAAAAAGATGACCCCGTGCTTATACTCATCAATGGCGTATTCGGCATGCGCATGCAGGATGTGGCCCAGCGTTTAGGCGCCCGCGTCGACACCCTGGAATTTGAATGGGGCACGCCGGTGATGACCGGCGAGGTGCAGTCAGCGCTTATGAACAAGCCCTACAAGATTGTTGCGGTGGTCCATGCAGAGACCTCCACGGGTGTGAAAAACCCGGTGCAGGAAATCGGCGCGTTGTTAAAGAATTCTGAAACAATTTATCTGGTGGATGCCGTTACCAGTCTCGGTGGTATCGAGATTGCCATGGATGCATGGGGAATCGATGCCCTTTACAGCGGTACCCAGAAATGTCTTTCCTGCCCCCCGGGCCTGGCGCCGCTTTCATTCTCGAAAAAGGCCGTAGCCGCTTTAGAGAACCGCAAAACCAAGGTGCCCAACTGGTACCTGGATCTTTCCATGATCATGAAGTATTGGAAAGGCGCCACCCGTGCCTATCACCACACAGCCCCCATCAACATGCATTATGGTCTGTATCAGGCCTTGCAACTGATCATGGAGGAGGGGACCTGACAAGCGTTTACCAGCGGCACATGACATATCACGAAGAACTGGTGGACGGGCTTGAGGCTATGGGACTTTCCATGCTGGTGGCACCTGCCGACCGTCTTCCCATGCTCAACTCCGTGAGAGTCCCGGATGGTGTTGATGAAGCTGCCGTGCGCAGCGCGCTGCTTAAACAGTACAAAATTGAAATCGGAGCCGGTCTGGGGCCTTTGGCCGGACAAATCTGGCGTATCGGGCTCATGGGCCACACGGCGCGGCAGGAGAATGTCTCCCGCCTTTTGACTGCCCTGAAAGCGATACTTTTCTGATCGCCACTGGCTGGTACGAATTGGGTTGTCGGCGATCGATGTTAGAAACGGCAATTGTGCGCGCAAAAACTAAAATCGAATGCCCAGGGAGGAATGCTATGATCACAACTTACTGTATTAAATAAAGTATTGACGCGCGGGTATCATTTTGACATATTGAAGCTTCCCGCCGCAAGCAGCGGGGAATACGTTCGCTTTTTCGGTTCAATTTAGAAAAAGCAAGTTCCTGTCTTGTGATGTCTGTTTTGGATCGACTCGCAGCTGAAAGCTATTATCACACGTCTGCAGGACCTGCAGAACTATATGAACATTCCATATCTTTTTATTCATCAACAATTGAAAAGGAGGTCAACATGTCAGAGCTATCAAAATTAACTGAAATGTTTAAGCAAAACAAAATTAGTCGAAGACAGTTCATGGCACAGGTTTCAGCCCTGGGTCTTGCAGCGACGCTTTCCCCGGCGCTGCTTGCAGGCACAGCCCAGGCTGCTGCCCCCAAAAAGGGTGGACGCTTCATCATTGGCATTACCGGCGGGTCAACTACCGACTCCATGGATCCTGCAACACTGACTTCCAACATGAACCAGAACGTCAACTGGCAGATAAGAAACAGTCTTGTGGAAATCGATCACAATTTCAATGTCATTCCCGAACTCGCTGAATCCTGGGACTCAACGCCTGATGCAAAAGTGTGGACGTTTAAGCTGCGCAAGGGTGTAGAATTTCACAATGGCAAAACCATGACATCGGAAGATGTGATCTTTTCCATAAACCACCATCTGGGTGAAGATTCCAAGTCTGCAGCCAAAGGGTACTTGAAAAGCATTGAATCCATTAAAGCCGATGGAAAATATGAAGTTGTTTTTACGCTTTCCGGGGGTAGTGCCGATTTTCCGTTTATCCTGGGTGACTATCACTTAACCATGTGCCCTGCCGGAACTGCAGGCCCGGAATTCGAAAAGGGCATCGGTACCGGGGGATATATTCTGGAGGCCTGGGAACCAGGCGTCAGGGCTTTTACAAAACGCAACCCCAATTACTGGAAAGAGGGGAGAGCCCATTTTGATGAGATCGAAACCCTGTCTATCGTTGATACGAATGCCAGAACAAATGCCTTGAAGACCGGTCAGATACACTACATGGATCGTGTTGAGCTGAAAACCGTCCATCTCATGAAAAAGATGCCGGGGATAAATGTTACCGGTATAACGGCAACAGCCCACTACACCATCCCCATGCTTGTCGATCAACAACCCTACAATGACAATAATGTTCGCATGGCATTGAAGCTGGCTGTTGACCGTGAAGCATTATTGAAACAAGTTTTGCGCGGCTATGGCGAAGTCGGCAACGATCATCCCATTGCACCCGTCAATAAATACCATGCAAAAAATCTGGAACAACGAAAATATGACCCGGACAAGGCAAAATTCTATATGACAAAAGCAGGCATGCTGGATCATGTTTTTAATCTGCATGCTGCCGATGCCGCTTTTGCCGGTGCCGTCGACGCTGCCGTGCTCATGAAGGAACAGGCCAAAAAAGCAGGCATCAACATCAATGTTGTCCGGGAGCCTGATGACGGGTACTGGAGCAATGTCTGGATCAAAAAAGAGTGGTGTATGTGTTACTGGGGCGGACGTCCCGTTGAAGATATGATGTTCTCGGTTGCCTATGCTGATGGGGCTCCCTGGAATGATACCCACTGGTCAAATGAGCGTTTTAACAAACTGCTGGTAGCCGCAAGAGCAGAACTGGATGAAAGCAAACGTAGAAAGATGTACGAGGATATGCAGGAAATATGTAGAAATGACAGCGGAACGGTTGTTCCCATGTTCAACCAGATGGTTGAGGCCAGTTCAAACAAGGTGACACATGGACCTATCTCAGGTCACATGGCACTGGATGGCATGCGAAACGGTGAACGATGGTGGTTTGTATAAAATCATTTTTTAAATCTTCAAAAAACAGGCCGACACGTTTTGTGTTCGGCCTGTTTATTTTTTAGGATATGTTATTTTCCCTTGCCTGATTTTCCCGACAAGTCCAGTCGGGTGATATAATCCTCGCCTTTTTCAAGAACCTCTTGACGATCTGCAGGCACAACCGGATGGTTCAGCAGATGCAGGGTCTTTTCTCTTAGCATGCGCGTGCTTGTCGGTCATGCCGGAATCTTTCCAGCTCTCGAGGGTCAGACTTGGCCAGATGTCGCTTTCAGGCTGGTAGTCTCTGAAGCTGCTCGAATGTTGATTGGGTGCCTAAAAAGGAACCGCCGTGACCCACCTCCTGAATCTCGTCCAATAGAAAATTGTCTTCCATTTCAAACCCCCGGGCATATTTCCGGGCCTCCCTGATCACCTCGGAGGCCAGTACGATGCTTGTAGCGGAGAGGGTGGTAGCCTGGAATACCGGACCGGCAAAGGGACACAGACCGACCTTGCCCATGATGCTCGGCAGATAATTCATCCATTTGATTCCGGCCTCGATCAGGTCCCCTTCCCATCCGAGACTGTTCCCTGAGGTTCCGCTGTGGGGGATGCCAAAATAATCCATCATTTCCGCAACACTGTGGCTGACAACCAGGCTCGAGGGGCTGTAAAAAGCGTTCATGGTGGACATGTTAAATGAATTGGGAAGGCTGCCGGCGATAATTTTTGCCCCTGGTTGTATCAACTGGCTGCAGGTAATGCCCATGAGCAGTTCCGCAATGGCGAGCGTCATGCACCCGGCCGGTGTGATGGGGGCGCTGGCCCCGGCCATGACAAAATTGTTGAAAATTACCGGCAGACCGTTAGAAAATGCAGTTTTCATTTTATCGGTGGTGCCTTTGTTCAGCACGAGGGGGGTAATGTTATTGACATAAGGGATCACAAACGGTTTTTCGTGTAACTGATGGAACAGATGTTCGATGAAGCTTAAGACACCGGGAAAGGCATTGTCTTTCGAGACTAATAGAATAATGGGTTTATGGGTGTTGGCCAGCAATTCAAGGGTTGAAAAATAGTCTGCCTGCTCGGGGCCATAATCATGAATCGTGCCGGGCGTTGCAATGGCGTCGAAGGCATCCAGGCTATTGGCCAGTCCCGCAATCAATCCGGTATGGTATCGCTTCCATTCTTCAATTTCGCGTGTTTCGCGGGTGTTGGTAGTTCAGCGTTGGTGAACCGATGGAAAATCGGGTATGGTGATTAAAATCAGGTCCGAGGCTGAAGGCCGGCTCACCGCGCCGATTGTATATATCCACTTGACGGGGAGCTGTCTCCAAGGCCCGTTCAACCAGTTTTTCGGAAAGTTTAACCACATTGTCTTCACACCTTACACCGGGCTGGTCAGCAAATTCCCGGACCATCTCCGGGCACTCGACCCTAACGCCTACTGTCTCCAACACCCACAGGGCTTTTTCGTAAAACAGTTTCTTTTGTTCCTCGGAGAGAATTTGTATTCTGGGTTGCACGTTGCTCATGGTAATTCCTTTGTATGGGAAATGGCTCGGCAAAAAGGGATTGTTACCGAAGAATTTCGATATTACCGTCGATTCCGATGGCCTGACCGGAAACTCTGCTGCCGGCCTTGGAACATAGAAACAATATCATGTCGGCGACATCCTCGGGTGTCACAAAGGTTTTCATGGAAACACACTCTTTATACAGGTCTCTGATTTCTTCTTCTGTGGTGCCTTTATGCTTTGCATCTGTGGCGATGACACAGTCCATACGCGATCCTTCCACAATACCGGGGCAAATGGCGTTCACACGGATGCCAAACTCCCCCAGTTCCATGGCCATTGTCTTTGTCATACCGATGATCCCCCACTTGGCTGCACAATAGGGCGATCTGAAAGGGGAACCCATCAGTCCCGAACAGGAAGATATGTTGACAATGGAGCCACCCCCGGAAGTCTTGATCAGGGGAATGGCCTCCCTGGAACAATAGAACTGACCGTTTAAATTGACGGCGATGGTTTTGTCCCAATCTTCCGGCAAAACATCTTCGACTCTTGCCGTGGGACCGGTGATGCCGGCACCATTGATCAGGACGTGGAGTTTTCCCAGGTGGTCCAGGGCTTCGGCAAACATCTGTTTGACCTGTGAAACGTCAGAGACATCGCACAGGCTTGTTTCGATGCCGGGCAGTGCTGCTTTACATTCCGCCAAGAACTGCTCGTTGACGTCGCACACGTGAACATTGGCGCCGTTTGCGATAAATTTTTTCGCTATGCTTAAACCAATACCCGAAGCCCCCGCGGTAATAATGGCTCCCAGACCATTTAATGATATTTCCATGCTTTCCTCCTTGGCATACTCAAGATTAATAAAGAATTCTCGGTTGTGCAACTCATCTTTTATAGCGCTCGTCATACATATGTTCTGTTTGGCTTTCGGCTAACGCTTATTTGCAAGTTCGAGCGTTGTTTGACGTTATTTGCCGAAGCAGTTTCGGAACGTTTTTCTGACAATCCCTATAGGTGACGTGTTGATGATGGGTAATTTCATTTCCGGGAGAATTATCCTTTTTGCATTTTCCTAAGAAAATTGATATCTTTATCAGCATTCGGACAAATTCGATGTGTGAACAATAATGCGGAAAAGGCGGTTGCTATGGTCGAAACGGATCCAAGCAAGGATCGATTTGATCCAAATAACTATCACGCTACCATGAAGGCCGTTGTCACAACCGGGAACGGCGGATTTGACAAACTCGCGTACCGTGAGGTCCCCATTCCGACACTTGAAGCAGGTGAGGTCCTGCTGCAGGTGCTTGCCGCCGGTGTTAACAATACTGAAATTAATACTCGCGTTGGCTGGTACTCATCCACGGTCTCATCAGGTACTGAGGATGCGGCATGTGCGGAGGAAAAGACCGCCACAGAAAAGGCGGATGGCGGGTGGAACAAGGCAACCCCCTTTCCATTCATTCAGGGCACGGATTGCTGCGGCCGTATCGTCGCTGTCGCTCCTGGCGGGGATGAGAGCACCATTGGTGCGCGTGTACTGGTACGGTCTTGTATGCGCCCGTTTGGTTTTGAGTCTATGGAAAATATCTGGATGGGCTCCGATTTCGACGGTGCCTTCGCGCAGTTCGTGAAGGTGCCGGCCGGGGAGGTTTTTGCGGTGGACTGCGATTGGAGCGATGCCGAACTCGGCACGATTCCCTGTGCTTACGGGACAGCGGAGAATATGGTGCATCGTGCCCGGGTGCGCGAGGGCCAGCACGTGCTGGTGGCCGGAGCATCCGGCGGCGTTGGCTCGGCTGTCGTGCAGCTGGTGAGGCGGCGTGGTGCTAGCGTGACCGCAATCGCGGGGAAAGCAAAGATGGAGAAGGTGCAGTCCCTGGGGCCAGATCGTGTCATTGAGCGTAACGACGATACCGTTGCCATTCTCGGGGAAAACTCTGTGGACGTTGTCTTTGACAACGTTGCCGGGCCAGGCTTTGGTCGCATGCTGAAGGTGCTTAAGAGAGGGGGGATGTATGTGTCATCCGGTGCGATTGCCGGTCCACTCGTGGCATTGGACATGCGCACCTTCTATCTAAAAGACCTGACGCTGATTGGCTGTACCGCGTGGGACGAACCTGTTTTCCCAAACCTTATTTCCTATATTGAGCGCAACGAGTTGCGGCCGATCCTTGCCAAAACGTTTTCGCTGGAACAGATTGTGGAGGCACAGCGCGAGTTTCTCGAGAAGAAGCATTTCGGCAATTTTGTTTTGATTCCACCGCCGTTGGATGAACAAAAGGAGGTTTGAGGGGCGTACCACGATCAGCTAATCTGAAATTAATAGATGTATGCTTACCGAAAATCCTCATACCCGGTTGCGCGCAGGTAGACATTCATTGTGTCTTCGAGCAGCTTCACCGCCTGGGTGGAATAGGCGGCTTCACCGTATTGTCTTTTCGCCCGGACGAAAATCTGCTCCACCAATGCTCCCAATTCAAGCGGCACCCCATATTTTCGAGCATGTTTCATTGTCAAGCCCAGGTCTTTGCAGGCCAGGGCCATTGAAAATCCCACGTCATAGCTTCCGTTGTAAACCAGCGGCATTTCTTTTTCGATGGTATAACTGTTGCCGGAACTGGCCTGGATACCCTCCAGCAGTGCTTTCGGTTCGATACCGGCCTGGTTTCCCAGCATGAAAGCCTCGCCGGCCATGAGCAGGTGACCGAGGGCCAACAGGTTCGTGATGACCTTGACGATGCTCGCACTTCCCAGCGGTCCCATGAGGAGTATCTTCCCGCCGATCTTGCGCAACATGGGCAGTTGTGATTCAAAAACGTCTTTTTCCCCGCCCACGAGCATGGTAATTCCGCCTGCCTTGGCGAGGGTCACGCCACCGGTAAGGGGCGCTTCCAGAACCGACACCCCTTTTTCGGCGGCAATCCTCCCGAGTCGTTCGACCTCTTCGGCATCGGTCGTGGACATGTCGATCCAGGTACAGCCCGGGCGGATGCCTGCAAATACCCCTTGTTCGCTCTCCATCACGGCTCTCACCTGCGGGGGACCGGGCAAAGAGGTAATGATCGTGTCCGCTTCGCCGGCCAGCGCCTGGGGTGTGTCTGCCCATTCAGCACCCGATGCAATCAATTTTTCGGCGGTCTTGTATTCAAGATCGTGTACGATCAGGTGATACCCCGCTTTTATCAAGTTGGATGCCATGACGTTTCCGATATTACCCAGTCCGATCCATCCGATTTTCATTCTTATCTCCTTTATAGCGGTTGTATAGGGGTTGTCATAAATATGTTCCGAATGCGTCTAACGGCTTTTCGGAGTAAACGGAACGTTATTTTGACAAATGCTATAATACATATATTCCGAATTCGAGCCAGAGCTCTTTTTCGGTACAATAGAAACGTTATTTTGGCAAAGGTTATATCACCTGCAGTCTGTTAAGCAATGATGGCTTTTATTTCGACGTATTCGTGCATGGCCTGGTCTCCCCATTCACGCCCGTTTCCGGATTGTTTGAAACCACCAAAAGGCGCCTCCAGATTAAAATAGCTACCCTGGATGTAACACTGACCTGCCCGTATTCGTCTGGCGATTTTTAGTGCATCCGCTTTGTTTTTGGCATAAACTCCGGATGCTAAACCATATACCGTGTCATTTGCCATTTCGATGGCCTCTTCGATATCATCGTAGACAATCATACAAAGAACAGGTCCGAAAATTTCTTCCCTGGCGATGACCATTTCGTTGGTAACATCAGCAAAAATAGTAGGGTTTACATAGGCGCCCACATGCAGGCCCTGCGGCATGTCAATACCGCCGGTGACCAATCTTGCGCCTTCAGCAATGCCCGTCTTGATATAATTGAGTACGGTTTGTTTTTGTGAAGTTGATGCCATGGGGCCCATGGTAACGCTGCTATCGTTTGGGTCGCCGACAATATTTTCTTCCGCTGTCTTTTTGGCAATGCCGACGGCTTTCTCATAGCAACCCCGGGGTACGAACATACGTGTCAGGGCATTGCACGTCTGACCTGTGTTGAGCATGACATCTTCGACACCGTAGCGAACGGCAGCTTCAAGATCGGCGTCTTCGGTAATGATATATGGGGATTTGCCGCCAAGCTCCTGGCAAACGCGTTTTACCGTCGGAGCTGCCGCTTCGGCCACCTTGATGCCCGCATACGTCGAACCGGTAAAAGAGACCATATCCACCTGGGGATGACTGCTCAGGACCGGGCCGATCACACTACCTGAACCGCTGACCAGGTTAAACACACCTGCCGGCAGACTCACGGCTTCAAAAATTTCCGCCATGATAAAATCCTGCAGCGGTGTTTGTGCAGCCGGTTTGGCGATGATGGTACAGCCGGCTGCAAGTGCGGGGGCGACCTTGCCGATAAGTTGATGAAGGGGATAGTTCCAGGGATTGATCAAGGCGCAAACACCGATAGGTTCTTTGTATACCAACACGTTGTCTTTTTCTTCGACCTTGTCCATCTGTGCGGCACGCTCTGCGTAGTTACGCATGGCGGCGATGGGAGCATCGACGTGCAGCCCGGCGGTGAGGTGACGAGGGCAACCCATGGTGATGACGTGTGCGTCAATTAATTCGTCGGCACGACGCTGCATTTCATCTGCAACGGCATGCATGATCTCAGCGCGCTTTTGCGCTGGTGTATGTGCCCAGCCGTCAAATGCCTGGCGCGCAGAAGCGACGGCAGCGTTCACGTCTTCCCGGTTTCCGCTTGGAACGCATGCACAGATACTTTCGGTGGCCGGGTTAACAACCTCGATGATATCGGTATTATTCGGCTGTACCCATTTGCCGTTGATATAGAGTTTGTCAAACTGTTTCACGGGGTCTCCTTTCCCAGGTTGATCTCAGTCCCCGATCATATTGCCCGGGTTCCACAGGTTGTTCTTGTCCAATTGTTTTTTCAATTTCAGCACATGGTTGACATGCGTCTTCGAGGCTGTTTTGAGGAAAATCGATTTTTTCAGTTTCCCAATGCCATACGATGTGATGGCATTCCCGAGAAGGACAGGAAAGCTATCAGCCCATGTTTCCAACAATGTCCTGCCTTTAACGAACTCCTCGTAATTTTCCGGCAGGATATCGATGTGCAGGCTGCCGCTGCCAATGTGCCCCCAAAAGCTGGCTTTTAAATTTTCCTTTTGAAGTTTTTTTTCGAATCGGTGAACCAGGGTCTTTAGCCCCTCCCGCTCCAGGCTGATGTCTATACCTAGTTTTGGTAATTCTATGATCTTCACGTCGGGCTTTTTCAATGTGTAAGATGGCGGTTTCAGCGGCGGCGTGCAGGAAGTGTCTCATCTTATCAACCTCGGGCTCTCCGGAAAATGCCCATGTCTTGTCTATATCACTGTTAAAGGTGGAACTCATATTTAAAAGCGTATGGGCAATTTCTTGGATGGCATCTTCATGATCCCCATGAATTTCCACATAAACCATGGCCGTAATATGCGGTGCCGTGCCAGGTGTTGTTTTTAACTGGATCTTCATGGAAGGATGCATTTCAACGGCACTGAGTATGGTCTGATCCAGGTACTCCATGGCGGCAATATTTGCATCCTGGCTGTCAAAAGGGGTGGCTTTCAGCTGATCTGCAAAGGACATCCCTTCTTCCGGGTTCTCAAAGAAAAAACCAATGCCCCAGATTTCTTTGGGTTTGGGTATCAACCGCAGGGTCAGTTCCGTGATCACACCATACATCCCTTCGCCACCCAGATAAACATCCAGAAGATCGTTGGACATCACCATTGATGACAATGGCTGTCTTGTCCCTTCCTGAGATCACGGATGGATCCGTCAGCGTTCATGACGCGAATACCCGAGATATATGAAGCAGATTTTCCATAAAGATAAAAACAGGTGCCTTCAGCATTGGTGGAAGCAATGCCGCCAACGCTAGCTGTTGGTTCGGTTGGATCCGGTGGCCAGAAAAACGCCCTATGTGTCTTGTTCCGCTGAATCGCCTTTCGGAGTTCAAGCAAGGTGATCCCTGGTTCAACCGTTACCGATCGTTGGCCATCTTTTGCAATGGCAAAGGATTTTACTTTTTTCATGCGGGAGAGGTTCATAATGTGGCCCTGCAAGGGCACTGCACTGCCGACGATACCGGTCTTGCCGCCCTGAATCGTGACGGCCGTTCCGTGTCCCCGCATCTCCCGAAGGATTTGAGCGATTTCCGCTTCGTTTTCCGGGAAAGAAATACTTTCCGCCGATCCCGTCATATTCGATTCGTCTTTCAGGTAATCGTGAAAGGTTTCACTCATGGGATGAATCAGTTTCTTCTCCAAAACGGGTATCCTTGCCAATTCCAATAATGGTTAAAATTCGAAACACGAATGCTAAATGCTAAACAATCTCTTTTGTCTATAGCATATAAATTTTACAGAGTATAAAAAGAGCCGGGCCCTTTGGACCCGGTTATATTTGTTGTCATAATCTTGACAAGCTCATCCATCACCGCTTTGTAGTCATCAATGATGGCAACGTCGGCGGACCTGACGATGGGTGCCCGAATGTCTTTGTTGATGGCGACAATAAACTTACTTTTTTCGATGCCGGCATAAAAAGCGGCGGCCCCGGAAACCCCTGCAACAAGGCAGACATCCGCCTTTGTCATGGCCCCGGAAACGCCTACCAGACAGTGCATGGGGGCCCAGACACGCATTGCTGCAGGACGGCTGACACCAAAATCGGCTCCAATCGTTTCGGCGATCTGTTGGAGTTTTTTTGTGTTTTCATGACTGCCCATGCCGTTGCCGCCAATGACAAGGAACGTGGCCTTGGTCAGATCCCTGGCCGGTTTAAAAGGGGTCGATTGTGACGCCTTGATGAACCGGTCTTGATGCAGGTGGGTCATGTCAACCTCGGTAACTGTCATCGTGTCGCGTTTGGCTATGGGCTGACTGTTGGTGCTCCCTTTGGCAAGGGAGATGCAGTAGGGCTTTTTCAGTAACTTGAAGGTAGCCAGAACGTGGTTTGCATAGACGGCCTTCTTTGCGATCAACTTTTCGCTTGAGCATTCGATCTGTTTCACCTGCACAAGGGACGAACCTTTCAACCGGAAAGCTAATCGGACGGCAATTTCCGATCCTTCAAAGCCGCTGGGAAATACGTACAGGTGGGTCCTCTCTCCTTTTTCAAGGGTTTCGAGCGCTTCGAGGACATTTTCCGGTTGATAACGGTTGATACGGACGAGTTGTGCGGACGCGGTGGGAACCAACCCAAGCAGCGCATCCTTCTGCTCCTCTCTGGAATAAAAAAGAATGGTGCTGCCGATGGTGTCCACTGAACGCAAGTGCTCGCCAATAAAACCATTCAACTCCTCTGCCTGAGAAGCGATGTTCATCGAGCAGCCATTGAGTATTCCCTTGAATATCAAAGTATTTGCAGCCTTTCTTTCAAATACACTTCATACAGCTCTCTGGCCTTCTTTTCGGGGGTCTCCCCCTGGATGAGAATTCCGGGTCTTGCATGGCTTATGACTTCCAGGTCGATGAGTTTCTCGGTCTCCTCCGGCAGGTGAAAATCCCTGATGGACAGGATCTCGACGGGCCGCTTGCCGAGATGCATCCGGTCCTTGAGTGTGGGAACCCGCATATAGGTATTGGGCGCATCTCCCACAGAAAGCACACACGGCGTTTGGATTCGCTGCCGGAGCTGGCCTTCATCTACCTGGCTGGTCACCGTCAAGTGGTTTCTGTCGACCAGTTCGATACCGGCAACCTGGGTGATGCATGGCCACCCCAGCATTTCCGCCGTCAGCAGATGTGTCTTCGCGTTTTCACCGACACTGGTTTGTCTACCCAGCAGCAGCACATCCTGGGGGGCCTGTTTTCTAAGGTATTGGGTCAAGACAGAAGCGATGGCCCTTGGCCTGAACCGGAGATCATCCTGGCTGTCGATACGCACGACCCGTTTAAACCGCAGCGCATTCAGGGTTTTCAGAACGGGAGTTGCTCCGGGGCCAGCGATGGTCAAGGCAGTGAGTTCCATGGGCACCTTGGTCTTTTCGGATGCATCTAAAAGCGTCAAGGCGATTTCCAGCGCGCTCTCGTCATAGATATCCAGGGAGGGTTTCAGGAAGCTGGTATCGATTTGAAGGTTTTTGTCGATGACCCAATCCTGGTCGTCAAGCTTCTCCAAATCGGGAACAGTTATGAAACACACCAGAATATTCATTTACTTTTCCAACGGTATGATGGTCCCCATATTCATGATGTTGTTGGGGTCGAAAGCGCTTTTCAATTTCTTGAGGATGTAATACGAGGATCCATATTCCTGTTCGATCCAATGGGTTCTATGCTTGCCGACACCGTGGTGATGGCACATGGAGCCGCCGGCTTTGATCGTTTCTTCAACGATGATCTTTTTAATGGCCAGGTGGTACTTTGTGAGTTCTTCTTCGGGTTTGCAGTCAACCACATTATAAAAGTATACAAAGTAGAGGTTGGTTCCGTTGAGATAACTGTGAGAAGAATGGGCCCCCAACAGTGTCAGGTCGGGAATCTCGTTTCTTACCCGTTGCATGCACACGTCGTAGATGTCATTGATGAGCCCCCAGTTGGCAGATATTTCAGTGGTATTGCAGACATTCTTGGTTTCCATAATTTCGGCTTTTTCGGCAGCTAAATTGGCCGGGTCCCAGTTGAGGTGGGCAAACCATTTTTCGATCAGCTTTGGATCGACTTTCACACATTCGTCGTAGCGAGCCACGATATTCTCGATGGCCGTGGCCGTTGCGTCCGCAAGAGGCTTTACACCTTCAGCCACAAAAATCAATACACACCTGTCTTCAGAAAAATGAGAAAAGTGGTAGGAACCGTCTTCAGGATCATACAGACGTGCGACAGATGGTCTGTAACCATTTACCATGACTTCCCGGAGAATCTCGAAACCTGTTTTCATATTATCCAGGGTATACCCCAGGAATTTGTTGTTTTCAGGAAAATACCTAAAAATTTTAACGGTAACTTCCGTGATAAAGCAAAGTGTGCCTTCATTGCCAATGATGACATGACGGATATCAGGCCCGGCGGCCCTGCGAGGTACGTTTTTTATGCGTGTAATGCCGCCATCCGGAAAAACCGCTTCCAATCCTACGACCATGTCTTCAATACCGCCGTATAGGGTCGAAAACTGGCCGATACTTCTGGTGGCAACCAGACCGCCCAGCTGTGCCAGCGGTTTTGATTGGGGTGAGTGGCCGGTTGTGTAACCTTGTTCTCTCAAACGGTCGTCAAGTTCTTGAAGAGAGGCGCCACATTGTACGGTTGCCTGCATATTATAGGTGTCGATGTCAAGGATCTGATTCATACCGGATCCATCAACGACAATGGAGTTTTCCAAAGCGGTTTCAAGACCGCCTTCCGTGGCCGAGTGACCGGTTCGTGGAACGACATTGATCTTGTTTTCGTTGGCGAATTCAATGACGGCGGCTACCTCTTGGGTGCTGTTCACATATACGACCGCAGCAGGCAAGGGCAGCCGATACACGCCGTGGTAGGCTTCGAATCTTCTGAAACGGTCGACACTGCTCTCCTTTAAAATCTGTTCGTCTGTTACGACGTGTTCTTTTCCCACGATATTTTCAAGCGCCTCTGCAATCTGCTCCCTTTTCAAGGACATGTTTGTTTCTCCTTTGGGAAACTCATTATTTATTGTTTGAAGATGGGATATGATTTCTCCAGAACAGGATCCGTAAACTCTGTAATATGCCTGTACACATCCGTGTTCAGCTTCTCGTATAGGGAGGCATGCTCCGCAATGGAATAAAACCTGTCACGTATCCTGACCATTTGTTCAATGGCCGCCTCAAAAGTGTCATAAGCCTTCGCGGCCACGGCAGCGCAAATGGCTGAACCCAGACCGGCGGCATCCGTGATCTCATTTCTGATGGCCGGGACGCCGAACACGTCTGCAAAAATCTGCATGAACACATCGCTTCGTGCCCCCCCGCCGGATACGATGATTTGGTCCAGTCCCATGTCCAGTTCCCGGCACATGGCCTCGACATGGTTTTTCATGGTCAATGCAATGGCTTCCAACATGGAGCGGTATAGATGTGCCCTGGTATGACGCCCGTGAAATCCGATCATGATGCCCTTTTTAAAAGGTTTGTCCGGCGGTGCCAGCCATTCCGGAACCGTCATCAATCCATCACATCCCGGGGCAACTTTTTGGGCTTCCCTGTTCAGGAACTCTTCGGGGGAAATGCCGAGGGATTGCGCTTTGCTGCGGACGTCTTCACCGAAAAGATTTCTCAACCAGCTGACGGTTCCCATTCCATGACGTATGCCGCCACTTTCGTAGAGATAGTCGTTGGGTATGGATGCCAGGTTGGTGAAAAAGGCGTTTGGATCCGTTACATTCTTTTCACCATATACCATACCGCCGATATAGGTTCCCAAGGAAACGAGAGCGGTTTTGCCCGGCGTTAGACCGGCACCCAGGGCTTCCACCGCCTTGTCATTTGCGGTTGCAACCACCGGAATTCCAGCCGGTATTCCGGTTTGTTCAGAGGCTTCATTAGCTTACATACCCGAGGATGGATCCGGGCATCTCGAGTTTAAAAAGCTTGTTTCTTGGCACATTAAAGGCTTTTAAAACGTCTGGATCTTTGCTCCACTGCCAGGTGTCCTTATCGATGGGCCACATCCCCTCGTAATTGGCTGCCGTATCCTTAAACTGACCTGTAAAGCGGTGGGTGATATATCCGGAAGTTGTCGTCACATACCTGACCTGTGGATCCTTGTGCTCATAGGGGCGGGCCAGGCGTAAGTCCATCCAGCTCAGGACCGGTGAAGCCAGTCTGCCGTCTTCTTTCAGACAAGCTCTGCAGCAACGAATGGTGCAGAGGCCGATGCCCAATATGGATTTGATATCTCCCGAAAAGCGCTCCATTGCCTGCCGGCTTGCCGTCACGATGGTATCCCACAAGTCGTCATCCGGGTGCTCCGCTACCCCGGGCTTGGGCATGTGCATGGGTTGAAGTTCTTTTTTCCCCTGGCATACAAGATTGCCCTCCAGGTCGAAAATGACCACTTTCGTACTCTGCGTTCCCCCATCGAGACCTATGACATATTGCTTTTTCATTAACGAACCAGATAGCCTCCGTCAACCACGAGTATATGACCGTTTACATAGTCTGAAGCTTTGCTGGCCAGGAATATGGTCGTACCCATCAGGTCCATTGTCTCACCCCAGCGATTGGCGGGGATGTGATCCAAAACCCGTTGACTCGTTTCCGGGTTGCTTCTTGTCCTTTCCGTAATAGCCGTTTTATAATACCCCGGTGCAATCCCGTTGACCTGAATGTTGTGCTGAGCCAGTTCATCACAATAGGCTTTCGTAAAACCTGCCAGGCCATGTTTTGTGGATGCATACGCCGGTGACCATTTTCCCCCGAGAAACGAGAAAAGTGAACAGATGTTGATAATTTTACCGCTTTTCTGAGAAATCATGAACTTTGACGCTTCAAAACTGAGTTCAAATGCGGCGGTTAAATTGATGCGCACCATCTTATCCCATTGTTCTCTGCCAAAGTTCTCAACGTCATCCAATATGCAGATGCCGGCACTGTTTACCAGGATATCGATAGATCCGAATGTTGCGACACAGGTTTCGATTATTTTCTTGGGCGCACCGTCATCGGTAATGTCGATCTGCATGAATTCATACACAACACCTTCCGCTTCAACAAGCGCTTTGGTTACCACCGTCATCATCCAGAATACTGGGTACAAACAGGTTCGCACCTGCCTTGGCCAGCGCCAACGCGAATGCCTGTCCAAGTCCGGTATTGCCGCCGGTGACGATGGCATTTTTCCCTTTCAACGAGAAAAAGTCCATTGTGAAATCCTGAATACTCATCGCGCTCCTTTCTTGGTCTTCCCTGTCAATTTATTCGCACCCCCTGCTTTGACAGGGCTTTTTGCAGGGCGGCAATATCCACTTGACGGCAGTTCACTTTCTCTTTGATAGAGCGTGCCGCCGCTACGCCGGCTCCCTGTCCGGTAACTGTGCAGCACATCATCTGGCGAGTGGCTGAATGAGAAATACGGTCTCCTGCCACGCAGCGACCCGCCACAAGCAGGTTGTCCACCTTTTGGGGAATCACGATGCCATAGGGCACCTGGAAATAACGCCCGGTTGTGGGCAGGCTCAGGATGCCATGTCCATCTAAAAATTCTGGGAAGATACCAATAGCGTCGTCGAAACGTCCCTGATTGCGAACGTCGTTTTCGGTCAGGTTGTATCTCCCGATGATTTTTCTCGACTCCCGTATTCCCAAGGATGAACCGAAAGTCCTGAGAGCTGCGTTCTCAAAACCCGGTGTATATTTCTTCAGTGCATTGACCGCCCACATGGCTTGCCTGCGTCCCTCCATTTCTCCGCGGGTAAGATCACGAACATCCGTACTGTCAAAGCCCGGCATATAAACAACGTTCAGATACGTGGCATCTCCCTGTTCGCTGATCCGGCCCCAGGTTCCCGCGATCTGCACATTTTCTGGAATTTCACCGGCGTTTCTGGCCAATTGAAACGGAACACTGAGATACGGGCTGAACATGTTATCTTCTTTGCCCGAAGTTTCAACCCCCCAGTCTTTATAGGTGGAAGGATGGGTTCTTACATGTGCCAGGAAACGCTTTCGATCAACACCTGTCACGGCGAACGTCACTGTTACGCCCAACAATTCATTTTTGGGCGCCATGCGCCAGGGCGCACCTGCCAAATGGGCGATATCGGCATCCCCGGTGGCATCGATTACCCGTTTTGCGAGGATGGCCTGTCTGCCCGACTTACTTTCCGTGATGATTCCCCGGATGACATCCTCCTCCATTACCGTCGCCACTGCCGTACAGTGAAATATCGGTAAGATGTTCGCTTCCTGAACGAGTGTGTCAGCCACGATCTTGAATAATTCCGTATTCAAGGCTTCACTCTGGGACTGGGATTCAGGTTCGGTTGCGCCCATCTGTTTGGCACGCTGTTCGAATTCGATACCGATGCCTTGCGTATCTATGGTACCTTCGTGACGGTACCAGGCGATGGATTCAACGCCTGCCTGGGTGATATTGCCCCCGAAACATCCGTATCGCTCTAATAAAATCGTATTGGCGCCTTCCCGCGCGGCTGCAAGTGCGGCCGCAAGACCTCCCGGTCCACTGCCCACCACAAGCACATCCGTTTCTGCCAGAACCGGTGTTTTTCGGGCGGCCTCTCTAATTTCTTTCATGTGATTCCCTGAGCTGATGGCAGCTATAGTGATGGATATAATAACGTTCCCATGGGTGTTAAAGAGGAACAAATTGCGCTCATTATAGCATATCCTTTGTTTGGTTTAAGAGAGCGACAATGTCGCGTCCGATAAAATCGCTCTAGGATTTTATTTGGGCTTCAAATTCATCCAGCAGACTGTTCATGGTTTCTGCGGCACCGTCTGGCAGGGCCGGGGGCTGATGGCTTTCCAGAATTTCCATGGCCTTTCCATAGGCCCTTTCGGTAAGGTCTTTTCCGGCGGTGGTGTCCATCCAGATCTTTCGGGTGTTCCGGTCAAATAGCTGGGCGACCGATTGGGTTCTGGTTCGCTCAAAGGTGTGGCTGTGGGTGAGAAACGTCCCGCCGGGGCCGATCTCATCGATAAGATCAAGAGCCATGGTTTCGTTATCCACGCGCACGCCTTCCAGTAGTTTCCGGATATGGCAAATGCATTCATGATCCATGATCAGCTTGGCGTAATCAAAAGCAAGCCCGCTGTCGATGCCGCCGGCACCGAATATCATGTTGGCACCGGCAAGGGACAAGGGTAGGGCGTTCAATGTGAACTGGTAGGCGGCTTGCGCATCGGGCAGCTTGGAATCGCTGACCCCCGAACCCACACGGCAGGGGATGTGATAATAGTTACCCATCTGCGCGATGGCAGCGCCTACCAGGCCCCATTCAGGTGCCCCCGTGGATGCCAGGCCGGTTTTCAAATCCATAATGGTGCTGCAGGAACCAAAGGTGACGTTCACCCCTTTTCTTGTGATCTGGGCCAGAACCAGACCGCTCAGTTGTTCGGCCACGGTCTGGACGATGGTACCCGCAAGGGTTACGGGACCGGAGCCGCCTGCCAGAACCATGGTCATGATATCCACATTGATACCTGCTTCCACAGCAGCCATAAGGGTCTCACAGAACTGCGTGGTTAGGATCAGGGGACTGGTGACACAGCAGGAGCATGTACAGATGGGTCTTTCACGCAGTTTGTCCATGCCGCCCACGGCGGCTGCCGCCATTTGTACAATAACTTCCACGCTGGGTCTGTTGACCATGCCGATGGTGATGTGCTTGCTGTTGTGGGTAATCAAAGCATGAAAATTGTGGACCGCCTGGGTGGCAGGCAGCTGATCGCCCGGGCAGATGGTTCGCTGGCAGAAAGCAAGTTCGTCGAGTGCGTCGATGAGACGGTAAACCATGCAGCAGTCCTGTTTTGTGGAAGGGCGATATTCACGGGTAATGGGATCGATGATATTGACCTGTTCTCCAAATGTGCCGAAGCCGACCCGGTTGTTTTCCAGCAGGAAATCCTTTTCCGGATCCCGGGCGTAATACGTGACGCTTTTGGGTGTGCTTGCGAGGCTTTCGGTCACGAGCCACTCGGGGATTTTAACGAGCCAGTTTCTTCCCGATCCGTGACACGAAAGCACCGGCACTGTGAAAACGATCGGCGGCGTCTTCAAACTCCACCAGAACCCCGGTATGTTTAAGAATATGGCAGGCACCTGAATGAATGGTATCCAGTTCGTCACGGGTCAGAAAATTCAATCCCAGGCCGTTAAAGGCAGACACACCGGTTCTTTGGATCGGCATTTCCCATCCCTTTCACTATCATGCGTTTCAAATTATAACCTATTTCCAGAACATTCTTTGTGCCCCTGTATATTAAACCTGATCCAAAACCAAGAAAAAAGATCGATGGATAACCCTCCGAGGTTTCGAGCACCCGCTCCGGGGTGGACTCATGCTTTACATCTTCGGACGCTCGTTGTGCGGATCATAAGGTGATCGCAGGTGCACCTTGGCCGGAATCTTGCAGGCCTTCAACCATGATCTCATATTTCCCGTCGAGAATCCATTGTCAGAGATGCCGTTCACTGTTGCTCAGATACCCGAAACCCACTGCATGTCCGATCTTAAAACCATAGGCTCCGGAAGTGATCTGGGATACCTGTTCACCATCACGATAGATCGGTTCATTCTGAAACAGGAGTGATTCTGGGTCATCCAACGTGAACATGACCAGTTTGCGGCTTCAAACCGTTTTTTTTCTGTTGAACAAGAGCATCCCGGCCGATGAAATCCTCCTTGTCCAGCCTGACGCAAAAACCCAGGCCGGCTTCGTAAGGGGTGTCCTGCGGTCCGATGTCGGATTCCCAGTGACGCAGACCGGCTTCCACCCGCAGGGAATTTACAGCCTGCATCCCAACCAGGCGGATGTCGAACTCACTACCGGCTCCATGAGGGCATCGAAGACAGCGGTTGCAAATCCCGTGGGGATGTAGAGTTCCCAACCCAATTCACCGACATAGGAAATTCGGACAGCCCAGGGCCGGGCATATCCGAGATCAATTTCCTTGGCTGTTCGGAAGGGAAAGGCCTCGTTGGAGAGATCGGCATCCGTCAGCTTTGACAGCAGGTTGCGGGATTGGGGCCCCATTACCGCCAGCATGGCATAACCATGGGTCACATCGGTAATCGTGGCCCGGGCTCTCGGCGGGAATTCGTCGCTTGATATAGTCAAAATCACGCACACCCGTACCCAATGCGGTCACAATAAAAAAGGAATCCTCACCAAACCGGGTCACGGTAAGATCGGACTCAAAACCGCCGTGTTCATTGAGAACAGGTGTGTAAACAACGCTGCCGACGGGTACCGCGATATCGTTGGCACAGAATCGTTGCAAAACGTTTTCCGCATCCGGTCCCTGAACCAGATATTTGTGCATGGAGCTTAAATCGTACATACCCACAGCATCCCGGATGGCCATATGTTCTTCACCCTGATACGGAAACCAGTTGGCTTTACCCCAACTATATTTGTGAACGGGGTCGACTCCTTGGGGGGCAAACCAGTCTGCCCGCTCCCAGCCTGCAAGCATACTGAAACAGGCACCCCTGTCGGCGAGCCGGTCGTGTATCGGTGAACAGATGACGGGTCGTGCGGATGTGCGCTGACGGTTGGGATAGTGATGTTCGTAGAGAATTCCCACGGATTCAACAATCCGATCGTGCAGATAGCTGGAATTCTGCTGCCAGCTGAAGTAACGCCGGATATCCACGGGCCATAGGGTTTCTTCCGGATACCCCTGATCGATCCACTGTGACAGGGCACGTCCCACACCGGCGGCACTGGCGATGCCCACCGAATTCATACCGCAGCCCACAAAGAAATTCTTGATACCGGGTGCCTCTCCCACCATGAAAGCGTTGTCCGGCGTAAAACTTTCAGGCACAACCGACAAATGCCGGATCTGGGCGGTTTCCAGGTCCGGAAAGCGCTTCAGGCCGCAGTCCATGAACACCTCAAACTGATCCCAGTCTTCCTGCAGTTCCGTGTACATATATTTTTCGGGAATGCCTTTCATTCCCCATGGCTTGGACACAGCCTCGAAACCGCCCAAAAGGATGCCACCGTTTTCACACTTAAAATAGGTCCGTCCATCGAAATCACGCACCGTGGGAAAGATCTTCTTGATACCGTCTATGGGTTTGGTTATGGCATGCATGTGTTCGGCCGCAAACAGGGGAACACTGACATTGACCATTTTCCCGACATCCCGACCCCACATCCCGGCACAATTGATCACATATTCACAGGCGATATCGCCCGATTCAGTGCTGACGCCGCAAACGGTCCCATTCTTCAAATTTATCCCGGTGACGCGTGTTTGCTCAAACACTCTGGCACCCTTCATTTTGGCACCCTTGATGAGTGATTGGGTGGTGTCCAGAGGGTTTGTGTGACCATCGTTGGGGAGGTAAAACACCGAGACAAGATCCTTGGTGCCCATGCCCGGGACAAGATCTGCGGCTTCCTTCAAACTGATTTCGACCATTTCGATCCCGAAAGCACCGGCCATGGCCGCTCCTCGAAGCCACTCCCGCCGCCGATCGTCCGTCTGGCAGACACCCAGCGCCCCTGTTTTGACATAGCCTGTGGCTGCGCCGGTTTCCGCTTGAAGGGCAGGGTAGAGTTCCGTGGCGTATTTGGCAAGATTGGTCATCTCCCGATTCTGGCGCAGCTGGGCCACAAGACCTGCTGCGGCCCAGGTGGTCCCCGAACCGAGCTCTTTGCGCTCCAGCAGGACAACGTCCGTGTATCCGATTTTCGTGAGGTGATAGGCCGTACTGCACCCTACAATACCGCCGCCGATTATGACAATTTGTGCCTGGGTAGGAATTTGCCTGTTCATCGATCGCTCCTGTTGTGGGATAGTTTTTAGAACCCATCTAAAAAATCCTATTTTTGAGATGGGTTCTATTTAAATGAGTGGTAGGACTCAATGCCCACTCGTTTCATAAACATATTGACGCAGTTGATTTCAAGGTCAAGACGTTCCGCTATTCTGAATTTGGCATCGATCCCCTTGGCGACAGCGGGTGTTTCGTTGACACGTCCGATATCCAGATCCTCCCGGACTTCGTTCATGACAACCGTGTCCGCCAGATCGGCAACCGTGACACCCAGTTTTTCCGCCACATACGCTTTGGCTGCATCGATTCGCATACCCCGGTTCAGTTGCATACGCGCTACCAGATCTCCGGCAGTTCGTAATCCGCCCATTCCCGAGACAACTGCATGTGCAGCATGCATTCCCAGCGGGTCGCCGACTCCCACCTACAACCCGTCCAAACGGCAAATTTCGACATGCGCTTTGGATGCCCGTGACAGGGCATCCAGAGGGGGCGTGAGGGTCAGGGGGACACCGCCGACACCCATGCCCAGGTTGGCATGGATCGGAATATCCGAGGCCTCAGAGCAGGCTTTGGTAAAAACCAGTGAACGCGCCAGGTTATACGGAAGTGAGTCATTGGTGAGAATATTGATGGCCGGGCCGAAAATCGTTACCCCGGCTTTTTGGGCCAGTTTAACCTGATCCTGGGGGAAAAGCCCGGCCAGGCGCACACCGTCATATTCTATATCTCCGTGCATGCCCAATATAAACTCACCGGACATTCCCATTTCTATACCCATGTCGGGATATTTTTTGTGCAGGATTTCAACCGCCTTCAGGGCTGCATAAAATTCGGCATCTCCGGAAGCTGCGGTAGTATCGAAATTTATACCGTCCGCACCGGCTTTCTCGTAAAGTTCACTACCCACGTAGACCATGTCTTTGATGGCGTATTCCGCCATTTCTTCATAGGCTTGCTGGGCCTCGGTAATCTTTCCTTCGGGCAGCAGGTCGCCGGGGTTGACCACCGGTCCGTCGGGTACGCTGTACAGACCGAGGTTCGGCATGGCGCCATAGAAAATCGGGGCAATGGTCTGTAGTACCGCCTGTTCCATGTTCGGTTTTTCATACTGCACCACGTGTTTGCACTGCTTGAAACTGTAGTCAATATGGGTCAGCTCCAGCGTGTCGGCACCCAGCCCTCTTTCGAACAACAGCAGTTGTTGTATCTTACTGATGGGGATGTGAGCCCGTTTGATTTTAGACGTCATGTTGTCATAGCTCAAACAGACTTCCTTGCCCATTTCAACGCCCACCACACGATCTTTGGATTGAAAGAGATCCATCAAGTATTTTATCTCGTCATCGATCAGGGCAGGTATGTTCGCGCGTTCGGCTGCATTCTGAGCACCGGCTTCCAAATCGTTCTGGACTTCCGCCGCAGTCATTTCAATCCGGCTCCCATCCCCCATTCGGGTCATTACTTTTTCCATTTATGCTCTCCTTTTAAAGACTGCCTGATTTATAGCCTTTGTCAAAATAACGTTCCGGTTACCCCCTGGAGCTGTGGGACGTATTCGGAACATATTTATGACAACCCCTATAACGGTAATCACCGATGGTGATCTCATGAACCCATTTCAAAAATAGGATTTTTTTCCAAGATCAAGGCGATCTCAAGTTTCAACCCGGAGGAATACTTCTGTATTTTGAGGAGTTGAAACGAGAGAGCAACACAGAGATTGGGGCAAAAGACATTTTTGAGATAGGTTCATATTATTAACTCAAGTCTTGGCTGTAAGAGATAGTCCGCAAGGCGGGTATCCCGCATAAATTTAACCAGGTATTGATGAAGTTCTTTGCCGACACCCGGTTGATCCGAGATAATATTTTTTTGCTGACCGGGATCCAGGTTGAGATCATAGAGTTTTGACATCCCTGCTTCAGGGCTGTAAAGGAGGGCATAATTCTCACTGGTAATGGTCGTTACTGTCGGGACTTTCAGCATGCGAAGAAAATTGTCGACCGATCTCACCGGATCACCCGGGTTGGCAAATGGGATACTGCTGACCGTAAACTCGCGGCCGCTGGCAGCTGGATCGGTTATTTTCGGCAGAAGGGAGTTGCCCTCCACAAATGCAGGTATGTCGCACGACAAGAGCTCCAGGACCGTTGGCATCACATCCACCGCCGAAGTTACCTGCCCATAGACACCCGCCGGGATGCCGGGGATGGAAATCAATAACGGGATATTGACAATTTCTTCGTAAAGAGGTGAATAGGCCCATATGCCGCCTTCGACCTGTTTGTCCCAGTCATCCAGCTTTGGATATTCACCATCCTGTCCCATTTCATAAACCATTTTTCCGAAGAGCCCACCGTGTTCTCCAAAGTAGAATCCGTGGTCCGAGGTAAAAATGATGGCCGTATTCTCCATGAGACCCATGTTTTCAATTCTTCGCAAGAGATATCCCAACCAGGTGTCCACCATGCCGATCTCCCCGCAATAGCATGCATGCGCTTTTTCAAGCCTTTCTTGCGTGAACCCCGGCACATCTTTCCAACATCCGTAGATCGGTTCGATAATTTCGCCGTCATAACCCGGCCAGTAACGTTCGGTATAGTAGGGGGGGGCATCCCATGGCTCATGGGGGTCCCATGTGTCGACATAAAGAAAAAAGTCTTCTTTGTAGTGCCGTTCAAGCCATTGCATCGCTGTTGTAAAGGTCTGCGGTGCATTGTGATCTGATTCATAACGCCATGCCGCACGTTTGTCCTGAGACTCGTGCCACCCGTCTTTCAATTTTTTGGCTCCGGAACCTTCCTGGCCGATAGTTGTAAAAAAGCTTTTGAAGCCGCGATCGTAATTCATGCCGTCCCTGAGATAGAAAGGGGTATCGACAACCGCTGCCGTATGCAGCCCTTTTGCAGACAGCATTTCAGCCAGGGTGGTCACGTTTGATGGCAGTGGAGACCATCCCATAAAGGACATGGTCCAGCGTCCTGTAAAATGATCCGCTCGCGTAGGCATGGTTGGAAACCCCGCCGCATAATGCCGCTGAAACCGTATGGATCTGGCTGCCAGCATATCCAGAGAAGGGGTTTGAATCTGTTTGTTGCCATAGGCCCCCATGTGATCGCGTCTGAAGGAGTCCGACGTTATCCAGATAACATTCATTTTTATTCTCCTATGTAACTTGGAATTGTTAATTTGATGGCATTACAGGGGTGCGGAATCGAGGGTCTATACTTTTATGGTCACCACGGGACAAGGCGCATGTAAAATTACATATTGGGCTGTTGATCCAAAGAACAATTTGTTGACTTTGGATTTTTTTATAATACCTATAAAAATAAGGTCGATCTCCTCTTCTTCGGCAAATTTGACCAGTTTTTCTCCCGGCTCCAGAGAAGTAACCATCAATTGTACATTATATGCTACACCGCCGTCTCCAATTTGCTTGCTCACGGTGTCTTCCATTTCCTTTTCCATTTCCAGGATCCTGGAGTGTTTGATGGGAAGCTCTCGCGTAACTGTTTTCACGACCTCTAAGGTGGCGTTCCAGACCTTGGCATGCGCCTGGGCTTTTTTTAAAATCTCTGACGATGGATCCGCCTCTTCATAACAGACTAAAAACTTCATGGGGTTCTCCCTTCAAATGTGTCGATAACGGCCTTCAAGATTCTTCGATAAAGGTTGTCTTCACGGCAATGCCCATGGCGGCTTTGCGCTCCCTTTCGGCCAGCACGCCGTCGAGCCAATCCGGGTCCATCTCCGGGACCGATTCCAGCAGCAGGTCTGTATATTCATGGTGGGGTGGTGTCAGAATATCCGTTTTGCGGCCCTGTTCCACGATCTTGCCCTGCAGCATGACCACGATTTCATCCGCTATGGCTTTAACTGTGGCCAGATCATGGGTAATAAAAAGATATGACACCTGCAGGTCATTCTGGAGCTTGCGCAGCAGTTTCAAAATTTCTTCGGCCACCAGCTGATCTAAAGCGGAGGTGACTTCATCACAAATAATCAGATCGGGTTTGGCTGCCAGGGCACGCGCAATGCAGACCCGTTGCTTTTCTCCACCGGAGAGCTCCCCCGGAAATCGATCTTTGTATTTTGGCGTCAATTCGATCATATCCAACAACTCGAGAACGCGTTTCTCGGCCTCCTTGCCATGAATGCCATAGTAAAACTGAAGGGGGCGTCCAATGATCTTGCTGACCCGTTGCCTGGGATTCAGGGCCGTGTCCGGCATCTGGTAAATCATCTGCATCACCCTGAGACTATCCTTTTTGCGCTTTATTAAAGCCGGTGGCAGGTCTTTGCCGTCATAGATGACACGACCTTTGAGGGGCGGAAGCAACCCGGTGATCACCCGGGCCAGGGTGCTTTTCCCGCTGCCCGATTCTCCCACCAGCGCCACGGTCCGGCCACGCCGGATTTTCAGGTCTATGTCCTGTAAGACCAGCTCCTTGCCCGTGTAACTTGCCGAGACGTTTTCGACCTCCAGAATGATATCATGTTCTGTCTTTGAAAGGTCCTTGTCTTCTCGAAGTGTTCGGACGGAAAGAAGGGCACGGGTGTATTCCTCTTTCGGATGGGCAATCAATTGGCGGGCATTGTTTTCTTCCACCAGATTGCCATAGCGCAACACCATGATCCGGTCTGCCAACTGGGCCACCACAGCCAGGTCATGGGTGATGTAAATGGCTGCTGTATTGAATTGCCGGGTGATGCGCTTTATTGCGGCCAAAACTTCAATCTGGGTTGTCACATCCAGTGCGGTGGTCGGTTCGTCAAAAATGATAAGGTCCGGCTTGCACGCCATTGCCATGGCAACCATGGCACGTTGCAGTTGTCCACCGGATACCTGGTGCGGATACCGGTAGCCGATGCGTTCCGGATCCGGCAGCAGCAGACGTTTATAAATATCGAAGGCCTCCTTTTCAGCCTCTGCAAAGGACATGATATGGTGCTGAACGGGAGCCTCGGCATACTGCTTAATGAGCCGGTGCGCCGGGTTAAAAGAGGCCGCGGCACTTTGGGCTACATAGGCAATCCGAACACCCTTGATTTTTCTCAAGGTCTTCTCCGACGCTCCAAACAGTTCGATGCCATCGAACAGGATGGACCCGGAAGATATACGACAGCCCTGACGGGTATAGGCCATGGAAGCCAGGCCGAAGGTTGATTTTCCTGCCCCGGATTCCCCGATGAGACCCAGCACTTCCCCTTTGTCCAGGGTAAGGTTCAGGCCATTGATGATGGGCCGCCATTTTTCGTCGCTGAATCCCTCAATCCAGATATCTTTCATCTCTAATAATTGCGTCATCTATTCACCGTATCATAAGCTTGATGGCTAGTCTTTCAAGCCGCTGGCGACATGCAGAAACCAGTCGACGATTAAATTGACACCCACTGTCAGAAAAGCGATTGCCCCGGCCGGCCACAAGGGAATGAAAATGCCAAACGTGATCGCGCCGGAATTTTCCCGGACCATGCCGCCCCAGTCCGCCATAGGCGGTTGGATGCCAAGACCCAGAAAGGACAATGCGGCGATGAACAAAAATACGAAACAGAACCGCAGACCAAATTCGGCCACGAGTGGCGGCATGGCGTTGGGCAGGATTTCCTGGCGCATCAGCCACCAGGTTTTTTCACCACGCAGCCGTGCAGCCTCAACATATTCCATGACGGCGATGTCCATTGCCACAGCGCGTGACAAGCGGTAAACCCGGGTCGAGTCCAACAGTGCGATCACCAGGATCAAGGCACCAATGGATGTCCCGACCACGGACAAGGCCATTAAAGCAAAAATGAGGGTCGGAAAGGCCATGAGAATGTCAACCAGGCGACTGAGAAGTTGATCGACCCATCCTTTCAGCGTTGCTGCAAAAAAACCGCACACAGTTCCGACCACAAACGAAAGCATGGTGGTAATAAAAGCGATTGCAATGGTGTTGCGGGCGCCATAAAGCAGGCGTGTGAACAGGTCTCTCCCCAGGTGATCGGTACCCAGTAGATGGTCGCCGCTCATGGGCATCCAGACATCGCCTGTTATTTCAGTCTCACCATAAGGTGCCACCACCGGTGCGAGTATTGCGGCGCCAATATTGAGCAGGACGATGGCTATGCCGCATCGTGCGCTCCAGGGTGATTGTCTCAATAATTTGAAAACCGCCATTGAATGCTCTCCTTATCGAGGATTTCGCATGCGAGGATTACTGATAATAGACAGTACGTCAGCGAGCAAGTTCAGACTGATGTAGATCACGGCAAAAATAAGACAACTCGCCTGTACGACCGGAAGATCTCGTTTGGAGACTGAATCCACCAGCAACTGTCCCAGACCCGGATAGACAAAAACGACCTCCACAATCACCACACCCACAACCAGATAGGCCAGATTCAACGCAACCACATTGATCACGGGCGAGAGAGCGTTCGGAAAAGCGTGCACCACGATAACCCGTAACCGTTTTATGCCTTTCAGATGAGCCATTTCAATGAAGGGACTGGCCAGGATGTTGATGATGGCCGCACGTGTCTGTCGCATCATGTGAGCGACAACCACCAGTGTCAGGGTCAAACAGGGAAGGACAATTGCGCGAATCTTTTCCCAAAATACCATACCGTCGTTGATATTTGAAATACTGGGAAACACAACCAATTTGACCGAGAGCAACGCCACCAAAATATAGGCCACAAAGAACTCGGGAAAGGAAATGGTACTGAGCGTAGCGATGGAAATGGCCCGGTCAAACAAGCTGTTGCGATATAGCGCGGCGAGGATACCCAGCATAATAGCGAAGGGCACGGCAACCACGGCTGCTGAGGACGCCAGAAAGAGCGTATTGGCAAATCGCCAGCCAACCAGATCAGCAATGGGCCTCCCGTTCGCCAGGGAATTGCCGAGGTTTCCGTGCATTATATCACCCAGCCAGGCGAAATAGCGGATATGCGGGGGAAGATCCAGTTTCAGTTCCTTGCGAAAGGCCGCTATTGTCTCAGGCAAAGCGCTTTGTCCCAAAATTGCCTCGGTCAGATCTCCGGGCAACGCCTCCACCCCGATAAAAATTAAAACTGAGATAACGATAATGGTCACCAGACCAAATGCCAGGCGTTTGAGTACCAAACTGAGAATTGTATTCATTTTTCTACCACGTTATGTAAGTTGAAATTTGAACCGCAATAACCAGCGCTAATCCCGCAGCTTACTGCTGGGTTAGCGAGCGAATCTAAATTAGGCAGAATCCCTTATGGTCGCTGCGAAGCACTGCCGCACAGCACTTCTCGTAGGTTCTGCCGTTCGGCAGTGCTTCGCATGCTGTGAGGTTCTTGGATGAACGATAAATAGCACATTGTCTTGCCGCAGTTAAAAATGACTCTAATTTGTATCGCGACCAAAGTCAAGAGATCTGGAGAAATTCATCTTTTAATTGAACTCAATTAATTGAACCAAAAAAATTGGAATCAAGAATTTTTTTATCATAAATAGTTGCTTAAAACACCAATAAAAGGTATTTGGTCCTGAAAATCTTTCTTGCTATCTTAATTCCTGATTTTACCAAAGACTTTTGAAGACATACAACAGATCAGACACGGCTACAAAGCACCATATTTGGTGACAGGGGGTGTCATGAAAAGACGTTTCAGAAGTGGAATCAGTGCATCTTCGGGCCTGGGACTCAGCTCATTGTCACGGGACGAGCTTGATTCGATCCACTATGCAACCCTGCAAATCCTCCAGGACACCGGCATAAAGGTGATGAGCGAGGAGGCACTCGAAGTCTTTCACGGCGGCGGCGCCATGGTGGAGAGGCATGAGGGTTTCGGGATCGTGAGAATGCCCTCGTTTCTGGTGGAAGAGTCCGCCTTCAGGTCCCCGCACACATTCGTGTACGATGCCAGGAATCCCGCTGATGACTTCATTATGGAACCCAACCGGGTGGGATTTACCACATTCGGCGGGTGCATCAACGTGATCGATCCCTATACCAGGGAAAGTCCGGCGGGCAACGAAAAAAGATTGTGGCGACCTGGTCAGGGTGTGCGATATCTGGACGAGATCAGTGTGGCCGTGCGTGTGGTGAACTCGACAGATGTCATGGGACAGGCACAGTCGGTTCACAATCTCGATGCCATATTGACCAACACCGGAAAGCATATCTTTCTAGGTGCCGATTCGGCAAGATACCTGCAGGTGATGGTCGATCTCGCCTCGGCCAGTGTGGGTGGCCGGGATATCTTTCATAAACGACCCATTTTTACAGTCAACGTCTGCCCCATCAGTCCGCTTACCCTGGGGGAAAGTGCCTGTGATGTGATTATGGAGTGCGCCCGGACTCGGATCTGGGAATTTTCATCATACCCGATGGCCTCTCCGGGGGTACATCCTCTGCTTCGCTGGCCGGTACGCTGGTGACGCACAATGCCGAAGTTTTGAGCACCATTGTCCTGGCCCAGTTGGTGAAAAAGGGCATGCCCTGCACCTATGGCAGCACCAGCACGATTCTGGATTTGAGATTCGGCACCTCTGCCATAGGATCTCCGGAGTATGGTATGATCAACGCATCGCTTGCCAAAATGGCCCAGTACTACCGGCTGCCCGGCTGGGTGGGCGGCGGTGCATCGGACAGCAAGGAACCGGATATCCAATCCGGTTACGAATTCACCCTGAGCGCTACGCTGAGTGCGCTTTCAGGCGGGAACATCATCTTCGGTTCCGGCGTCCTGGAACAGGGACTCACCATGGACTACGCCAAGCTGATCATGGATGCGGAGATGATCCGTATGATTCAAATCGCGCTCGGGGGTGTCGTCGTCAATGACGAAACCCTGGCCATGGATGTCATACACGAGGTCGGCCCCGGCGGCGCCTATATCACCCACGAGCAGAGTCTCCGCAACATGAGAAGCCAATCCCGGGTCAACCTGTTCGACAGACGCTCACGGAATGACTGGATGGATGTAACGCAAGGCAAAAGTATCAGGGATCGCGCTTATGAAAAGGCCATCGAGATCCTTGAGAATCATAAGCCCTATGCCCTGCCGGACAAAGCCTCCGAGGCCATGAAAGAGATTGTCGACGCATACGAGATGGAATTGAACAAAAAGGGATAAAATCAAATATAGGGCGATCAAGGAGGTACTATGAAACGTAGACCAAAAGCCGGTATCAAACGCAACAGCGGATTCAGTCTCAATCTCATGACCGATGACGAGCTTCATGAGATTCATCTGGCGACACTGGAAATTTTAAATAATACCGGTGTATTCGTCGAGAATGAAAAAGCCCTTGAAATATACCACGGGGCGGGCTGTACGGTTGATGCAAAAAGTAAAACCGTGAAAATTCCCCATTTTGTCGTAGAGGATGCCATTCATACCGCACCGGCCACGTTTATTGCCTATGGAAGAAATCCCGAGAGTGACGTGGTGCTGGAGGACAACCGGGTGACGTTTACCAATTTTGGTGAAGGGATCGTCTTTGTCGATCCCTATACAGGTGAACACCGCGACACCACCAAGGCGGACATCGAAAAAGCGTCACGCCTCATCGATTATCTGGAGAACGTGGAGACCTACGAGCGCGCTATGTGTTCACACGACAAACCGCCGGAGGTACAGGCGATCCACAATGCAGAAGCCTCTCTGACCAACACCACCAAGCATCACTGGCTGGGCCCGGTCAACGGGTTTCAGCTGGAGAAAATTGTAGACATATGCGTGGCCATTTCAGGCAGCAAGGAGAAGCTGAGAGAGCGGCCGCTGCTCTCGTTTACCACCTGCCCCATCAGCCCGCTGAAGCTTACGGATCACCATTGCGAGATCATCATGGGCGCGGCCAGGCACGGTCTGGGCGTGAACGTGATCGGCATGGCCATGTCCGGGGGCTCCGGCCCGATCCACCTTGCAGGAACCCTGGTTGTGCAGAACTGTGAAGTGCTTTCCAGCCTGGTGCTGAGCCAGTTGAGCCGCAAGGGTTCTCCCTTTATGTATGGCAGCTCCACCTGCCCGCTGGACCTGCGCCGGGCTACGGCAACCGTTGGATCGCCGGAAACCGGCATGATCAGTGCCGCGGTCGCAAGGCTGGCGCGTTATTACAGCCTGCCGTGTTTTGTCGCCGGTGGTTAGGGCGACAGCAAGGTGGTCGATGCCCAGTCGGGACATGAAAAGACCATTACAGGCATTTTACCGGCGCTGGCAGGAGCCAACGTCATATACGGCCTGGGAATGCTCGAAATGGGAATCACCTTTGATTTAGCACAGCTGGTCATCGACAATGAAATCGCAGAGATGATTAAATATACGGTAAAAGGTATACCCGTCAACGAAGAGACCTTGGCGGTGGACATTATCAGGGAGATGGGTATCGGAAAAGACTACCTGGCCCACGAATCAACGTATCGGCATAGGGCATCGCAATCCCGGGCCGAGCTGATGGACCGGCGTATGCGCGAAGACTGGGAGGCGGACGGCAGCACAGACCTCTACCAGCGTGCACACCATAAGATGATCGATATCCTGGAGACGTACGAACCGCCGCAACTCTCAGACAGCGTGCTCCAGGACATTCGGGAGATTGTGAAAGAAGCTGAGAAAGAGCAGGGCCTTGGTTAACTCAACTTTATGGGTTTAGCAACACGGAATGAAAAATCCCGGCGCTTTGGAACTCGCCGCAAGGACCCCTAAGCGCCTCAAACAGCGCAAATCGCCATTGGATCATTCATTTCGCGCTATCGATGGTGAAAACCGAAAGTTCAAGCATCAACCATTGTAATGATTTTTTTTAACGTGTCACCCAATCGTTCAGATCCCATGCAGGAGGTCCCCATGGCAGAACAGTTACCCACACACGCGCAGGTTGTCATTATCGGGGGTGGTATTGTCGGTTGCAGCGTCGCTTACCACCTAAGCAAATTAGGCTGGAAGGATGTCGTGGTTGTGGAGCGTAAAACGATTGCCTCCGGAACGACCTGGGCGGCAGCCGGCTTGCTGGGCCAGCTCTGGTCGAATGCCGCCTTGACCAAACTCGCTGTTTACGGCGCGGATCTTTATTCCCGTCTGGAGGAGGAGACCGGACAGCCGACAGGTTATCAGCGTCCCGGCTCCATTCGGGTAGCACAGACCAAGGCACGCAAAGAAGAATATGATCGATCCATGCAGATGGCGCGTGCATTCGGCATCGAAATGGAAGAAATCAGCCTGATAGAAGCCCAAAGATTGTTCCCCCTGCTATATACCGACGATCTTGAAGCAGCATGGTTCCAGCCCAACGATGGACACACCAACCCCGAAGACACAACCCAGGCATTGGCCAAGGGGGCCAGGGCAGGTGGTGCCAGATTCATCGAGAATGTCAAGGTAACCGGAATCCATTTTAAACCCGGCATCGTCTCAGGCCTGAACACCGTCAATGGCCTTACCACCGACCAGGGGAAGATTACCTGCGAATTTGTGGTCAACTGCGCTGGTATGTGGTCGCGTGAATTGGGTAAGATGATGGGTGCCAGCTTTCCGCTGTATGCTGCCGAGCACATGCACATGACCACCAATCCCATGGAGGGAACTTATAAAGGCATGCCGTATCTACGGGATATGGATGGCTATATCTATATCAAGGAAGAGATGGGCGGTCTTCTTATGGGCGGGTTTGAACCGGTGGCCAAGCCCTGGGGTATGCAGGGTATTCCGGATAATTTTCAATATACCCAGCTCCAGGAAGACTGGGATCAATTCGAAATATTCATGAAAAACGCGATAAAAAGAGTACCGGCTTTTGAAACAGCAGAGATTAACAGCCTCACAACGGTGCCGGAGAGTTTTACACCCGATACCGCTTACATGCTGGGTGAGGTTCCCGGTGTCAAAAACCTTTTTGTAGCCACCGGTATGAATTCGGTGGGCATCACCAGTGCGGGGGGCGCCGGCCGGGCACTGGCCCAGTGGATGGATCAGGGCTATCCGGAAGAAGACCTGTGGGCCGTGGATGTACGGCGTTTTTACGGTTGGCAGCAGAATACGCGCTATGTCCATGACCGTGTCATCGAAGCCGTTGGCAATCTATATGCGGATCACTGGCCGTTTAAACAACCGGAGACCGCCAGAAATGTCCGTCAGACGCCATTTCACGACAGACTGGCACAACGCGGTGCCTGCTTTGGTGTGGTGGCCGGCTGGGAGCGTGCCAACTGGTTTGCTCCCGAGGGTGTAACACCGGTATATGCGTACAGCTGGGGACGCCAGAATTGGTTCGAATATTCGGCAGCAGAGCATATGGCGATACGTGAAAATCTGGGTGTCTATGATCTCTCCTCCATGGCTAAATTTCTAGTCCAGGGGCGTGATGCCTTAAAGACCTTGCAATATGCTTGTTGCAATGACGTGGATGTGCCGGTTGGTAAGGTGGTCTACACGCAGATGCTCAACGAACGGGGGGGCATCGAAGCGGATATCACGGTTACACGTCTGGCTGAAGACATATTTTTCATTGTCAGTCCGGGTGCCTGTGGTGTCCGGGACTTCGACACCATAAATCGTCATATCAAGAAAAATGATTTTGTGACGCTGACCAACGTGACCTCCAGCTACACCATGCTTGCCGTCATGGGTCCGAACTCACGGGAATTTCTGAAAAATCTGACCGATGCCGATCTTTCAAACGAGGCGTTTCCGTTTGCCACCGCACAAGAGATCAATATCGCCTATGCAAGACCATTGGCCATCCGCATGTCATTTGTGGGGGAACTGGGGTGGGAACTGTACATACCGACAGAATTTTCAAATAATGTGTTTGATGCGTTGATGGCGGAAGGACAAAAATACAAGCTCAAACTGGTCGGTCTGCATGCCCTGGACTCCCTGCGCTTGGAAAAGGGCTACAAACACTGGGGGGCCGACATTTCACCGGATCAGACACCGTTCGAATCCGGGTTGGGGTTCTGTGTCAAAATGGAGAAAACATCATTTCTGGGCAAAGAGGCACTGACCCGACAAAAGGAATCCGGCTTGAAACGCAAGCTGGTGATGTTCTCGCTGAAAGATCCCGAACCGCTGGTTTACCACGATGAACCCATTTATCGCGATGGGGAGCTGATGAGTGAAAATACCCATGGCGCCTATTCTCATCTGTATGGGTGCTCCATCGGAATGTGTTATCTGAAACATTTCGATGGCATCGATGATGACTGGATCATGGCGGGGAAATATGAAATCAACGTCGCCGGGAAGCTGTTTCCCATCGAGATCCATCTCGAACCGATGTATGATCCCAAGAGTCAAAGGGTACGGATGTAATTGAAACCTTCCTTGAATAACGCCGGATCACCCGATTATACCTTTTTTAAGGAAGGCTTTAACCGTCTGGAAAATGCCTTGAAAGGCATACCGGACCGGGTTCCGATATTTGCTCAAATCCATGAACTGGCAATGAAAGAATCCGGTCTTGATGCCGATGAATTCTTCTCAAATCCACAACATCTGGTTTCAGCAATTTTGTCAACAGCCCATAAATACGATCTGGATGTTCCTTTATTGGATTATGACATTTACAATATTGAAGTTGAGGCGATTGGACAAAAAATAATTTACAGCAAGCATCATTCGCCTGATGTTGACCGCACTGACCCGCTGATTAAAAACTGGAATGACCTGAAAAAGATCCAAACGCCCGATTTCGCGACAGACGGGCGCTTCCCCATGGTTGTTGAAATGAACACCCTATACCGTGAGTTGGTCGATAAAGATCCGACGCTAAATTTTTGTGCACCCTTTACCATGGCAGCCAATATCAGAGGAATTGAAACCTTGATAATGGATATCATGACAAATCCCGCCTTTGCTAAAGAACTTTTTAATCGTCTTACCGATGAAGTGATTATCCCCTGGATCCTATATCTTAGGGAGAAGTTTCCAACAGCCCAGGGTATATGCGGAAGTGATGCAATGGCCTCGTTGCCCATCGTCAACACAACTATTTTGAAGGACTGGATTATCCCCTATATTCTCAGATTGCGGGAGATTTGCGGCCCACAGGTTTATGTGCCTAATTGGGTAGGTGAAAGCTATCTGCAAAGACCTGAAGAGTTTCTGGAACTAAAGCTTCGGGTTTGCCCGGATTTTGTGGAAGGTCAGGATCCTGATGTGGCCAAAATCGGCCCCGCAGTTTACAAGACATATGCTGAAAAAAACAGAGTTGCGCTGGTGCTTGGCATTGGTGCCGGTTTTTTGGCCTTGAGTAAACCCGTGGAAGTAACCGAGCGTGTGAAACAGTACATCGAGATCGGTGGAAAAAACGGACACTTTTGCCTGTATCTATGCAATATCGGTCCAACCACCCCCCTGGAGAATGTCAGAGCGGCCGTTGAGGCTGTTCACAAATATGGTGTTTATATGCGACTTAACTAGAAAAGTTCCTCAATCACGTTTTTCGACAACCCCTATATATACCAACCGATTATTCATCAAAAGGCATTCTCAGCTTGTAAACACCGTTTTTTAACAAAGCTTCCATTGGCAGTCCACTTTTTTCAAAGACCGTTAGCATACCTTTGTTCTCCTGCATCACTTCAGCTGTAAACCCTCTCAGTCCTCGATCCTTGGCTAGGCGAGTCAGCAAGTCATAGAGATACGGCGCGATGCCCAGTCCTTGATATTTTTCGTCCACAAAGAAGGCCAGATCGCCAAAACCATTCTCCTCATCTCTGGCATATCTTGCTTCAGCGATAATTATTTCCTGCCCGGGTTCATGGATCAAGGCCACTATGGACATTTCACTGCGGTAGTCGACATTGACGTAGGTCTGCATTTTATTATGGGGCATGGTTGAAACCGGAAAGAAGAATCGACGGAAGATGGATTGCTTAGAAAAACGGTAGAAAAAGCGCCGCATGGCTTCTTCGTCAGACGGTTTGATAGGTCGGAAGCGAACCGGCAGCCCGTTCTTCATCACATGTTCGTTAACAGCTTCGCTAGGGTACAGTCGGGCGCTGTCTGAGAGAAAAATCTGATCCAGGAAAATTATCCCTTTTGCTTTGGCATCTTCCACCAGTTTCTTTCTGTCATCCGGGTGGGCAATATCGATCAAGGCCTGGGCTCTTTCTCTGATGGTACGCCATTTCAGGTTGGCAATGCCGTATTCGGTTACAACGGCGTCGATGGATTCACGCATGTGAAACTGATTACGAAGACTTTTGAGCATGACCACGATATTGGGCTTCCCCATGGCATTCCTGCTGGGCAGGCCGATGATGTTTCGTCCACCCGGGGACATTTCGGTTCCGGCAAAAAGGTCAGCACTCTTGCCGGGTCCCGAAGTGATATCGTTTTTGCCCACGGTAAAGGCGATTCGCCCAAGCAGATCCACTTTGTTCGCTTCGTTGACAACCACAAAATTGGGGATGCGGCCGATCTGGATGGGATCGAACACCTGCTCGACACTCTGGAATTCTACAAGCGGATTGCGGTCCAACCACTGCATCAAGGCCGGTGTTCCCAGTGCATAGGAGGCAACGGATTTTCCCCGGTACTGGGGTTTACGGTAGTTGGTTGCGGTGCCGTTTTTCACCAGGGCCATCATTGTGTCTGAAAAATAAGGGGTGTGTATCCCTAAGTGTCGTTTTTTATCCAGGTGACGGCCAAGGGCTTCGAAGAGCGGCCCCACCAGAAAGCTGATACAGTCCCCATCTTTTATCAGCTGGGCCATATTGGCTGCCACTTGATCGATGACAGGCCTGACCGGTTTGGGTTTGTAATAGGTAGGCAGCTCGGTTGACTTTACAACAAGGTCAAAATCGGTGAGGGATACAATAGTATCTCCGAAGGTAAAGGGGAGTTTGGTATTGATCTCCGCCACTACCAGTTTGGCCCTTTCCATGGCTTCTCTGGCGATATCCACGGCTACCCCTAAGCTGCAATAGCCTGCATCATCCGGCGGTGTAATCTGGATAAAAGCTACATCTATGGGAATCCTGTTGGACTTGATGATTTTAGGGAGTTGGGAAATTCTGGCTGGAATGAGATCGACACTGTTGCTGATAACTGCCTCGCTGGATACCCAGCTGGAGAAAAAGGTTTTCAACCGGTATTTCCCATAATCCATATTGTTCAGCGATAAAAAGTCGCTGTAGCTTGTCAGTTGGATAAATTCCAGGTCATTTGTATCAGGGAGACCGGACTCAATAAGACTTTTCATGAGGGTTCGAGGCTCAGCAAAACCACTTCCGAGAAAAATGGTCATACCAGGCTTGATATACCTCAGGACCTCTTCCGGTGATACCAGTTTGTCTTGCCAGTTAGAATTCATGCTACCATGCATCTTTCGTCATGAGGTGCGAAATACCATCCATCATTCTAGGAGAGAAGATAACACATCTTTCCTGGGGAATTATAGATTTCAGTTAGTGTTGAAGTGATATTTGTTTAACACAATGTCGGGTGTATTCTCAACATGTAAAAGATAGATCTGGTTTACAAAGCCAACGCGTGTTTTATATTTTGACTTGCTCAATGCCGATCCATGGGTTAAAAGCTCAACTTTCGGTTTGCGCCATGATGGAACGAAAAAACAGTGCCATTTAGCACAATTCTTTGGGGACCTGAATGTTTGGGAAAGTATTTTCTATCCTGCTGCTGTCTGTTCTTATTCTGCTGATGCCGTTGACGGGAATGGCGGAGGAAACAGAGGACAAAGAGAACCAGACGCAGCAGTGGGGCATCATGCTGGGACTGTTCACCCGCCACGTCAGCCCGTCCAAGAACACCAATGACGACACGGAACTGCTGGGTTTATCCTATTCCGACTGGGTCGTTCAAACGTTCAGCAACAGCCATCACGAGCGATCTTTTTTCGGCGGGAAACGGTTTCATACAAAAAAATTGGGCCATCCCCGCAACCAAAACTTTTTTATTCAGGGCAATCTGTATGCCGGTCTTTTGCAGGGTTACGGCGATCGTTTCCCCAACTTTGATGGGATCACCCCGGTAGTGATGCCCACGGTGGGATTCGGGTACAAAAAAACCGCTATAGAGGTGCTGTATGTCCCCACACCCAGCGGGGGGGTTTTCACCAGCTTTTTTACCTTTCGCTTCTAACCCGGAGCCATCAGAACCTCAAGATAGTTTTTCTTCAATTCGTTTGGATGTCTCCGTCATTGAAAGCCCGCCCAGGGCGGTACACCGGAATTCGCAGGGAATACGTTTTCCCACGGCGTCCATTGTGTGGATAACCTCATCCAGGGGAATGACCGGGTCGTATCCGGCGAGGGCCATATTCGCACATGACACGGCATTGCTTGCCGCCATTACATTTTTCCCCAGACAGGGCACCTCGACCCTGTTGGCCACAGGATCACAGATCATGCCAAGACTGTTCTGCAATGCCATGGAGGCCGCTGCCACCGCATTTTCCGTGGTTCCCCCCATGAGTGTCACGATAGCGGCCGCAGCCATGCCTGATCCGGCACCACACTCCGCCTGACACCCCGCCACTTCCGCAGCAAAGGTCGAAAATGTCGAAATAAATACACCGATCATACCGGCGGCCAGCATGGATTCGGCCATTTCGTTTTCAGAGCGTTCCATGGCTTCTGCAGCCCCCAGAACCGTACCCGGCAAACCGCCGCATGATCCTGCCGTTGGTGCGGCAACAATGATGCCCATGGCGCTCTTGGTTTCCATTAAAGCCGTAACGTAAAGAATAATGCGGTTCAGGATACCTAAATCCAGCAGTTGGCCGGATGTTTGTTTTTCATGATAAAATGCCGATTGGCAGCCCAGGATTCTATCTTTATAGCGGGTTCCTGCCAGCCCCACTTTAAGGGAGGATTTCATGGTTCGGACCATTTCGATCATTTTATGGAAGATCTCTTCCCGGCTGATCCCTCCCCGGGCGCTTTCATACAGGATGGCCAATTCTGCAAGGTTCAGGTGTCTGTTCCGGTTGAAGGCCAGCATCTGTTCACAGGATTCAAAGGGCAGATTCAATTTTTTCGGGTGTCAAAATGGGCAGGACCGGGGGCAGACATTTAATACTGATTGCCTCGTGTTCTGCTGAAATGGCGGCAAGTTGACTATCATCCAGGGGGGCACGGGTTTTTATGCGCATGAAGTTCTGTGCTTTGTTTTTTTCTTTCAGAACCTGGATATCACCTTTACCCTGAAGGATTCTCTCGACATTCTGGACGATAATATTTTCCTTTTTCTCAAAATATACCAAGGTTTCATAAAGATCGCCCAGCATGGATACGGCATGGCCATCTATTTCAATCACCTCGATCATGCCGCCTCCGGTGGATAAGGCTACCAGGACATGGGTCTCTTTTGCGTTTTTGAGGCTCAATCTGTACGTATTCGGATGTGCGTCCCCATATGAGCCGGTTTTGAACCGAACCTGAATGCCGGCCTTACGAATCTCTTCCCGATAGTGAACAAGCCGCTCATCAGAAGTCTCAAGCCCCAGAAGACCACCACACAGCCCCATATCCGATCCCTGGGATTCGTGGGTTGTCGCTAACGAACCGGTTCTGTCAAATTCTATCAGGACCGATCCGATGGTGTTATCCATCAGGGCGCGTGCCAGAAGCCCGATCCTCGTGGCTGCAGCACAATGGGAACTGGAGGGACCCCGCATGACAGGTCCGATGACATCGTTGAAAATACTGGGTGCTTTGTTTGGCATGAATACGGTCC